>DASXFC010000060.1:0-73852 GCA_036489775.1 Acidimicrobiales bacterium | reverse complement strand
ACGAGCTGCTTGCCACCCGTCGGCGAGCGAAGGGAGCCGCCATGGAGTAGAACGATTTACGGAGCCCGGCGGACGACCCCCTCACCTCGGAGTGGGGAATAACGCGAACTTCCAGCTAGGGAATAACGGCAACGTTGACACCAGTACGACACCGATGATGGTGTTCGTCAGGTGTCCGTCGAAGAGCCGACCGAGAAAGGTGTAGGGCCCAACCAGATAGATCAACAGGATGCCGCTCATCAGCGGGGGAAGGGCCAGCGGCAGCTGCACGGTGAGTCCGACCAGTGAAGACGCCCAACCGGTCGACCGGGCCAGGAGGTAGGCCAAGGGGATTCCGAAAAATGCGATGAGCACCAGCGAGATCGTCGCCGTCTCGAGCGAGACGGCCAGCGCTGGGAACAGGCCAGGTGAATGAAAGCCGCGGTTTTCGGACCCCAGGAACCGAAGGCCAAACGCGAGGAGGGGAACACTCAGGTAGACGACAATCAGTCCCCCCAACCAGGGCAGGGGGCTGCGCGTCACCCCCCGCATCACCGTTGCAGCAGGGGCTTCACATCACTCGGAACGTGTGACTGGCCGCTGACCTTCGTTGGCGTGACGAGTGCGATCCCGTTCTCCTTGAGGATCCGTTGCCCGGCCGCGCCGAGCAGGAATGCCAGGAAGGCACGGGCAGCCGCGGGGTGCGGGGCCCGGTTCAGAATCGTCATCGTGTAGGCACCGAAGAGGTGGGTGCCGGTCAACGGCACGGTCTTGACGTCGGCGGTCGCCGCTTCGACTCCATAGAAGAACCCGGCGTCGAGCTGTCCCGCCTGGAGTTCACCGACCAGAGTCTCCTCCGGGAAAACATCGGACGTGCTGGTGGCTAGGGTCGCCAGGTTATCGATGTGGTGTTTTTTTGCCGCCTGATTGAGTGCGGTGACGGCCAGCACGCCCTTGGGGTCGGTGGTTGGATCGGTCCGACCGAGCAGGAAACCTGGCTTCGAAATGACGTCGTACCACGGCTCGGTCTTGAGCGCATGAACGTAGGTGCTGGAAGGGTTGTACCCGAGCACCAATGGGGAGGTCGCGAATTGGGAATACCACGACACCCAGTCGCCGTTGGCGGAGCCTTCGAGGGTGCTGTTGACGGCTGGTGAAGCGCTGATGAACACGTCACCTTGGAGAGTGCCTCCTTTGATGCCGCTGGCCAGCGCGTCGGATCCCATCGAAGTGTCGTTGAGTGTGTAGCCGGTTGCCTTTGTGAAGGCAGGGCCGATCTGCTGCTGCAACAGGTCCTGGAGGGATCCGGCCGACAGCACGTCCACCGGACCGGAATGGGTGGTCGCCTCTGCGGCCGGTGTGCCGCTCATGACGGCAGCGCAAAGGGCGAGGAGGGTCAGAATCCCAACGCGGCGAGTACCACGTGACCGCAGGGCCTTCAAAGTTGTTCTTGACATTGTCGACAAGGTAACAAAAAGGAAATCGCATATGCGGGATTGAGTCCTTAAAAAAGGCGCAAATATGAGCACTTCAGTGCATACGTCCTGGCATCAGCGGCAATGAGAGTCCCTTCGACACATCCGGTCCGCTAGCAGTTGCGCGGCCGGCCCGCGCCGGTTCACCTCGACTGGGGCGATGGTGCCGTGGTCGGGTCCGATCGCCGGGTCAGCCGATTCGCCGTTGTGTCACGGTGCCAGTCCCCCGAACGCCCTCCCGACTTGTGCCAAAGCGTCAACTCCTCGATCGACACCTCCGGGTCCACGCTCAGGAGCGCCTTGACCAGAGTGGCGGAGGCCAGGGCACAGGCAGTGAGGGCCTCCATCTCCACGCCGGTTCGTTCGATAATTTCTGTGGTGGCGCTGATCTCAATCCGGTGGGACGCCACGACCACATCGACCTCCACCCGATCGAGGCGGATGGAGTGGCAGAGGGGAATGAGCGAAGACGTTTGTTTGGCACCCTGGATTCCGGCGAACCGCGCCGCCTCAATCACGCTCAAGCCGTCCGGGCGCTCGCGCAGCACCTGTAGGGCATCGGCATTTGTGACGACGACGCATTTGGCCACGGCGACCCGTCGCGTGAGAGGTTTCGAAGTGACGTCCACCATACGGGCTTGTCCCTTGGCGTCAACGTGCGTGAGTCCAGGGTCGTTCTGATCGTCATCGTTTTGCGATGTCATGCCTCATCCTCCCGAGACGGGAGGGATCACCGCGATCTCATCGTCCTCGCTGACGTGGGTGTCAGGTGCGACGAGGTGACCGTTCAACCAGACGTTCGACACGGCGAGTACCCGGGAGAAGGCTTCACCGAATTGCTCCTCTGCGGCGGCGACAATCGCCGCCACACTGTCGCCCGGCACCGTCAGCTTCGAGTGGCCCACTGCATCGCGAGCCGGTCCGAAGAGAAGGAGCTGCGCCACTTCAGCCCCCGATCATCGACATGGAGCGTGCCGGGCTCAGGAAGCCCGGTTCATTGATTCCGTGACCCGGGAACTTCTCCCACACCGCCCGACGGAACACCAGTGCGAGCTCGTCATCGGAACCGCCATGGCGCAGCAGATCCCGTACCGTTCGTTCGTCATCAGTGAACAGGCAGTTCCTCAGTGCTCCCTCAGCAGTAAGTCGCAATCGATTACAAGTTCCACAAAATGGTTCCGTCACACTCGAGATCAATCCGATCTCGCCCCGGCCATCAGCGAACCGGAATCGCTCAGCCGGTGCGGCACCGCTGGGGTCCTTTCTCGGCTCGAGCGGCCATGTCGCCGAGATGCGTTCGAAGACCTCTCTGCCCGAGACGAGCTGACTCCGATCCCAGCGCCCTTGGGCATCCAAGGGCATGAACTCGATGAACCTGACGATCCGGCCGGTGTCCCGGGCAAAAGAAGCAAAGTCGAGGATCTCGTCATCGTTCTGGCCCCGCAAGAGCACGACGTTCACCTTGAGTGGCGTCAGGCCCGCAGCCTCGGCCGCGTCCATCGCGCCCAGGACCTCGGCCAGATCGCCGCGCTTGCGTATGGTCGCGAAGCGATCGGCGCGCAGCGAATCGCAACTTATGTTGACCCTCCGGAGTCCGGCGGTAGCGAGGCTCCCGGCCAGCTTCGACAGTCCGGTCCCGTTGGTGGTCATGGCCAGGTCCTCGAATCCGACCTGGGCCAGCCTGGCAATCAGTTCGGGCAGGCCTCGGCGAACCATTGGCTCGCCGCCGGTTATGCGCACGGACGTGACCCCGAGTTGGCACGCCACCCAGGCCAGCCGGGCGATCTCGTCGAATGAAAGTAACTCCTTCTGGGGGAGAAAGGTGAGGCCATCCTCCGGCATGCAGTAGATGCAGCGAAGGTTGCAGCGATCGGTTACCGAGATGCGCAGATCGTTGTGCACACGGCCGTAACGATCGACCATCGGGCCCTCGAGGGGCATGACCTGAAGCCCGGACGCACCGTCGGAACGGCGCCGGTGGGGTCTGACCGATACGGGAACGCGGACGGGGGTGGGAACGGTCACGACATCGTCATCTGCCGGTCGTGCTCGGTTACGACCGCGCCATCACGGGTGAGGTCGTTCGCGCCGAGGACTACGACATCGACCAGGTCTCCGGCCCGAGCGCCGCTCCCGTCAGGTAGGAGGATGAGCGCGTTGGCCTCGGACATGGACTGGAGGTGATGGGACTCCTGACCGTCAGTGGTCTCGACATGCCAGCCACCGCGGTTGTCCAAGGACACTCGGGCCCGCAGCAAGTGCAGTTTGCCGTCTCGCCGCCTTTCCAGATTCACATCGGTCACTGCGGGCACGACGGGTCGGTGCAAGCTGCGATGGCCACCCATGGCACGGAGCGCCGGCCTTGCGAAGAGCTCGAAGCTGACCATGGCCGATACGGGGTTCCCCGGCAGTCCGAACACGGGGGTACCGGAGTCAGCGAGCAGCCCGAACGCCAGGGGCTTGGCCGGCCTGATTGCGACCTGCATCCATCGCATTGTCCGACCGCTGAGGTCATCAAGAACAACACGGACGAGGTCGAGATCGCCGACGCTCACGCCGCCACTGGTGATGATGGCGTCACAGGTGGAGGCTGCAGTCGTCAGCCGCTGCCGCAGGCTTTCGTCGTCGTCGCCCACGATTCCGAGGTCGGTGACGTTCCAACCTTCCCGCCGGACCAGGGCGAGGAGGGAGTGACGATTGGCATCGCGGATCTTGCCGGGGGGAAGAGGCCCCGTACCCGTGTAGAGCTCGTCTCCGGTTGAGAGGACACCGACATGAGGGTGTGGGTGGACCAGCACACTGAGGACTCCCTGGTTGGCCAAGACGCCAAGGTGGGCCGGACTCAATACCGTCCCAGCTGAAGCGACCACGTCTCCGATGCCAACGTCGCGTCCCTGCTGGCGGACGAACTCTCCGCGGCGGACCTCGCGACGGATCGTGACGCTCCGGCCTTCGTCGTGGTCGTCGGTCTCCTCAATCATGCAGACGGCATCGGCACCCCCCGGGACTGGTGCGCCGGTCATGATGCGCGCCGCCTGGCCCGGGGCCAGGTCCTCGTTCAGGACTTGCCCGGCCATGATTGAACCGATCACTGCGAGCCGGACCGGCGCCCCAACGGTGTCAGCTGAGCGGACCGCGTAGCCATCCATTGCGGAGTTGGTGAACGGAGGGATTGATTCGGTAGCCACGACGGAATCGCCGATGACACAGTCCAAGGCCTCTTGGAGCGGAAGAGCGAGCTGACCGAGGGGGGGGCACTGGTTGATGACGAATTGCTGGGCCTCCCGGAGTTGGATCACGTGCACCGCCCGACGAGCGAGGGGCGGCGGCCGTGACGATTCATAGCGACGCTGCTTCGTCAGAGTGAGAGTGGGGTACCGCCGACCGCCATGGCGTCGGTTCGGAGTCGTCGATCTGGTGCGAACAATCACTCCAGTCGGAGCCACCAGTCCAGGTCTCACGCTTCCAGATAGGAACTGTGTGCTTCAGTGTGTCGATGCAGAACTGGGCGGCGGCGAACGCTTCCGCTCTATGTGGGGTGGAGACGGTCACGACGACCGCGACCTCTCCCACTTCGAGCCGGCCCACTCGATGCAGCAGCGCCACGCGACCGATTTCAGGCCACCGACGGCGCGCCGTCGTGGCGACGTCGGTCAGTCGCGGGACCACCTGATCCAGGTAGACCTCGTACTCGAGCGCGGACACGCCGGGGCGACCCTCGGAATAGTCACGCACGGTGCCGCAGAATGTGACCACGCCCCCGCAGTGGGGGACATTGGCCCACCTCCAAGTGGCATCGACCGGCAGTTCCCAGTCGCACACGTCGATCCAGTCGCCGTGTTCGGGCGGAAGCGGTTCGTTTGGGTTCACGACACTTTCAGTGCTGTGACGCGGTGAGGGCTACTTGAAAACAGGCGTCGCTGGTGTGTCACGGTGGCCAGCCAACGTCTCCTATCATCGCTCACGTTCCTCACCGGCTTCCTTGGCGGACCAGTGCCATCCGGCGGGTCTCGCGATTTCAGCCTAATCAAGGCGCAGCGACATTCAGCCTGTGAGGTGTCGCAGGTGGCTGGGGAGTGCGTCCAAAGCCGGTGGGTCAATGCGGGCGGCCACCAGCGAGGAGATCGAGCGCATGGTCGAGGACATCGGCCACCGCCTCGAGTGATTCGAGGGCACCATTGGGCGATCCTGGGAGGTTGAGGACGAGGCATGCACCGATCGTCCCGGCGATTCCACGCGAGAGACGGCCGAGAGGGCTCACCGAGCGCATGGCTTCGGCAAGCCCGGGAGCTTCACGCTCAATCACCGAGTGGGTTGCCTCTGGTGTGAGGTCGGTGGGCGAGAACCCCGTACCGCCCGTGGTGACCACCAGTCCGACGAACCGGTTCGAGAGCTCGCTGAGCGCGGTCGCTACCGGTGCCACTCCATCGGGCACCACCCGCCGTTCCACCACTACAAAGCCGTGACGGCCCAGCGACGCGGCCAACTCTTCACCCGATCGGTCTTGTCGGGTCCCGTTCTCGACCGAATCCGAAACAGTGAGGATCTTGGCCTGAGGTGCCATGTTGTGACGCTAGCGCTGGGGCATTCCGATCCTCACCGCAGAGCCACCGGTTCCGGCGGCATAATGTCCTCGTGGCCAAGACGTTCGACGTCATCGATGAGAAAATGGCTGAGTGGCTGGTCGCACAGCCCGTCTTTTTCGTTTCGACGGCTCCGCTCGCTGCTGACGGTTCGGTGAACTGCTCGCCGAAGGGTAATAGGGACGAATTCGCCGTCCTTGATGAGGACCAGGTGGCGTTCCTCGATCAGACAGGGAGCGGCGTCGAGACCATTGCGCACTTACGGGAGAACGGCCGAATCGTGGTCATGTTCTGCGCGTTTTCCGGACCGCCCCGTATCGTGCGGCTGCACGGGTCGGGTCGGGTGGTGCTCACCGACTCTCCCGAATTTGCCAAACTGTCGGCGCGGTTTCCCCGGGGAGGGGGCGTCGGCGTGCGCTCGGTCATCGTGATCGACGTCCGTCGGATCTCCGATTCCTGCGGCTATGGGGTACCCCTGATGTCGTTCGAGGGTCACCGGCCGACGATGGACCAGTGGTCTGATCGAAAGGGTCCCGAGGGCATCCGGGATTACTGGACGCAGAAGAACGCCTCGAGCATCGATCACCTTGAAGGCTTCATTGTGCAGTAGCAGTTCCCGACCCGGGTGGGCCGCCCATGGCGACGTAAATAGGAGCGGTTGAACGCGCGTTCGGGACAGGAGGTCGCGAGCACACTTGGGAGTCCGAGTGAGGTCTTCACGTTTGGCCGTGACTAGGCGTTTCTGACCTGTCGGGAGACGGTCTTCACGCTATAGCGGAACTCGAGCCACATCCGTTCACGCTGAAGCAGTCACTCGATGTCCGGCTTTCCTTGGTGGAAGCGCTCACGACTTCGTGACATGAATGGCGAGCCGGTCGTGACGTCTGATCATGAGGCTCTGCACCCAACGGGGTGGGTCATCTGGATCCAACGTGAACGCTTCGGTCGCAGCCAAGAAGGAAGAGAGAACGATGCGAGCCTCGAGCCGAGCGAGTGGTGCGCCTACGCAATGGTGAATGCCTCGTCCGAAGGCGACGTGGCGCCGGGGAACTTTGCGATCGAGAATAATGTCGTCGGCGTTGTCGAACGTCGCTAAATCTCGGTTTGCCGCCGCCCAGAGCAACAGTACGGTTGCGTCTTCCGGCATGGCAACGCCTCCAAGGTCTGTGTCATGAGTCGTGGTGCGCAACAAGAAGCGAAACGGCGATTCCAGCCTCAGAACTTCCTCGATGAACGCCGGGATGAGCTCAGGCGTACCCCGGAGGCGACTCTGAAGCTCAGGACGTTCGGCCAGAATACGCACGGCGTTTCCGAGCAAGCTTGTGGTGGATTCCCCGCCAGCGCTCAAGAGTGTGTGGAGTACGACGCTGCCTTCCAAGTGCGTGAACACCCCACTGGCGATACCGCGAGCCACAGCACCCAGGATTTCGTCATTTGGGTCATCGACCGCACTTTCCAGTTGCTCACCGATCCAGGCTTCGATCTCCAATGTGCGAACAATGTGCTCTTCAAGCTCAACCCGGGTCAACGTTGCGCCCAACATCGATGTTGAATCAACTGCTGCCTCGAAGAGTTCCTGGGCGTTCCCATTACGAAATCCGATGAGGCGAGTCATGATGTTGATCGGAATCATGTTGCCAATGGCGGCCATGAAATCGATGCTGCCGTCGGAAATACCCTCGATGCACTTGCCGGTAATCTCTCTAATCTCGGGTTCCAACGTGTCCATACGCTTTGAGACAAGTTCTGAGAAGACAACATCGCGATGCGACTTGTGTACCGGCGGATCGGCAGTGGCCAGGGCATCAGCACCAGCGTCACCGAAGGCAAGGCGCTGCGGAATACCCGCCTCGTTTCGGTAGAGGAGGTGCCGCATGTGCGACGAGAAGTCATCGACGCGAGCTGCCGCTTCGGCTACAAGCGAATAGGTGCTGACGACGAAGACGTCGGTGGTGGGCACCTGCCAAACCGGGGACTCAATCTGCAACCGACGGTAGAAGGGGTAGGGGTCAACGATCACATCACGATCGAGCAAAGAACTACCGGGAATGTCTGTATTCATAATGATGAATCCGCCCCTGATCCAGCGGCCATCTGAGCAAACAATTGTCCAGGGTCTTGGTAAACCCATGACTCAATCACCATGCCGTCAGCGATCTTGTAAATCTCGCAGGTCGCGACGTCAATGCTGTTGCCATGGGACGGCATGCCCATGAACGCACCCACCTGAGTGCCGCGGAGCTGCCAGCGAGCACAGACGAATTGATCGTCCGCGATGAGGAGTTCCTCGTCCAATCGCAGTGGATCAAATGCCTCGATGAGTTGGCTCAGATGGTCCCCGACGTCAGCCAATGACATGGGTTGATCGAATCCAGCTATCCACCTCAGGCACGAGGACGAGAAGTTCTTCAGGTAGCCCTTGACGTCACCGCGGTTTACCGCAACGACGGCTGATCGAATAATCGTCTTGTTGTTCAGGTCCATCATCCCTACCTCCAGCCCTGTGGCCGTCCGACATCACATTTCGCCATCGTCAGTATGAAATATCAGCGCTCAGGATCGGGCAGCTGCGAATGCTTCAAGTTCGTGTTCGATCGCCGGACCAGATGGCGTCACGATCACTTGGGTAATGCCCATCGAACCCGCATGGTCCATTCGGTCCCGAAACCCACGGCCGTCGCTTGTCCATCCCGTGTCAAGCAATCCGGGGCCAGCAGCATCGAGCGTCGGTGTATCACGGTCGGTGACGGTCACCAAGTGACCCTCGTGGACAGCCGAGATTGAGGAAACCAAAAGGCGAGACTGATCTGGAAAAGATCAGCCGAGCTTGATCTGTGATTTGGTATCATATCACTGTGGATGGAAAAGCTGAAGCAAGCGCAATCCTTCGTCAGCTGCGGCGAGACAGTGGCCTGACTCAGCGCGATCTGGCCGCGAAGGCTGGTGTCCCCCAATCGACGATCGCCGAAATCGAAGTTGGACAAAGAGAGCCATCACTCACGCTGCTGAGCGGGATCGCCGAGTCCGCCGGCCAGTCGATCACCTTACGGCTGGCCCCTTTGCTGCGGCGCAGCGCAGTTGCCACCGCCAACACGATCAAAGATCGGCTGTATGGGGATGCGGGTGAAGGGCTGTCACTCGATATTCGTGAGGATGGTGCGCTTCGCGCCGTCATCGACCTGAAGGACGCCCTCCGGCGATCCAGCCATGAGGGATTCGACGCCCTTACCAACCAGGCCCCAGGACTCGTCGGAGACACGCGTTGGGATGCTTTCCTCGCTGCGATAGTTGAAGATGAGGCTGCCAGGAAGGCGATCTCTCCGCCTCGCTGGACCAATGACCTGAATAGGTTCAATCGGCCCTTCTGGTATCTCTCCAAGAACCCGAGATTCCATACCTGGGAGATCGCCAACTCGCCTGGAGCGCTCATCCGTCATGGCCTGTTTGCTGCGGAAGATGAACTTGAGAGTGTCTGATCTCAACCGGGACGAAATGGAGTCGGCACTCGCCGAACTTTCAGACCAACTCAACGCTCGCAACGTCAAGGCCAAGATCTACTTAGTTGGCGGGGCGGTAATGGTGCTTGCGTTCGATGCTCGGTTTAGCACCGGAGATATTGATGGCTCGATTCATCCGACAGATGACGTGCTCGCCATTGCCGCTGAGATTGGTGAACGCCGAGGGCTCGGTGCCGAATGGCTCAACAACTCGGCTCAACAGTTCATACCGGTATTCAAGGAGCCCAACTGGCAACCGATACTCAAGTCGGGGAACGTTGAGATCGTCGCCGCCGATGAGCGATCGATGTTGGCCATGAAGATGCGGGCCGGCCGTGGCTCGCGGGACCGTCTCGACATAACCTTCCTCGTGAAGAGATGTGGCATCACCAGTGTTGCCGAGGCGTTGGAGTTGTATGAGGGGTTCTTTCCCGAAGACCCGCTTCCAGATCGAACGCTCCCGCTGCTTGACGAAGCCATCGCGGCGCTTGGTCCGTCGTCACCGTGACTTCGTCGGCATTCGTACACGCAGAAACACGTCTCAATGCCGACGCCGGTACGCAAGTGGTCAGTTGGGTGGCTGACAATTACAGCAACGCCGCAGATCCTTACGGACGGCAATGAACTAGCTCAGACAAGAAGGTCGGGTCAGGGTCTGTGGGAAACTCGAATTAACCGCCCGGAACGAGCTAAATATGCATGATCGGAACTGTCCTCGCCGAGAGCTGACCCTTTGCCATATTCAATGTCGTGACGCCTCGCCGGTCAGAAACGTGCGTGCTCTCGGGTACGGAGCCATGGTCTTCTCGGAGGAGATAGATCATGAGTTTCCAGACTTCCACCGGTGGAACACAGAAAGAAGCTCGTCCTCCACCTCGGGACTTAGGTCCTCGGGGGTGAGGCTCCCGGTCAGGCGGATGACGGTACGCATCTGGTCGATGTACTCGGTGCAATGCTGGCAGTGGCGCAGGTGGGCTTCGAACCGACGGCGATCACGGGCAGACAATTCATTTTCGAGGTACTCCGTGACAAGCTCGACGACCTGCTGGCACGCGAGAGGGGGGCGACGACGAAACACAACCATCAGAGCTTACCGAACTTAGTCTCGAGGGCTTCACGCATTCGACTTCGACCTCGATGAAGTAGCACTCGCTGATTCGCCGCAGTGATGTCCAACAGATCACAGACTTCGGTGCTTCGCAAACCCTCGAGGTCACGGAGTGCTACAACGCTTCGCTGCTGGACCGGAAGTTCATCGAGCGCGGACCAGATCGACGCCGACAACTCTCCGGCATAAAGCCGCTCGTCCAGATCGTCGACCCAGTGTTCGGGCGGCAATGACCATTGACCACCCTGATCGAACCGATTGGAGTCCAAGCTGCTCTCGTCGTCGCCGATCGGAACGTGATGATGTTCACGTACGCCGGAGGATCGGGCGCGATTGATGAGGATCCGATACAACCATGTCTGGAAGGATGACCGACCCTCGAATCCAGCCAGACCCCGCAAGACCGCCAACCAGGTGTCTTGCACCACCTCCTCTGCCACCTCGTGGCTCGGTACGAACGAGCGAGCGACCCGCACCATCGCATCGTGGTGGCGTCGGACAAGTTCGATGAAGGTGTGCTCGTCGCCAGCCCGGAGCCGCTCGAGATCGATCTGTCCGGTCGACGGGCTGTTCAGCATCGTCGCTGTCCTTCGGATCCCACCAAAATCGTCAATGGGCAGTCTTGTCTTCGAGGAGGCGCGCCGCCGCCTTTGCCGATCGGTGGGGTTTGGACTTCGGATCGAGCTGAGCGCTGATCATCGTCCCGTCGTAGAGGAGGACGAGCTGGTCGACGAGCTCGTTTCGATGTGAGGCGGACGGGAGAGGGGCGACCAGTTCGGCGAACAGCTGACGGACCTGGGCCCGGTGGCTTCGGATGACCTCTGCCACCGGGCCGTCGTGCCCGGGGTATTCGGCGGCGGCATTGATGAAGGGACAGCCGCGGAAGTCCGGCATTGATACCGAACGATTCAAGGCGTCGAAGACTTTGGTCACCCGGGCAACCGTAGAACCCGATCTCAAGAGGATGGGTTCTGCAAAATAGCGACGCCAGTCAGCGGAGCGTTGCCGCAAACACGCCGCCACCAGTTCCTCCTTCGACCGGAAATGCTGGTAGAGCGTTGCTTTGGCCACGCCGGAATCGTGCACGACGCGATCGACGCCGACGGTGTGGATGCCCTCGGCGTAAAACAGCGTCGACGCGGTCTCCATGATGCGATCTCGGGCACTCGTCGACTCACTTACCTTGGTTCCCACGAATTTATGGTAACAGACCAGTCTGTACGGAATCAGAAACTATTGGCGATCGGCGAGTTCTCGCGCCTTCGTCAGAAAGTCCTAGTCATAAGGGATATCTAATCATCTCGGTCGTCAGAAACAAACAGACCGGTTTGTCTGACATGTAACGCTTTCCCATCGCACGGAGACAGTACTTGTGTTGGGTAGCTCGTACCCTTCGAAACTCATGGAGGAAAGAACAAATGCGAAAGCACTTCAAAAGGGCCGTGCGACTTGCGCTTGGCGTCGGGACGCTTAGTGGCGTCGGTCTTCTCGGTACGCTGGGCGCTGGCGCGGCCAACGCAGCCCCTATCGGCAACTACAGCCCAGGCAACTCGAATCCGGTGGTTGGGCACGTCTATCTCGACGACAACACGGCGGGGACGAATAGCATTAGCGGGTTCGATCGCCACGTGGATGGATCGCTGACGCCGCTCGCGGGCTCACCGTTCACAGCAGGTGGCGCCGGTACGGGTGCGGGATTGGCTTCCCAGGGGGCGATCCAGGTCAGTTCAGACGGTCGGTTCTTGCTCGCGGTGGATGCGGGCAGCAACCAAGTGTCGATCCTGAGAACCGAACCCGACGGTGCTCTGCAGCTCAACCAAGTGGTCTCTTCCAACGGACCCACACCGGTCAGCATCGCGGTGCACGACAACCTGGTCTACGTCGCCAATGCCGGCGCAGTGGGCCCGAATTACACCGGTTTCGTATTGAACCCCTTTGGACAGATCCAGCCGCTGGCCCACTCGACCGTGTCCCTTCCCAACGGCTCTCAGCCAGGTGATGTGCTCTTCAACTCGACCGGGACCAGTCTCGTGGGCACACGCGTCGGCCCATCCGAGATCGACAGCTTTGTGGTCGGAAGAGATGGGCTCCTGTCCGCCGCCCCGGGGTCTCCTTCCCCTGCACAGGGGCTTGGGCCATTCGGCAGCGAGTTCCGGCCGACAAATCCCCAGCAACTCTTCGTTTCCAACGCCCACAACGTGGGGGCCGGCACGGGAACTATTTCGGCCTTCAACGTCACCTACAACGGGTCGCTAAAGTCGATTGGTACCAGCCCGTTCGCGGACGACCAGACGGCGCCATGTTGGATCGAGATCACCCACAATGGCCAGTTTCTGTTCACGGTGAACACGGCATCGGGTGAGATTTCTCGTTACGCCATCGCGCCAAACGGGACTCTGACGCTCCTCGGCAGCACGCCTGTCAGCAACAGCGGGGGTGCCGTGGATGCCCGCCTGAGCAACGACGGTCGGACACTGTATGTGGACGAGAGTAAAGCAGGGACCGTGGCTGCCTTCGCCGTCAGCGGAGGAAACCTCACCGAGCTTCCAAGCTCTCCTGTTGCGCTCCCCGTTGGCGCACACGCCGCGGGCATCGTCACCACAGGGAACTAGTTCAGCAGCTCTGCTCAGAGCGAGGACCGGGAGCGTATTCGCTCCCGGTCCTCGCATTTCCCCACGAGAGCATGAAGAGCTCCCCTTGAGTACATCGTCCATTGCCCGACGGGTCAGCGATATGAGAGCGAGCGTGGCTCCACAACCCTGGAAAGGTGTGTTGGACGCCTTCGAGCGTGAGCAGTTCGTGCTCGCCGCCCTTGGAGTTCCTCGATCCCGCACCGAAGAACGTGGCTGACCTCGCGGCGGGGTACATCGGGTCCCTGGTCCGGACTCTCGCTGCTCTGGGAGCCGAAAACCCCGAAGCTTCCACCTGGACGTCCTCATCCACCGGTGATCGAAGAGTGGCCTGGTGGTGCCGGCGTCTGGCAATCGAGGTGGCAATCCACCGCCGGGATGCCCAGCACGCCTTGGCTGGTGATGACGAAGGACCAGATCCCCTGGATGGGGACGTGGGCAAGGCCGAGATCGAGGAGTTCTTCGTCGAGTTCCTCCCCGGTCTTGGGCGTCGTAGGTCTCGGCGGGACCCTCCACCTCTGCGCCACCGACAGGACGGTGAAGTGGTGGATCGACCTTGACGCGGTCGGACCTGCTGCTCTGGTTGACCAACCGCGGTCCTCTGGATGGGATCGAAGTGTCGGGGAACCGGGAGAATCCTGATCACTGACATCAGCTCCGGCGCTGACGAGGGCATCGTCGTGCCCTCCACTTAGGATCGGTGAAGTGGCATCAGCCGACCCAACCAGCCCCGAGTGCCCCGTCGAAATCCGGTCGCTTGACCCCGAGTCCGCCGCATGGCTCCGGGGCTTGGACAGCAACGGGCCGGCGTATGACGAGACGGTGGCCCGACTGCATGAGCTGTTGCTGCGGGTGGCTCGGGGCGAGGTCCGCCGCCGCCACGGCCAGCTGCCGATCGCCGGTCCCGAGCTCGAGGACCTGGCCTACCAGGCCGCCGCCGACGCCGTGGTCGGCGTAGTGGCCAAGGCCACCCAGTTCCGCGGTGAGAGCCGCTTCACTACCTGGGCCTGCAAGTTCGCCATCTTCGAAGTATCGACCAAGATCGGCCGCCACTTCTGGCAGAAACCGGCCGCGCCAATGGATGCCGAGGACTGGGACCGGCTACCGGACCGGTTTGGTCTGGATCCTGGTCGTGTCGCGGAGTGGCAAGACGTGGTTGCCGCGCTGCATCGCGCCGTCGACGATGAGCTCACCGAGCGCCAGCGCCGGATCTTTGTGGCGATCGTGCTCAATGGCACCCCGCTGGATGCGTTAGTTATCGAGTTGGGCTCCAACCGCAACGCCATCTACAAGGCCCTCTTCGACGCCAGACGTAAGTTGCGGGCCTCGTTGGTCACTAAGGGTTATCTGGAAACCGACGCTTCGAGGCAGGCATGAGCAGCAGCTGGGGGTCACTAGAGCGATTCTTGAAGACCGATCCTGCAGACGCTGGCTGCGCCGAGACGTTCGAGCTGCTCGACCGCTACGTGGAACGTGAGCTGGCTCACGGCGACGCGGCAGAACAGTTCCCTGGGGTTGCCGCCCACCTGTCGAGCTGCAATCCGTGTGTGCAGGACTTCGAGGGGTTGCTAGCGGTGATTGCCGGTCCAGCCAGTTCCCTCGGACGCAAGAGGTAGGACGAGAGAGGTAAGACCGGGGCTACCGCCGACACTTACCTTCTAGCGGTTCCCGTCAACGGCCCGCCCGATCCTGAGATCCCGAGGAGCACGACCCATGACCACCACGATCGCCCAGCAGGTGAGCCAACTCGTCGAGACGATGGCGGCCCAGCCCACGAACGAGGTGATGGGCGCATTTACCCGAGAGCAGGCCGAGCTAGCCGCGAAGGGAGTGCCCGAAGGGGTCATCGCGGTGGGTGCCACGTTGCCCGACGCCGAACTCATCGACCCCTACGGTGCGACCACTGCCCTGCATAAGGCGTTGGGCGACCAGGTGTCGGTCCTGGTCTTCTACCGGGGCGGCTGGTGCCCTTATTGCAACATCGCCCTAAACACTTACCAGGCGGAGCTGGTCCCCGAGTTGGCTCGCCGCAGCGTGGTGCTGGTCGCCCTCAGCCCGCAGGCGCCGGACGGGTCGCTGAGCACCCAGGAGAAGAATGAGTTGACCTTCACCGTGCTCTCGGACCCGGCCAACCAGGTGGCCAAGTCCCTCGGCATCCTCACGGCGCCGTCCTCCGAAGCGCAAGCGGCCCAGCTGGAGCTGGGACTTGACCTGACCGCGGTCAACGCGGATGGCACCAGCGGGCTGCCGATGCCGACCGCGGTCATCGTCGACGCCGGCCACGTGGTCCGATGGATCGACGTCCATCCCGACTACACCACCCGGTCCGAGCCCGACCAGATCCTGGCCGCACTGGACGCCGTCACCTCTCGATGACCGAACCGTTCGAGGGCAGGGTCGCCCTGGTAACCGGGGCAGGCCGGGGTATCGGGCGGGCCGTGGCCCTCGAGTTGTCGGCCGGGGGCGCCCAGGTGGCACTGCTGGCACGCTCGCTCAGCCAGCTGGACGAGGCGGCCGAGGCAGTGCGAGCCCATGGCGGCAACGCGGTCGTGCTCCAGGCCGACGTCGGCGATCCCACAGCGGTGGCCGAGGCGGCGGCTCAGGCCGAAAAGGAACTCGGGCCGGTCGACATCCTGATTAACAACGCCGCGACGGTCCAGCCGATGGGGCCGACTGTCACAGCGCCCTCTGCGGCGTGGGCCTCGGCGTTCGCGGTCAACGTCGATGCCCCGTTTCATTTCGCCCAGGCGGTCCTGCCTTCCATGCTTGATCGGGGCTGGGGTCGGATCGTCAACGTCTCAAGCGGCATCGCCGCCCACCCCGGGGCCATGGTGGGAATGAACGCCTATGCCGCAACCAAGTCCGCGCTCGAAGCCCACACCGTCAACCTGGCGGCTGAGCTGGCCGGGAGCGGGGTGACAGTCAACGTCTACCGGCCCGGCTCAGTCGATACCGCCATGCAAGGGTGGATCCGCAGCCAGCCGCCTGAAGAGATCGGCGCCGTCCTGCACGAGCACTTCCGGGTCTCCTACGAAGAGGGCTCGCTTATCACCCCCAAGCACTCCGCTCGGTCAATGCTCGCTCAGCTCCTCAGGGATGAGACGGGCGAGATCTGGACCGTAGGCGATGCTTGACGTGCATGACTCCCGCGCCTGGCGATCTTGTGGCGATCATCGACCCGGACGACCGTTCCCGAACAAAGGAGACCAAAATGACCGTGAAACTCGGACTGCTCGCCCTACTCGAAGCCAAGCCGGATAAAGGCGCACAACTGGGGGCGTTCCTCGAAGCCGGCCGGGCGCTGGCGGTAGCTGAGATCGGCACCGTCACGTGGTACGCCTTCAAGATCAGCGACACCGAGTACGGCATCTTCGATTCGTTCGAGACCGAGGAGGCCCGCCAAGCCCACCTGGACGGCGAGATCCCCACCGCGCTCGGCCAGGTCGCCCCTGACTTGCTGGCGAAGGACCCGGACATCCGCCTCATCGACGTCATCGCCGTCAAGTAGACGGGCCGTCGAACTCATGCATTGCTGATCCCGACGAACTCCTCACTTCTCATCTGATTGGAGATTGCCATGGCCTTGCTCAACCCAGGAGACCAGTTCCCGAATCTCACCGTGGCCCTGCCCGGCGGCGACACCCTGGCCCTACCCGACGCCCTTGCCGGCGGATTCGGCGTCGTCCTGTTCTACCGGGGTTCGTGGTGCCCATACTGCAATGCCCAGCTGCGCGCCTTCCAACGTGCGACCGAGAGCTTGGCCGAAGTTGCGGCCAAGGTGGTCGCCCTTTCGGTCGACGACGAGGCCACCACCCAGGAGCTCATCGACAAGCACGGTCTCACCTTCCCTGTCGGGCACTCCGCCGACGCCCGTGCCGTCGCCGAGGTGACCGGCGCTTTCGTCAACGATGACCCGACGTACCTACAGTCGACCGGGTTCGTGCTCGACCCGAACGGCCGGGTGGTGATCGGCGTCTACTCCAGCGGGGCCATCGGGCGGCTCGTGCCCGACGATGTCGTCGGCCTGATCCGGTACCTGCGCGAACACGCCAGCGCCTCGGCTTAAGAGGAGCGGGCCGTGACCGACTCCGACATCAACTTCTACTTCGACCCGGTCTGCCCGTTTGCCTGGATGACCAGCAAATGGGTTCGGCTGGTCATGGCCCAGCGGGACTACACGGTGGACTGGCGGCTCATTTCGCTGCGGATGGTCAACTCGGCGGTCGACTACGACAGCCACTTCCCCCCTGGCTACGAAGCCGGGCACATCGCGGGGCTCAAGCTGCTCCGAGTGGCCTCCCGGGTCCGAGCCGACTATGGCCGGTATGCAGTTGGTCCCCTCTACGAGGCAATCGGCACCCAGGTCTTCGACACTGATCCAGACGAAGGCGAGGATCGAGGGAGCCGGGCATTCCTCGAGCCGATCTTGGCCGAGGTTGGCCTGCCGTCGGCCTTGATGGAGGCCCTGGACGACACGTCCTTGGACCCCGAACTGCGACGGGAGACCGAAGAGGCACTGAGCTTGACGGGTAAGGATGTCGGCACCCCCATCATCCAGTTCCAACCGCCCGAGGGCGTCGCGTTTTTCGGTCCGGTGATCAGCCGGCTTCCAGACGAGGCTGACGCGCTAAGGCTCTGGGACAACGTGGTCGGACTGGCGAGTTTCGGCGGCTTTGCCGAGCTGAAGCGCAGCCTTCGTGAGCGGCCTCAGCTCGCCAGTTTCGGCGTGGAGGTCAACCAGGTCGGCGTTCAGGAGGACTGGCACGGCGGCAGCCGACGTGCCAAGAAGTAGGAGCAGCTCGCGACAACGCTCATGGGCGAAGCGTGTCACCAACGTTCTTGTGGTCTGCGCATGGGGTGTGTCACGTTGGGAACGCTACGGGTACTCGACAGAAATGAGACGATTTCTTCGCGGCCCGGCGGGGAGCGGCCCTGCTCTGAACGACTTGATCTTCTAAAATCGCGGTTCGAGTCTGTGGTCAGAAATGTGCGCTTAGTGCACCTCTTGGAATTCGACCCCGACTATCAACGATCGAGATAGTGAGCCAGGACATTGGCGTGATTGATGGTGTCGTCTTTGGCGCCGTAAAGCAACGTCACAGTTGGATTTGAGTGCACAATTCCCAATAGTTCTTCAATTGCCGGATTGCCTTCGAGCTCGGATACGTACCTGTTGGTGAAGTCCGAGAATCGGTCCGAGCGGTGACCGAACCACGTACGCAGTTCATTGCTGGGTGCGATCTCTTTCAGCCACCGGTCGATTGCGGCCCGTTCTTTTGAAATGCCTCGAGGCCAGAGCCGGTCGACGAGGACACGGAAACCGTCTTGGGGATTTGCGCTGTCATAGATGCGTCTGACTTGAAGAGGCATGACAAAAACACCTTAGACTTAGAGGCTCATGGCTGGCTCAACGAGAGGCTTCATCGGGCGGCATCGAGGTGAGCGCGACCCTCGTCTTCCCCCGGGCCAGTACGACGCGGGGGGAACTGGCCGGTCCTCAACGCGGAGGCCACGCCAAAGCTTGACACCGAGACCTGGACATTTCGTGTCGAGGGACTGGCGTCGCACCCAGTCGTGTGGACATGGGACCAGATTCAGACGTTGCCCCGCTCTCGGTTTGAAGGCGCCATTCACTGCGTCACAACCTGGTCGAAGTTCGACATGACATTCGATGGGGTGTCCGTCGACACACTCCTGGCGGCGGCCGAACCTCTGCCACGGGCCACGCATGTCATGGCTTTCAGTCACACCGGCTACACGACCAACCTGCCGTTGGACGATGTCCGGAACGGCAAGGCGTGGGTGGTTTGGGAGGTGGACGGTGAACCGCTCCCCGTCGACCATGGCGGTCCAGCTCGGCTCCTCGTCCCGCACCTGTACTTCTGGAAGAGCGCCAAATGGATCGCGGGCCTCCGATTGCTCGACCACGACGAGCCCGGATTCTGGGAGCAGAACGGGTATCACGACCGAGGTGACCCTTGGCTCGAGCAGCGCTACCAAGGGGACTGACCCGTTTCCCCGGCTCTAGTGCGTCCGACCAGCTGGGAGACCGCCACCGTCGTGGCGATCCGGCGGGAGACGGTTCGAGCCAAGACCTTTCGGCTGGCGCTAAGGGATCCGGTTCGCCATCTCGCGGGCCAGCACTACGTCGTGCGGCTGACCGCTCCTGACGGCTACACCGCCTCCCGGTCCTACTCGGTGGCGTCCGCGCCCGATGGATCTCGTGAGTTCGAGCTGACCGTCGAGCGTCTCGAAGAGGGCGAGGTGTCGAGCTTCCTCCATGACGTAGTCGAGGTCGGCGACGTACTGGAGGTCCGTGGCCCCATTGGGCGCTACTTCGTCTGGGACGGAACCACTCCTGCCGTACTAATCGGTGGTGGTTCCGGCGTTGTGCCTCTCATGGCCATGCTTCGCGTCGCTCGCCGAGATCGACGTCCCGACCTGGTGCGATTGCTCGTGTCCGTCCGAACGCCTGCCGACTTGTACTACGCAGACGAACTGCCGGGGCCCGAATCGACGGTCGTCTACACCCAACTCGCGCCATTCACGACGAGGTCCCCGGCACGGCTCACAAAGGGCGACGTGGCATCAGCCATCATGGACGAACCAGAGATGATGGATTCCACCGCATATGTCTGCGGCTCCACCGGGTTCGCCGACGCCGCTACCGACATCCTCCAAGAGATGGGCTTTTCAATCGAGCAGATCCGCGTCGAGCGGTTCGGGCCATCCGGCTAACGCAGTCGGGGCCGTGTAGATGAGGCGTGGCACGAGCGGGTATGTGGTGCCCAATGCCGTCGTTCACCGTCATCGCTGGACTCGAAGGCCGTGGATCGGGACGGCGCTCCCATCAGTCGCATGGGTCCCTGTTCTTGATCCATTGACGCCGTCGCATCGCAGAGGCTGGCCCACAAGCGTTTTCATCGTTTCTTAAGGATGGCGCGGCCACTTCGCGTGCCTCCACCCCTAGGGTGAGGCCGGTGAGGCGACCCGGTCAGCGCCCTGTCACCCGGGCCGGCCAGACGGTCGCCATCGGCCGAACGACCGCACGGTGATGGCACCGTTTGTTGAAGTCGAGAGACTCTCGCACTGCTACGTGCGGCGTGAAGGAAGACTCGATGTGCTCCAGGAAGTGAGCTTCGTGATTGAGGCTGGGTCCTACGCCTCACTCGTGGGTCGATCAGGGTCTGGGAAGTCGACCCTCCTAGCCGTGCTCGGCGGCCTGGAGCCACCCCAGAGCGGCCGCGTCACGGTCAACGGGACCGACCTCGGATCCCTCAAAGGAGATGAGCTGGCCGTCTATCGCAGGAAGTCCGTCGGATTCGTCTTTCAACATTTCGGGCTCCTCGAAGCATGCACCGCCCTTGAGAATGTCGAGTTGGCTCTGACCCTGAGTGGCGCCGCACCCAAGGCGCGGCGCCTGCGGGCGAGGGAACTGCTCGGTGACGTCGGCCTGGAAGGTCGGCTGAGCCATCGGCCTTCTGAGTTGTCGGGTGGGGAGCGGCAGCGCGTGGCCATCGCTCGCGCCATTGCCAACGACCCTGGCCTCATCCTGGCTGATGAACCCACTGGGAACCTCGACGTCGAAGCGACGGAGACGGTGGCTGACCTGCTGGAATCCCTGCGCAGCCAGAGGGGATGCACGGTGCTCGTGGTCACGCACAATCCGGCGATGGCGGAACACGCGGACGTCCATCTCTCGCTCGATCAGGGCCGACTGGCCGAGGTGGGGTGACCGGCATGAAGAGGCGGTGGCGACACGGATTGGCGTGATGCGATCTCCATGGCTCGGCGCGAACTCCGACGACGTCCTGGTCGCGCCGTTTTGACGATGGTCGCGGTTGCCCTGGCCACCGCCATGCTGACGGCCCTAGTGGCGATCGCTGACACGGGCCGCACCAGGGTGATTGACCAGATCACCAACGGTGGCGCGCTAGCCGGGATCTCGGTCTCAGCCGCTGCTCCCAACCCGAGTGAGGAGGGGCTGGACAACCCCACGCCCGGACCGTCGAAGGTGCTGACCGCCGCCGCCCTCAGCTCCATGAAGAACATCCGCAATGTCACCGCGGTGGTCCCGATCCTGCAGGCGGGGGTCATTGTGATCCCCCCAGCGGGCCTGCCCGCGGGTTCCAGCTTGTGTCAGCCCGGAGGCGGATGCGGCACCGCACGAGGCTCTTCCACTGACCCGCCCACCTATGGCACCGATGTGGTTGGTGTCGACCTGGACCAGGTCAATTCGCTCCCGATCACCCTGGTGGCCGGGAAATACCCCGCCGTGCATTCTTCTACCGAGGTGGACGTCACGGAGGCCTATCTGGCCCAGCTCGGCCTCACTGATAGCGCGGCCCACGAGGTGATCGGCACCGATGTGGAGCTGGGGGCCTTCAGGGTCCTGACGAGGAACTTCAGTGTCGGGTTGCGGTGGTCCACGTTGGAGATTGTGGGCGTGGTCAACCAGCAGGTGGGCTCCGGGCAGTTCCTGGGCTACCCCGGTCTGGTCGCCACCGATGTCCGTTGGACGGCCGGTGGGAGAGCGAACGGGGACTCGGATGCGCCCCAGTCCCCCTACATCGGCGCACTGGTGGAGGCCGATCAGTTGAGCCACGTCGGAGCGGTTCGCAGCCGGATCGCCGCCATTGGCTACTCGAGTAGTGCTCCTGAGGACCTGATCGTGTCGGTGGAGAAGTACCTCCATGTCATTGAGTTCATCTTGACCGCCATTGGTGTCGTCGCCTTGGCGATAGCAGCTCTGGGCATCGCCAATGCACTCCTGGCCGCAGTCCGCGAGCGTCGAAGGGAGATCGGGGTCATGAAGGCCATTGGCGCTCGCGACAGGGACGTGATGCGTACATTCCTCGTGGAGGCTGGGTTCTTGGGCCTGCTCGGTGGCATCGCCGGCACGGTCATTGGCATCGTCATCTTTGTCGCCATTGGCGACATCGCCAACAACTACCTCACATCCCAGGGCCTGCGGGGAGTCCCCATCACCTTGACTTGGGGCATCCCGATCGGAGCGGTGCTCGGGGCCACGGTTGTGTCCGTCCTCGCGGGTACCTTCCCGGCACGCCAGGCGGCGCGCCTCTCGGCGCGAGAGGCGGTCGAGGCGTGATGCGGCGTGCTCTCATTGGCGCCCTTGCGCTGGTTGCCCTGGGCTCGGCTGCGTGCTCGAGCCTCAATCCGGCGACCACGGCCAGTGCGAACGGCCGTGGTCCGGCGTACGTCTTCGTCGCCATCGGAGACAGCGGCGCCAACGAGCTCCGAGGTGGCCCGCCGGGCCTCCGCTCGCAATGGACCCAGATCTTCTACCGCTCGACCCTGGGGACAGGCAGTGTCCTTTACGATCTCACCTCACGCGGCCAGACCGTCGCCGAGGTCCTCAGCAGCGTCCTTCCGCAAGCGCTGGCCGTGCACCCCGAGCTAGCTACCGTATGGCTCGGCACGGCCGACATCATCGCCGGTACGACGCCCGTGGTCTATGGGCAGGAGCTGCAGCAACTGGTGGAGGCGCTCAAAAACGCGGGCGCCACGGTCTTATTGGCCAATGCGGCACCGCCCGATGTCTCCCCTGCCCTGGTGTCCTGCGAATCCGACCCCTCGCGCTGCAACTCCCAAGGTGGCCCGACCCTCTCGTCGGCTGCATTGGAGTCGACAGTGTCGGCCTACGACAATGCCATCGCCGCAGTCGTTCGCCAGACCGGCGCAGGCATGGTGAACGTCCATTCGGTCCTCGAGAGGGAAGTGCAGTCCGTGGGGGTTGAAAGCATCCTGTCCTCTGGCGCGACGGCGCTGTCCAACGTCGGCGCCAACGCAGTGGCGAACGCCTTCGGCGCCCAGCTTCCCAGGCGGTTCCGAAAGGCGAAGTGAGGAGGGTTCAGCCCCGAAGGGGAGGGGGCTCGGCGAGGGATGTGATGTCCCGCGATGTTCCATGGTGGACCCCTGGACCCGCGAGAAATTGCTCGGCGAAGTACGCCCTGGCCACGGCGAGGGTTGACGGATCCAGCGTGGAGTCGCCTTCATCGGCCAGGGCAGGCAGCACGAACGTGATCCTCGTTCCTCCGGAGGGGGGCGGCTCCGCCCATATCCGTCCCCCCTGCGCTTCGATGAGGCCGCGAGCGATGGCCAATCCGAGTCCGGCCCCCCCGCTGGCGGAAGTGCGGGCCTGGTCGGCCCGCCAGAACGGTTCGAAGACGCGCTCGGCCATATCGGGTGCGATACCGATCCCGGTGTCCTCGACGGAAACAAAGACAGCGCCAGCGCCACCGGCGATGGAAACGGTGATCCGACCTCCGGCAGGGGTGTAGCGCACGGAATTGGTGATCAGATTGGTCAGGATCCGCTCTATCTTGTCGGGTACACAGCGTGACTGGGTCGTGCCGCCCCGTCGCGCCGCCGACAGTGAGATACCTCGGGCACGAGCCTCGGCGTCGAAGCGGTGCACACAGCTAGCCACGAGGAGAGCCACGTCGACGCTGTCAAAGTCGAGGCTCACCGCACCCGAGTCGATGCACGCCAATTCGAAGAGGTCGTCGACTAGTGCACCGAGGAGGCGTACCTGGCTCTGTAAGGCGTTCAGGTAGTGCCGAGGTTCCACGATGCCGTCTTCGATGGCTTCGAGCATCGCTTGGAGCGAGGTGATCGGGGCGCGCAAGTCGTGGCTGGCCCACGCCACCAGCTCGCGGCGAGCATCGAAGGCTTCCTCAAGATGTGCAGCCATACCGTTGAAGGTAGAGCCAAGCTCTGACAGTTCCATCGGTCCCTGCTGCGGGGCACGGGCACCGAAGTCTCCCGATGCGAGCTGCTGCGATGCCGTTCGTATGGTATCGAGCGGGCGGACGATGTTGCGGGCCAGAACGAACGCCCCGAGGAGGCCACTAGTGGTGACCGCGCAGGTGATGAACACGAAATCCGCCTCGTTGCCCATGTCGAACATCACCAGTCCCGAGACCAGGACTGCGCCGAGAGGAAGAATGACAGCGACGAGTGCCAGCCCCGTCAATTGTTGGCGTACTGAACGCAGGGAGCGCAGGGCGAAGGCGGCGACAGTGCCGATCAACAGCGTCCCAAGGCCAACCCCGATACCGACTGGCGTCATGCCTCGAACCGGTAGCCCACGCCCCAGATCGTGATGATGATCTGGGGATCGGAGGGATCATCCTCAATCTTCTCCCGAAGCCGCCGCACGTGCACCGTAACCGTGCTCGTGCCGGCGTCGAGGGCTGCCTCATAGCGCCAAACCTGCGACATCAGCTGTTCCCGTGAGAACACTGTCTGTGGATGGCTGGCCAGGCAGTAGAGCAGGTCGAACTCCGTCGCGGTCAGGGTGACCTCCGAGCCCGCTCGGTGTACCCGGCGCGACTGGCCGTCGATGGTCAGCCCGGCGACTTCTAGGACTTCGGGTGATCGTCGTTGCCCGCTCCCCGTTCGGCGGAGGATCGCCTTGACCCTGATGACCAGCTCACGTGGTGAGAAGGGCTTGACCACGTAATCGTCGGCGCCCAGCTCCAGCCCGGTGATCCGGTCCGATTCTTCGCCTCGAGCGGTCAGGAGGATCACCGGAATGTTGCTCCTTTCCCGGATCCAGCCGCACAGGTCTAGCCCGTTCACCTTGGGCACCATGACGTCGAGGATGACAAGATCCGGGGGATTCAGTTCGACGATCCGGCGCGCCTCTTCGCCGTCAGCGGCCTGCACGGTCTGCATGCCCTCGTGTTCGAGGTAGCGGACTACGACGTCTCGGACAACATCTTCGTCGTCCACGACAAGAATGCTTGATTCCGAGGTATCGCCCTGATGGTGAATCGTGTCAGGGGAAGCGGACGATGGGCACATGGAAACGCCCAGCCTAGGGAGTGCCTCCGACCTCGTGCCCGCGGGGAGCTTAAAAGTTGCTTACAACCAGGACCAACGGCTGGTGGCCACATCGTGGCGTGGAAGGGCGAGGCCAATTTCACCTTTTGTAAGGTTCTGAGAGGCGATCATCGCCGAACTCAAGGGTACGGTCGGTCCATGTTGGTCGCGAGTCCTTGGTGCCAGCACTCGGATGTCCGCGTGGCTACCCGGTGGCGCTGATCGATCCGCGCCGCGCGCTCGTGCGGGCCCAGAGCATCGAAGCACGATTGGAGAACCGCCTGCGCCGGTTGGCCGCGCCACTCAGTGCGAGGGCCGAGGACCAGGTGGCCCGGATCCGCCGGCGTTTCCACAGTCAGCTGCACAGCGAATGGCTGGCCGCGGTCCTCGGCATCACCCTCGGCGTCAGCTTTACCGTGTGCTTCCTCACCGGCATGGTGGACTATCTGGCTCAGCACCCTCCTTATTGGTTCCACCTACCAGTACGTCCCGTCAATACCTTCAGGATCACTGAAGGTATTCATGTCCTCACCGGTATCATCGCTATTCCCCTGCTGCTGGCGAAGTTGTGGGTCGTCTATCCCAACTTCTTCGCGTACCCCCCCGTTCGCAGTGTGGCCCATGCCCTGGAGCGGATCAGCCTCGTGCCTTTGGTGGGTGGTGCGCTCTTCGAGTTGGCTACCGGGGTCGCCAACATCGCCTACTGGTACAGCCCCATGCCGTTCAACTTCACCGTGGCCCATTTCTACGTGGCATGGATCACTATCGGCGCCCTGATCGTCCACGTCGGGGCGAAGTTGTCGCTCACCCGGGATATCGTGTCGGGACGTCACACGAAGACAGACAAGGAGTTAGTCCCGAGCACCGAGATGATCGCGGCCGCCGAGCCAGTGGTCGACGCGGGCCTCAACCGACGTGGCTTCCTTGCCGCGGTGGGCGGTGGCGCGGCAGTGCTTCTGCTCACCGTGGCCGGCGAGACGGTGGCGCCCCTGCGGGACCTGGCCGTACTCGCCCCACGCAATCCCACCACCGGCCCGCAGAGTGTTCCGGTCAACAAGACTGCCATCGGTGCCGGTGTGATCGAGCAGGCAATGAGCGCCGACTACCGCCTCGTTGTGGGCGGGAAGTGCCGGCACCCCCGGTCGTTTTCACTTGACGAACTGCGCGCCATGCCCCAGCGCGTCGCCGGGCTGCCAATCGAATGTGTCGAAGGTTGGAGCGCCGCGGCGGCCTGGCGCGGGGTGTCCCTCCCGTTCCTGCTCGAGATGGTGGGGGCGCCCAAGGGATCGAAGGTCATGGTGCAGTCCATTGAGCCCCAGTCACAGCTTTACTCGTCTTCCGTCATTGACCCCCAGCACGCCGTCGACCCCGACACATTGCTCGCCCTGGAGCTGAACGGGGAAGTCCTCGACCTTGACCACGGCTTCCCGGTTCGACTCATAGCACCCGATCGTCCCGGTGTCTTGCAAACAAAGTGGCTTCGCCACGTGGTCGTTCTGTGACGAGCACCCCTGACGATCCCACGCCTGGGACGACGGAGACTGCCACGTCAGAGGAGGGTGGCGCCGTCTTCTGGATAGGTGTGGCGATCGGATGGACCGTCATCGGCATCGGGTTGTTCGGTGTGTTCGACCACCCGGGTTCGGCGAATGCCTTCAAGGTCTTCCGATTGCTCATCGGCCTGAACGTCGTCAACGACGCGGCGGTCATCCCCACGCTCCTCCTTCTGGCGTTCGCCGTGCGGCGGCTGGCACCGCGCTGGCTCATAATGCCGGCGCAGGTCTGGTTCATTATGGCGGGCGCCGTCACGGTGTACGCCTACCCCATGGTGGGCGACTTCGGGAGATCGAAGGTAAATCCGAGCATTCTCCCGCACAACTATGCCCACAACTTGCTCATCGTCCTCGGCTGCATCACCGCGTTCAGCGCATTCCTAGCCTGGCGGTCCTGGCGCCGGGCACGTTTGATGCAGGGGTGAACGACACCGCCAAGGTGCGGGGACGAGCCCTGTTGGCATCGCGGGGTCTCGTAGTGGTGATCTCGTTGGCGCCCACCCTCGTGTACCTCTTTGTCGCCCTGCACCGGATCGGGTATCCCTATGAGCTCGAATGGCTCGAGGGAGGGGCGGTGGAGATCGCCGGCCGGGTGGCGCACGGACAGGCGATCTATGTCGCTCCGTCGATCCACTACGTTCCCTACCCGTACACGCCCTTGTACTTCTGGGTCACCGGGACCCTTGCACGCTTGACCGGCGTGGGATTCCTGCCCTTGCGATTGGTCTCGCTCCTATCGTCTCTCGGGGCCAGCGCACTGCTCGCGAGGATCGTGTGGCGCGAGACCGGCGACGTGGTGGCGGGAGTGGTGGCCAGCGGGTTGTTCAGCGCCACCTTCGCCGTGAGTGGCGCCTGGCTCGACATCGGTCGGGTCGATTCAATGGCCTTATTCCTTCTCCTGGCTGCTTTGTACCGGGCTCGTCACGCTCGGGGCATCTGCGGAGGGATCGTCGTGGGCCTGTTGGCGTTTCTCGCCTTCATGACGAAGCAGAGCGCCCTCTTGGCGATGGCGCCGGTTCTGGTGGTCTTACTCGTCTTCAGGCGGCGGGTGGGGTTGCCGGCGCTGGCGACGGTGGCTGTGCTAGTTGTCGGATCGACCTATCTGCTCGACGTCTCCTCGCACGGGTGGTACGGGTACTACGCCTTCCAAGAGTTGCTCCACCAAGGAGAGGTCAGTTCGGTGTGGAGGACGTTTTTCACCAAGGACCTCTGGCACGCCCCTTGGGCCATCGGGCTGGGACTGGCCGCCTTGGCGGTGGGTGTGCTGTACCGGCGCGTTGCATCGACCGACTGGCTGTACTGGGGCTCGGCGATTGTGGGGCTGCTCCTTTCGTCTCTCGTATCGAGGCTGCATTCGGGCGGGGGTCAGGACGTGCTGATCCCAGCCTTTGCGGCGACCGCGCTCATGGGGGCGTTTGGCTATGACGCCGTACTGCGGGCTGCAAAGGTGGCCAGGGCCAATGGCCAGGGCGCGGGTTGGCTGGCGATGGTGCCGGCAGCGACGGGTCTCGTCCTGGCGCTTGTCGTGGGCTTACAGATCGGCGCGCTGCACTACAGCCCGAGTCGCTACGTCCCCACGGCGTCAGACCGGGCAGCCGGCGACCATTTCATTGCCCTGGTACGCCGTACTCCGGGTCCGGTGATCGTGGCCGATCACCCCTACTACGAGACGCTTGCGGGAAAGGCTTCGTGGGCTCAAGGCGAGTCCGTTCACGACATCATCCGGGCTGGTCCCAGTCGGGCGCGAACGGACCTGGTCACCAGTATCGAAACCCTCCTACGATCCACACAGTCGGTGACTGTGTTCGCCGACGGTCGGTCATCAGCGCTCGGCCCCTTGTCGGTGCCATATTTTCGACTTACCTCGACCAAGGTCTTCGACTGCGAGCGCTGCTTCTACCCCGTGACGGATCTTAAACTCCGTCCGGCCTTCCTCTTTGTCCGCCGCTGACGCCCGCTATCCCTTGCCGAGCTGAGCGAACCAGCGACCGGAATCTTCCCAGCGGTCGGCCAGGCCCAAGTGTGCCGCCCGGGCTACCCGCGAAACGTCGGATGTGCTCACGGTGGCCCAGTCGAACCAAGAGTCTCTGCTTGCCTCAGACTGAATCACCATTGTGAGGCGTTCTGAGCGTTGTTCTGGAGGCTCGGTCTCGACCAGCACCTGCCCGCCAGGGGCCAAGAGGCAGCCGACCCGACGCAGGAGCGCCACGGGATCTCCACCGATGCCGATACTGCCGTCAAGCATGAGGGCCCAATTCCACTGAGCAGTTCCGGGAGCGGGATCGAAGACGGAGTGGAGGACCACGGTCCGCTGACTGCGCTGCGCGACAGCGACGAATTCGGGGGTGAGGTCCATGCCCAGGACATCGATCCCTCTCTGCGTGAGTGCCTCGACATGACGGCCCGGACCGCAGCCCACGTCGAGCACTCGTCCGCACACCCGCTCGAGAATCCTCAGGTCCACGGCGTCGGCGTCGTTCAGCCAACGATCGACCTCGAGCTGGCGCACGCTCCCATCGGAGAGTTTCACCCCAGCGCGTGGGGCGACAAGCGGACTAGGCAACGCCGGCTGGCACTTTCAGATTCGGAATCGGCCCGCATGAGCGCAGCACGGCTGCGAAGCGGGTTCGGGGTGCCGCCGCGGCGACGGCAAGCGCGTCCTCCATCACGTCGACATCACGCAGCGGGTTGACTTCGACGCATCGGAGACCAAGAGCGGATAGCTGGGCCAGCTGGCGTGTCCCTGTCGTCGCAGTGCTCATCGGTACGCTGCCGCACAGTCCAGGCACTGGCTGATGGATACCGATGATCCAGAAGCCACCATCGTCGGCTCGTCCCAGGATCGAATCCGCGTCACCCGTGAGAAGCGTCTCCGCCGCAGTCGTGAGGTGATCCGGTGCCATCTGCGGCGTGTCCATCCCGACAAGCAAGATGGGAGCCGGGAAGGCGGCGAAGGCGTCCTCGATCGCACCCTCGAGACGATCGCCGAAGGGCCCGGAGCGTTGGGGGATCACGTGCACGCCGGACCTGAGCCAACTCCCGACTGGCCCGTCGAGGACGACCGTCGCCCGGTTGGGCCGTGCTGCGACGACGCTGTCCAGGGTGTCCATCAGGGCGGCACGGGCGACCGCGGCGGCGGAGGCGTGGCTGAGTGGGGGACACAGGCGTGTCTTAACATGACCTGGGCGTGGCGACTTGGCCATTACGAGCACTTGTGCCTCCATGGGCGGCGCGTTCACCGGAGCAGGCTCCCCATGTCGTGGACTGCCTGCATCGATCCCCGAAGCGTTCCGGTGACTTTGGAGCGGCCCACACGCGGCCGGTACGGCACTTCGGTTTCTGCGATCCGGAGCCCAGCCCGGTGCGCCAGGAGCACCATCTCAAGGGGCCACCCCGATCGCCGGTCCTTCAGGGCCAGTGTCAGGAGGGAGTCCCGCCCGACGGCCCGCATGGGCCCGAGGTCCCGGAGCCCGAGGCCGGTTCGGCGGCGTACCTCGAAAGCGAGGGCGCGGTTGGCCAGCCGGGCGTGCAGCGGCCACGCACCACGGCCAGCCCGCCGGGCGCCGAGGGACAGGTCCGCGGTGCCTCGGAGGACGGGTCCTGCCACCACCGGAAGGTCCATTGGGTCGAGAGAGCCGTCGCAATCCATGAAGCAGACGACGCCATCGGTGCTGGCTACCACTCCGGCCCAACACGCCGCGCCGAAGCCACGCACCGGCTCTTCGATGACTGAGGCGCCCAACCCGGCTGCGCATTGTGCCGAGCCGTCCACCGACCCGTTGTCGACGACTATCGGCCGATAGCCATCCGGCATCCGCGAGAGCACCCACGGCAAAGCGGTTACCTCGTTGAGGACCGGGAGGATCACATCAGGCATCCTCGGACCGTACTCACCGGAGAAGATGCACTGACCCCCGAAGCGATTACGAATTCCTTAATCTGCCACCTCGTGGCTTCCACCAGACACGGTGCTCTGTACTCTCGACCTGGAGAGGTCGAGCAAGGGAGCGCAGCGTGAAGGTAGTGGTGAGTGGTGGGGCAGGCTTCATCGGCTCACATATCGTCGACCAGCTCGTCGATGCGTCGCACGAAGTGGTGGTGATCGACCGGGAACCGCCCCACTTTCCGAATCCAAGTGCCACCTACTACGAGAACGATGTGCGCGACCCGACGGTGTGGCGCCGGGCACTCGACGCGGCCGACGCGGTGTGCCATCAGGCCGCCCGTGTGGGGTTGGGCGTCCGTTTCTCCGACGTTGCTGACTACGTGAGCGACAACGACCTGGGCACCGCGTCGATGCTGTTGGCGATGGACCAAGTTGGATTCACCGGCCGCACCGTGCTCGCCAGCAGCATGGTGGTCTACGGGGAAGGAGCGTACTCGTGCCGCTCCTGCGGTTCAGTCCGACCGGCGACTCGCAGCGCTGCTCGCCTTGCCACTGGTGCCTTCGAGCCAGCTTGTCCAACGTGCGGGGGAGACGTCGAGCCAGAGCTCACGGTGGAAGGCGCGCCGATCGACCCGCGCAACGTGTACGCCGCCACCAAAATCCATCAGGAGCACCTGTGCTTCTCCTACGGGCGGGAGACGGGCACGCCGGTCATCGCGCTTCGCTACCACAATGTCTACGGGCCCCGGTCACCGATCGACACCCCGTACTCGGGCGTGGCCAGCATCTTCGTCAGTTCGCTGCGGGCCGGTGCCTCCCCCCAGGTGTTCGAGGACGGGGGGCAGCGGCGTGACTTCGTCCACGTCTCAGACGTGGCGCGTGCGAACCTGCTCGCGCTGACGGCACCACCCGAGGTGCAAGGATCCTTCAACATTGCCAGCGGTACACCCCACACGATCCTGGATCTGGCGACGAAGCTCTGGGAGGTGCTCGGTGCTTCAGCGTCCGCACCCGAGGTCACCGGCCAGTGGAGGTTGGGGGACGTCCGTCATATCCAGGCTTCCCCCGCACTTGCTGAGACGGTGCTGGGCTTCAAGGCGAGGACGACATTGTCGGAAGGCATGGCCGATCTCTGCGCGCTGGTGTAGGCCGAGCGGCGAAGTTTCGCGAATCGTAAGGGCACACGAACTGATGGGCGACGGCTCCTTTGGGATGCTGGCCGCATGAGCCCTGCCTCGCGATCCCGCCTCGTTATCAACGCGCTGAGCGTGTGCGCCCTCGTCACGCTCGCCTTTGTTGCCAGCACCGTTCCCGCCGGGGCGGCGGGAACGGCACCGTGGACCGAAGCGCTCCATGACGCGGCGCATTCGGCCGTGACGTCGGCAATCGGGCCCGCCACCGGCCACCTCGAGTGGTCACGCCAGCTCGGGGCCAGCATCACCCCCGGGCCGTCTATCGGAGCCAACGGGGTCATTTACGTGGCGACCAATGGTGGAGTGCTGCACGCGTTGGACCCGTCCACGGGCGCCGATCTGTGGACCTTCAACGGCGGCGCCCCCTTCAGGGGGGAGACCGACCTTTCGGTGAGCCCGCTGGTGCTCCCTTCGGGCTCGATCCTGTGGCCTGGTCCCGACGACACCCTCTACGAGCTTTCTTCGGCCGGTCAATTGCTGTGGTCACACCGGTTCTCCACCATGGTCCTTTCGCCCGTTCTCGCCGGCACCAGGGTCTACGTGGAGTTGATGTCGGGCACCCTATGGCAATTGCAGATCGGCACAGGTTTGCCCGCCCTCGGCTGGTCCCTCAGCATCGGGCATTCATCCTTTGGCAGCCCCGCGGTCGGAAGCGGCGGGGAGGTGATTACCACGGCGGACAAGAGCGTGGTCGCCGTCCTCGACCACGGCGCCAGTGGCGCGATTGCGTGGAGACACCAGGCGAGCGCCAGCATTGAGGTCTCGCCGTCGGTCGGCCCCAACGGGGACGTCTATGTCACGGCCAACGACGGCTCCGTGTACGGTCTCTCACCGCACGGAGCGCTCGAGTGGCGACGTCACATCGGCCAGGAGTCGTATTCGTCCTCGTCGGTAAGCGCACAGGGTCTGCTCTATTTTGGCGACAACGGGGGCGACCTCAACGTCGTTCGCGCCGCCACCGGCGTTGTGGTTCGGGTCGACCCTGGGCGTAAGGGCATCTGGAGTGCGCAAGTGGTCGATGCGAAGGGGGATGTCTACTTCGGGACCCAGGGCGATGAGATCTATGGGTTCAGTCCGAGCGGTCGCCGTCTCTTCTCCCTAAAGGCCTCGGGCCCGATCGACTCGTATCCGGCTCTGTCGGGCACCGGCATACTCGTGATCGGCGACGAAGCGGGGACGCTATACGCGATCGGGTGACGTCACCGTCGGCAGCCGGGCATTCCTGGGCCTCCTCGCTCTTGGTGGGGCGGGCATCGTCTTCAGCGCCAAGGTGCAACGCGTGGTCGGCGACGCCATCGGGTCCGGTCTGGGTGGCTTGGTCCCGGGGGGCACCGGTTCTGACCGCCAAACGGGGTCCGACTCAGTTCGTGCGCCTGTTTGATTTCCTTTCCCCGTGATTTGAACCTCGAACCTGCGGATTAAGGGTTCGTAGTTCGGGTGTTCGCTGGACACTGGAGTCGGATTGGAACGCAGAGTGACTACCTATATATCCTCAGTGGATATACTCAATTCTCGGATTGAGTCGTTTCGATAGGAGGGACGATGCCCAAGACGCTCATCGACATTGACGAAGATCTGCTCGAGCGAGCTCGAGCCACCCTTGGCCCGAACACAACGAAGAAGGATGCCGTCAATACGGCACTGTCGAAGTTGGTTCGGTTGCACGACCAGCGAGAAACCATCGACTGGATCATCGCCACCGATCCAGTGGCTGATCTTCGTGATCCCGAGGTGCGTGCCGACGCTCGTCGGTGAGCCGCTATCTCGTCGATAACAGCATCCTGCAGCGACTTCCGAGAAGTTCTGAAGTCCAGATCGCCGTTGGTGAAATCCTCAGCGCTGATCATGAGCTTTGCTGTTGTGCCCTGACTTTGGATGAGTTCGCCTTCAGCGCTCGATCGGCGGGCGAGCACGCCGAAGGCACGCGACGTTTGCGGACGTCGTTTCTGTATCTGCCATCTTCCGCGCTGACTGACCAAGTAGTGATCGACATCCGGAGTGCGCTCTGGCAAGCAGGTAAAGGGCGGTCCGCTGGCGTGATCGATGTAGCCATCGCAGCCACCGCAGTGTCATTCGACGCTGTCGTCTTGCACTACGACAGCGACTTCGACCACATCGTCAGTGTGTACCCCCAGTTGAGTGCGCGATGGGTAGTGCCTAGGGGGTCAATTGATTGAGCGGTTGACTCGGTGAATTCGCTGTCGTCGAAGGATCTCGTGTGCTGGCGGTGACGCATTATGAGTGAGGAAAAGACATCACCTTGCGAGTGTCTTTAACTCAACCAGCGGGTCGAAACGCGTCGAGTGCTCGATGTGCGTGGCCTCATTCTTGACTCCTCGCGGGTCGTTTTGACCGACATCTTTAATGTAAGAGGCCCTGACCAGGAATTCGTGAGGTCTTCGCGTTTGGCCGTGACCAGGCGATTCTGACCCCTGGAGGGACGCTCTCCACGCCATAGCGGAGCTCGAGCCACATCCGTTCACGCCGGAGCGCTCTTGCGCTTGCGCCGCGGTGCGCGCGGATCGGTCTCGATGATGTCGAGCCCGAGGTCCTCGAGCTCGCCGACCAGCTCACGTAGGCGCTTGCGGTTGTCGAACCACTCCTGGTACTCGGCCACCTGCTCGGGGCTGAGCATCTTGGTGACGGTCTTGGCTTCGACCTTGCGGGTCCAATACGAGTAGGGCCCGTAAAGGGTTCGGGTGCAAACTTTGATTTCTTATGGAGAGAATGTGATGCAAAAGAGCTTGGAGGCTGGGAGGTAACAACGTACGGCAACCCCGATGGCATTAGAGGTCGACGCCGTTACTGGATCGTGGTCTGAGTTTGGGCCTCAATGGCTTGAGACCACTTCGATCAGATTGCGCAGCTGCATGCAGAGCCGTTGTCAAAAGTAAGAAAGGAATGGTCCTCCTCATCTCACTAAGCCTTCACATTTGCGGTTACGCGGGAATGAGCTCGACTTTCTGCCATCCATTGAGGAGCGAGCTCGGATTTGGTTTGAGTGGTCGATCGTCCAACTTGAGTCGCTCAAGGTGGGGGACGAGTGCTCCAACGGCGGTGCGCACTTCTTGCCCTGCAAGATGGGCGCCCAGACAGAAGTGAATTCCATGACCGAACGAGAGATTCTTGCCAAGTGGACGCTCTATCCTGAATGAGTCGGGATCGTCAAAGTAAGAAGGGTCTCGATTCGCTGAAGCCATGTGCGGTACGACGATGGCGCCCTGAGGAATGTCCACGCCGGACACTTCAGTGTCCTGTGTCACTTCACGAAAACTGAACTGGATGGGTGCGGTAAACCGGTTTGCCTCCTCGACGGCGTTCGGAAGTAGCGAGGGGTTAGTGAGCAAAAGGGCGAGCTGGTCAGGGTTGGCCAGGAGCTCGACAATGGTGTTTCCAATGAGGTTCGTAGATGTCTCATTCCCGGCAACCATGATTGTGATCGCCATGGTCATCGTCTCAACCGTGCTCAGAGCCTCATCGTCGATGGCGCGCACCATCGTGCTGATTAGGTCGGTCATTGGGTCGATCCGACGAGCGTCGACGAGGGGTACAAAGAACGTACTGAACTCTTTTACGGTATTAAGCATCAACAGCTGACCTTCGAGCGATCCCTGGATGTCTCCCGTCCCAGCGGCCGCAAAGGCGTCGGACCATTCTTTTACCTGGCCGTAATAGCTGCGATCAATGCCCAAGATGTGGCAGATCATCTCGACTGGAAGTGGTATTGCCAGCTTGTCGACAACATCAAAGGTATCCGAATCATCGATTCCGGAGAGGCACCTCGCAACGATTGCGTCAATGGCGCTTGAAATCTCTGCGATGCGCGGCGGGGTGAAGCCTCGGCTGACGATTCGGCGCATTCGAGTGTGTTGGGGTGGATCGGCGCCTGCGATGGCCCGGGTGTTGGCCAGTTCATCCAGATCAACTGGCAGTTCAGATGCAATCTTGAGAAGGCGATCAATCACATCAGGGTCATCGGCAGATTCAGCTGGTACTGAAGTGCCCGAATATGGGTTTGGCCGAGACGAGAACAAATCGGGGCGGGCCAGAACAGCCTTGACGTCATCAAACCGTGGGATGACCCACAGGTCCGCATCTGTCCGGATCACCGGGCCGCGCTCACGAAGCTCAGCGAAGACCGCTGGACGCCGCTCACGTGGACCCGGATTGAAAGGATCAAATTCCATGACGGTCGGATTATTTGACATTCTGGTTCCTCAACCTCTTGGGCGCCGGATTCATCCGACTTCGCTTGCGAGCATTCGAGCCATAAACCCGTCGATGTTCCGATTGATTGGTTCGTTGGCCTTCAGCCCGGGAAACATGGCTGTGCCGTGAGGCACACCCGGGTAGACATGGAGTTCGGCTGGGACGTTGGCTTGGTTCAGCCGAGTGGCGAATTCAATCGCCTCGTCACGGAGCCCGTCGATGACTCCCACGGCCAGGAAAGCCGGTGGTAGGCCCTCGAGGTTCGACTCTCGAGCAGCGGCTGCCAGCGGAGAAACCTTGTCAGTTCCGTAGGAGTCGCCGAGATAGCTGCGCCACGCAAACGCATTCGATTCACGACTCCAGATGGGCATCCCTTCGAGCTGGCTCGATGGGGTGGATTGGCGATCATCGAGCATCGGGCAATCCAAGATTTGGTATTGGATCTTGGGACCTCTCCGTTGACGGGCGAGGAGGGAGAGCGCGGCGGCTAACCCTCCACCTGCGCTTTTGCCCCCAACCCCGATGCGTTCAGGGTCTATGCCTAAGTCCTCGGCGTTCTCTACGACCCAGGTCAGAGTGGCATAGCAATCTTCGAGCGGGGTCGGGAAGGGATGTTCGGGAGCAAGCCGATAGTCGACCGCAATCGAGCACAAGTTGAACGTTCGGCACCAACGGTCGAGCTGCTCATTGTCGAAGTGTCGGCTGCCGAAGATCAGGCCTCCACCGTGCATCCACACCAAGGCTGGTAGCGGTTCGAATGCTCCGCGGGGCCGGTGTCGCGTCACGGTGACAGAACCATCACAAATCGTGTAGTCAGTGTGCTCGATGTCATCATCCGGCGGCTCGGGTTCGGGCATCAGCTGACGCGTCTCGAGAAGGCTCTCCTCATTGAAGACGAAGTCAGGCAGAGACGACCAGAACGCGGCGTATTCGGGATCCATCATGTCGAGGTAGTTCGGTGCTGCTTCGCTGTCAGCCACGTGAATGTCCGTTTCTTGTAATCGGCACCAGTGGTTGCCCTTCAAAGTCGATGGCGTGCAACTTCGGAGCTCCAGCGGAGGGTATGGACGGGGCACGCTCTGCGCCAGTAGCCAGTATCCGATCGATTGCTCCAGACGCCTCCGAAGCCGGGCCGTCGAAGGCGACAGCGCCGCATTGCAGAATGACGGCCTCATCGGCAAGTTCGAGGATTCGGTCAACCTGTTGTTCAACGATGAGAAGTGCGGTTCCGGCTCGGTGGATCTCTCGAAGTCCTTCGTACACCGTGTCCACGGCGACTGGCGCCAGTCCGAGCGAGAGTTCGTCAGCGATCAGAAGCTTGGGAGGAACGACCAGAAAGCTGGCCAGTGAGAGCAGCCTTTGCTGGCCGCCCGAGAGATTCACCCCGCGCTTGTGACGGTTCTCCTTGAGGATCGGGAAGGCATCGTAGGCACGGGTCAGGGAATCGCTGACCTGACGGCGTCCCGCACGCTGTCGGAAGACGAGGGTCAGATTCTCCTCGACGCTCAGGCTGGCGAAGATCCCCCGACCCTCTGGGACGTGCGCCACCCCCAGGCGAGCAATGTTGTGCGTCGATGTACCGACTACATCCAAGCTGCCGACCCGGACCACTCCATTGGTGGCCCTGAGGAGCCCAGTGATGACCCGAGCCACGGTGGACTTTCCGGCCCCGTTAGACCCGAGCAGCGCTTTGATCGATCCTTGGTGAACTTGAAAGCTCACATCGAACAGCGCCCGATACGGCCCATAGCCGGCATCGACATGTGACAGCTCAACGGCTGCCGGCAGGGTGTCCCCATGACCATCAGCAATAGCCGTGCTCGTAGTGGATGTCATGCGGACACGCCGAGATACGCCGACCGAACCTCGGGGAGAGCCATGACCTGGTCAAAGGTGCCGTCCGCCACTACCCGCCCCAGGTCCATCACAACGGCGCGGTCGACCACGTCGCCGACCATCCCCAGATCGCGTTCAACCAGAAGGATCGCCATGCCGCGCTCTTCTTGGAGCGTTCGTAAGACTCCGGCCAGCTCCTTGGTCTCATGCACATCGAGCCCCGAAGAGGGTTCATCAGCGACCAGAACGGTCGGTTCACACATCACCGCTCGCGCCAACTCAACCAGTCGGCACATCCCTAGTCCCAGAGCAGCAACTGGTCGATCTTGCACCTCAGTCAGGCCGACCAGAGCCAGCACCCGATCAACCTGTTCGAGTTCGGCGGAACTGGCAGCACCGAGATTGCAGAGGTCCTTCCAAATACGTCCATCGCCGCGCCGGGCTCGTTCGGCGACCATTAGGTGCTCATGCACCGTCATGTCGGGAAACACCTCGATCCGTTGGTAGGTGCGGCCTATACCCAAACGGGCCCTGCGGTAGGACGCCAAGCCGTCAAGCGTCACACCGTTGAGGGTCACCGAACCCGAGTCCGGTCGCAGTTGGCCGCAAATGCAGTTAAAGAGCGTGGTCTTGCCCGCACCATTGGGTCCGACAAGGCCAACGCTCTCCCCGCGGCCTACGATGAGAGAGACTTGATCGACAGCGATCACGCCACCGAAGCTTTTATGGACTCCCTCGGCCACTAAAAGGGGACCTGAGGTTCCCAATGTGGAGCTTTTGACGGCCACCTGATTAGGTCTGCTTGGGCGCCACCGAGAACCCCTACCCATGGTCAGCCTTGGCCGTCTGGGCCAGCCCAGTGGTCATGACCGCATTGTCGTTGCCCGCGAGGTGGAGATCGCGCGAAGTGGGGGACGGGTCCACCAGGTCCCCGGGTGCCACGGCGTCGTGGTTCTGGCCCTTGCGATTGAAACCGGTCGCTGCTTGTCGCTTCAGGTACTCGAGGACGCCTTCAGGATGGGCGGCGTAGGTCAAGGCACCCAATGCGAAGAGGATGAAGCTCAGACCCTGGAATCGAGCAGGGGCGTAGGTCAAGAGTTGTTGCACCACGACGAAGCCCATGCCGGCCTGAATGGCGCCCTCGACACTTGAGACCCCGACCGTGACCACGATCACCACAAAGGCCAAAGAAAGTTGGTAGTTGAACTGAGCCGGATTGGCGTTCTGGGTATTGAGCGCCAGAAGGGTCCCCCCAATTCCGGCAACCAAGCCCGAGAGCGCGAAGACGGTAATCCTTTGCGAGGCGACGTTGATGCCCATGCCGGCGGTGGCCACCTCACTGCCCCGCATGGCCGAAAGGAAGCGGCCTGAGGTTCCTTTGCCGAGCAGGATGACGACGCCGACGGTCAGGGAGAGGACGACCATCGCCAGTACGAAATATTGGTGTTCACTGGGGTTGAAGAGATCCAGCGGTGCCACCCACGAAGCCTGAAGGTTGATGCCACCTTCGCCTCCGCCAAAAGCATGGACTGGGAAGACGCTGGTGTCAAAGAAGAGCGCGGCTGTCAGGGTCATCAGGGCGAGACCGAGGCCCTTGAGACGAAGTGAGAGAACGGCAAGGAATGCGGCGACGACTGCTGCGGCCGCCGCGCCGACGAGCATGGTGGAGGCCATGTTCAAGCCAAGGTGGCTGGACATCTGGGCCGCGGTGAACGCGCCGATGCCGGCCAGTGTTCCCTGAGCCAGCGACAGCTGCCCCCCCATGCCCGTGATGAGGGTGATGGAGAGGAAGATGGCGGCAAAAGCCAAGCCGGAGTTGAAGACGTTCTCCCAATTCTCAGGCATCCAGGTCAGCATCGAAACAACGAAGACAATGAGGAGGGCGAGCCGTACCACCCGCGAGGAGCGATTGGAACTCGGTGATCGCAACGTCACGGCTCGAGGCGGTGCCGGTGGGTCGACCGACGACAGGGGATCTTTGTTCTCGTCGAGGCGCTTAAGGCCAGGATTGAAGAGAAGCGCCAGCAGCAGAAGAATGAATGGGAGCGAGGGTAAGACGGACGAGTAGAAAATGCTCTGCGTTGGCAGATAGCCCTGGAGGAGTAATTCGGCCACGCCGAGAACGATGCCGAAGAGGGCGGCGAAAGGGAGCGATCGGAGACTGGCGCACGCGGCAACGGCGATGGCTGCCACCATCAAGGTGATGTAGCTCTCGGATTCAATCTGGGGAAAATAGGGAGCGAGGAGGACACCCGAGAGCCCGGCCAAGAAGCTCGACATGGCCCAAGCCACCGAAATCACCCGTTCGCCGTCCACGCCCGTAAGTTGGACCAGTCTGCGGCTCTCCACCGTGGCGCGCATCTGGAGCCCCAAACCGGTGAAACGCATCAGTCCGATAACGGACATCACCACGACCGCAGTGACGACAACCACGGTGATGTCCTGCCCGTCCACTGGGTAGCTGGCCAAAGTGAAATACACGTTCGCCTGGTTCCACAGAAGGGATGGGGCGTTGTAGAGGTTCTGGTTGCCGAAAATGACCGGGATCAGGGTCGGGATACCAACCAAGAGGGCGATGCCCATCACGATCTTTGCCGTCGTATTCGTGCTCGGTATTTTTCGGAATATGTATCGGTTGAAGATCAGGCCGAGCACTGGAGCAAGCACCACGACCGAAATCAGGAACGAAGCCCAGACCGGTAGGCCTTGGTTCTGAACCAGGTAAACGTAGAGGTAGGCCGAGGCATAAGCCTGTGCGCCAAAGGCGAAGTTGAAGACCCCGGTCGCTTGGTAAGTGAGGACCAGTCCGAACGCGAAGAGGGCATAGGTGCAGCCATAGGGCACACCTGGGATGGCGAACCCTAAGAACTGCTCCACCGCTGCTCCTGTTCGCTATCCGGCAAAGCTCCTCGTTCTCCGATGATCAGGATCCCGGTGTTCCGGTGGGCGCTGGAACTGGGGTCGTGGTCTTCGGCGTGGGATTTGATTTGTTCACGTTCAGACAGACGAATACCTGATGTCCCTTGCCGAACACGGGCTCCCAGTAGGTGCCCTTGGCCTGGATGAATGCCTCACAGAACGGAGAGTTCAGTTCGGTATGTGCAGTGGTCCAGTTGACGACGCTATAGAGGCCGCCGACGTTGTAAGCCGTGAGGAGATTGGTCTGTTTAATCACATTGGCTTGCGTCAGATCAGTGCCAGCCAACTTCACCCCTTCAGCGAACAGTGCCGCCGAGGACCAGCCCTGAATGGCCAGATCGTCGTAGGTGTAGGCGGGTTCGTACTTCTTCATGGCGGCCAGGTATGTCGCCATGGCGGGGTAGTACTTGGTGGGAGCGGTGAACGGCACCTGTTGGATGCCCGAGTACACGCCTTGCATCACACTTCCGTATGCGGTGAGCACGCCTCGGTCACTGCCATTGAGCCAATACTGCTTGGTCTTTAGCCCGTACTTCTTTATGTCCTGGGCCAACTGAATGTTCTGGGTCACATCCATGCAGGTCAGAACGAGCTGGGCCCCCGAAGTTCTCATCCGTTGTACGTCGGGCGTCACGTTGCCGCCGTAGCTGACATTGAGGTCGGTGTAGCTCTGCGTGAAGCCCGCCTTGGTGAGGTACTCATTGGCGCCAGCGCAGACACCCGAAGATTCAGGCACGCCGCCGTAGGCCAGGGTGGCAAATGACTTCAGATGGTCCTGCCGCATGAGGTAGGCCATCTCTGCGGGTACTTGGAGGGTGTACAGGGCCGATCCGCCTGCGGCGAAGAGGTTGGCCTGGTCGGACCAGTTGGATGTGACGTTGTATCCGTATGTGGGGATGCAGGACTCAGTGAAGAGGTTGGGCGCAAAGAACGCGGAAGCCACTCCGACCGCAGCGAAGGCGTGATCTTGGTCAATGGCGGTGTGGGTGAGCTGGCTGAACTGGCTCGGGTTCGAGCCATCATCAAGTTGGTAGGCCAGGGTGATCTTGCGTCCATTGACGCCGCCATGTGCGTCGATGTAGTCGAAATAGGCCTTGACCCCTGGAACCATCTGCGAGAAGTCACCGGAGAGTGGACCGGTTTGCGATGAAATTGAAGCGACATTGATGTTCTTGGCCGTGACCCCGGGCGACCCAGAACCGAGTCCGCCGAGACAGGTTGCTCCGGGAAGCGCTCCGACTGTTGACCGCACGGCCGCTCCAGCGGGGGCTGCCGACTCAATGACGGGCAGGGCAGAGAGCAGCCCAGTACCAACGAAGATGGTCGCCATGGCCGTGCGGACCGGCGTCAGCCACCCAGCATGTCCTCGAGAAACGTTCAGCGCTTCCCGCCCCAAAACCTGATGCTTGCGCATTCCAACCCCCTACTGCCTCGTCGTGTCGATCAGACCTGGGTTGATTGCCCCAGCCCGCACCCTCTGATTGTTGCTACTTTCGTGCTCCGGTTGCTGCCGTAGCGCTACCTTGCCGCTTGGAACATCTCTCGAAATTCGGCTCGACTGCGAATTCCCGTATTCACGTCGGCCGCCTGGGCACGAAGGGCTCCGACCGTGGCCTCATCTTTGGGAATAACCGAGAATGGGTCGTAGCCGTACCAACGCAATGCATTTTCGTGAGAAATCTTGTTGATCTCGATGGTGTCGGTTACACCGGCCAGCGCAAAGGCATCCATGAGCACCTCGGGTGAGCGAGGCCAGGTGGAGTCCGAATGCGGGTAATCGCACTCCCATGCGATGCTGTCGACTCCTACCAGGTCCCGTACCCGCAAGGCCACATCATCAACGATGAAGCAGGTCAAGATGTGCTCGCGGAACAGATCGCTCGGGAGCTTGTCTCCGAAATCCTGACCAGTCCATGTCTGGTTGAGGTAACTGCGATCGGCTCGTTCGAGGAAGTAGGGGACCCATCCAACTCCGCCTTCGGAGAGGGCAAAGCGCAGGTTTGGAAACTGCCTCAGGACGGGGCCCCAAATAAGGTCGGACGCTGCGTTGACGGCCAGGTGTGTCGTCAACGTGACCGGGATATCAATAGGAGCGTCGCTGCTGGTGGTCGGCATGCTCGATCCTGAGCCGATGTGCATCGAGATGACGACTTCATTGTCGGCACAGGCGGCGAAGAACGGATCCCAGTAGTGCCCGTGGAACGAAGGCAGCCCAAGTTTGTAGGGGGCTTCGCTGAAGCTGATTGCTCGGCATCCCTTGGCGGCAACTCGGCGGACCTCTGTGGCGAGGAGCTCGGCATCCCAGAGCGGACCAATGGCTAGTGGGAGGAGTCGACCAGGGTAGGCGGCGCACCATTCATCGATGTGCCAGTCGTTGTACGCCTGCAGCATGACCAGTGCGAGATCCTTATCGGGGTGCTCATGGAAGAACTGTCCGGCGAAACGGGCCATGGACGGGAAGCTCATTGACGAGAGCACGCCGTTGGCGTTCATGTCGCGGATTCGCTCGTGCACGTCGTAACAGCCCGGTCGCATTTCCGCGAAGCCAACAGGGTCGAAGCCCCATTCTCCTTTTGGCCACGAGGCCACCGCGTTGAGCCCGATGGATCGGGCTCGTACGTCACCGAAGACCCAGGTATCGGCTCCGTTTTCGTTGACGACTCGGGGCGCTTGGTCCTGATACTTGGCTGGCACATGATGTGCGAATACATCGGGAGGCTCGATCAGGTGGTCATCCACGCTCACGAGGATCAGATCTTTTGGTTGCATGTGGGCACTCCTCGGGCGAAGAAAGCGAGCGGAGGTAGAGTATGCTTCTCTTTCGAGTGAAGTCAAACTGTTTTACATGACCTAGGCAAGTTCTACACCTCAGGTCAGTGACAGAACGTGCGACTTCGTTCGAAGGTGGTGGAGCCGCCAGTATGCAGAAGGGCGGCCTGAGTTGGGGAGGGTGCGGTGGATGCGGAATTCGTTCGATACGAGGCTGACGACGGGATCGCCGTCATCACTATTAATCGCCCACAGGCGGCCAATGCGCAGAACCCTCAAATGCTCAAAGAGCTTGATCAGGCGTGGACGGATTCTGATCTCGATCGCGATGTCCGGGTCGTGGTCCTGCGCAGTGAGGGCAAGCACTTCTCGGCCGGACATGACATGCAGGGCGGGGGAGATCCCTCCCTCGGTCCCCAACGGGTCGACGGCGCGCTCACCGTTGACACGTACTTCGACTGGGAAGAGCGCGGCTATCTGCACTACGCCAAGAGATGGCGCGATCTGGTCAAGCCCTCGATCGCCGCCGTTCAGGGAAAGTGCATCGCGGCCGGTCTCATGCTCTGCTGGCCTTGTGATCTGATCATCGCGGCGGACAATGCCCAGTTCTCTGATCCGGTTGGCCTTATGGGCATGCCCGGCGTTGAGTTCTTTGCACATCCATGGGAATTCGGTCCGCGACGGGCCAAGCAGATCTTGTTCACCGCCAGTTCGCTGTCGGCCGAGCTGGCGCGCGAATGTGGCATGGTGAACGAGGTCGTGACTCTCGATGCGCTTGAAGCGCGGACCATGACTCTGGCCTCCGAGATCGCCGCGATGGATCCTTGGGCCGTTCGCTTGGCCAAGCGGGCCGTCAACAGTGCGGTTGATGCGATGGGGTTCTCCCACACGATCGCCACCAACTTCGACATTCATCATCTTGGGCACGCGCGAGCCATTGCTCACACCAAGGGAACAACTTCGGTCATGGCCGACCTTGCATCGATGAAGGCCCGAGGGCAGTAACCGAACATCGGCCCCTTCAGCGCGTCGCCATTGCTCGAACCATATTTTCTTGGCAGTACGAGGCCACTAGGCGGCCATCGACAGTGAAGACATCGGCACGTCCAAATGTTCGCCCGTGGCCGGCAAAGGGACTGCGATGGGCCAGAAGCAGCCATTCTCCAGCGTTGAAGTCGTCATGGAACGTCAGTGTCTGGGTGACCACCGTCGTGTCGATCGACACATGGGCAAGGTCTTGTCCAACGCCGGGATGCGGGCGCATGGCCGTGCCGATCAGGAATCCGTCAGAGGCATAGCTCAAGAGTGCCTGACTGACGCCTGGCCCAAGCGGCACCTCGAGAAACCGCGACCACACCAAGAGTTCGGGAGGACCTAGAGCTTCGGGATCAGCGATATTGGCGCCCTCGCCCATTCGGACATCCCAGCCTTTTGCGGTTGCTTCGGACGTTTCGGTTCCATCAATCGGAGGTGAGATGACAGGCGCTGGGTCTTGATGAGAGATGAAGGATTCATTCGCAACGTGAAACAGCACGACGGACTTGGTGCACAACCGCTCTCCTTGGCGAATAGCAACATCAGCGCCCCCGAAAGTGCGGCCACTGTGGAGAGGCGTGACGTCGATCTCGACATCTTGATCAGACCGACCAGCCCGCAAGAACACGGTGTGCATGGATTTCAGCTGTAACTCTTGGCTGGAGAGTCCGGCTGCTGTAAGTGCCTGTGCGAGGAGCTGACCTCCGAAGACAACGCCCGACCGACTCTCGAGATTGCGGCCCCGATAGTGATGTGGGGAGATCACCTCCAGTTCGAGCATCTGAGCAAAATTCTCAGCTGGCATCGATGTCCTCAGTCCCTTTTGGCCTGGAGACGGCCCTCTTCGAGCGACGTTGCGCCGAGTTCAGACTGGCCGGCGACATCGAGGCGGGCAGGAGGGTCGTCGGCCAGAATGGCCTGGACGATCATCGCCGCCACTTCTGGTGGTTGGAGCATCCCGTGGCGAACGAACCCCTCCTCGAACCAACGAGTGGCCCACTTCTCGAATTCAGCGGGCTCGAACTGGTCGGCTACTTCGGTGCCAGCCGTCGGGCCGACGACAACTTCAGAGACTCGCAGCCTCGGGAATTCGACCGCGAGACCCTGGCTGAAGCGACTGAGGGCGGCCTTGGACGCCGAGTAGGCCACCAGTCCCGGAAAGGCCAGGTCGGCCGACGTGGAGGTCAGGAGAAGGACCCGACCCTCGCTCTGCGGGGAGCACAGATGGGGAATAGCAGCCCGGGTCACCATTGCTGCACCCAAGATGTTCGTGGCGAAGACATGATCCCAGACGGCGTAGTCGGCGGTGTCGAGGGGAGTAATCCGGCTGAGGCCAGCTGCGTACACCAGGACATCGAGGCCGCCCATCACCTCACTGGCCTGGAGGACAGCCTTCTCACACTGGGTTGGATCTTGAACGTCGCACTGCACGGCGCTGACGCCAGCGATTTCATCGATCCGGTCGACTCGGCGGGCGCACGCGACCACGTGGGCGCCATGGCCCACGAGCTGGGTGGCAAGTTCTCGGCCGATACCGCTTGAGGCACCGATGATGAGCACCCTCGGCGAGAGAGTCTTTTGATCCACGTTCACGCCTACCCCCCTGCGGTGTGTCTCCGTGCGCGGTGCCAAGCGCTCTCAGGTGACGACTGGCTTGCCACTCTTGGGAACAGGCCGGACTTGCTGCCGCCGGATCCGGCGTGCAGACTAGAACGAGAGTTTCTTCATTGTAAAGTCCAATATCCCAAAAATTTCGGGGTGACTGGGGGTCGAGTCCATGCCGGATGCACCTGCTGACTATCGCCTGTTGATCGATGGCGAGCTTGTACCTGCCGAGGGTGCTCGGACCTATCCGAACGTGAACCCAGCCACCGAGGAGGTGGCAGGAGAGGCGCCTGATGCCTCAGCAGCCGACATGGATCGGGCCATTGCTTCCGCACGCCGGGCGTTTGACGAGTCATCGTGGTCGACAGACCCTGACCTTCGTCGGCGTTGCCTCGAACAGCTCCAGGCCGGCCTCGAAAAGGATCGCGAGAAGTTTCGCCAGGAATTGATCACCGAAGTTGGTGCACCGCTCCTGGCCACCTACGGCCCACAGTTGGACATGCCCCTTCACGACGCGCTGACGGGTCCCCTAGCTGCAATGGAGAACTTCGAGTGGGAGCGAGAGCTTCCGATCACCAACGGCCCTCTTGGCCAAGCTCGCCGCCTTGTGCTCAAAGAGCCGGTCGGTGTCGTGGGCGCCATTATCCCGTGGAACTTTCCCCTTGAGATCACACTGCACAAGCTGGGCCAGGCCCTTGTGACCGGAAATACCGTGGTTGTCAAAGCCGCTCCGGACACGCCATGGAACGCCTTGCACCTTGGACGCCTCATCGCCGAGTGCACAGATATGCCCCCAGGAGTGGTGAACGTCATCACTTCGTCCTCGCACGAGCGTGGGCAGGAACTGGTCGAGGATCCGCGGGTCGATCTCATCTCCTTTACTGGTTCCACCGCAACCGGACGTCGCATCATGGAGCTGAGTGGATCGACCATCAAGCGGTTGTTCCTTGAACTCGGGGGCAAGTCCGCTTCCATCGTGCTCGACGACGCCGATTTCGCTGCCGTCCTTCCGGCGACCGCATTTGTCTGTCTCCACGCCGGGCAGGGTTGCGCCCTTCCCACCCGCCTCTTGTTGCCGAGGTCGCGCTACGAAGAAGGGCTGGCCATCGTCACCGAGACCTTTGCTGGGGTCAAGGTGGGGGACCCCCACGATGATTCGGTGCTGGCCGGGCCATTGATCAACGCCACGCAGCGCGATCGGGTCTTGGGATACATCCAGTCGGGACTGGAAGAAGGGGCTCGCCTTATCTGCGGTGGCGGGCGACCAGCGGGGCTCGACAAGGGGTACTACGTCGAGCCGACACTCTTTGCCGACGTGGACAACAAGATGCGCATCGCCCAAGAGGAGATCTTCGGACCCGTGCTCGTGGTCATCCCCTTCGAGGACGATGCCGATGCGGTGGCCATTGCCAACGACTCGATCTATGGGTTGTCGGGCAGCGTGGCATCGGTGTCCGAGGAACGTTCACTGGCGGTGGCTCGTCGTATCCGCACGGGCACGCTCAGCGTCAACGGTGGAAACTGGTACGCCGCTGACTCCCCGTTCGGGGGCTACAAGGCCAGCGGTATCGGTCGTCAAGGCGGATTGGAGGGGCTCTTGCAGTATCTCGAGACCAAGACCATCGGGCTCCCGATCCGCTAGTGGCTCCTGGGTCTATGTCCGTCTATTGCCATGACGATTTGGAGCTCCGTTACGAGGTAACCGGCGTCGGTGCCCCAGTTCTGTGCGTGCATGGGGCCACCGGAACCGGAGCCCACGAATGGTCGAGGCTGGTCGCTCCGCTTGAACCACGTTACCGATTCGTGGTCCCCGACCTCCGAGGGCACGGGTCATCTGACTATCGGGCTGGGGCAATGAGCATCGAAACCGTCAACGGAGACCTCTTAGAGCTCATCGCCCATGAGCAACTGGGCTCACCGCACGTGCTGGCCTTCTCCTTCGGTGCCGAAGTCGCTCTGGACTTGGAGCTGACGCATCCGGGCACCGCGGCCAGTTTGATCCTCCTGAGTCCCGGACTTGGGGATCCGAAATCGAGCGTGCCGACCCGCTCACAGTTGGAAGCGGCATGGCCCACCAAGCTCAAGGCACTTCATGCCGAACGGCACGGGGAAGAGCATTGGCTCGAAATCATGCTCGAGCTATGTGATCGGGCGGCCGTTCGTCCGAAGGCCGATCTTGACGCAGTCGCTGAGATTCGGTGCCCGATGCTGCTCGTGCTCGGGAGCAATGACGACCCTCGCCGGCTCCGCCAAGCCGAGATCATCTGTGAGGCCCACGACCAGACCGAACTGGTGGTGATCGAAGGCGGTCGACACGCCGTGCACCGCGACCACCCCTCCGAGACGGTCGCCGTCATCGGAGCTTTTTTGGACCAGATCACGGCTACCGCGGGCTCAGGGGCCCCGCGGAGCTGAATGTGGCATGGTCAGCTGCCAGCGATGGAGGCGGTAGGCTGGTGAAAACCCCATATCCGTTGAAGAATCATGACGACTGGCGGAAAACCCTCGTTTGGTGATCCGGAGGACGCACTCGTGAAATGCCAGGTGGCAAAGTGACCAAGCCGGACGTGGAAGTCGAACTGGAGGACGAAGGCGACGACTCCATGCCGGAGTGGAAGCGCGTCAGCATCGAGCGCTCCCTCCAGGGACCTTTCGCCAGGGCCAAGGAGCGGACCGATCGATTCGTGGGGACGGCGATCGAGCTCATGGAGGAGCGGGGAAGCGTCGATTTCACGGTCCAAGATGTCGTTGATCGATCAAAGATGTCGATCCGTACCTTCTACAACTTCTTTGCCAGTAAGGATGATCTGCTCGTTGCGGTGCACGAGACCATCTTGGCGACAGAAGTGGTTCCCCGTATGCGAGCCAAGTGTGACGCCGTGGCTGACCCGATCGAAAGGGTCGAGACGTACATCCAAGGGATCTACGACCTCACCTCGAATCCCGGACCAGTGTCGCGGGCTCTGACCACGTACAGCAACCGTTTGGCTGAGACCCGGCCCGAGGACCTCGAGCGAGCATTCAAGCCGCAAATCGATCTGGTCATTGAACTCATTCGTGGCGCCAAGGACTCTGGTCGGCTGCACACTCCGCTCAGTGCGGAAGCCGCGGCACACCTCTTGCATCACACCGTCCTGGCCACGCTCCACGCTCGGATTCTTGGCGTTGAACGAGGTGAGACCGTATCGGCCGCCGATCTGTGGACATTCTGTTCCTCGGGTATCGGCGTCAGATCCGATTGAGTTTTCCGACCCTCGTCTGATTTCAGGTTGAGAGGGCTTGGCCCTCCTCGGCGAACCAACGCTCGACTTCAGTGCGGGAAACCTTTCCCATGGCGTTGCGGGGCAAGATGTTGAACCTCCAAGACTCAGGAACTTTGTAGCGAGCGAGCTGGGATCGGCAATGGCTGGCCAACTCATCGGCACTAAGGGAGAACCCTTCCTCGACCTCGATGGCTGCTCCAACCCGTTGGCCGAGCCGCTCGTCGGGGACGCCCACGACGGAGGCGCCGCGCACCCCGGGAGCCTCGAGGAGCACCCGCTCAACTTCGGCGGGGTACACATTTGCTCCGCCACGGAGAATCAAGGCATTTCGGCGATCTCTCACAAACAGACGTCCGTCTGAATCGAGTTGCCCGATGTCTCCAGTAAAGAGGACGTCGTCGCGAACAGCCTCGGCGGTGGCCTCAGGATGGCCCAAGTAATGAAGCATCGGCTGGTACAGATTCGCCCAGACTCCATCTGTCTTGGCGCGGACAGTGATCTCTCCAACCTCACCGGCTCCCAGGACTACGTCACCTTCTCGAATCTCCACCACGAGGTGGGGGAGCGGTTCCCCACTTGAACCCGGCACGCGGGGTTTGTGGTGGTCCTCGATGGTGACCACAGTGGGCGCTTCGGTCAGTCCATATGTGGCCGATACGCGACATCCGAAGCGACCCTCGAAAGCCTGGCGCACCGGTTCGGTGAGATACGTGCCGCCAGTCCACACATCAGCGAGCGACGCCAGGTCCTCGGGCGTCACCTCGTCGGACCCTGTCAGACCCTGCAGGATGGTCGGCACGCCAAACCACGAGGTCACCGCCTCGTCCTTCACCCATGCGGCCACGCCAACTGGGTCGACTCTGTCCATGACAATTTGCGTTCCGCCAGCCTGAGCAACCAGCAGGGTGCTCGTAATTTGCATATTGAGAATGGTCAGTGCGGCGCAGTCTCCCTTCCTCAAGTCAGGGCCAAAGTTCCGAGCCTGCACCAGCATTGCCCCAGGTACGAGCACGTTGCGATGAGAATGCACCACCCCCTTTGGCCGACCAGTGGTCCCGCTCGTGTAGGCGATGCCCGCAGGTGATTCGCCGTCTCGAATCGGTCGGCGGTACGTCGCCGGACTGGCGTCGAGCATGGCCTGCCAAGTGAGCGAACCTGGTCCGAGCGTGACTGTCATGGGAGCGCTGGCGTCGCCTGTGGCTTGGCCGAGTCCAGCTTCCACTTCCGGCGAGGCCAGGAGGAGACGAGCACCTGAATCACCCAGGATGAAGCGCTTCTCTGGTGGCGCCAGATTTGTGTTGATGCCCAACCAGATTGCGCCGAGTCGCAGGATGGCATGAAACGTCACCACCACATCGCTGGCGTTGGGCAAGCTCACTGCGACGACATCGTTCTCAGCGACCCCAAGGTCCTCAAGCGCACCGGCAGCCCGGTCTGCAGCTTGGTCGAGTTGCTCATAGGTCAGTCGGGCGCCCCTGGAGACGAGGGCCGGGTGAGCCGCAGCGTGTGCGAGGGCCCACTCCAGAACGTTGCCGACAGACTTCGGCATCCTGCCACTATGTGCTCCCATGCCCACCCTTCGGAGAAGCTTAATGTCGATATAGTAGGAGATCACTCTACTGAGAGAAAAGGCAATGACTACAGGGGCGGCGAGCGTCATCAGTGGGGGATCCGCTGGCATCGGATTGGCCGTGGCTCAACGGCTAGCTGGCGCCGGTGGACGAATCGCCATTTTGGGCCGCGATCCCGCGACTCTGAATGAGGCAAAAGCGTCCATAGAGGCTGCCGGTGCAGCCGAAGTCCTGGCCCTCGCCGCCGACGTGACCAAGGACATCGAAGTGGCGACTGCGTTCGAAAAGATCGACGCAACGTGGGGCGAGCTGCACGCTCTGGTCAATGCCGTCGGACCGTCCGGGGCGGGACGATTTGAGGACTTGTCCGACGAAGAATGGCTGGGCGCCTTCGACCAGGGCGTTCTCACGGCCGTACGCTGCATCCGCCATGCGCTGCCCCTGCTGCGAAAGGCAGCGTGGGGCAGGATCGTCAATATCACGGCTGTCTCTGTGCAACATCAGAGTGCTGGACTCATCGCGTACACGGCCGCCAAGTCGGCCCTGGCCAGCATTTCGAAGAACCTGGCCAAGACCCTGGCGCCCGATGGGATCTTGGTGAACGCCGTCGCACCGGGACCGGTTCTGACCGGCCCGATTCGTTCCGCCGTCAAAGCTGCGCACGGTGATCCCGACGACGTTGAGGACGCGTACAGGGTGATGTCGGAGCAGTACGGCTCGGATGTGCAACTACGAAGAGTCGCCAATCCGGGCGAGATAGCCGAAGTGGTCGCCTTCTGCGCGTCGAAGGAGAACACCTATATGACCGGAGCACACCTGAATGTCGACGGGGGCTCGGACTTCACCTAAAGCGGGCAACCCGGCGCAAGAAGCCGATATGAATGCCCTTGGCAAAAGAGGAGTGATTGCTTCCAATGGACCTTGCCCTCTTACTTGAGATGGCCACGAGTCTGGATCCGGCGCGAATCGCCGTAACCGACATTGATGGTGCGTCGCTCAGCACCGGAGAACTCGCCGAGCTGGTTCGTGCAACGGCATTGAAGTTCGAGGCAGCCGAGGTCTCCCATGTTGGATATTGCGGGACCAACGGGAGGGCGCTGCCGGTCGCTCTCTTTGCTGCAGCCACATGCGGGATCCCGTTCGTTCCCCTCAACTATCGATTGGCCGACGACCAGCTGGCGGATGTGGCGTCTCGACATCAGCTCTTGGTGGTAGCGGCCGAGAGGGAAGCGACACGGCTACGACGACTCGGGGTGTCGCACATCATTAATCCGAGTGCCCTCCTCAGCGCGGGTGACGTCGACGTAGCGGACGAACCCATCAATCACTCGATTGATCCTGAATCAGTGGCGCTTCTGCTCTACACCAGTGGCAGCACGGCGGCACCCAAAGCAGCCGTACTGCGGCATCGACATCTCACGTCCTATGTCATCAGCACGGTTGAGTTTGCTTCGCATACCTCTGACGATGCTGTCTTGGTAAGTGTGCCTCCGTACCACGTTGCCGGCATCATGAACCTCCTGACCAATCTGTACAGCGGTCGAAGGATTGTCTACCTCGATCCGTTCGACCCACAGAACTGGTTGGACATGGCGGCCCGGGAGCACATCACGCACTCCATGCTGGTGCCCACAATGTTGGCCAGGATCGTCGACGTCCTTGGCGAGAAAGTGGCTGACCTGCCGCACCTGGCGTCTCTCGCATACGGCGGCGCCAAAATGCCCGCCCGGGTGATCGAAAAGGCGCTCAGACTCTTTCCACAAGTGGCGTTTACCAATGCCTATGGCCTCACTGAGACAAGCTCGACCATTGCGCTGCTCGGTCCAGAAGCACATCGGGACGCAGTCGCAACCAGTGATCCGCTGATCCGAGCGCGGCTTCACTCGGTGGGCCTGCCACTTCCTGGTATTGAACTTGAAGTCCGCACCATCGAGCACGCGCCGTGTGAGGCGGGACAGGTCGGGGATATCTACGTTCGTGGCGATCAGATCGCTGGAGAATATGTAGGGAGCACTGTGGCCTCCGACGGATGGTTCGCCACTCGCGACCGCGGCTATCTCGACCAATCCGGGTTCCTTTTCATCGAAGGACGGGCAGACGACACGATCATTCGAGGCGGCGAGAACATTGCACCGGCTGAGATCGAAGAAGTGCTCCTTCGCCATGAAGCGGTGGTTGAGTGTGCCGTTGTTGGGATCGACGATGAGGAGTGGGGTCAGCGGATCGCCGCCGCCGTCGTCCTTTCGGCTGGGTCTTCGGTGGCGCCCGACATGCTGAAGGAGTTCGCTCGGTCCCATCTGCGGTCCTCCAAGACGCCAGACGTGATCGCGCTCTACGAGTCCCTTCCTTATACAGAGACTGGCAAGCTGCTTCGTCGGACGGTGCGCCAACAACTCCATGAGGCTTCGACCTCACTTAGCTCTTCAACACTTATGGGAACGATCAATGAGGAGGGCACGTGACCAACGGACAGGGCGCCATTGTCATTACGGGGGCAGCCGGAGGCATGGGGATCGCCGTGGCTCGAGCGCTGTCGAACTCGGGTGTGCTCGTTTTGACCGACCTACGCAAAGGTCAACTTGAACAGGCCAGTCAGGCGTTGTCCTCGACAGGAGTTGCAGCACGCACCATCGTCTGTGATGTCACGGCGGCCGATGACGTGGCCCGTCTGGCGGCCCTCGTCGAGGAAATGGGTGGTCTTCGTGCACTGGTTCATACGGCCGGCGTCTCGCCCAAGATGGCGGACGGACGCCGAGTCCTCGAGGTCGATCTGGTCGGTACGGCGCGAGTGCTCGAAGCCCTGTTGCCTTGGGCGCTCCCTGGGTGTGCCGCTGTCTGCGTCGGTTCGATTGCCGGCTACGCCGATTTGGCGCTTGAAGCCGATCCCCTACTCAATGATCCTTTGCGCCCAGAGTTTCTCGACCTGGTCGAGGCGTCGCTCACCGAGCCTCTCGATGGGGCGACCGGATACGTCCTGGCCAAGCGAGGCGTGATGAGGGCCTGCGAACGGCTGTCTGGGGCATGGGCCGAGCGTGGGGCCCGGATCGTCTCGATCGCGCCCGGCTTGATCGATACCGAGATGGGACGCATGGAAATGCAGGATGACGAGCTGATCGAACTGATGATCGCCGCCACGCCGGTGAAGCGCCCAGGACATTGGCCGTTGCCCGGAAGCCCAGAGGACATTGCCGCCCTGGTGGCATTTCTTTGCTCCGCCGGTGCCTCATTCATTTCGGGGTGCGACATTCGAATCGACGGCGGGCTTATGGGAAACGGCCGACACCTCGTTTAGTGGGCGTGAAGAGTCAATCTCTCTGTCTCGGAGTCCGTGGCTGTGTCGTCCCCTAATCAATCAGGGCGGCCAACGTGGCGCCCATGAAGCTGCTGATGTCCTGGTCGCTCAATCCCGTGAGGTGGTCGACGTAGGACAACGGGTCGGCCAGACCCTCGGGATGGGGAAAGTCTGATCCGAACACGATGTGGTCAGAGGGCAGGTACTTCCCGAGATTCTCGATGTCGTCCTCCCAGAACGGGCTGATGAACATGTTCCGGTGGATGGCAGCGATTGGATCTTCGGGAAAGAGCTGGGGCATCTTTTTGTACACCCCGGCCAGTTGTGAGAGGAGGCCAGGCACCCAATCACTCCCGTTCTCGACGGACATGATGCGCAGATCGGGAAACCGGGTGAGTGCCCCGTGACAGACCAGGGCAGCCACGGCGTCGGCCATCGGCTGGTGGGCCAGGTTCCAATAGGAGCGCATAGGGGCGACTTGGAACGGCTGGTATTCGCTGGCCCCCTCCCATTCGCCGACCTGGCGGCTGTAGCCGCTATCCGAGGCGTGCATGGTGACCAGGACCTTCTCTGACTGGGCGAGTTCCCAGAATGGATCGAACTCGGGATGGCCGAAGGAACGCGGGCCCTTGAAGCCAGGAACCGGTGCCGGTCGAATGAGGACGGCGCGCCCGCCGCGTTCGAGGACCCATTCCAGTTCCTTGACGGCCAATTCGACGATCGGCAGGGTAATGATCGGAGTCGTGTAGATCCGACCTTGGTAGTTGAAGGACCACACCTCGTGGAGCCATTCGTTCAGGGCATGAATGACCACGTGGGTCGCCTCGGGATCATCGCGGAAACGTTCTTCGACCAGGCTGGCCAAGGTCGGGAACATGAGCGTTCGGTCGAGTCCTTGGTCGTCCATGAGTTCGAGGCGGGACTTCGGTTCCCTGAAGGCGGGAAGGCACTCGATCGAGGATCCCATGACCTCTCGGTGCGACTTTCCCTCAGGATTGCCATTGCGGAAGTAGTCCTCTTGGGCCCCGGGGGCGGCCACCCGGTCGAATGTGGGGTTGGGGATGTAGTCGCTGATCTGGCCGCGGACAGCAATCTTGGTCCGCCCATCGACCTCGACGTATTTGATCGCGCCACGGTAGGGGTCGGGCAGGAACTGCGTCAGAGCCTCTTTGGGCTCGTACATGTGGTTGTCAGCATCGAAGACTTGGCCCTGCAGCTGTCGGCGGTCCATGTTTCCCCCAAACTATGAGAATGTGATGATCCTCTCAATACAATAGTATGCAGACTCGTTGGAGCCAATCGGAGTCCCGCACAGTCACGATGTCTCGCGTCCATGGATCAAGGGGTGTGCAATGAACGGCCAGATCGCAGAGGTTCGGAACTACGTCGGGGGCAAATGGTGCGCACCGACTGGCGAGCAGGCGACGGAGGTATGGGATCCGGCTACTGGCGAGGTCATCGCCAAGGTCCGGTTCAGTTCTCGCAGCGATATCGACACCGCCCTCGAGGCGGCCAGTGCTGCCCTTCCCGGCTGGCGGCGCACTCCCGCCAATGATCGGGCCCAGTGGCTCTACAAGCTCAAGGGCCTGTTGGAGCAGCGAACCGAAGACCTGGCCCGTTGCATCACCGAAGAGCATGGAAAAGTCCTGAGTGAGGCCCGGGGTGAGGTCCGTCGTGCCATCGACAACGTGGAAATGGCCTGTGGAACTCCGGCGAACCTTCAGGGGCGCTTTGCCGAAGACATCGCCTGCGGAGTGGACGAGATGCTGATCCGTCAACCGGTCGGCGTCTGCCTGGCTATCGCTCCGTTCAACTTCCCGATCATGATCCCCTGTTGGTTCCTGCCTTACGCGGTGGCCTGTGGCAATCCCTTTGTCCTCAAGGCATCCGAACGCACACCTCGCACGGCCGAACTGCTGTTCGAACTTCTCGATGCCCTGGACTTTCCTCCTGGCGTGGTGAGCCTGGTGCACGGAGGTGTGGCGACATCGGAGCTTCTCATCGACCACCCCGATGTGCGGGCCGTGAGTTTTGTCGGTTCCACACCGGCTGCACGCTCGGTCTATGCCAGGGCCGCGGCCGCCGGAAAGCGAGTCCAGGCGCAGGGAGGGGCCAAGAATTCGCTGGTCATTCTGCCTGACGCATCAATCGATGCCGTGGCGACGATCGCCGCCGAGAGTGCATTCGGCAACGCCGGTCAGCGATGCCTTGCTGGCGGCTCGATGATCGCCGTAGGTTCGGCTGGCGATCCGTTCGCCGAGGCAATCAGTCGGCTGGCTCGGTCCAGAACCTTGGGCAACGGGATGGTCGACGGGGTCGAGTTGGGCCCAGTGATCACTGCCGACAGCGTGCAGAGGGTAGAGAATCTGATCGACCAGGGCGGGAGCGACGGAGCCGATGTCCTCGTTGACGGGAGGGGAGTCTCGGTGCAAGGTCACGAGAAGGGCTTCTTTGTCGGCGCCACCGTTCTCGATCACGTGGCGCCGGAGAGCACCCTGGCTGAAACTGAAGTGTTCGGCCCCGTACTCGGCATCATGCGGGCCGTTGACCTGGACGAGGCGCTGTCCCTCATCAACTCGGGCCGATACGGAAACATGGCGTGCTTGTTCACAACGAGTGGGCGATCAGCGCGCCAGTTCCGATACGAGGCCGAGGTCGGCAACGTTGGGGTCAATGTCGGAGTCGCTCAACCCATGTCGTCCTTCCCGTTCAGCGGATGGGGCGATAGCTTCTTTGGCGACCTTCATGCACATGGCCATCACGCCGTCGAGTTCTTCACGCAAACCAAGGTTGTTGTCGAGAGGTGGCCGTGAACGAGAGAGATTTCGGCAGCGCCACGACGGATGAGTTTCGGGCGGCTCTGGTGGCATGGATAGAACAGCACTGTGCAGAGCTAAAACCCCCCTACGACGACCACGGCAGCACGGATGAACTACTGGCCCACCAGCGCCGGGTCCAGCAACTCCTTTTCGACGAGGGCTGGATGCGCTGGGGGTGGCCGACCGCGGTCGGAGGACTGGGGGGTAGTTCGCTCTTTCGAGCAGTCCTCGGCGAAGAGCTGACCGGCCGGGGTCTGGTGCATAGCGCCGCGTACTCGATGACGGAAGTTCTCGGGCCAGCAGTGATCGAATATGCCAACGGTTCACTCGCCGCCGAGGTGGTCCCGCCCATGCTCCGAGGCGATGAGACCTGGTGTCAGGGCTTCTCCGAGCCCGAAGCCGGAAGTGATCTTGGATCGTTGCGGACGACCGCCGTCAAAGAAGGCAATGACTGGGTACTACAGGGTCAGAAGCTGTGGACGAGCTGGGCTCACCATGCGGCCCGATGCATCGTGTTGGCCCGAACCGAAGGTGAGGGCACCGGCTCTCGCGGCATGAGCGCCTTCTTTGTCGACATGGACAGCGCCGGTATCACGGTGCGACCGCTGGACACCATGGCCGGCGTAGATGAGTTTTGTGAAACATTCTTCGACCAGGTCCCTGTTCCCGGAACTCGACTGCTGGGCTCCCAAGGAGATGGGTGGCGAGTAGCCCAGTACATCTTGGCATGTGAACGGGGTCCTATTTTCTGGCAACGAGCCAGCTGGCTCCTCCATCACCTCGGAGAGATTGCGGGTATCGCCGATGCCGACGATGTGGCGGCGCAACGGGCCATAGGTCAAGCATTCGCTGATGTGTCGGCCCTGCGAGCCCGGTCCAGATCCACTCAACAACGGGTGGCCACCGGTGATCTCCAGGCGGCCGATTCGTCCATTGACAAGATCCTCATTGCGGCGGCGGACCAGTCAGTCTTTGAGGTGGCTCGGCTCGTCCTGCCCGGCGTAGTCGAGTTCGACGACTCGCCTCTGGCCGATCGCTACCGAAAAGAATGGGCGTATTCGCGGGCGGCCACTATTTACGGCGGCACGAGTGAGATCCAACGTGAGATCGTCGCCTCGCGTCTTTTGGACCTCCCCAAGGTGCCGTGATGGATGTACACGAGTTAAAGCTGCTCGACGACACCCTCTTCGAGATGGCCCAATCCGCTGACGGGCGCCAGCTCACCTCGTTATTGGATGATTTCGGATGGTTGGAGGTACTGACAACTGACCCGGATGCGGCGATCCGGGCGTTGTTCAGCGCCCAAGGACGGACGGGCCACTGGTCGGCTGGACTGCACGATGTGTTGGCCGCCGACCTTGGGCGCATCGGCGTCGATGGCGGGGCCAACGTGGTGCTCCCTCGACCGAAGAGCTCGGTAGCCGGTGTGCAAAGGGACGACACCGTCACCGTGAACGGCCTGCTTGTTGGCCCCCGTGATGTCACCTCCCCTCTCGTCCTGGCGGTGCGTCCCCAAGACGGTGATGGGTTCGCGATCATTTCGGTGGATCCAAGCGAGTTGGCTGTCATCGGGCGAGCCGGGATGGATCCGGGTCTCGACGTGAGCGAAGTGTCCGGAACCGTCTCGGGGCATGTGGTGGTGGCTCAAATGGAAGTGGCCAGCAGTTGGTGGGGCGTCGCGCAAGCCCGCGGCCGGCTGGCGCTCTGCCACCAGATCGTTGGCGACCTGTTCGTCATGATCGAGCAGGCGCGATGGCACGTTTCAGAGCGGGTGCAGTTCGGCCGTTTGGTCGGCACCTTTCAGGCGGTACGCCACAAGCTCGTGGAGGCATACGTGGCGACCACGGCAGCGCAATGCACTGCGGAAACGGCATGGGATTCAGATGACCTTTGGCTTGCTGCAGCAACGGCGAAAGTGGTGACTGGTAATGCCGTCTCGGTCACTGCCGCCCATACCCAACAGCTTCTGGCTGGCATCGGATTCACCTCGGAGCATCCATTCCACCAATTCATGAAGCGTGCGCTTGTCCTCGAACGGCTGCTCGGCAGCGCGAATGAGTTGGCACCACAGGTGGGTCGCTCCTTGATCGAACGTGGTGAGGCACCTCGACTGGTGCAGCTGTGAGCCCCGGAGACAGCGGCAACGGTCTGTTGTCCGAGGGGACCGCGGTTCGGGTGCTTACCTTGAATCGGCCCGAGAGCCGCAACGCCCTTGATGGGATCCTTCATGAAGCCCTCCTCTCGGCCATTCGCGCAATTGCTTCGGAGCCTGAGGTGCGGGCTGTAGTGATCACCGGGACCGGTGATGTCTTCAGTGCCGGAGGCGATTTCGGGCTGATCCAGCGCATGCAAGTAGACCCCGCCCTTCGGCGGGCCACGCTCGATACGAGTCGGTCGCTCTTCTGGGCGCTGCTCGCGTTGGACGTTCCGGTGGTCGCTGCCGTGAACGGGCCGGCGGTTGGCGCGGGGGCCACATTGGCCTTGCTCTGCGACATCGTGCTCATGGCCGATGATGCGTACCTGGCTGAACCACGGGTCAAGATTGGCCTTGTACCGGGTGACGGCGGCGCCATCGCCTGGCCCATCTTGGCTGGCCTCCCCGCCGCTCGGGTGTACCTTCTGACGGGCGACCGGATGCCGGCGCTCGAAGCTCACCGGCTGGGCTTGATTCATCGGGTCGTGCCTCGACATGAGCTTCACGCCGAGTCGATGGCTTTGGCCAAGAGATTGAGCGAACTCTCGTCACATTCGGTGAGGGCAACCAAGCGCGCCCTCAATCTTCAACTCGTGGCGGCAGCCAACGCAGCCCTTGAATCGACCCTGAGCGCCGAAGAGGAGAGCTTCGACACTCCTGAAGTGCATGCACTGGTAGAGGCACAGGCTGAAAGGCGAAAGGGTGGCTGAATCCGGCCCTCGAGTAGCCGTGGTGACCGGAGGGACCCGTGGTCTTGGCGCCGCTATATCAGCTCGCCTCCTGAACGACGGCGTGACGGTCGCGGCCGCGTACCGCCAAGATGATGCCGCGGCAGAACGATTCGCCGGGGATCTGGAGTCATCTGGTGCTCTCACCACTATCCGCGTCGATGTGAGCGACCCAGTCTCGTGCCAGCAGCTGATCTCTAACGTGGTGGCCATCCACGGTCGCATCGACTACCTGGTCAACAATGCGGGCACGCTCCGCGAGACCAAGCTGGTCGATCTCACACCCGAGGCATGGGACGCCAGTCTCCAAGTCAATCTCTCCGGGGCCTTCCATTTGGCCCAAGCGGCCATCGTGCCAATGCGCCAAGCCCGATTCGGCCGAATCGTCAATATCGGGTCAATCACCGCCGTTATGGGCAGCCCATTTCAGATCGACTACGCCGCCGGCAAAGCAGGGCTGGTGGGCTTGACCAGGTCGCTGGCCAGAACCGTCGCACGGGCGGGCATCACGGTCAACTGTCTGATGCCTGGCGGATTCTCCACCGACCTGCTGAACGAACTCACCCTGACCGACGGAGAGGCCATCGCCGACAACGTTCCCGTTGGACGATTTGGCCGACCCGAAGAGCTGGCGCACATGGTTGCCGTCCTTCTGCACGACGACGCGTCGTACGTGACAGGCGCCGTTATCCCGGTCGATGGCGGATTGGGGATGGGAATCTAAATCGCCTTACGCTTCAAGTCTCCTTAAAGAGATCGCGCAGGGAGACGAGGTCAGCCTTGCCAGTTGGCAGCTTGGGAAGATCCACTTCGGCGATGACCCGGACATGGCGAGGGATCTTGTAACTCGACAGAACTTCACGCAGTGACTCCCTGAGTTCATGTGCTTCGATCGGGGTGGAACCTTCGGACACCACGACCGCTGCGACGTCTTCTCCACGCTCGGCAGCCGGGATGGCGAACACAAATGCCTCACGCACACCGTCGAGCTGGGCCAGCGCCAACTCAACTTCGGCCGGAGAAACGTTTGACCCGCCGGTCTTGATCATTGCCGTCCGGCGACCGGTGAATCGGAGATGTTCATCCTCGCCAAACCACCCCTGGTCACCGGTGGCATACCAACCGTCGGGTGTGAAGACCTCATGTCGTTCCCGTTTGTAGAAACCGTCCATGAGGAAGGCGCCCCGCACCATGAGTTCGCCCTCGGCGCCGGCCGAGAGCTCAAGCCCGGACTCAGTGTCGACGACGACGTGTTCCATCCCGGGCAGTGAACGCCCAAGCGTGCCCGCGAGTGATTCAGACAGGATGGCGTAAGCGTCGTCGGGTCCTGTGTGGGGCCCACCGGTCTCGGTCATCCCGAGTGGCATCGGTGCACGATTCGCCGTTGGTGGACGGTACTCAGCTGGGAGCGCTTCGACCAGAGTGCCCCCTCGAACAGCGCGCAGGTCCCGTCCAACGAAGGACGGATGGTCGGCCATCTGGCGCGCCGCATTGGGCCAGCAGGACACTTGAGTCACCCGCTCGCGTTCGATGAGATCGAGCGCCTCTCCCGGCTCGAAGCGCTCCTGTACGACCGCTCCGGCGCCCGAGGTCAGTGCGGCGAGCAACACCATGGTGAGCCCTCCGACCCAGAAAAACGGCATCGGTGAATAAATCCGGTCCTCGTTGGTAAGGCCGCGGCGTCGGGCCAGAAGTGCGGCATGTCGGACGAGGGATCCATGACTATGCACTACGGCCTTTGGGGCTGCCGTTGCGCCGGAGGTATTAATGATGGCCAAGGCGTCGGCAGGGGATACTTCCTTCTCGGCCGCCAGAAGAACAGGGCGTGCCATCGGTTCAGGAAGGGACCGGGACCACGCCGGGGCGTGATCACCGTCGACGTGGACCCAGCGAAGGAACGGTGCATCTTCGAGTTCGAGTCGGTGATCGCTCGTGGCCAGATCAGGCAGGCCTGAGACAAGGCGAGCGGCCAGGTCATCATCACCGAAGCGCGGACCGATCAGCAGGGCATGCACGTCGGTGTGACGGATCATGCGGGCCAGCTCAGCCCCGGGCGCAAAGGTGGAAAGAGGCACACTCAGGGCTCCGATACGGGTCATGGCCAGCCAGGTCACCGCCCAATCGGGCCCATTGGGATACAGCAGGGCAACCCGAGATCCCTTGCCAATGCCGGCGGCCAGCAACTGACAGGCGAGGAGGGCACTCTTGGCATCGGCTTGACCAAAGGTCAATCGGAAGTCAGGACCCACGACGAATGGATCGTCGGGCCTTTGGGCTCGCAGCCCAAGTGCTTCGGGCACCGTCGCCGGCACGTCCTCGAGGTCGAGCGGCAGACCGTACTTTCGCAAGGGATCGGTCATGGCTAGCGGCTCGCTGTTAGGGCGCGACAACAGGGACGCTTGAGTAACCGGCCACGTTTGACATGTTGACTCTTCGCAACCCATCGTGCTGCACTTCGAAATGGGGCCAGCGGGCTCTGATCCCTTCGAACGCAAGATTGGATTCGAGGCGGGCTAGCCAGGCCCCTAGGCAGCCGTGGACGCCGTAGCCGAACGCCAATGTTGTTCGCCCGCCCCGCCCGATGTCGAAGGTGTCAGGTTGCTCATAGACACGGGGATCCCGGGTGGCCGAGCCGGTGAGGAGGAGCACGGGGGAGTTGGCCGGGATGGTGCCACCTTCGAACTCAACCGCTTCAAGGGCAAAGCGACCCTGATATTGAGATGGTGGGTGCATCCGCAGTATTTCTTCGACGGCGTGCGGGATGGCGGACTTGTCTGCCTGCACCAGTCCCCACTGATCTGGGTGTTGGTCGAAGAGGACAACTCCACTCCCAATCAGCTTGGTCACCGTCTCTGATCCCGCACCGGCAATGAGGACGGAGAAGGCCGCCACGTCATCGTCGCTCAGATGTTGGTCGTTTCCATCTTCGTCGGCGAGGACCGCCTCAGTGAGCTTGCTGATCAGGCGACCATCTGGTTCGCGCCGCTTGAGTTTGGCCAGGTCCAAGAAGTAACCGGCCATGTGGAGGGATGCCTCCATGCCCTCCTGGGTGGTGTTGGGGTTCCCCTCCTCTCGGTGCAAGAACGTGTCGACCCACACACGAACCTGCTGACGCTCGCCTTCAGGGACGCCAAGGATGGTGGAAATCACCTCGACCGGAAAGAGGGCGGCGAATTCGGTCACCAGGTCGAAATCCTTGCGACCCGTGAGGGCGTCGAGGTATCCGTCAATCACTTCGGCGATCAGCGGTTCGAGGCTACCGATGGCGTTGCGGCTGAAGGCCTGGCTCACCAGCTTGCGCTGGCGAGTGTGCTCGGGCGGATCCATCACGATCATCATGTTGGTGACCATGGGCTGCTTCTGGAGGAGCAGCTCGAGCGTGATCCCATACGAGCTAACAAAGCGCATCGGATCGCCGTGGGCGGTTACGACATCGGCATGCCGGGACAGGGCGTAGAAGCCGTAATTCTCATTGAAGTAGACCGGCGCGTCGTCTCGCATTCGAGCATAGGTCGCGTAGGGATCGTCAAAAAAGGTGTCCGAAAAGGGATCGAACTCGATGGTGCTTTGCGACATGGAACCCCCAACTCGCGACCAGGCCAGTATTAGTGCAATCACGGGACATCGCAAATACCGCAGTCTTGACTTTTGCTAACGGAGAAGCATATTCTACCCCCGCTGAGAGCGTCAAATGAACTGAGCTCCGCGAGACGAAGGGGGTCCACGCCTTGCCAGACGCCGTGATCATTTCTGCCTGTCGGACCGCAATCGGGACGGCGCGCAAAGGCAGCCTGGCCGACACGGACCCGTTCGATTTGGCCAGCCATGTCATCCGCGAAGCCATGGCGAGATCTGGCGTGGATGCCGCCTCGATCGATGACGTCATCCTCGGTGAGTCCCTGGCCGGTGGTGGCGACATTGCCCGCCATGCCGCCATCGAGGCTGGCATTGTCGGCGCCCCCGGCACGGCAGTGAATCGGCATTGTGCCTCCGGACTGGCGGCTGTAACCATGGCTGCAGCCAGCATTGGAGCCGGAATGGACCGGGCCGTCATCGCCGGCGGAGTCCAATCGTCATCATTCATGCCTCGGATGCAGCAAAGAACCGCCGGGAGCACCGAGTGGGAAGAGTGGTGGATACCACCGAGCCACCCAGATTCGGTCGAAGCACCCAATCGGGACATGAGCATCACTGTCGGCTGGAACGCCGCCCAACTGGCTGGCGTCACTCGCGAGGACATGGACAGCTGGGCTCTTGAGTCTCATCGCAAGGCGGTGGCTGCCATCGACCATGGAGCCTTCACCGAGGAAATCACCCCATATCCTGTCCGCCTGCCAGATGGGACCACGATTGCCTTCGAGGTTGATGAGCACCCGCGGCGCGATACCACCATGGAACGCCTCGCTTCCCTCAAACCCATCCATCCCGAGATTGATGGCTTCAGCATCACTGCGGGCAACTCAGCTGGGATCAACGATGGTGCTGCCGCCCTCGTCTTGGCATCATCGGACTTAGTCGGCGACCAGGCGGAGCAGCTGGCGGTCATCAGATCCTGGGCCAGCATCGGGGTGCCGCCCAAAGAAACGGGATTGGCCCCAGTCCAGGCGATTCCCAAAGCCTTGGCACGCGCCGGACTTTCCCTGGCTGATGTTGACCTCTTCGAGATCAATGAGGCCTTTGCCTCCATGTGCGTCGCTACCACACGGCTCCTCGAGATCGATCCCGAGATCGTCAACCCAAATGGAAGTGGTTGCAGTCTTGGTCACCCGATTGCCATGACGGGAGCCCGCATGATCTCGACGCTGTTGTACGAACTGCGTCGACGTGGCGGTGGCATCGGCGTCGCCGCCATGTGTGCCGGTGGCGGCATGAGCACGGCTGTTGTGATCGAGGTTTGAGGGGACACGCATGAGCAATCGTCCAATGGAGGGGGTACGGGTCATCGAAGTTGCTGCGTGGACCTTCGTGCCTGCAGCTGGTGCCGTCCTGGCGGACTGGGGTGCTGACGTCATAAAGGTCGAGCACCCCCAGACCGGGGATCCCCAACGAGGATTGGCCGCGGGTGGGATTCTTCCCAAGAGCGATGTGAACTTCATGATCGAGATCCCCAACCGGGGCAAACGAAGTGTCGGTCTTGATCTCGCGGCCGAGGCCGGTCGAGAGCTGCTCTACCGCTTGGTCGCCGAGGCCGACGTCTTTTTGACCAACTTCTTGCCCGATGCTCGACGTCGGCTGCGCATTGATGTGGAGGACCTTCGAGCCATAAATCCAAACATCATCTATGTGCGCGGCAGTGGCAATGGGATCAAGGGTCCCGATGCCGAAAAGGGTGGGTATGACGCCACGTCGTATTGGGCCCGTGGTTCGGTGGGTTCTCTGGTCTCACAGGGCGACGACTACCCGCGCTCTCAGCCAATCGCTTTCGGCGACATTGCCGGAGGCCAAACGATTGCCGGGGGCATTGCCGCTGCGCTGTTCCAGCGGGCAAAGACGGGCGAGCCCTCTGTGGTCGATGTCTCGCTCCTTTCCTATGGGTTGTGGAATGCCTCCCCACACATCGTGCTCTCAAAGATGATGGGAATTGCTGAGCTGCCCAAACGGAGTCGCTCCGAAAGCCCGAATCCGATCGTCGGGGCCTTCAAGACATCAGATGATCGGACCCTCCAACTCGTCATGCTCCAATCAGATAGGTACTGGGTAACGCTGTGCGGTCTGCTCGGTCGACCAGAGCTCGGTGATGACCCTCGATTCATCGATGCTCGGGCCAGAGGAAAGAACAGTGCTGAGTGTGTGGCCGAACTCGATGTTGAATTTGGTCGACGCACACTCAAGGAATGCGCTGAACTGCTGAACGAGCAGGAGGGCCCGTGGGCCGTCTACCAGCGTCCGCTCGACGTCTATGACGACGAACAGGTAAAGGCGAATGGCTTCATTCGGACCGTGACCGGGGTGGAGGGTTCAGATTTCGAACTGGTCGCCAATCCTGTCCAGTTTGACGAGGAGCCGCCCGACCTCACTCGCGCCCCGGAGATGGGGGAACACACCGAGGAAATCCTGCTCGAGCTGGGCCTTACCTGGGAGGAGTTGGCCGAACTCAAGGTTTCGGACGTGATCACATGAACTTCGCCCTGACCGAAGAGCAGGAATCGGTCCGACAGACCTTTGCCCTGCTGTTTTCCAAAGAGGCAACACCGACTCGGGTCCGTGAAGCCGAGCCTCTGGGTCACGATGCCGCACTGTGGGCGCACGTGATTGCCACGGGCGCCCTGGGCGTTGGCGTGCCTGAACCCCTGGGTGGAGGAGGGGGCGGCATCTTGGAACTGGCTCTCATCGCCGAAGAGGCCGGTCGGCGCGTAGCCCCCATTTCATTGGTCGAGCCGGCCGCCGCCGCTCGCCTGTTGGCCGAGTGCGGGGCCACTGACCTTCTCGATGAGGCATTGTCGGGGAGCCGAATTGTGACGCTCGCTACGGGCAAAGGTCCCGTGGAGCGCCAACTTCTCACCGACGGTGCGGTGGCCGACGTGGTGCTCGGACTCCAGGGGGACCAGGTTGTCGCAGTGCACCGTCCAACTGACGTTCGGCCCGTATCGAACATGGGCGGTCTCCCCATGGCGCGCTGGGGAACCGCTGCCGAAGTAGACATCCTGGCCAAGGGAGATCACCCGAGGCGCAGTTTCGCCGCGGCTTTGAACGAAGTCCGGATCCTCCGAGCCGCCGCGCTCAACGGATTGACCAGCGAAGCCATCGAAATTGGTGCGGCGTACGCGCGCCAGCGCGAGGCATTCGGTATCCCGATCGGCACGTATCAGGCTGTGGCTCACCCGATGGCGGATGCCCTGGTGGCCAAGGATGGCTCACAGCTCTTGACCTGGAAAGCCTGCTGGGCTGTCACCGAGGATCTTCCCCGAGCCCCGGCCTTGGCCGCTATGGCCTTCGTCTTCGCGGCAGAAACAGCGTATGCAGCCACACAGCACAGCCTCCATATCCATGGTGGCTACGGCTTCACGGCCGAGTGCGATATTCAGCTGTACTTCCGAAGGGCCAAGGCGTGGGTGACCACCTTTGCTGATCCCGAGCGAGAGCTTGAAATGGTGGCGGTAGGAACCTTTGGGTCTTCCCGGCCGCAGCTACGTAGAGCGCTGGTGCCTGCCATACCGGTGGATGCATAGTGGACTTTCACGAACCACCTCACCTCCAAAACATCCGCACCCAGGCGCAGGCCTTTGCGGCCGAGCACATCACCCCTGAGATGCTGGAAGACGAACTTCGGACGGGCGACGGCATCAGCCGCTCACTCCTCAAGGCCATGGGGGCCAAGGGCTGGGTGGCTCCGATGTGGCCGAAGGAAGAAGGTGGGGCTGGACTCGATCCATTCGAGACTGCCGCCATGTTGGCGGTCATTCGGGGTGCCGGTGGTCCGACGATTGGCCCAGGTACCACGATGCTCAGTGCCAATGCCATCCGTGCTCTCGGTTCGCCGCAGTTGCGCGAGGCGATCCTGCCAGGGGTGGCCGCTGGCGAAACGCTCATCTGCTTGGGCTATACCGAACCTGAAGGGGGATCGGACGTCTTCGCGTGTAAGACGCGGTCGGTGCGTGATGGTGACGAATGGGTCATCAACGGCCAGAAGATGTTCACGACGTTTGCTCACCGGGCCGACTACTGCTTTTTGTTGACCCGGAGTGATCCTGAGTCTCATGGTCCCCATGGATTGACCATGCTGCTCGTCCCAATGGACACGCCAGGGATTGAGATCCAGGCGGTGTACACGATGGGCTACGAGCGAACGAATATTGTCTTTTACAACGACGTGCGGGTCAGCGACAGTCTGCGAGTCGGGGAGCCCGAGAAGGGGCTTCATGTCATGCGAGCGGCCCTTGAGGCCGAGCAGAATGTGGCACCAGCGTCGCGAACCACTCAGCTGTACGAAGCGGCCGTCACCTGGGCTCGCCAGACGCCTGATGGTGAGGGCGACACGATGTTGGACGACCCATTGGTGCGTCAACGTCTGGCGCGCCTGGCCATTGACGCCGAGGTAGCGGAACTTTTGGGTTATCGGGTTGGGTTCCTTGAGCAGCTGGGGGCGAAGTCGGGCCCCCATGCTGCACTTTTCGGTCCCGAAACCTACGTTCGATGGTCAAAAGAGGTCCTCGACATGGTTGGCCCATCAGCGATGATCGACTGGACCGATCCAGAGACTTCTCAGGGCGGCACGTTCGAATACCACTTTCGGTGCTCGGTGGCCAGCACCATCTATGGAGGATCGAGTGAAGTGCTCCGCAGCTTGATCGCCGAGCAACTCCTCGGGTTACCTCGGAGTCGTCCAAAAACATGATGAGCGCATCCCAAGAGGAGGTCGAGAAACATGGCACACGCATCTGAAGCTCGCGACTGGGCACCCGGTGCCTTACGAGGCATGATCGACTCGCTGTATACGCCCTTCAGCGGCCCCGGAGGCGAGGAGATCGACGAAGGGGCTCTGCGGGCACTCGTCGCCCATTGTGTCGGAGCACTCGACCATGACGGCATCTGGGTTGGCGGATTGGTCGGCGAATGCTGGGCCCTCTCGACCAGTGAACGCAAGCGGATTCTCGAAGTTGCGGTCGAAGAGACCCGGGCCATCAAGCCTGGAGCCCTCATTGAAGCCTGTCCGGCCAGCACGAATGTGCTGGAGACGGTCGAGCTGGCGCAGCATGCGGCGGCAACGGGAGCGGACATCTGCTTTCTCATCCCGCCGTACTTCGAAGCACGGGGTTATGAGTCTACCCGCCAACTGCTGGCGTACGTGGTGGAACGAACCGATATCGCATTGGGGCTTTTCAACACCCACGCCGCCGGTTGGATATTGACGCCGGACGAATGCGCCCGGCTGGTGGATGAATTCCCCGCTATCTGTGCGGTGAAGAACGGCATGTTCCGTCCCAGTCATTCCGCTGCCCTGCATCGGTTGGTCCCAGAGTTGGTCATTTGGGAGTGCGACATGCTCGCCTATCGGGGCGGTTTCCTGCGTCAGGGCATCACGGCGCCGGGAATACTTGGAGGATCGGGGTATCTCTATGAGCTACCCGACATCCGGATCTACAGCGCCCAGTGGGACCTCTTGGTGTCGGACAAACTGTCCGAGGCCGTCGACCATTGGTATGAGTCGGGCCTGGACGACTTGGTGGCGAGGTTGCATGGCGCGTTCGGCGCCTCAAACGTCGAGGCCGTGTACACCCATTGGGGATCTGCCTTCAAAGCCGCCGCCCACGAACTCGGCCTCCCTGTCGGAAGCTATCCACGCTCGCGCCCTCCACAGCCTCCACTACCCGACGCGCAAAAGGCGGCCATCCGCGCTGCGTACATCGCCATCGGTCTGATGTCCGACTCCTAGCCCCGAGATCTACAAAGACGTCGCATCGCTTCGCGAAGTTACGTGAAGCGGCCGACGCACAAATAGCCGTCCTTTGATGAGGAGAACCTGTGAAACTCAAACCTGGCGCGCGCCTCTTCAGCGAGAGCTGCGACACTGAGGTCGTCGTTGTTCGAGCACCCGATAGCGACGTCGAGTTCAGTTGTTGCGGGACCCCAATGACCGAGAGCAGCCGAGACGCCCCTATTGGTCAGGCGCCGACTCAAGATGGTGAGCCGGTTCTCATTGGGAAGCGCTACGTCGACGAGACGTCGGGAACCGAGTTGCTGTGCACAAAGGCTGGCATGGGGCCCCTGCGATGCGATGGCCGAACGCTTGAGGTCAAGAGTTCGAAACCACTGCCGTCCTCTGACTGACAGTGGCGATCGACTTGTGTCCATCAATCACACCTCGCAGTGCGGAATGACCCGTTGAGCATGCCGGATTCCGACGACATAGGCCGAGAGAACGTCAACAAGCGCCCGCTGCCGCAGTTAAGCCTCGAAGCAACGACCTTCTGGACTAGCGGGATGGACGGCCGCCTCAGGATTCAGCAGTGTAAAGAATGCTCGAGTTATCTCCATCCGCCAGGGCCAATTTGCCCGTACTGTCGTAGTCGTCAGATCGCGGTGGTCGCCGTATCGGGCCACGGAACGGTCGCCGCCTACACGATCAACTACCACCAGTGGCTTCCGGGCATGCCGCCGCCCTATGCCATCGCCATCGTTTCGCTGGACGAGGACCATCGCGTGCGCATCACATCGAATGTGATCAAATGCCCACTCGACGAGGTCCGGGTTGGCATGCGCGTGCAGGTCGAATTCGAGGATCAGGGCGACGTCTGGATTCCGCTGTTTGTTCCCCTCGATGAGGCCGACGCGCCGCCGGCTGCGGATCCGCCTATTGGCAAAGTGCGGATGCGCCGGAGCGGTCCGAAGTTCGAAGACGACGTCATCATCAGTGGGATTGGCATGTCCGATGTTGGGCGTCGCCTGATGCGACCGCCGCTCTCACTGACCGTTGACGCCTGTTTAGAGGCGATTGAGAATGCCGGACTCGAGGTCGGTGACATAGACGGCCTGGCGACGTATCCGGGCTCTGCACCTGGTGGCATGAGCGAAGGCGGGGTGACGCCTTTGGAGGAGGCATTGGCCGTTCATCCAACCTGGATTAGTGGCGGTGGCGACACGCCGGGCCCGACCGGGGCCGTCGTGAACGCCATGTTGGCCATTTCCGCGGGGCTGTGCAATCACGTCTTGTGTTTTCGAACCGTGTGGGAATCCACATCGTCCACACTGGCTCGAGTTGGTGGAGGTTCGGGTCCCACTCGGGTCAGTGGTGATTTCTCCTGGAGAATGCCTTATGGGGCCGCGTCAGCGGCCAACTGGATCGGCATGTTGGCCAACCGCTATTTCTATGAGTTCGGGGCCGATCGAGAGATGCTTGCCCGAATCGCGTTGAATGCACGACGGCACGCCAGCCTCAACCCACGAGCCGTCTATCGCGATCCGCTTTCCTTGGACGACTACTTCGATGCCCGCATGATCTCGACGCCCTTCGGGCTGTATGACTGCGATGTACCGAGCGATGGGGCAATCGCCGTGGTGGTCTCTCGCCGCGACTTCGCGCACGACATGGATCACCAGCCGATCTATGTGGAGGCGGTAGGGACTCAGGTGAGGGAGCGGATCTCATGGGACCAGAGCACCCTGACTCACGAGCCACAAGTGCTTGGACCGGCGGCACATCTTTGGAGCCGGACCGATCTGACGGTTAACGACGTGAGCGTCTGCGAACTCTACGACGGCTTCACATTCAATTGCATTTCGTGGATCGAAGGTCTGGGTTTTTGCAAGATCGGTGAGGCCGCTTCATTCATCGGCGATGGTTCCCGGCTCGCAATTGGCGGGGCCACGCCCCTCAATACCCACGGAGGCCAGCTCTCTGCGGGACGGACTCATGGATTCGGGTTTCTCCATGAAGCGGTGACCCAGCTCCGAGGGGAAGGTGGGGAGCGGCAAGTCGCTGATGCTCGGGTGGCCCTGGTGGCGACCGGCGGCGGGACGCCCGGCGGCTGTCTCCTCCTCAGGAACGAATAGGGGAGACGCTGATGGACCGGGTGGACTGATGTTGGAAATTGGCTCTCCTGACTGATCCGTGGGTGCCCTGACCTGGTCCTATCGCGAACAACGCCATCCCTGCCTAGTTTTCGGACTGCTTGACGGTCCAGAAAACAAAGCGAGGAGGATGGCGATGTTCGGTGCCAACGTATGGCGTCGCGTGCTCGGTGTCGACCGGGCCACGGTGATCGAGGATGTGGACTTCGACGAGGAGTCCGACACGGTGGTGGTCCATGTGCGTCCGAGACGGTCTACTAAGCGTCGGTGTGGGCGCTGTGGCGTGCGTGCGCCGGGCTATGACCAGGGAGAAGGACGGCGCAACTGGCGCGCCCTCGATCTCGGGACGCTGCGCTGCTTCCTCCAGGCCGATTCTCCGAGGGTGAACTGTCCGAGCCACGGGCCGACAGTCGCCCAGGTGCCCTGGGCCCGTCACGGGGCCGGCCACACCCGCGACTTCGACGACACAGTGGCGTGGTTGGTCACCCATACCCCCAAATCGACGGTGAGCGAGTTGCTGCGCATCGCCTGGAGGAGCGTGGGCGCCATCATCGAACGGGTGGTGGCCGATGGACGGGCCGCCCATGACCCCTTCGAGGGGTTGACCCGAATCGGACTCGACGAGATCTCCTACAAGTGCGGCCATCGTTACCTCACCATCTGCGTCGATCACGCCTCGGGACGCCTGGTCTGGGCCGCCGTTGGCCGGGACAAGAAGACGCTTCACAGCTTCTTCGTCCTCTTGGGCGAGGAGCGCTGTGCACAGATCCGCCTGGTGTCGGCGGATGCGGCCGAGTGGATCGCTGACGTGGTGGCCGAATGTTGCCCGAACGCCACGCTGTGCATCGACAGTTTTCACGTGGTGGCCTGGGCTACCGCGGCCCTCGACGGCGTGCGTCGAGAGGTCTGGAACGAGGCGAGAAAAGGTGGCATGACCCAGCACGCCCGCGAACTCAAGGGATCGCGCTATGCCCTGTGGCGTAATCCAGAGGACCTCACCCCCCGTCAGGCCAACAAGCTGGCCTGGATCGCCAAGGTCAACACGAAGCTCTATCGCGCCTACCTGATGAATTAACTCCGTATCGCCATCCGAACCAAGGGAGTCCTTGCCCTCACCATGCTCGAGGCCTGGCTGGATTGGGCCCAGCGCTGTCGCATCGGTGCCTTTGTCGAGCTCGGGCGCAAGATCAAGAAGAACATCGCCGGCATCGAAGCGGTCATGCTGCACAACCTGTCGAACGCGTTGATCGAGAGCACCAACACCCAAGCTGCAGGTGCTCCACCGCATGGCCTTCGGGTTCGCCCAGCCTGAGCACCTGATTGCCCTCGCTCTGCTCGATCGTGGTGGGTACTGCCCACCGCTGCCTGGGCGGGGCCTCTCATCAGCGCCGGCGCTTGCGGCGCTTGGCTGAGGGGGGCTTGGGTCTGGTGCCCGGCGGGGTGAACCTCCCGGTGGCCTGCGGCCTCGGGGGGAGACCCGGTCCCAAGACGGCATCGCGTTCGCTGATCGGCCGGGTGTTGAAGTCGGCGATAAAGGCATTGAGCGAGGCCTGATCGTCCATGCGGACGCCCTCGGCCTGGGCCGTGGTCCACAGCCGCTTGCCGAAGCTGTAGCGCGAGGCGTCGGCCATGTTGAGGCGGAACGGCTCGGCGATCACCTCGAGATGGGCGACCAGCACGTCGGCCGACTCGCTGTCGGGGGCGAGCAGCCCGGTCTCGTCCAAGAAGCCGATGAAGTTCTTGGCTTCTTCGAGTACTCCGTCGAGGTCGTCGTTGTCGACCATCACCTTGGCCGGGTGCAGCTCGAGATAGATCTGGTCGAGGTCTCGGCGCGTCCATCGGGTCAAGTGGCCGTCGACATAGGCCCACTTGTAGTGGATCGGAGCCTCCCCGTCGTCGCCCTGGGACTCGATCCCGACGATACCGAGCCATTGGGCGAACCGCTCCTTCAGCTCCGCACGGGCTACCTCGTAATCCTCTTCGCCGTCGGGCTCCCAATCAGGGACGGTGGATAGTGGCATCGCCACATATTCGCTCGCCGGCGGCGACCGCGAAAGCTGACGACTTCAGCGGGCCAAACTGACCCACGGATCAGTGAGGAGAGCCCCTTTTTGGCTCCCCACGGGCTATTTTGGCCGACACTTTGAGACATAAAAGGCTCTGACCAGAGAATTGAGTGCGCCTGTTCGAGTGCGCCCCCCGGGATTGAACCTCTCACGCCTCTCTTGGGCCTCGACCCCGGCACCATCGGAGCCGGGAGGATGACCTATGACCTGCGGCGGCTCCGCCTCCACGGACTCATTGAGCGCATCCCGCACACCAACCGCTACCAGGTGACATCCTTCGGATTGCA
>DASXFC010000053.1:0-23792 GCA_036489775.1 Acidimicrobiales bacterium | reverse complement strand
GACTACGCAGCCACACCCCGGCCTCGTCCTGCCGCGCCGGGCCGTCTGATCAAACCCTTCGGGGTCGCGCCTTGCCCTGCTTTCGAACGTTGCCTTGCCTCAAGAAGTGCAGGTCACATGAGGGGCTGAATGTTTACGGCGAGACAGGGTGGAATATCGGGTTCAGAGTGCAGGTTGGAGGCCGTATGACTGGTCCGACTGTTCAAGCTGTCCGCTTCGACCACTACGGGGAGATTGACGTCCTCAACGTGGTCGAGGTTCCCCGGCCCCAGGCCGACCCCGGCCGGGTTGTGGTCAATGTGGTGGCGGCGGCCATCAACCCGGGTGAGGCGTCGATCCGAAGGGGTTTGCTCGATGCCCGTTGGCCAGCAACGTTCCCCTCAGGGCAGGGCAGCGACCTCGCTGGCGTGGTGGCGGAAATCGGTGACGGGGTAGACAACGTCGCGGTCGGCGACGAGGTCATCGGCTGGAGTGACGAGCGGTCGAGCCAGGCCGAGGCGGTGAGCTTGCCTGCCGATCACGTTGTGCCAAAGCCGTCTGGCGTGCCATGGGAGGTGGCTGCCTCTCTCTACGTGGCCGGCACCACGGCCTGGGCGACGCTGAAGTCCGTCGGGTTGCAGCGCGGCGAGGTCGTCGCAGTTTCCGCGGCGGCTGGTGGGGTGGGATCGATCGCCATCCAGTTGGCTCGTCACTCGGGGGCCACGGTTTTGGGTATTGCCGGAGCGGAGAACGCTGACTGGTTGGAGTCGATGGGCGTCACGGCTGTCACCTACGGCGACGGCCTCGGGGAACGTCTCCGTACCGCGGCGGGCGGCGGCATCGACGCCTTCATCGACTGTTTCGGCGGCGGGTATGTCGACCTGGCTGTCGACGAGCTCGGTATCAAACCGGATCGAGTGGACACGATCATCGACTGGGATGCCGGAGCGCGCCTTGGGACCCATGTGGACGCCATGTCAACCGTTGACGATGTCGGAGGCGTGATCACAGAGCTGGCATCCTTGATCGAGCAGGGAGAGGTGTCCATTCCGATTGCCGCCACCTTCCCTCTACAAGACGTGCGCCAGGCGTACGAGTTGCTTGCGCAGCGGCACACCCGAGGGAAGATCGTCCTGGTGACGGGTAAAGCCTGATCATTGGGCCAAAGCGGCGCTGTGCCGCGATCCGCGGATGGTGTTACTTTCGCATTTCCGCCATTTTTGAGTACCCGAGGAGCCAACCGTGACCCCCAAACGGCAGGCAGAGCAGGACATCGCGAAGAACCTGCAGGATCTCTACACCCCGGTCGAGGTGGTCACCCGCTTCCTCGATGCCATGCAAGACGGGGATGTTGAAACGGTCATCGAACTCGTGGCCGATGACATCGTCTACTCCAACGTGTCACTCCCCACGATTCGGGGCAAGGAGCGGTTCAGTCGGGCTGCTCGGGCCTACTACCGCCATCACCTCGGCTTTGCGGTGGTCGTGCACCGGATTGCCGGAAGTGGTTCATCCGTCCTCACCGAGCGGACTGACGCGCTCATCCTCGGCCCGTTTCGAATGCAGTTCTGGGTCTGCGGTGTGTTCGAAGTGGAGAACGGGCAAGTGACGCTCTGGCGCGACTACTTCGACTGGCGCAGCACCACGCTGGCCACCCTTCGGGGACTGGTTGGCATTCTGGTTCCTTCGCTGCGCGCCAAGTTCTCTGATTCCCGGTAAAACAGAGACATGACCAACATCCCCGACAGCCACCGAGACCTGCTGGAAGCCGACACCGCCATCTTGGCCACGGTCGGAGCAGACGGCCGACCGCAACTCTCGGCGGTCTGGTTCCTCGCCGAGGGTGACGAGATCAAAGTGTCGTTGAACACGGACCGGCAGAAGGCGAAGAACCTGCGCGCCAACCCGGCGGTGAACCTGTTCATTCTGGACAGAGCAACTCCGTCCCGTTACCTGGAGATCCGCGGCGATGCCGAGATCGCCGACGATCCCGACTACGTGTTTGCCGCCCGCGTGGGCCAGAAGTATGGAGCCGATCTCAAAGCATTCGACGGCGATAATGCCCACCGGCTGGTGGTCACGATCAAGCCGGTGCGGGTGAATGCCGTCGACATGGCCGCTGGCTGACGCGATACCCGCAGCAGGGAGCACTGAGAGCCTGCCTTGATGGACTTCCCGCCGCACCCACCCCTGGACTTCTCACTCTTTGGATTAGACGGATGGAGCGGGGCACAGTGGGTTGGGTTCTTCGAGGGGGAGGTCGGCCAGCCGGTGTGGTCCGTCACCCTCGACCATCACCGTCAGGACTCCGCCCTGGTCCTGGTGAAGACCGCTCCGAGGGAACGCTGGGATCGATTGATGGCCGGCGAGGAGCCCGGAGCAGCGGACTTCGCCTCCGACCTCGTTCGGGTCCTGCTCGACATGGCCCGGCCTGAGTTCGAGGAGTCTGAGCGTGACCGTTACAACCGATCCATCTGGCCGTTCTCCCGTGCCCAGGGCGGCCAGTGGCAGTCGTGGGAACCGGCCCAATGGACCGTTGATGGCAACCCGTTCCCAGCGCGGCTGTGGCGTTTCGCGCACGCGTGGACTGGCCTGACCCTGGGCGCACCGGAGCATTACGTCGGCGTGACGGCCTTCGATGTCGATGGCACCGGGGTCGATCTGATTGTCGCCTCCGGGGCCGAGTACGGGTTCGATTTTTCCGTCCCCTTCTCGATCCACGGGCTCCAAGCTCAGGTTCCGGAGCGGCCTGACACCTCCGACATCTTCCGGTCGAAAAGCCGGCATCTCGACCACGACCGGGTCCTGGCCTCAGCCGGTCCGCTCGAGAGCTGACCTCGGGGCAACGCGTCAGTCCTGCTGGGCCGCCTTGGCCCGTGCCTTGCGGAGGTACTGCACGCCCTTGGTCAAGGACTCGTGGATCAACCGGTCGTTGTCCTTGGAGATGAAGTGGTGCACCCGCTTCTCGAAGAGCAGCCGCGTGATCGGGTTGAAGGCGTGGTAGGTCTCGGTGAAATGGACCCGGGTACGGCCCTCGCCCAGGTCCTCTAAGCGGGTCCGCCCCTCGGCCGTCGACCACAGCGGCTTGCCGATGGCGGTGTACTTCCACGATTCGGTGGGCTTCACCTCGGTCAGCCACTCCCACGACTGGCCTTGCCCGCCTGAGAGCAGGTAGCGGGGGACCCGGAAGGTGCAGTGGCGCACCAGGCCCTCACCGATCTCGTCGCCCGGATGCAGGATGTCGATGGTGACGTCCCCCGACTCCGAATGCGGTGCCCGGAACCAGAAGATGGTCCACAGCTCCTCGACCGTGCCGTCGATATCGACGTGGAAGTGGTGCTCCTGCACCGGCTCACGGTAACCCGGACCTGACTCGGGTGTCAGGGAATCGCCGCGGCACCCCCGGGCCGCCGTTAACGTCGCAGGACCATGAAGGTGGCGTATGTGGTGCCCCGCTACGGCACCGAGATCCGTGGCGGCGCCGAGACCGGGGCTCGCATGTTCGCCGAGCACCTGGTGGCCGAACGCGGCTATGAGGTCGAGGTCTTCACCACCTGTGCCCTCGATGCGTTGACCTGGCAGGACGAGCTCGAGCCCGGTGACGAGGTGATCGCCGGCGTGACGGTGCACCGCATCCGCTCCGAAGCCGGCCGGGGCGAGGGGTTTCACCCCCTCTCGGGTCGGCTGCTGGCCGACCCGACCAACGCCTCGGCCGATGACATGGAGCGCTGGGTCGACCTCCAGGGTCCGCGCTCGCCCGCCCTTCTCGATGCTGTCGTGGCCTCCGATGCCGACGTCATCGCCTTCTACCCGTACCTCTACTACCCGACCGTCCGCGGCCTGCCCCTGGTGCGCTCCCGCGCCTTCATGCACCCAGCTGCCCACGAGGAACCGGCCCTGCACTTGCCGCTCTTCGACGAGCTCTTCGAGCAGTGCGCCGGCTTCGTCTTCCAGACGCGCAGTGAGCGCCGGCTGGTCACCGAACGCTTCGACGTGGCCACCACGCCCCAGGTGCTGGTCGGCCTCGGGGTGGAAGAGGCGGCCGGAGATCCCGACGCGCGCCGCACCTTTGGCCTGGGCGACGCCCCCTTCCTCCTCTATATCGGGCGGGTTGACGACAAGAAAGGCACCGGCATCCTGTGGCGCTACTTCCGCGCCTACAAGGAGCGCCACCCCGGCCCGCTCATGCTGGTGCTGGTGGGCCAGGTGGTCGATCCGCCCGAGCCGGCCGACGACATCGTGGTCACCGGCCTGATCGACGAGGCGGCCAAGTGGGGACTGCTGCGCCAGGCCTCCATGGTGGTGGCCCCCTCACCGGTCGAGGCCTTCAACATCACGGTGATCGAGGGGATGACAGCCGGCGCTCCGGTCATGGTCAACGCGGTGTGCGGCCCCACCGTGGAGCATTGCGAGCATTCGGGTGCCGGCCTGTGGTTCGAGGGTTACGCCGAGTTCGAGGCGGTGCTGCACCGCATGCTCACCGATCCGGCGCTGCACCACACCATGGTCGAGAACGGTCAGCGCTACGTCGAAGAGAACTACCGCTGGCCCGTCATCCTCGACCGCTACACCGCCTTCCTCGAGGAGTTTCAGGCGAACGGGCGGCCGTAACGATCGAGGTGCGCCTTCTCGCTGAGCGGCTGGCGCCGGGGCGGGCCGGGCGGCTTGGCCGGGTAGCCGATCGGGACCACGGCCAGCGGCACCACGTCGTCGGGTAGATCGAGCAGGGCCGAGAGCTCAGTGGCCCCACCCAGCGCGGGCAGGGTGGTGAGGGTCGACCCCAGCCCCAGGGCATGGGCGGCCAGGAGCAGGTTCTGCACCGCCGGGAAGATGGAGGAACCGAAGGCGGCGGCGAAGGTCAGCCGGGTATCGCCGCACACCACCACCAGCACCGGCGCGGCGGCGATGCCCCCAGTGGCCCCGGCCTCGACGTCGGCCAGGAAGGCGGGGGCGAGCCGCTCGGCCTCCACGGCTTTGGCGCCGCCCTCCCAGAGCCGGGCGGTCAGCTGCCCGATGGCATCCCGGGTGGCCGGATCGCGGACCACGATGAACACGAAGGGCTGGCTGTTCTCGGCGCTGGGGGCATGGGTGGCCGCGGTCAGGATGCGGGCGATGGTGGCGTCGTCGACCTGGTCGGGCCGAAAGGTTCGGGTGGCCCGCTGGCTGGTGACGACGTCGAAGAAGTCGGCCACGGCGGGCGATCGTACCGATCCCACGGGCCGGCCGTCGGATTGGGCCGGGCCGGGGCAACCCCGCTACGTTGGGCCTCGCGCCGGTCTGGAGCCGGCGTCCGCCATGTTCGCGTGGACACACCAGACGGCGGAGGGGGACAAGGAGGAAGACGGTGGCCGACGGCGCCGCATCGCATGCAGACGTTTTGAAGGAGATCATCGGCAAGCCCACCGGCAAGGCCAAGGTGATCATCGAGCGGGGACCGATTCAGAGCTTCGCGGAGGCGGTGCACAGCAACAGCCCCGTGTACCGGAACAACGAAAAGGCCAAGGCGGCCGGCTTCGACGCCATCCCGGCCCCGCCCACCTGGGCCTTCGCCATGGAATTCTCGGGCAAGTTCGAGGAGTTCCAGCCCGCCGACGCCCCGACCGGCAGCGCGCTGATGGCGGCGGTCGGCCCGCTCATCGCCCAGGGCGGCATGATCCTCCACGGCGAGCAGGAGTTCATCTACCACCGTCCCGTGGTGGTCGGTGACGTGCTGACCAGCCAGGGCAAGATCGTCGACGCCTACCAGAAGGAGTCCAAGGGCCGCACCATGACCTTTGTGATCCAGGAGACCACCTGGTCCGACGAGAAGACCGGCGAGCCGGTGGTGACGTCCCGGTTCAACCTGATCCACCGGGCCTAAGTCACATGACCGGCTTGGTGCACACCTCGACCACATGGCTGAACGGCATCCAATGGCTGGCCGTCTTGCGCATCGGTCTGGGTGCCTGGTGGTTCAAGAGCTTCTGGCACAAGGACAAGGCGGCCTGGTTCAAGCGGGGGGCCGGCATCTCGTGGGGCCAGTCGGTGGCCGACAAGCACAAGTGGCCCTTCGTCAAGAAGGGCTTCGACGCCGTGGTGGTTCCGCGGCCCAAGTCCATGGCCTACATCGTGGTGCTGGGCGAGCTGGCCATCGGGCTGGGGCTGATGCTCGGCTTCCTGACCCCGATCGCCGCCTTCGCCGGCATCCTCTTGAACCTCATGTACTTCGTGCTGATGATCAACGACTGGGCCGAGCAAGGACAGAACTCGATGATGGTTCTGGCCTCAGTCGTGGTCCTCGGGACGCACGCCTGGAACGACTGGTCGATCGACCACTTGCTGCACCTGTTCGGGTCCTGATCCAATCCACTGCGTTTTCGGCACACTGACATAACAATTTTTTGAGTTCGACGGGGAGGTCGACACGATGGCTGAGCAGAAGCTGTTCTTCGAAGATGTGACGGTGGGGGACGAGGCGCCTTCTATCTCGCACAAGCTGACCAGGACCGACCTGGTCAAGTACGCCGGGGCCTCCGGTGACTTCAACCCGATGCACCACGACGAGGTGGCGGCCCAGGCGGCCGGCCAGCCCAGCGTGTTCGGTCACGGCATGTTCTCCATGGGCCTGCTGGGCTCGGCCGTGACCGACTACGTCGGAGTCGGGACGCTCACCCGCTACCAGGTGCGCTTCGCCCGCCAGACCTGGCCCGATGAGGTCCTGACCTCCAAGATCGTGGTGACGGGCAAGCGCGAGGAGGACGGCCAGAAGCTGGTCGACCTGACCGTCACGCTGTCCAACGGCGACGGCGAGGACAAGCTGGTCGGAGAGGCCACCGCCGCCCTGCCCTCGAAGGGCTGACCGTCTGAAGGATTAACTGGGGTCGAAGCGGATGGGCAGGACGGCCGGTCCCCAGATCCCGAAGGTGGCCGGCTTCCATTCGATCTGGCCGTCGCGGCGCAGGTTGGGCAGGCGGCGGGCCAGCAAGGGCAGCGCTTCTTGGAGTTCGGCCCGGGCCAGGGCGGCGCCCATGCAGAAGTGGATGCCACTGCCGAAGGTCATCTGGGTCGCCTCACGCTCCACCGTGATGTCGAAGTCGTTGGGATCGGCCCATATGGCCGGATCGCGGTTGGCGCCGGCCAACGAGGTCGACACGATGGTGCCCTGGGGGAACAGCACGTCGCGGTAGACGATGTCCTCCGAGGCGAATCGCACGGTGGCCCGCACTGCTCCGAGGAAGCGCATCGACTCTTCGACCGCCCGGGGCGCCAGCTCAGGCCGCTCGGCCAGCAGGGCCCACTGGTCGGGCTGATCGGCGAAGAGCGCGACGCAACAGGCCAGCTGGTTGCGGGTGGTGTCGGTGCCGGCCATCAAGGTGGCCTCGGCCATCATGGCCATCTCCTCGGCGGAGAGCCGGTCGCCTTCCTCCTCGATGGCGATCAGATCGCTGAGCAGATCCTGGCGGGGCTCGGTCCGCCGCACCTCGATCATCTCGTGCACGTAGTCGCTGAGCTCACGGCCGGCCCGCTCAATGAAGGGCAGGTCCTCGGCCAGGTTGCCATTGAAGATGCGGAAGATGTCGGTGGCCCAGGCCGAGAAGAGCTTCCAGTCCTGACGGGGAGCACCCAGCAGCTCGCAGATGATCGGGATCGGGTAGGGCTCACAGATATCGGTCACGAACTCGCAGTGTCCCTGGGCGGTCACCGCGTCAACCAGCTCGCCGATGACCTGGCGCATAGTCGGGCGCAGCCGAGAGGCCGAGGCGGGGGTGAAGGCCGGAGCCACCAGTCGGCGCAGGCGGGCGTGGCCCTCACCTTCCATAGAGAGGATGGACTCATTGCGCCGGTCCTTGGCCTCGGGCGCCGTCTCGAGGCCTTGCATCTGGGGCAGGATCGACAAGCCCGAGTGGAAGCGCTTGTCGCGCAAGATGGCGGTGACGTCCTCGTGGCGGGTGACGCAGTAGCCCATGTCGGTCCGGGCCAGCCAGTGCTGCGCTCGCACCGCCTCGATGTCGGCCAGCGCCTCGAGGCGGTCCTTGCCGATGGTGTTGAGCAGCGGCAGCTCGAGTTCTGCGGCCAGCATGGCCATGCGTCCCCCTTCCTCGATGCGCCGTCCGACCTTACCGAGTCTGGCCTGGCGCCCTCTTCAGGGCCGGGTGCTGGCGGGCCAGCAAGGGGAGGATCAACGACTTGGGGGCCAGGTGGCCGAGGACGGCACCCACCCGGTTGGCCGGCCCTGGGATCACCACGGAGCGCCCAGCCTCCATGGCGTCCACCGCGCTGCGGGCCACATCGACCGGCGGAACCCACATGAATTTAGGGAGTGATTGGGCCGCCTCGGCGTCGCTCAGGCCCGAGGCCTCGGCGAAGCCGGTCTCCACCGGCCCGGGGCACAGGGTGGTCACGGTGACCCCGGTGCCCTTGAGCTCGGAACCGAGCGCCCGCCCATAGGAAAGGACGAAGGCCTTGGAGGCGCCGTAGACGGCCTGGCCGGGCAGCGGCTGGAAGGCGGCGGTGGAGGCCGTGTTCAAGATGGCACCGCGGTGCCGGGTCACCATGCCGGGCACGAAGAGCGTGCACAGGTCCACGACGGCCTCGATGTTGGTCCCCACCATCGACAGTTCGGCGTCCCGATCGGCCGTCTGCACCGGCCCCATGGTGGAGAAGCCGGCGTTGTTGACCAGGATCTCGACGATCAGTCCCCGCTGCTCGAGCTCGGCCGGCATGGCCCCCCGCGAGCTCGGATCGCGGAGATCGGCCGCCAGCACTTCGGCCCGGATACCGTGCTCGGCCGCCAGGTCGTCGGCCAGCGACTTCAGCCGGTCCTGGCGCCGGGCCACCAGGGTGACCCCGTGGCCCCGCCGGGCCAGCTCCCGGGCGACCTCGGCCCCGATGCCCGAGGAGGCGCCGGTGACCAGCGCGGTGGCGTTCGCTTTGGGATGGGGGAGGGACATGGTGCGCATCGTAGAGGGCCGGGTTGTCGTCACGCGATGGCCGCTCGGGTGAGAGTCCGCCGGGAGTTTGATGAAGATTGCGTGTCGGCCGGCCTGGTCAGCTGGGTGTTTATAAAGCAGCAGTTCGCGTGGGGTTCACATGGTGCAGTGGCGCGCACATACTTGGCCCATTGCGGCAGCGAGCAACATGTCCGTTGCCCCGAGTGAAGGGAGCTGGCGATGACGTCGACACGCTCGAACGAGGGGGAAGATCCGCCGGGTTGAAGTTGCGTCGCCGGAGGATCTGCCGGCGACGCCTCCGAGCAGATCACCCAGCAAGAGGCCCGGCGCCTGCATCTGTGGCCGCGCTCGAGCCGGTGCGTGTGCCGGCCGACCGACAAGGCGGCCCCCGCACCTTTCAGCGTCGAAGGCCGGAGCGGTGTGATCTGACCTACAACAGAGACAACGAGTCAGGGACCGGCGCTCGGCGCCGGTCCCGCTCGCGTCCAGGGACAGAATGAGGTGATGCCCACCGCGGCCCCCGTCCCGATGTTCCCGCTGTCGACCGTGCTCTTCCCGGGCGCCCTGTTGCCGCTGCACATCTTCGAGCCTCGCTACCGCCAACTCATGGCTGACTGCCTGGCGGCCGAGACAGGCTTTGGCATTGTCCTGATCGAGCGGGGGAGGGAAGTGGGCGGCGGCGATCAACGATCGTCGATCGGCACCATGGTCGAGATCGTCAAGGCCAGCGAGCTGCCCGACGGGCGTTGGTTACTGGTGGTCCAGGGCCGGGCCCGTCTCGGGATCGAGGAATGGTTGCCCGACGATCCCTACCCACAGGCCAGGGCCCGGGTGCTCGAGGACGAGGTGCCGGCGATCGAAACTGACCAGCTGGTGCGGGCCACCCAAGCGGTGCGCCGGGTACGCGGGCTGCTGGCCGAAAGTGGCAGCGCCCCACCCCTTCCGGCGGAAGCGGTCTTCGCTGTCGATCCCGAGGTCGCTCTCTGGCAACTGTGCGAGCAGGCGCCGGTCAGTACCTATGACGCGCAACAGCTGCTGGCCGCACCGGGCGGCGGTGAACGGCTCCGTCGCCTGATCGACCTGACCGAGGCCCTCGAGCAGGATCTGCACCGGCTGCTCCGAGAGGGCGGAGAGAACTCGGGGGCAGACTGAGGGTGGTCGCAGGTTTCGGGCAGCGTTTGGTGAGTACGGCCAATGGTCGAGATGGAAGTGACCTGAGCCTGGAGACTGGATCGGGGGGACAACATTGGGCCATCCGACGATGTGCTTCCACCGACGGTGCCCCGGTCCGGCACATCGGAGCTACTCGTCGGGCCGAAATTGGGCGACCCTGACTGAGCGGCAGAGGCCGAACGGATGCGACCGGTGTCGTTCCCTCGATCACTATCGGGCACCCAATGCCTCGATGTCCGGCACCTACGAGGGGCGCTGGACGGGATCTGGCGCTTGCAACTGTGCCCCTGCCGGGGATCGGCCCGATTGGGGCGGCGGTGGCTCCGACACCTTGTTCGGCTTGATCGTGCGATTCGCTGCCGTATGCACCCGCTGTGGGGTTCGACAAGACTCAGACAGATGGCGGATTTGCAACGTCCCAAGACAAATTACGTCACCGTTGGCGACTCGGAGGTGGCGTACCAGGTAGTCGGAGACGGGCCGCTCGACCTCGTCGTCTTCACTGGCATCGGCAGCCACTTGGAGTTCATGTGGGACTGGGCGGGACCGTTTCTCCGGCGCCTGGCGTCCTTCAGCCGCCTGATCCTTTTCGACCGTCGGGGGACCGGTGCCTCGGACGCCGTGGCCTTCAATGCGATCCCGACGTGGGAGGAGGCGACGGAGGACGTCCAAGCGGTCCTCGATGCCGTCGGATCGGAGCACGCGGCGATCTACGCCGAGGCTGACGCTGGCCCGATCGCCGTGTTGTTCGCCGCGACCCACCCGGATCGAGTCAGTGCTTTGGTGTTGGGCAATACGTCGGCCCGCCTCGTTGCCGACGACGACTACCCGATCGGGCTGCCCGTTGACAGCGTGGAAGCGATCCTCGACGTCTTCGCAGCGCAGTGGGGGACCGCCGAGCTCGTCAGACTTGTGGCCCCGGACCTGGCAAGGGACGAAGACCTCGTGGAGCTACTGGCGAGGGTGTGGCGCTCTGCCGTCACTCCTCGAGCAGCCGGAGTGTTGTGGCGGACACTGTTGAAGGCCGACGTGCGAGATGCACTGTCCTCTTTGCAGGCACCGACGCTGATCCTGCACGCGACGGAGAGTGGCATCGTCCCGTTCTCCCATGGCGAATACCTTGCTGACCACATCGCTGGCGCACAGCTCGTGGAGTGTCCCGGACGGGCGAGTGGATTCATTCCGGTGAGCTACCCCGCCACCGCCGACCACATAGCGGAGTTCCTCACCGGAGCTGCCTCACCCGTTGCGATCGACCGAGTGCTCACGACCATCATGTTCAGCGACATCGTCGCCTCAACGTCCCAACTGGTCGACGTCGGGGACGAAGCGTGGCGACGCGTCCTCGATGGTCATGACCGGGTGGTCCGCGAGCAACTGCGTCTGTATCGCGGCTGTGAGATAAACACCACAGGGGATGGCTTCGTGGCGTCGTTCGACGGACCTGCGCGAGCGATCCGATGCGCGCAGGCCATGTCCGAGGCGCTGGCGACGCGCGGGCTGGAGGTCAGGATCGGCCTGCACTGTGGAGAGTGCGAGGTCCGGGGCGACGACCTGGCCGGACTCGCAGTCCACATCGCCGCTCGGGTGGGTGCACTGGCTGGCCCGGGCGAAGTCCTGGTCTCCGGAACCGTCAAGGATCTCGTTGCGGGTTCGGGAATCGAGTTCGAAGGCCACGGGGAGCATGAGCTCAAAGGGGTCCCCGGCGTCTGGAAACTCTTCGCGGTGAGGAGTTGATCCTAGATATTCTGTCGCTCGCTGAGGCGTTCCACTTGATGGCAAAAGGAGCGACAACAAATGGCATCGGTCCAGTCGACAGCGCAGTTCGTTGCGGCAGAACAATCGGAATTTGCAGCGTTACTTCGAACATTGCCCCCCGAAGCTTGGTCTTCTCCCTCGCTTTGTTCCGAGTGGTCAGTGCGGGAGGTCGTGATCCATACTGCAGCGCACATCCACAACCAACAAAACGACCCCGCAATCATCAGCCAGTACGCGTCTGGCTCGGAGGAAGCGCTTGTCACATGGCTTGAATCATCGCCTGCAGAGCCCACGGAGTCCGACTATCGGGCCCGGCGCCGATTTGCCGAGATTCAACGCGGCGAGCTGATGGTTCATCAGCAGGATGTTCGCCGGGCGCTCGGAATCCGACGGGTGATTCCACAGGAGCGAGTACAGGAAGTGTTGGCGTTCAGTCTTCAGCCCATTGGCAGTCTGGGCGTGGCCTTCGGGCGCGAACGCGCCAAAGGTTTGCGGCTCGTGTCGACCGAAAATGACTGGACGTGGGGCACAGGCAAAGACGTCAGCGGCTCCCTCGAAGCTCTACTCATGACGACCGCCGGACGAGCCGTGGCCTTGGAGGAGCTCGACGGCCCAGGTGTGACCGTTCTCGGCGATCGGATGCGCAATCCACCCCGGGTCTTGCGCGATTTGCTGGATTACACCTGGTCGGCAAATCCGGTGCGGTAGCACGCCGGCTCGGGGACGATTCCAAGCCGCACAACCTCGAAAGGACTTGAACGGCCAACTACATTCACGCCGGGGGTATTGCCCGTGGCGTCAGATATGAAGAACGAACCTGCGGAATCCAGGACCTCAAAGCCAGGAGGCCTACCAGAGGTGGCGGGCGAAGAAGTCCAGCGTCCGCGTCCACGCCTCGTCGGCGGACGCCTGGTTGTACATCGACGGGGCGTCCCAGTTGCTGAACGCGTGTCCCGCGGCGTAGCGATGGAACTCGACCCCGGGGCAACCCCGCAGCGCCGCCTCGACCTCATCGATCTTCTCGGGGGTGATGAACGCGTCGAGCGAGCCGTAGTGGTACAAGCTCGGGCATTCCAGGCCACTGACATGGTCGAGCATGTCGTTGATGGCGGAGCCGTAGTAGCAGACAGCTGCGTCGATGCCTCGCCCTTCCACCCGGCTCTGGGTGGCCGCCATGAACGCCAGCGCCCCACCTAAGCAGAACCCGACGGCACCGATCTCTCCGGTGCACCCGGGCATCCCCACCAGATGGGCGTGGGTGGCCCGAATGTCATCGGAAGCCTTCTCTAAATCCAGTTTCTGGACCAGGGCGAAGGCGTCACCAAGGCCGGACTCGTCCTTGCGCTCGAAGCGTCGCTCGATGCGCCAGAACATGTCCGGTGCAAGGGTTACGTAGCCAGCACCGGCCAGCCGGTCGGCGAGTTCCCTGATGTTGTCGTTTATGCCAAAGATCTCCTGGAACAGGAGTACTCCGGGCCCTGTTCCCGACTCTGGAATGGCGCAATAGGCGTCGAACTGGTCGCCCTCAACGGAGACGGATTCGTATCTGGAAGTCACAGGCACACAATGACGGTACTCCTCACTGCGCCAGGAGCAAGGTGACGCAGTAGCCCGGCAAGATGCCACGCTTTGGGCATCCCGCAGATTGATTCGCCGCTCCTGGCCCCTAGCTCAAGTCACTTCCATCTCAACCATTTGTCGTACTGAGTACCGGCAGTACGGCCTCAAGGAAGCGCTCGGGGTTCTCGACCATGAGGTAGTGCCCGACACCCTCCAGCCGCGCCACCGTGGCATCGGGACGGGCCGCCACCAAAGTGTCGACCATGGTGGGCACGGCAATGGGGTCGTCTTCACCCCAGACGATGTGCAGCGGCGAGGGATCGGACTCGATGGCGCCGGTGAAGCGCCGCTCGTTGGCCCGTCGCTCCTCGATGTAGCGGATGCAGCGGGGCAGCACCAGCTGCCCGTCGTTGACCATGATCTGGTCGACCGTCGGCGGGAGGGCATCGAACTCGCCCGGACCCGGCACAGGGGTGTGCGGGCTGAACGTGTCGCGGAGGCTTTTGACCAGTCCATCGGGATTGAGCGGGGAGGCCGGATCCAACTTCTCGTCGGGTAGGGCGAGCAGGAAGAGCTGACCGTTGGTCAGGTGGGCCTGCTCGATGTAGATGCTCCCGTTGGTGACCACCCGCCGCGTGATTTCGACCGGCCACGTCCCTTCGGCCCGCCGGGCCAGCAGCTCGCCGCCCACCGTGTCGCCCATGTCGTGGGTCAGGAGGGCGAAAGTCTCGAGGTCCAGATCCGCCACGAAGGCGGCGACGATGTCAGCCTGCAACGCCATCGTGTAGTGGAGATCGGGCTTGTCCGACAGGCCATAACCCAACAGATCCAGCAAGACGACGCGGCGGCCCGCCCGCAACTCATCGAGCACGGCGGTGTAGTCGAACGAGGAGGTCGGGAAGCCGTGCACGATGAGCAGCGGCTCGTGCACTTCGGGACCGATGGCCGGCGCATCGATGGTGAAGATCCGGTAGCCGACGAGCTCCCGGTAGGTACCGATCGCTTCCCAGCCTTTGGTGGTGGTGATGTTCATGTGCCCGCCAGTCTGCTCACGACCGGCCCGAGCGCTTCCCAGCTGTCGGACTCGATCGACCAATAGGAGATGCCGTACTCGGCCCGCCGCCATTCCAACTCTTCGACCATCTCGTCGAGCGTGCCGAGCAGGGCCAGCGGGACGTGACGGACATCCTCTTTGGAGACACCGAAGTGCGGTGCCATGGCCTCGAAGATGCCGTCGGCCTCGTCGGTGATCATGATGAAGCCGATGAGCGCGTTCAGCTCGAGCTCGTCGAAGCGCTTGCCGGCCGCCTCCTTGACCCATCCGATCTTCTCGCGAGTGCGTTCGGGCGACGCGTTGGGCGCGGTCTCGGGTCCACCGGTGCCTTCGCGCAGGTTGACGTTGATGGAGACGATGTCGGCGTGACGGGCGGCGAACGACAGGACGCGCCGGCCCCCACCGCCGATGATCAGCGGCGGCCCCGGTTGCTGCACCGGCCGAGGCAGGAGGGTGTGCTCGTGCACCCGGTAGTAGGCACCATCGAAGCTGAACGGCCCGTCGGTGCGCAGTAACCCCTGAATGATCTGGACGGCCTCTTCGAAGCGCTCGACCCGGACCCGGGGTTCGTCATAGGTCAGGCCGGCCTGCTCGTAGTCGGTCTTCATCCAGCCCGCGCCGAGGCTCAGTTCGAAGCGCCCGTCGCTCAGCACGTCGAGAGTGGCCGCTTCCTTGGCCAGGACGACCGGGTGGCGATAGTCGTTGCCGAAGACCAGTGACCCCACGCGCAGCGAGCTGGTGGCGGCGGCCACCGCGGCCAGGGCGGGCACCGGTGCCAGCTGATCGCCGAAGTGATCGGGCATGAGAAGGGTGCTGTAGCCCAAGTCCTCGGCGCGGCGCGCTTGCTCAGCCCAGGACGAAGCGGTGCGCCCGGCTGACTGGCTCAACTGGGCCGCGAAGCGGAAGCGCCGGTCGTGAGGCATGCGACATCGTGCCCTATCGGCGCCTCGGGCGCCTAGCGGGAGACTTTGCTGAGGGTGAGCGTGGAGGCAGAGACGAGCGAGTGGGGCTGCAGCGTGACGTAGAGCGAAATCGTCGAGTTGTGTGTCACGTGCACGGTCAGGGTGCCCTGGTGCCCCGACCCTTTGTGCACGGCGTCGTGCCGGAGCAGCCCCGTTCCCGCGACCACCGGCGGTGCCGTCACCTGCAGCAGGGCGGCGTCGGTCGGATGGTGCGGCGTGAACCAGCCGGCGACCACCACGTGCTGGGTCGGCGTGGCCATCAGCGTGGCCGACGAGAGCCCGGTGCTGAGCAGGGCCGCGTAGTGGATGGTTAGCCGGTAGGTCCCGGGTCCGACATCGGCCAACTCGATGGGCGCGGTGGTGATGGGCTGCTGGGTGGCGCTCCAGGGTGCGCCACCGACCTCAGCACCCGACCACGAGAGCGAGGTGGTGGGCTGCGTGCGGGTCGGACCGACGGCCAGGACGATGACGGCGGCGATGACGAGGGCGAGCGGGATACTCACCAGCGCGCGCCGGTCGATCTTCTGGTTGCGGGCGAGGAGCCCGATCAGGCCGATCACGGCGAAAACTCCGAGGAGCTCGGCGAGCAGGTGCGTCCAGGTGCTGGCCAGGTGCAGGCCCGGTGGCAGGAGCGAGGGCAGCCACTGGCCGATGAAGGGCCACCATCCTGGGTAAAGGGTGGGGTCCCAGGGGGCGAAGGGGGCGATCATCGAGTTCACATACACGTGGTCGCCCATGAGGATGGGGATGCCCTGGGCCAGCCACAGCAGAGCGATCACGCCGGCCAGGCCGTAGAGGCGGCGCCGGTGCCGGTCCAGCGCCCCGATGGTGAAGGCCGACCACAGTAAAAGGACGGGCAACGCCGTCCACTGGAACCGCCCGGCCAGGTCGGTGCCTCCGAAGGGTACGCCCGAGGTGTAGGTGCCGTTGATCAGGATGATCAGCAGCGCGGCCACGAACGACACGCCAGCAGTCAGCGGAACCCGGCGCCGGCACAACCAGATGCCGACCAGGCCGAGCAGCACGGTGGGCATCTGGACCAGCAGCCCTTGGTGGCGATCGAAGACCAGGGCCACGATCCGGCTGAGACTGGTCAGGTCGAAGGTGGGATCGGGCTGGGGCAGCCCGAGCAGGTTGGAGAAGTAGTACTGGTTGTAGACGGCCAGCACGACCCAGCCCACCAGCACCAGCACAGCCATGCTCAGCAGCAGCCGTCGCTGGGTGGGCACGCGACGCCACAGGTAGCCCAGTGCCACCACACAGCACAGGGCAGGACCCAGGTTTTTCACCTGGAGCCAGGGTTCGACGATCAGTGAGATGACAATGGCCACCGCGTTGACGCCCGAGATGTAGCTGCGTCGCTCGATCCATCCGATCTCGACCAGCGCGACGGCCAGGAAAACCCCGCTCATGAAGTCGGGATAGACCTGGGTCGAGGCCAGCCACATGGCCGGGCCGGCCAGCGCCAGGGCGAAGACCACTTCGGCCCGGAGCGAGAGGTCAGCCAGCAGCGAGGCCCGCTGGTGCACGAAAGCCATACCGAAGGCGGTGATGGCGAACATCCCGAGCAGCGCGAGTGGAACCGAGCCGATGGCCATGAACGGTGCCAACAAGATGGGCAGGCCGAGGCCGTGGGCGAAAACCGAGCCGTGAGGTCCGGGGTAGGTCTGGACGATGGCGTGATTGGTCAGCGCGGCGCCGGGCGGCCAGCGGTAAATGAAGTGGGTGGCGAAGTCGCGGGCGTACTGAGGCAGCGGGTGGACGCTGCCGTGGCTGACGGCCCGCGACGCAATTAGGTAGTGGGCCTGGTCACCGCCCAGGTCGTTGCCCTGGCTGCGCAGCAGCAACCAGGTCAGCCCCTCGCCGACGGTGATCAGCACCGCCCCGATGAGGGCATTGCGCACCTGCCGGACGCGCACCGAACTCATGGCGCTCAGTCGCAGCAGGAATCGCGCCAGCCACAGGCGGCGCAGCGGTAATGCGCGTGTTCCGGTCGCATCTCGCCGGCGCAGTGGGGACACTCGGCGAAGGTGCCGAGCGGCGAGCGGGCGGCACATGCTGGGGCTCCAGCGGGGGCGTCCTGGGGGGCGCGGGCCATCCCGCGAGGGTAGCCCCGGCCCGCCCCGCGGCCGCGAATGGGTGCTCTAGAAAAAGCCGAAGGGAGCGATGTCGGAGCTGATGCCGGCGAAGAGCTCGCCCTTGGCCTCGAGCAGCTCGGAAGGGGTCCAGTAGCTGTCCCGCGACACCTGGCCCACCGGGTGGAACCCGCCCATGGCATGCACGGTGCCGCCGAAGACCACGAAGATCTGGCCGGTCACGTCGGCTGCACCGGGGGAAGCCAGGAAGGCCACCACGTTGGCGATGTTCTTGGGATCCCAGACGTCGAAGCCTTCCTCGGGGGCGGCCATGCCACCGGGGAAGAGGGTCTCGGTCATGCGGGTGCGGGCCCGGGGGGCGATGGCATTGGCCGTCACGCCGTAGCGGCCGAGTTCGCGAGCCATCACCCAGGTGAGGGCAGCGATGCCGGCCTTGGCCGCGCCGTAGTTGGCCTGGCCGGCGTTGCCGAAGAGGCCGGCCTCCGACGAGGTGTTGATGATACGACCGCTGACGTCCTCGCCGGCCTTGGCCTTGTTGCGCCAGTAGACGGCGGCGTGGTGCGAGGGGGCGAAGTGGCCCTTGAGGTGAACCTGGATGACGGCGTCCCAGTCGGACTCGTCCATGTTGAAGGACATCTTGTCCCGCAAGATGCCGGCGTTGTTCACCAGAATGTCGAGCGAGCCGAACGTGTCGACGGCCTGGTCGACCACGGCCTTGCCGCCGGCCCAGGTGCTGATGTCGTCGCTGTTGACCGCGGCCTGGCCGCCGGACGCCTCGATCTCGGCCACTACCTCGGCCGCCGGGCTGTCGGCACCGACGTCGTTGACGATGACCTTGGCACCTTCGCCGGCCAGGACCAGCGCTTCCTCGCGCCCGATGCCGCGTCCGGCCCCCGTGACGACTGCCACCTTGCCATCGAGCAATCCCATAGCTGTCCTCCTGTCGGATGTGGGCCGGCCTCAGGGGCGCCCCATCGGGGCCCCGGGCTCGCCGCGCCGGTCGAGAAGCATGGCCGACGACGCGCGTCAGGGGCAAAAGCGGGGCAGGGCTTCGCTGATGAACTGATCGAGCAGCGCCAGCGTCTCGCCGTGGGCCCGGGTCGATCCGGCCAGCGCGGTCAAGCTGACCACCTCGATGCCCTGGGGCAGTGAATCGAGGACCTCGGGGTCGGCGTCGCCGACTACGCAGAGCACCGGGCAGCGCCCGGCCACCAGCCGCAGGATCCCGCCGGGCACCTTGCCGGCGAAGGAGGGCGGGTCGAGGTGACCCTCGCCGGTCACCACCAGGTCGGCGCCGTCGATGCGCTCAGGCAGGTGGTTGAGGGCGGACACCAGGTCGAAGCCCGGGGCCAACCGGGCCCCGAGCGCGGCCAGACCCCCGGCCAGACCCCCGGCCGCTCCGGCCCCGTCGAGGCCAGTGACGTCGACGCCGAATTGGCGCCGGTAGCGCTTGGCCACTTTGACCAGGCGCTGGGTCAGGAACTCGACCTGCTCGGGAGTGGCGCCCTTCTGCGGGCCGAAGACCCGGGCGGCCTCCCCGAAGGCGGTGGTGACGTCGCAGGCCACGGTGAGCTCGATGCCGGCCAGTGCGCTGGGGGTTCCCACCACCTGCACAGCACCCCGGCCGCCGTCGGTGGTGGCCGAGCCGCCGCAGCCCACGATGATGGCGCGGGCGCCGGCCTCCTTGGCCGCCAGCAGCAGCTGTCCCACTCCGGTGGTGCTGGCCCGGACCGGGTCGTCGTCGTTCGGGTGGGGGACCAGGGCCCGGCCCGCGGCCGTGGCCATTTCGATGACCGCGGTCGGTCCGGCCGCCTCACCGGTCTGCACCAGATGCCAGGCGGCCGTGACGGAGTCACCCAACGGCCCGGTCACCTCGGTGGTGCGAACCTCGCCACCCACCACCTCGAGCAGGCCTTCGCCGCCGTCGGACATGGGCACGGCATCGGCGGTCCAGCCCGCCCGGAGGGCCGCCGCGGCCACGGTGGCGCAGATCTCGGCCGCGCTGGCGGTGCCTCGGAACTTGTCGGGGGCCACGACCAGGTGGGGCATCGGGTCGAACCTACCTGGTCCACCCCACTACCTTGAAGGTCCATGCCCACGGTCAAAGGCGCCGTCCGCCGCCTGCGCGGTGCCCCGTTGCCGGTGCCCAACACGCAGTCCTGGCGGGTCCTGTCCACCCTGTCCGCCCAGCAGATCCTCGATGCGGTCTACGAGCTGGTGCTCGCTCGCGAGCCCGACCCGGTCGGGACGCAGAGCTACCTGAGCGCGCTCCAGCACGGCACGGTCAGCCCGCAGGACCTGGCCAGCTGGGCCATCGCCTCGTCGGAGTGGTGGTCGGTCACCCCGTTCCACGGCCTGGGCCAGTCGCTGCACTTTTCCCGCATGTGCTTCGTCCGTTCACTGCCGAGGGGTGCCCGCATCCTCGATCTGGGCGGGACGGCGCTGGGGAACCCGCAGGGGGCCCTGGTGATCATGGGGTACCCGTACCCCTTCGAGGAGCTGGTCGTCATCGATCTGCCCTCCGAGGAGCGCGACGACATCTATAAGGAAGCGGCGCCGCACCAGGCGACCGAAACGGCGCTGGGCCCGGTCCGCTACCACTACACCTCCATGGTCGACCTGAGCGCCTACCCCGACGACTCCATCGACCTCATCTATTCGGGGCAGAGCATCGAACACGTTCCGCTCGACGTGGGCGACACCGTGCTGGCCGAGGCCCGCCGGGTCCTGCGCCCAGGCGGGCATCTGGCCCTGGACACGCCCAACGCCCGGGTGACCAGGCTCCAGCAGGACGAGTTCATCGATCCCGACCACGAGCACGAGTACACCCACGCCGAGTTGGTGGAGAAGCTGGAGCGGGCCGGCTTCGAGATCACCCGGGCCCACGGGCTGAACCACGCTGGGCCCAGCCTGGCCTCCGGCGCGTTCGACGAGACCCAGGTGGCCAGCTCGCGAGGCCTCTTCGACGCCATCGAGGACTGCTACCTGCTGGCTTACGTGTGCCGGGTGCCGGGATAGGCTCCCGGCCCGTGCCGTCGCCTCAGGAGTTACAAAGCCAAGCAGACGAGATTCTCTGGTACCACACCATCGATCTGGGTCAAGGTGTCGTCACCAAGGGCATGGGCGTGCAACCCACCGGATCGGAGATCTTGCCGGACGTGGCCGGCCGGAGCGTGCTCGACATCGGCGCGTGGGACGGCAAGTTCTCGTTCCTGGCCGAGAAGGGCGGCGCCACCAGTGTGACGGCGTTGGATCACTACGCCTGGGGCGTCGACATCGGGGCCCGGACCGTGTACTGGCAGGAATGTCAGGCCAACGGCACCCTGCCCGATCACTCGCGCGACGTCACCGATTTCTGGCAGCCGGATCTCCCGGGACAGCGCGGCTTCAATTTCGCCAAGGCTGCTCTCGGGTCCAAGGTCAAGGCGGTGGTCGATGACTTCGCCATCATGGACCTCGAGCCGCTCGGGCACTTTGACGTGACGTTGTATCTCGGTGTGCTGTACCACATGAAAGAGCCGGTGACCTGCCTCGAGCGGGTCCGCTCGGTGACCAACGAGGTGGCGGTCATCGAGACCGAGGCGCTGCAGATCTGCGGCCTCGACGACCTCTCCCTCTTGCAGTTCCACGTCGGCGACACCCTGCGAACGGACTACGGGAACTGGTACGTGCCGACCCTGCCCGCACTGCGGGACCTGTGCCTCGCCGCCGGGTTCAGCTCGGTCAAGACCATCCACGGCCCGCCACCGGCGCCGGTGGTCCCCCCGGAGGGGCGCCGGGCCCAGCTCGGGCGCACGGTCGGAGCCATCCCTCCCGCCAGCCCACCCATTGCGCTCCAGCCCTACCGGGCCATCGTGCACGCCTACGTCTGATCGGCTGGCGGGCGCGGCCTCGAGCCGTGCTCGGCCACAGCCAAGCCGCCGGGATGTTCGAGGCGGCCCTGGTGGATCGGTGCGGGCGAGAGGATTTGAACCTCCACCCCCAATGGGGACCGGGACCTAAACCCGGCGCGTCTGCCTATTCCGCCACGCCCGCAGCGGGAATGGCCCGAGTGTACGGCTGTGTACCCGAGCCGGGCGACCTGGCCACTAGCCTCGTGTCATGCCTCTTGCTTCCCCCGTACCCCAAATTCTCGCCCAGGCCGGCGGCTTCGACGCCACCGGCGACATCTTCCAACGCCTGCTCAAAGAGCGCATCGTCTTCATCGGGAGCGCCATCGACCAGGTGACGGCCAACATGGTCTGCGCCCAGCTGGTGCTCCTCGAGGCTGAGGACCCGGTGAAGGACATCTCGCTCTACATCAACTCGCCCGGCGGGTCGGTGACCGACGGCATGGCCATCTACGACACCATGCAGTTCGTCAAGCCCGATGTCTCGACCATCTGCCTGGGCCTGGCCGCCAGCATGGGCCAGTTCCTGCTGTGCGCCGGCGCCGCCGGCAAGCGCTTCGCCCTGCCCCACTCGTGCATCCTGATGCACCAGCCGTCGGGCGGGATGCGGGGCCAGGCCTCCGACATCGCCATCCAGGCCGAGCAGATCATGTACCACAAGCGCAAGCTGGCCGAGCGGATCGCCTTCCACACCGGCCAGACGGTCGAGCGCATCGAGGCCGACTCGGACCGCGACCGCTGGTTCACGGCGGAAGAGGCGCGTGACTACGGGTTCATCGACCGGGTCATCGACCGGTCGCCCGCGCCGGCAGGGAGCGCCTGAGCGTGACCCTCGAAGTTCCGGCGTCGGCCGCCCCCTCGGGTCCGCCGACCCGAACCCGGTCGGCGCTCGACCCGGCCGGTTCGACCGGACCGGGGACCGGCCCAGGCCTCCCGACGGGTGGCGCCACCCGGGCCAAGGTGACCCGGGTGGTGTCGGCCGACGTCAGCGTCTGGCAGCGGATGGCCGACATCTGGGGCTCGCGTGAGCTCCTGACGTACCTGGTCCGGACCGAGATCAAGGTCAAGTACAAGAACTCGGTCCTCGGGCTCGTGTGGTCGATGATCGCCCCGGCGATGACGCTGGCGATCTACTTCATCGTGTTCCAGTACATCGCCCGCAACGGCGTGCCGCACTTCGTGATCTTCTTGTTCTCGGGCCTCCTCGTGTGGAACCTGTTCCAGGTCGGGGTCCAGACCGGAACCGGCGTGGTGGTGAACAACGCCGGGTTGGTCAAGAAGGTCTCGTTCCCCCGCGAGATCCTGGCGCTGGCCTCGATGGGGTCGGCGTCGGTGTTCTTCGTCTTCCAGGCCGTCGTGATGGTGATCTTCATGGTGGTGCTCCACTCGGCCCCCGACTGGAGCTACCTGCCCCTGGTGCCGCTGGCGCTGGTGGCGGTGCTCGTGCTCGGGTCGGGCCTCGCCCTCGTGCTGTCGGCGGTGAACGTCTACCTGCGCGACACCCAGCACCTGGTCGAGGTGCTCATGACGGCGTGGTTCTGGGCCTGCCCGATCGTCTACGCCTTTCAGGCCAACATCGGCAACCGGCTGGGTCCCCGGGGCCTCACCTGGCTGTACTTTCTCAACCCCCTCACGCCGCTCGTACTGAGCTTCCAGCGCGCCCTCTACGCCCACGTGGTGGTCGGGAACACGACGTCGGCCGCCGCCGCCCCTCTGCGGGTGCTGCCGGCCCACGGCTTCGCCTGGTACGCCGGCCTCGACCTCGCGGTGCTGGCCATCGGGCTGGTGCTCTTCGTGGTCGCCCTGGCCATCTTCGGGCGGCTCGAGGGCAACTTCGCCGAGGAGCTCTGAGCGTGGGCACCGTCGCCGTGGACGTCCAGGGCGTCTCCAAGCGGTTCCGGCTCCACCACGAGCGGTACACGTCGCTGAAGGAACGGGTGATCCACGCCGGCCGCAGCCCGCACGAGGACCTCTGGGCCCTGCGCGACATCTCCTTCGACGTGGGCGAGGGCGAGACCGTCGGCATCCTGGGCCGCAACGGATCGGGCAAGTCCACCCTGCTCAAGTGCATCTGCGGCGTCCTGCAGCCGACGTCGGGACGGGTCGTGGTGCGGGGCAAGCTGGCCGGGCTGCTCGAGCTCGGGGCCGGGTTCCAGCAGGAGCTCTCCGGGCGCGAGAACGTCTACCTGAACGGCTCGATGCTCGGCATGTCCAAGGCCGAGGTGGACCGGGTCTTCGACGACGTGGTGGCCTTCGCCGAGCTGGACCACTTCATCGACAACCAGGTGAAGTTCTACTCCTCGGGGATGTACGTGCGCCTGGGCTTCGCCGTGGCGGTGAACGTGGACCCCGACATCCTGGTGGTCGACGAGGTGCTGGCGGTGGGCGAC
>DASXFC010000052.1:0-19179 GCA_036489775.1 Acidimicrobiales bacterium | reverse complement strand
GACTACGCAGCCACACCCCGGCCTCGTCCTGCCGCGCCGGGCCGTCTGATCAAACCCTTCGGGGTCGCGCCTTGCCCTGCTTTCGAACGTTGCCTTGCCTCAAGAAGTGCAGGTCACATGAGGGGCTGAATGTTTACGGCGGCGGAGAGGTAGTTGATCAATGCCAAAGTTAGCCTCGTCGGACATCGGTCCCCTCCCCTGTCGTGTGAGTCATCGTAACCCTTACGGCAAGGTATACGGCTGAGAGGAAGGGCCAGCGAGGCATCACGATCGCGTCCCACTGGACCATGGAAATCGAATTGAAATGGTTCAACCCAACGGCGTGGTTGACAACACTGTCAAGTTATAGGCTCAAGGTGATGTCCACGTGCCCGATCGCCCACGGCTACGACCCGCTGGACCCCGCCGTCGTCGCTGACCCATACCCGGCGCTGCGCCGCCTACGCCAAGATGGCCCGGTCTTCTACATACCTGGTCTCGACCACTACATCGTGACCCGCTTTGACGACATCGAGGCCATCCTGAAGGACAGGGAGACGTGGTCGGCTGCCAACGCGTCCTCACCATTGATCCCGGTTTGCCCCGACGCTCAGGAGGTCCTCAACAGCGGCTTCAAGCGCGTGCCGACGCTGAACAACGCCGATCCGCCCCGCCACGGCCCGATGCGCAAGTCGGTGCTGGCTGTCATGACCCCCCGCCGCCTTCGCGCCCTCGAACCAGTCCTGCGGGACTACGCCACCTCGCTCGTCGAGGGCTTCGCAGGAAAGTCGGTCATCGACTTCGTCGCGGAGTATTCCTTCCCGTTCCCAGGTTTCGCCGCATTCAGCTTGCTCGGATTCCCCGACTCGGATACCGACATGCTGAAGGAATGGAGCCGGACGCGGGTCCTCCTCACGTACGGCCGGCTTTCTGACGAGCAGCAGGTTGCTACGGCCAAGGATGTCGTCGCCATGTGGCAGTACGTCGAGGACTTCGTAGCCCGGCGGACCGCCGATCCGCTCGACGATCTCACGAGTGACCTGGCCAGACTGGCCAGCGACAAGCCCGACCAGCTCGCCACCTTCGACATCGTCAACATCGTCTACTCCATGGCACTGGCCGGCCACGAGACAACGATGAACACGATCGGCAGTGGAATCTATGCCCTGCTCCGTGAACGAGACCAGTGGCAACGCCTCGTCGACGAGCCCGCATTGATCCCGAACGCGGTGGAAGAAATCCTCCGGTTCGACGGGCCGGTGCTCAACCACCGCCGGGTGGCCAAGGTGGACACCACCATCGGAGGCGTCGACCTCCCGGCCGGGTCTCGCATCATGATGTGCTTCGCCGCGGCCGACCACGATCCCGCCCATTTCGGAGAAGATGCTGAGAGCTTCCGCGTGGATCGTTCCGAGGCGGAACTGCATCTTGCGTTCGGCAAGGGTGCGCACCTGTGTCTCGGAGCCGCGCTGGGCCGACTTGAGACGCAGATCACGCTGGAGCTGCTCACCACGATGACCCCCGACATGGAGCTGGTTCCGGATCAGGATCTGCAGTACAGCCCCAACGCGCTGTTCCGCGGCCTACGGTCCCTGCTCGTGACGCCCGGACCCATTGGAGTATGAGCGAACCAGAGGTCGACGAGGCGAGGTTCGCTCAGACGCAGCGAGCGCTGAAGATCTCCGCGCTTCAGGCCGCTCCGTCCGATGGGGATCGCTGCGGCACCTGCTTCTACTACCTCGAGCCAGGCCAGGGACTCGCCTTCTGCTGGCACGAGAAGTTGCAGATCCTTGTGGGGGCCGATTGGTGGTGTCACTACTGGGAGATGGTCGACACATGAGCGGTCCAGAAGGTACGCCGATGGTGCACGAGCTCCTCGGATTGCGGCCGACGGATAATCCCCGCCGCTGGCAGCAGGTCGTCGGCCCCGCCGTCACGACGCCATCAGGCGCCCTCCAGGGTGGCGCTGCGTTAGCGGCGGCGATCGAGGCGACCCAGTGGGTCGCCGGAAGGCCACTCCGCTGGGCGACGGCGCAATTCGCCTCCCACGTTCGCAGTGGATCGGCGGTTGACATCGAGGTAACGGTCTCCGTCGAGGGGCCACATTTGAGCCAGGCCCAGGCCGTGATGCGCTGCGCCGGCAGCGAGATCCTGATGATGCTGGCCGCTTTGGGAGAGCGCCCATTTCCTCACCAGGGCGTCTGGCCGATCCCCCCGGACGTGCCACCCCCCGAAGAGTGCGCTGAACGCCTGGTGCCAGGACCCGCAACGCACTCGATGCTCGAGACGTTCGACCGCAGGTCGGCGATCGGCCGTTCCTACACCGAGGTGGACGGGCTCCGCGGGCCCGGGCGTTCGGCCAGTTGGTTCCGGCTGCCTGGTGGTCGGCGCCCCGTCTCGGCAGGCGACCTCGCTGTGCTCGGAGACTTCCTCATGCTCGAGTTCGCGGACGCCCTGGGCGTGGCGTGTACGGGTGCCAGCCTCGACAACACCGTGCGCGTCGCCCATCTGGAGGCGACCGAGTGGGTCCTGCTTGATGCTTCCATCCACGCCGTGGCAGGCGGCCTCGGTTACGGACAGGCCCACCTGTGGTCCCGTCAGGGCGGACTGCTGGGAACCACGTCACAGACGCTCGTCCTCCGAGCCCTCTCCCCCGCCGGTGAGCTGCCGGACCGGCCGGGGCGGCGAGTCGTCGGCACCTGAGGAGCGGAGTGATCCCGGAACTTGACCCCCAGGCCATGGAAGCTGCTGACTACACCCTGGGTGGCCTTCGACCGTTTCCCGTCGCGATCACGACGAGCGTCGATGGTCGATCCAACGGACTCATGTCACTCTCGGCCGGTTCGGCCGGGATCATCCGCGAGGCACCTCGGGTCACCATCAGCCTCACCAAGTACAACCTGACCCATGACATGGTGCTCGAATCGGGCTTGTTCGCCATGCATTTTCTCTGCAATGACGAAGACGTGATCGAGGAGTCACTCCGCATCCTTATGGTGCTCGGAGGCAGCTCGGGCCGTGACGGCGACAAGATGAGATCTCTCAGCGCCAAACCCGGTGTCAGCGGCCTTCCTATCCTGACCGGCGCACTGGCCTACGTCGAAGCAAGCGTGTGCGGGACCCTCGACAACGACGAGAACACCATCTTTGTCGGAGATGTGATTGCCAGCGAGCGACTGCGACCCAAGGGCGGCCGTCTCCACATTAGCGAAGCCTGGAGCAAGCTCCCCCGGGACTGGATCGAGCAGTACGAGCACAATCACGCGGGGCAGCTGGAAGACGCCAAACGCCGACGCGGACTTGCAGTTTGAAAGGACGCCGATCCAAGGAGGATCCATGACCACCACGTACAGTCGCGCCGAGGTCGAAGAGGCCTTCCGGCACTATTTCCTGACCGGGCCGGTCCTCGAGGATTGGGCGGCGTGGTCGCACCTCTTCTGCGACGATGCGATCTACTTCGACCACTTCTACGGTCGCTTCCATGGCGTTGGAGAGATCAAGAAGTTCCTCGAATCGACGATGGGCTTCGCTCCGCACGTCTACTCGCCTCTCGATTGGTACAACATCGACGGCAACCACATCGTCTACAAGGTCTGGAATAGAGCCGACAATCCGGACCCAACCGGGCCTCCGGCTCAGTTCCCGTCTCTGCAGATCATTCAATATGCCGGTGATGGCAAGTGGTCCTCCGAAGAGGACTGGTGGCTTGTCAAGGAGATGAAGCAGTTCAATACCGACTACGAAGCCATGTGTCAGGCGGCAGGGCAACCAGACTTCAAAAGCGAGATGTCGCGCCGCGACTGGGGCCCGATCGAATGGGCCCGGCCCCCGGATGGCCGGCGCGCCGCACCATCGTGGCAGAGCGGTGAAACGAAACTTGTCACCAGCGTTGAAGAGATGACATTCGGTGAACGCGTATGAGAGGGCTCCACGCCGGTCTCGTTTCACTGCTCGTCGGGAGGGACCAGCTTCGAAGAAGTCGAGCACGAATCGACGATTGTGCTCATAGACCGGTGCCGTCAGAGCTTCGGTGACGTCCGTGACGGTCCCCTGCCGGCCACCAAGCGTGCTTGGCAGCTACGTGCTACCCGGGGGGATCAGCGATCCGCGGCCGATCGTGGAGCAGGCGCGCTACGCCGAGGCGGTTGGGCTCGGCACCGCTTGGATCGGCGAGCGCTATGACACAAAGGACTTGCCGTCGCTCGCCGGAGCCCTCACACAGACAACCACTTCGCTTCGCATCGGCGCCGCGGTTACACACACCCAACTGCGCCACCCGATGGTGCTCGCGTCCATGGGCCAGACCCTCCAGGCCCTTTCGAACGGCCGTTTTCTGCTCGGACTTGGTCGCTCGGCGGTCTGGCGATGGCGCGATTACGGCGAGCCCATGCCGTCGCTGGCCTCGCTTGGCGATGTCGCTCAGATCCTCCATCGTCTCTGGGCTGGCCAATCGGTGGACTATGAAGGGCCGGCGGGGCGGTTCCCACATCTCCGCCTACCGCAACGCCCCGATATCGACCCACCTCCAGTTCTCTTGGCCGCGGTCGGACCGAAGACCCTGTCACTGGCTGGGGAGTGTTTCGACGGGGTGATCCTTCACCCTTTCCTCACTCCTGACGCCGTCGCCAGTTCCGTCCAGAGGGTTCGGGCTGCAGCCGAGGCCGCGGGGCGCGACGTCGATCGGATCCGCTGTTACGCGGCAGTGGTCGTCGCTCCGGACCGAAGTACACGGGACAGCGAACTCGCCGTCAACGCCCGCGGCGCCGGCTACTTCCACGTCGCTGGCCTCGGAGACGCCCTGGTGGCGGCCAACGGGTGGGACGCCACCGATCTTGCCCACTACCGGAACCACCCGACACTGCTGGCCCTCGGAGACCGTCAGGCCGACAAGGCGCTCTCGCGCGCCGAGCTGATCGAGGTCAGCCGCCATTTCCCCGGTCACTGGTTGGCCTCCTCATCAGCCACGGGCACCGCAGCGGAGTGCGCCGCCCGCCTGACCGAGTACCTCGACGCCGGAGCGGACGAGTTGATCCTGCACGGCACGACGGCTGAACACCTCGATTCGCTCGTCAAGGCGTTCGTTGCTTCGCCATGACGGTTGCCATTGAGGACCTCGCTGGAGCCTTGGTGGCCTGGTTGGGTGAGCGGTTTGGGGCTGACGACGTGACCGTCTCTGGATTCGCCCGTCCCGCCGCCGGTCAGTCGAGTGACAACGTGTTGTTCGATGCCTCGGCCAATGGCAACGTCGAGCACCTGGTCCTCCGCCGCCAAACGGAGGGGACCACGATCTTCCGCAGCCCCGATGTGTGCAGAGAGGCGCAGGTGCTGCGGGGGCTTGCGACGGCTGGGTTACGGGTCCCGAAGGTCCGGTGGATCGAGCCAAATTCGGCCGTCCTGGGCGCACCGTTCTTCGTCATGGACCGCGTGCAAGGGCGCGTCCCGCTCGGCAAGCCCTCCATCCACACCACGGGTTGGCTCCCGACCCTCACACCAGCCGAACGAGAGCGCCTTTGGTTATCAGCCCTCGACTTCCTGGTCTCGCTCCACGCGATTCCCTGGCCGTCGACCCACGGCTTCCTCCTCGACAGCGACCCAAACGCAGCCACACTTGGCGCTCACGTGACCGCCCTCGGTGACTGGTACCGCTGGAGTACGGCGGAGCGCGTGTACCCGATCACCGACGCTGCGCTCGAGTTCCTCGAAGAGCACGTTACCGAGGTCGATGCTGGCCAACCCGTTCTGCTCTGGGGTGATCCACGCGTGGGCAACATCCTCTTCGCCGACGACAACACCGTCGCAGCGGCCGTCGACTGGGAAACGGCCGGCATCGGCCCAGCGGGTCGCGACGTCGCTCATTGGCTCTTCTTCGACGAGTTCCAGACCGAGGCGGTCGGCATCGAGAGGCTGCCGGGGTGGCCCGATCGCGACTCGACAGTCGCTTGCTACGAGGCCAGTTCGGGTCGTCGTCTTGGCGATCTTTTGTATTTCGATGTGATGGAGTCGCTCTTCATGGCCACAACCCTCATCAGACAGGCTGATCGTCGGGAGGCCATGGGAGTTGCCCCACCAGGAAACCGGATGGGGCATGACAACACGGTCACTCAAATGCTGGCCCGGAAGCTGGGCCTGGCCGTCCCTCCCCTGTCTCCCGACTACATCGCACACCGAGGCGGGCCCCCCAAGAGGGAGCGGAAGTGACCGAGACCGGGAGGAATCTCCGCCTGATCAGTCGCCGTTCGGGATGTCACCAGTGGTGGGCATGGGGCGCTCCAACGGAAGACAAGCTGCCTCGGCAACAACCCTGACCTGCGATGCTGTCAGACATGCTGCTCGAGGGAAAGGTTGCAATCGTCACCGGAGCCGGCTCTGGGATCGGCCGTTCAAGCGCCATGCGCTTCGCGGCCGAGGGTGCCGCTGTGGTGGTGGCCGACGTGCGGGGCGACAGAGCCAAGAAGGTCGGAGACCTGGTCGCCGCTGCCGGTGGACGGGCCGTGCCTTGCGAGACCGACGTGGGCGACGCCGCACAGGTGGAAGCCATGGTCGCCACAGCCCTCACCACACTGGGTCGACTCGACGTCGTCTTCAACAACGCGGCCTTGGCGCGCCCCGGTACGGCTGTCGACCTGCCCGCCGAGTCCTGGGATCTCATGTGGCAGACGAACGTCTCGTCGCTCTTCCACACGGCCAAGCACGCCATCCCGTTTATGGCTGAACACGGTGGCGGCTCGATCGTGGCCACGGCGTCAGTTTCGGGGCTCTTTCCCGATACCAACGCTATCGGCTATGCCACGACGAAGGCGGCCGTCTTCGGTCTCGTGAAGGCCTTGGCGGTCGACCACGCACGGCAAGGGATCCGGGTGAACTGCCTCTGTCCCGGCGTCACGGCGACACCGCCCATGCTGGCGGCTCTGGGCCCGGGTGCCAGTCCGCTCCACGATGCCCTCGTAGAATCCCAGCCGATGGGTCGGCTTGGGCGACCCGAGGAGCTGGCAGCCGTCGCCGTGTGGCTGGCCAGCGACGAGGCGTCCTATGTGACTGGCCAAACCATCGTTGCCGATGGTGGCCTCACCTCCGAGTCCCAGTTCTCGAGACTCCTCCGCATGACCTAGGAGGAGCGATCATCCTTGGTTGCAGACTTTCGACCGACAGCCCGAAGTTGTCGGTTCACATCCTCGGGATCAAAGTACTCGCGCCAGGCCGCGATGCGTCCATCGACTGAGATGTCGAAAACGGCAACTAGGTAATGGTCGATCTCGACGCCACGCGAAACAAATCGATCCAGCCTCTCCGTGAACACCTGTCGATCGTTCGAGACGACCGAGATCGGACCGCAACGCATATGCGTCGCGAAGCCCAACTGGCGCCTGATGTCGACGTTAATCGCGTCCCGGCCGCGCAGCACCGGTCCCCCCGGCACCCAGAGCTGCCAGACCGCGTCCGCGGTAAACATCGACAGAATGGCGTCGACATCGGGTTCGGCCTGCGTGCCGTCCCCCCATGCAGACATAAACGCGGATACAACTGCCTCCTCGGCCGCACCCATCAGTTCACGGCAGGTGTGGAGGCGGCAGCGTGAGACTCAGCTTGAGAGGTTTTGGACACGCCGTATCCTACCGAAAGAGCTCTCTGATTTAAGAAGTGGCCGACTTGACGCGGAGGAACTCCTCGACTCCGAACCTTCCGGCTTCCTTGCCCAAGCCTGAGATGCCGATTCCGCCAAAGGGAAGCTGTACAAAGCGGGTTGGCGGCTCCGTTCATGAACACCTCGCCGGTGACGAGCTCTGTGAATGCCGTTGCGTTGCCACACCTCTGTCCGCAGTGCTATCTGATTGTCTCCACGGACATCCAGGCGGCTCCGTGCAGCGGTTGGGGGCTGATGTGGATAAGTCCTTCGTGGATGGCGCCGGTCCCGCGGATCAGAAACTGCTGACGCTGCGTCCAGCGATGGAAGTACTGCACGAGCGCGGCATCGCAGTCAGGGGATGCGGTCAGCACGAACTTCTCGAGCGTTAATTCTGCCTCGCTCAAGTTGGTGTCGCGTGTCCCGACAATTTCGGCGATCTCCTCAAGCCCAGCCAACTCCAGCTCACGACCGAAGACGTGAACATGTTCGACAAATCGGGCGATTGCACGGGCACTTTTGGCGCGGAAGCTCTCGAAGTCGCTGCCGGTGGGCCATTCGTCGATGATTGACATCAGGTTCTTGTACGATCCGTGCCAGTACGACGTCGACTCGCCCTCGTCTGGGCCCCCGACGACACCCAGTGGCGCTGCCACTACCTGTGCAATCGCCTCGAGAGCCCAGCGCCCGCAGCCAACGATCCATGTGAAGTACTCGAGCCAACTGTCCCCCGCCACTGGGTTGCGGACGGAGTCTTCCCACTGGAACGGGGTCATGAGCGACCAGCCGGCAGTGTGGAACTCCACAGCTCCCTTGTCGATCTGATCTCCGGTTGCCGCCTCGTACTTGCGCGCTATCCGGCCGATGTCACCCAGTGGTTCGGCGCAATCGCGGCTGCGCATCGCCGCGAATTCCGCCACTGGGTCACCGACATAGGCCGCCTCGAAATCGATGAGGCCCGTCAAGGTCCGGTTCTCGTAGAGGAACTGTGCGGAGTCGGCCTGAATCAACGCCCGTCGCTGTCGGCCCACGGGCACGTTTCGTTTGAGCCATCGCCACATGAACTCGATCATCGGGCTAGGCGCCGACTTCGCCCTGCAGTAATTCGCCTCACCCTTGGCGTACAAGTTCAGAGCGGCGCCACGGTTGTCGGCAGGTACTGCTAAACCGATGGCCCTGAACTCCTCCACATCGATCGCGTGCATCTTGCGCATGGCTTCGATGTACTGATCGAGAACCGTGTCGCGTTCTACATCATCGATCGCCGTAGCCAGGTTCACCCGGCCGGGCAGACAATCCATGACGATGGCCGGCGGATCATCGATCATCCCGTAGACCCTCGGAACAGGGATTCCGTGTGCGTGCAAAACGCGGTTGACATCGGCTTCCTGCTCCAGGGTGATCATTTCCCGGAAGTTGCCTCCACGACTTCCACGCACGTAGTAGTGACGTACGGATCCATCGCACGACATGTCGACGAACCAGGCGGCCCGCCAGCGATCCTGTCGTTCGAATTTCACGACCCTGCCGCCCAGCTCGCGCTCGAGCCAGGCCATCACCTTCTCGTCAGCGCCCACCATTCACCGTCCTTTCGACGGCGTGGAGATACCTCGGTCCGACGACTGCACCGCTGTTATGAGGTCCGGTGCCCCGACGGAGAAGGCGTGTATGGCGGCCTCTCTGCTGGGTCTCGTCACATCGAGGACATTGCGGACGGAGAACGATCCGCATGTGCTACACCGCTTGGATCTGGGGAAGCTTCGCGTCGGTGTCAAGGAGGCCGATCAGCCATCCCGGCGTGGCGCCCAGATAGATGGCGTTGCACATCACGGCGAGCATGGCCACTTCGGGGTCTTGGTTGAGCAACGCGACGAAGGCCGCTAAGCCCGTGGCCTCCATGCCGAAGGTCAGGATGGAGCTCCAGCGTATGGTCTCCTCCCAATAGGCGTTGCTCCAGTGGTCCTGCGCGTCGCCGCCCCACGTCAGATTCCCGAATTCCACCGCGCTCTTCCAAATTTCCCGAAGGTCGACGTCTCCCTCCTCGCCGGCAATGAGTTCTTCGTAGGCGTCCGGATGCGCCGTCACGGCTCGCTCGAATTCCGAGCGCCATATCTTTAGGTACTGCGGAGTCGGCAGGTCGTAGTCGACGCGCATGAAGTGTCGCCCGTTGATCCGAATCACCGAAGGTTTCGGCTGGCGGTTCGGCCGTCGCTGAACAATTGGCGGGTCTTCGGTCTTGACCACCTGGACCCCGGCGTTGTAGCCGACGCCGTGGATGGGCCCCGTGGTAGAGGCTTCACGAAGGATTGAAGGCAATAGCCGTAGGCAATGGTCGCCGCCGCCGCGAACGGCCTGCATGCGCTGGGTCATGAGCAGGATGACGCCCTGTTGTACATCCGCGAATGGTGGCGACGGAGGTGTCATCCCCAGGTTCTTCAGAGCCAGAGGCATGCCCCAGTGTTCTCGCAACTCCATCCCACCCCAGTAGCTGGAGGCGTAGATGGCCCACGCGGCCTCTCCGACCTCGTCGACGGTCAGGTTTCCCCCCAGCACCGAACCTGAGAGGCGGTCGGTCATCCAGCCGTTGAGCCCATCCCAGTAGGCCTGCGGAGTCGCCAGCATCGCCGATACGGGCTCGAACTCGCTGGCCAGCCGGTCCATCAACTCCGGCGACGCCGGCATCAGGTCGGCGAGTTCAGGGACCAGGGGCGGGGCACCCCCCACGAGTTTCACTTCCTTCACCACGGATTCGGTTGAATCGCCCACTTCGCCTCCAGTCGGTCGCCCCACGGAAGCCCATGGGTCATTCAGTCAACGCCGTTGACTGAATGAGTCTGCCAGACCAGCCAGGCATGATCCACACGACGTTGCACCCGAGGGCGGGGGATCAGTGATGAGGCCAAGCGGTCGGTTGTTGCCACGACGCTGCGATGACCTTTGCTACAAACGCGGTCAGCAATGGCGATAATGGTCGACCTTCTCTGACCCTCACCGACGGGGACCCAGCGTTTCATGACTGACGGTTCTCACGGGGCAGCGCAAGATGCGCTGTCCAATCTGCGAACGAAGGAACTCTGAGTTGCCACCGGCAATGATCAGACATCGGCTGAAGATGAGGTCGTGCAAGATCACGGGATGCTCGCCCCGCCAGATGGCACCCCGCCGATGGGCAACTTACAATTAATTTCTTCACAGTTATCTCACCGATGCCAGCGCCACCACCGGTGACGACAAACACTCTGTCCGTAATCTCATCCTCTCTAGTCCCCTAGCCGACAGCCTGGGACCAGGGCAAAGAAATAGCCCGTCATTTCGAATTCACCGTCGAGACCGACATCCCCATCTATTTCTGCGATCCTCACAGTCCCTGGCAGCGAGGATCCAACGAGAACACCAACGGCCTGCTGCGCCAATACATGTCCAAGGGCACCGACCTGTTCAAGCACTCCGCTGAGGAGCTGGCCGCGTTTGCCCGCAGCCTCAACAACCGTCCCCGCAAGACCCTCGATTATCTGAAACCATCGGAGAAGCTCGCCGAACTAATTGCGGCGACCCCCTGAGCCCGCCGACCCATTTCGACCGTCTTTGTAAAACTCCGGTGTCCCGCCAGTCTTGGTGAATCGGTCTTCTACCTGGGGTAGTGGTGGATCAAGGTCCTTCGTTTTCGTGGGACTTTTGTGGGATCTCATGGATCTTTGTACAATCCTCGGGTCACTCCTTTGTCGAATCCCCGAGCGGATTCTTTGCGGGGTCCATCCACCCTGGCAGAACTGCCTGCACCGACGTTCAAGCAGTTCTGCATCTGACCCTGAGTCCGTTGATGACCAAGTACACAACCCGCTCTGACGATCGACGCCTAGTTTGCCTCTCGCCGCTCGAGGGTCAGGCCGCCTCGTGATGTCGAAATGACAGTGACAGCCCTTCGACCACCCCGGGTCGGGGCGGACGCGCTAAGGGGTTGAGATTGCGTTTGGAGCAACCGATCGCAATGCTACAAAAGCCCAGCCGAGCCACTGGAAGGCAGGTAGCTGCCATTCCCAGCGTAGGTGGCGGTCACGCCGAAGCTCAGGACGGCGGCCACCAAGTTCAACGCCGAGTAACTGCAGGTCGCCAGCCCGCTGGCATTGGTCATGGCGGTGCACAGCGTGGTGGATCCAGCCGTGAAGACAACTGCCTGCCCGGACAGTGGCCCCAGAGGACTTCCACCCGTGAGTGTGGCCATGGCTGTGTTGAGCGTGAGGACCAGCGGTGGATTCAACAGCAACGGGCTGACAACCAGCTTGGTCGGCGCCTTGACGACGGTTGTGATGGAAAGTGACTGCGTCGCCGTGCCGTTAGGACTGGCCGAGTCAGTTACCTTGACCACGAAGGTGGCCGTGCCAGCCACACCGCTCGGCGTCCCGCTGATGATGCCTGCGCTCGACAGCGTCAGGCCAGCGGGCAACGTCCCCGATGAGAGACTCCAGGTGTAGGGGGTCTTCCCGCCACTCGCAGCCAACGTCGTCGAGTAGGGCACTGTCGCCGTGGCCTCGGGTAGCGAGGTGGTCGTGATGCTCACTGGCGGGACCACGGTCAAGGTAAAGCTCTTGGTGGTGGCCGTGCCCTCACCGTTACTAGCTGTGATGGTCAGCGGGTACGCCCCCTGCGTGCTGATGGCTGCAGTGCCCGACAGCGTGCCGGTCCCTGGGACACTGCCGTTGAAGGTCACGCCGCCCGGCAAGGCACCCGATTCGCTTATGGTCGGTGTCGGGGTACCGGTCGCCGTGAAGGTGTCTGACCCGGTGGCGTTCACGACGAAGGTGTCGCTGGAGGGACCCGAAATGGCCGAAGGCACCTGGTCGACAGTGAGGGTAAATGCCAAGGTGGCGTTGGGCGAGACGCCGTTGGCCCCCGTCACCGTAATGGGATAGCTCCCGACGGTTCCAGCGGCTGGTGTCCCGAACAGCGTGGCGGCGTCACCGCTCACGGTGAACGTGACGCCGCTGGGCAGCGCGCCCGATTCGCTGATGGTCGCCGTCGGGGTTCCCGTTGCGGTGAAGTCTTGTGTTGTTCCCGCCTGACCGACAACGAAGGTGGCGGCCGATGGGCCGGAAACCATCGGCGCCACCACAGTGACCTCCACCGAGCCGATGTCACAGTTGGTGCCCGACGGACGCGCATTACCGCGCTGGTCCACCGAACTCGGCCCGCACAGCACGATGGCGTCGCCGCTGACCGCGTCGTTGAGGCCAGTGGCTGTGGCGGCCGGGATTTGATTGATCAACGGGCTGCTGGGTCCTGGCAACTCGGTGTCAGTGAGTCCACCGTTGGCGGCCAATGCGCCGAGTTGCGGGTCGCCTGAACTGTCGTGGTCGGCAGCTGTGAAACCACACGAGGTATCGCTGGCGCTGGTGAAGTTGTAGCCACCGTCAACCACAGCACCAGTGCAGTTGCCGCCGGAGTTGTTCGTGACATCGCTGCCGGCAACGCTGACGGAGCCAGCAGCGGCCACGACAATCCCGCCGCTCGCATTCTTGGGCGAAGTGTTCGCGTCGATGGTGCTGGACACAATCGAGATGGGTTCGTCAGCATCGATCGCGCCGTAGCTCGGAGTGGTGTTGTTCGCATTGAAGGTGGAGTTGATGATCGATGTGTTGTTGACGTCGCTGGTCCCGCTCGAAAGCGTGGCCAGTGCGCTGGCCGTGCCAGCCGTGTTACCCGAGAATGTGTCGCCGCTCAGCACCGCCGTGGTGGTGGCGCTGTCGGTTGAGGCACCACTGAAGATGGCGCCACCGAATCCAGTCGTGGTTGGGTCGCTGGACGACGGGGTTGCTGTGTTCGACGTCAGAGAACTGTTGGTGATGGTCAAGGCCCCCTCGTTCAAGATGCCTCCGCCGTCGCCACCGGTGGTGGCGGTGTTGCCCGAGATCACAGTGCCGTTCTGCACGGTCAGCGATGAGACCAGGTTCAAGAAGATGCCGCCTCCGGCGGGCGCTGTGTTGGAAGAGATGGTCGTGGAGTCGACGGTGGCAGACGGACTATCCGTTGACGTGCCTTGGCCGACCAGGAGGCCACCACCAAAGAGGTCGGCGCTATTCCCCGTGATGGTTGATCCGGTGAAGGTGCCTGATCCGCCTATATAGGCGGCCCCACCAGCCAGCGCGCTAAGCCCGCTGAAGGTGTCGCCGGCCCCGGTGAAGGCAGCTGACGTGGCGCTATATGGCGTTGCGGCCACCGGGCCCAACACGTTGCCGGCGATGGCAATGCCGCCACCCTCGGCGGCGTTGTAGGGGTCGGCCGCTGACAGTGTGCCACCGTTCACGGCGCTGTTGCTCAGCGTGAATGTTGGCGCTTGACCAGCCGCGGTGGGGCCAGCAAAGACAGCACCACCCCACCCGGTGGCGACGGAATCAGTGGAGGCTGGAGCAGGGATGGCTTGGTTGCCGCTGAGAGTGGAGCCAGCCGTGATGGACAGCGTCCCCGAGTCCAAGACACCTCCCCCATCACCCAGATTTGCCGTCCCATCGGCGTCGGCCACGTTGTTGGTCACGCTGACTCCGATGAGCGAAACCGAACCGTCAACGGCTACGCCGCCACCGTCAAGCGCAACGTTTGTCGCAATGGAGCCGTCCTTCAGGGTCGCCGCGCCACCAGTGGCGACATAGAGACCTCCGCCGACAGCTCCGGTGTTGGCGGTGATACCGGTGTCGCTCATGTCGGCCGTACCACCACTGGTGACCGCAACGCCGGCGCCGAGGACCGCTGTGTTGGAGGAGACGACGTTCGGGCTGACGCCATCGCCGACCAGGTTCAGGATGCTGCCGCTACCTGCGTCAATACCGCCTCCAGTGCCGGCGGTGGTATTTGACACGGCATTTTTCGTGATGGTGGAGTCGGTCACGTTCACCGTGTTGGCTCCGGTCACAAGCAGACCGCCAGCGGCCGTCGCCGCGGTGTTGGAAGACACGGTGCTCACGCCGCTTGCATCGCCGGTAAGGCTCAGGGAGGCACCGCTATCGGCGCTCGCACTATCAACGGCAACTCCCGCGCCGTACGTGGCGCCGTTGGAGGTGATGGTGGAATCGGTCACGCCGTCGGTCACGTTCTGTGCCGTGGACGACTTGTAGATCAAGATGCCGCCGCCGACGCCGGCTCCGGCTGTCGTGCTGTTTCCTGAGATGGTGGTGTCCGTGATGACAGCCGGCCCCTCAAGGAGCAAGCCGCCCCCACCCAATAGTCCCGCACTCGTGTTGTTCGAGATCGTGTCGCCTGCCAGAGTCAGTGGGCCAGTGGAGTTGGTGAAGATGCCGCCGCCGCCACTGGCAAGCGTGCCAGTGGTATTGGCGGTGATAGTCGAACTGCTCACGGTCAGCGCGCCACCCGTGTCATCAATGCCGCCACCGCCGCCGGATGCGGCCTTCCCATCCTGAATTGTGACACCGCTGATGGTCACCGGCGTGGTGTCCGTGGTCGCCAGTCCCACCTTTACGGTGGCCGCCGAGCCGTTGCCGTTGATCAACGTGGCTGTTTGGCCGGCACCATTGATAGTCACGCCCTTGGTGATGGAAATCGCCGCGGTGTTGGTATACGTGCCAGCGGCCACGCTGATGGTGTCGCCGTCGCCAGCGAGAGTCAGAGCATGAGCGATCGTGCACGGCGCGGCCACAGTGCAAGCTGCGGTAGCGGTACCGCTCGTCGTGACGTAATACGTGTTACCCAGCGCTGACGCAGTGAGCGGGGTGACGACCAGGAATGATGCCGCCAGTACCACGGCAACTCCCAGGCCCATCGAACCCCTTGCTACCGCGCCGAAACGACCCCGCTCAATCGATCGCATGAACCCTCCCGCCTAATTCGCTACGAATTCAGATACGTAGGGTATTCATTGCGATCAACAGCGTCAAGAAGCGGCTGATGTTCCTACCTGGCTCACAGCTGACTACCATCTTCGGGTATTCAGATACGATGAGTAGATGGCACGGACGCGTCTGACCCGTGATGAGAGCAAGGCGGTCACGCTCAGTCGCATCCTGCTGGCGGCCGACACGGTCTTCGAACATAAAGGTTTTGTGGCGGCTTCAGTTGATGAGATTGCCGACGAAGCCGGCTATTCAAAGGGGGCCGTCTACGCCAACTTCCCCACTAAGCAAGCGCTGTTCCTGGCCGTGGCTGGACAACGGATGCGTGACACCGGCGCAGAACTCTTCAGCGCCATCCGGGCGGCCACCACTCCGGTTGAGCTGGTGGGCAATGTCAACGACTGGTTCCGGGCCCGTCGCCGAACGACAATCGATCGCTTTGCGCTCAACATCGAGTTCTGGATGATCATGGCTCGAGACCCCAAGCTGCGCGAGATCGGCGGCCGCTCCTTTCAAATGGCCCGCAGCCGCACAGCTGAAATTGTCAGCGAGCAAGTCGAGCGCCACGCGCTGCGTCCGAATCTCTCGCCCGAGAGCATTGCCACCATCATGATCGCCCTACGGAGCGGCATCGAGACCCAGGAGTGGTTCGATCCCGGTGGTATTAGCGAGACCATCGTCGGCGATCTGCTCGAAGTGCTGCTCGGCTTGCCCCAGGTCAACTCTCTCCCGATCAGTGCGGAGTTGCACGCACCACCTTGAAGCGCGACGAGGCACCAATCGTTCGGGAGGTTTCCCTACACTCGATGGTCATCCCGTCGCCCGTCGCGTGCGACATCATCGAGCCGGCGGACTGGCCGGCCGAATGTGCTCCGAGTCCCCTCATCATCGCCTTCCACGGTGGTTGGGGCGGTAACGGCTTTGCCGCATTGCTCGCCCCGCTACTCGCCCTTGCATGAAAATGGGCGAACTCGACTCCTGCCAGTGGTGGTGCCCCAATCGGGACGATCCTTCTGGATCGACGATGTGCGCGGAGAACAGCAACGGGAGTGGTTCATCCTGGGCGATCTGGTCGACGGCATGGGAGCTCACGCCGCTCGTGGCGCTTCAGTGTCGTTGTTTGTGTCAATCTGACATCCGCATTGCCGTGGGGATATCTACTAAGGGCGGATAGGGTCGGCCGAAAGAGACAAAACGTGGGTCGGTAGCACCTACCGTTGAACCTCACCTCGTCCCGGCGAAACGGGGGTCCGACCACACAGCAACTTGCATGACGTCTCGGTCAATTGTCCGAATCCGTCTTGACCTTGACTCCTCCCTGACTCTTGGGCGTGGAACCATGTGAGCGAGCGGGAAGAATGCGGAGCAACGGTGGTCACGAACGTAGCCCCGGCTGAGCCCGAAATAAGGCTCCTCGGGTCAGGAGAGATCGGTCGTCCGAGGTGTCATCGAAAATGGGGCGTCGCCATTGTGGCTTTGGCGATGTTTGCCGGAGCGTTGGGCTATGTCGTTCGCAACGAGGTCCAGGCCAATACCGAATTCGATCAGGCTCACCACGGCCTGCACATCACTCAGAGTCACATAGATGTCGCAGTGGCCGATCTGGCCACGGTGCGCAGGGGACTCAGTGTTGTAAAGGGTCAGGTCGGGGCGGCCTCCACGACATTGGCCCAGGACACCGCACAGCTTGAGAGGGTGCAAAGTGCATTGGCCAGCGCCCAGGCGAACGTCACCCATCAGACATCGACCATCGGTGACCTCAAAGTCTGTCTGGGTGGGGTGGAGCAGGCGCTCAATGCCCTGGCGGTCGGTGACCAGACACACGCCATCGATGCATTGAATGCCGTGTCTGCGAGTTGTGCGAGTGCGGTTGCTTCAGATGCCTAGTCAATGGTCAGGTCGGGTCATCTTGGCGTCAATTGGAGTTCTGCTTGTCGGTTTTTTGGCCTTCGCACTGACGACTGACCTGCAGGCCCATGCTCGAGAACGCCATGAGCACGCCCAATGGTCGGGCGCCCGCAAAGACCTCTCGGCCATCCGCTACGACCTCGCCGCCATCACCTATGACAAGGCTCTCACCACCAACCAGCGGACGGCCCTCTTGGCCCAGGTGGCCTCGACGCTCGGGCAGTTGGCGACCACCGAACAGGCGCTTTCTGCGAACAACGCGGACCTGTACGTTCAGGGCGTCAGCATCGGAACACTCGAAAACTGCGTCGGAGGGATCCAGAAGGCCTACCAACAGATCGGGGCCCACAACGAGAACCTCGCCGCCGAAGACATCTCTGCATCCTCGGCTGCCTGTCTAACCGTGGCCGGGGGGACGAGCAGTGGCCTTGTCTATCCCTTTGACTTTCCCGATCCCGATGTCCTCCTCGTCGGTGGCACCTACTTCGCCTACGCCACCAACTCGGTGGCCGGCAATATCCAGATCATCAAGTCGACCGACCTGACCACCTGGACTCCAGTTGGCAACGCACTGCCCAGCCTCCCTCATTGGGCTACCCCCGATGCCACCTGGGCACCTGCTGTTGCCCACATCGGGGCTAACTATCTCCTTTACTACGCGGCAGAGGTGGCGGGCCCGGGAGGGGGCGAGGAGTGCATCTCGGTGGCGAGCGCAGCGCAGCCCCAAGGGCCCTTCGTTGACAATTCCTCTGCACCGCTCGAATGCCAACCATCCTTGGGAGGCTCGCTCGACCCATCCCCGTTCATCGATACCGACGGGAACCTCTATCTGGTGTGGAAGTCCAACGGGGGGACAGAGCCAGCAACAATCTGGTCCGAGCAACTCGAGCCGACCGGCACCGCCTTCTTAGCGAACGCCACCCCGTCTCAGCTTCTCGTTCCCACTCAAGCGTGGGAATCGGGAGTAGTCGAAGCTCCGGATCTCGTCACCAGCGGAGGGCGTTATCTGCTTTTCTACTCGGGCAACAACTGGAACAGCGCCAACTATGCAATCGGAGTCGCCATCTGCACCGGCCCGCTGGGTCCCTGCACCAAGCCTCTGTCCCAGCCGCTCTTGGCCAGCACCTCGAGTTTTGACGGCCCGGGAGGTGAATCGGTCTTTACCGACGGCTCGGGTTCTTATTGGTTGGCATTTGACGCCTGGGTGCCAGGGTCCGTCGGCTATCCGCACAGTAGGGACCTCTACCTGCGACGGTTAAACATCTTGGGCGCTACCCCAACACTCGGATCGGTCCCCTAATCACATGCTGTTCGAGGGCGATGCGCGCACACGATCGGACAGCAGATAGAAGGGGATAACGCGCTGCAGTACTCCGGGAGGCGACGCACTGTTGACGAGGGCGCACGCTGCGGACGACTCGAGAGAAGTTATGAGTCCCATTCAGTCCGTCCAACTGGACTGTACGGACTTAGCGAGTTCGTCCGATTCAAGGCCTTACCTGGCCGAATGCATCACCACCCACACCCACCAGGGGGTGGCCCATTCGACATCAAAATCTGAATCCGTGGGATTTTCGTGGGATCCCACGGACCTTCGGGTCATTTTCTGGGAGGCGTCATGGGACGTCTCATGCGCATCAGGCCAAGACCCGCATCAGGTCGCCGCCGCCTTGAGGGAGGCGGCAAGACGGATTGTAACCATTCACCTCCCCGGCAGGCTGCGGCCTAAAACAGGGCCCTGACCTCGCGATTCGCGAAGTCGCCTCGAACGTGCTCGAATTTCGGCCGTGGCGGACGTAGATCGTGAGGAGCACCTCCAAGCCGAGAACGAGG
>DASXFC010000028.1:0-6314 GCA_036489775.1 Acidimicrobiales bacterium | reverse complement strand
CACATCAGGCGCCTCTTCGCCTCCGCTCGCATCTTCCTGATCGACGTGCCCTTCACGGTCGACGAGATCATCGAAGCCACCAAGCTGGTCGTGCGGGCCAACGGGCTCAGCGACGGCTGCTACATCCGGCCACTCGTCTACCTCGGCTACGGCGAAATGGGCCTCAACCCGCTGCCGTGCCCGGTCAACGTGTCGGTGGCGGCCTGGCCCTGGGGCACCTACCTGGGCGACGAGGGCACGGCCAACGGCGTGTCGATGAAGATCAGCTCCTGGCGCCGCCACGATCCCAATGCCGTGCCGACGGCAGCCAAGGGCACCGGCATGTACGTGAACTCCTCGCTGGCCAAGATCGAGGCCCTCAAGGCCGGCTACGACGAGGCCATCCTGCTCGCCCCCAACGGCACGGTGAGCGAGTGCACCGGCGAGAACATTTTCATCGTGCGCGACGGGGTGATCGTCACCCCACCTTCGTCCGACTCCGGCGCCCTGGCCGGCATCACCCAGAACTCCATCGAGACCATTGCCGCTGATCTGGGCTACGAGGTGCGTCACGAGCCGATCATCCGCACCGACCTCTACCTGGCTGACGAGGCCTTCCTCACCGGCACGGCGGCTGAAGTGGTGCCGATTCGCGCCGTCGACGACCGCCAGGTCGGTTCGGGCAAGCCCGGTCCGATCACCCAGGAGGTCCAGCAGACCTACTTCGCCACGGTGCGCGGTGAGATCGATCGCTATAAGGAATGGCTCGACCATGTCGACTGACGAGGTACTCGAGGTACACAACCACGGCGGCGTCGTGCACAGCCACGGGCATGGACACTCCGCGCACGCCCATGACTACGTCGTGCCCGAACTCCCCGAAGCGGTCGACATCTTCGACACCATCCTGCGCGATGGGAGCCAGCAAGAGGGCCTGTCGCTGACCGTCGACGACAAGCTGCGGGTAGCCGAGCAGCTCGATCATCTGGGTGTGACGTACATCGAAGGCGGTTGGCCCGGGGCCAACCCCAAAGATGTCGAGTTCTTCGCCCGGGCCAAGAAGGAGTTGGACCTCCAGACCGCCACCCTGGTCGCCTTCGGGTCGACTCGCCGGCCCGGGGTGAAGCCCGAGGACGATGAGGTGCTGGGCAACCTGATCGGAGCCGGCGCACCGGTGGCCTGCATCGTGGCGAAGACGTGGGACCGCCATGTCGCCGAGGCGCTCCGGACCTCGCTCGACGAAGCGCTGGCCATGGTGCACGACTCGGTGACCTTCCTGCGCCAGCACGACCTGCGTGTCTTCCTCGATGGCGAACACTTTTTCGACGGCTTCAAGCGCAACCCCGAATTTGCGCTCCGCGTCCTCGCGGCGGCGGAGGAAGCCGGGGCCGAGGCCCTGGTGCTCTGCGACACCAACGGCGGCTCGCTGCCCGAAGAGGTCGGTGCCGCGGTGGCGCACGTGCGGACCCGCACCAGCGCGCAGCTCGGGATCCACTGTCACAACGACACCGGTTGCGCGGTGGCCAACTCGCTGGTGGCGGTGCAGGCTGGGGTCACCCAGGTGCAGGGGTGCGTGAACGGGTACGGCGAGCGGGCCGGCAACACCGATCTGGCTGCCGCCATCCCGACCTTGTCATTGAAACTGCATATCAGGACCCTCCCGGCCGACCGCCTCGAGCGCCTGACGCCGGTGGCCCATCACATCGCCGAGCTGGTCAACATCTCGCCCAACCCCCAGCAGCCCTATGTCGGCACCTCGGTCTTCGCGCACAAGGGCGGGCTGCACGCCAGTGCGGTGGCCCGGAGCGCGGATCTCTACGAGCACGTGGTACCCAACTCGGTGGGCAACGGCACCCGGGTGGTGGTCTCCGAAATGGCGGGACGATCCACCCTGGCCATGAAGGCGACCGAGCTCGGCATTGATCTCGACAGCGAAGTGATCGGCCGGGTGCTCGATGAGCTCAAGCGGCTCGAGCACGAGGGTTACCACTTCGAGGTGGCCGACGGCTCGCTCGAGCTCCTGCTGCGCCGGGCCACCGGCTGGAGTCCCGACTATTTCGTGGTCGAGTCGTTCCGGGTCATCACCGACCACGGGGCGCGGGCCGATGGCGGCACGAGCGCCGCGCTGGGGGTCACGACCGAGGCCACGGTGAAGGTCCACGTCGGGGCGGACCGGATCGTGGCCACCGCCGAGGGGAACGGTCCGGTCAACGCCCTCGACGGCGCCCTGCGGGGTGCCATCGGGGCCAAGTTCCCCGCACTCGACCACATGCACCTGACCGACTACCGGGTCCGCGTCCTCGATACGGGCAAAGGCACCGGGGCCGTGACCCGGGTCCTGGTCGACACCACCGACGGGCAGACCACCTGGACCACCATCGGGGTGTCAGAGAACATCATCGAGGCCAGCTGGCAGGCCCTCTACGACTCGGTGGTCTACGGGCTCCTGCGGGCCGGGCAGGCGGAGGGGCCCTGACCGGGCTGGGCTAACTTCTCCTGCCATGACCCAGCCCACCTACGTGCCGATCAGCGAGGCGGACCAGGTCCGCCCGGCCCGCCACCTGCACGTTCCGGGATCCTGGACCACGTCACGGCCGGCCGAGCTCGGCGTGCCGCGGCTGCCGGCCGGTCGCAGCATCGGCACTCCCGGGACCGACTCGGGGTTCGCCATGCGCCTGGCCCGCCGCTTCGAGCACGACCTGGTACTCGGGCCCGGCGAGACCGAGCACGACGTGGTGTACGGGGTGGCCCTGGTGGCGCTGAAGCGGGCTGCCCTGTTCGGCCGGGCGCCCAGCGTCTACGACGTCAAGTTCGCTCTCAACCACTGGGGTTTCCTGGGTCCGGTGACCCCGGAGCAGCAGGCGGCGCGCCAGAAGCTCTACTCGGCGGTGACCCACAGCTATGTGGCCCAACGAGCACTGGTCGACTCCGTTCCCGACGAGGCCCTGAGAAGCTGAGCGACCAGGGTTAGCGTCGGCCGCCGTGGAGACCGGGGCCACCATCGACCGCCTGGAGGTCGACGCCAACGGGATGACCTTCAGTGCTCGGGCGGCCGGGCCACTCGACGGTCGGCCCGTGCTGCTCTTGCACGGATTCCCCCAGACCTCATGGTGCTGGCGCGGCCTGCTCGGCGCGCTGGCCGGCGCCGGTTACCGCGCCATTGCCCCGGACCAACGGGGCTACTCACCCGGGGCGCGCCCGCTCAACGTGGACGACTACACCATGGCCGAGTTGCTGAGCGATGTCTCGGCCCTGGCTGCGGTATTCGAGATGAGCCGGTTCGATGTGATCGGCCATGACTGGGGTGGGATGGTGGCGTGGCAAGTGGCCTCGCGCCAGCCCGAAGTGGTGCGGTCCCTCACCGTGCTTTCGACCCCGCACCCGCTGGCCTTGCAGCACTCCCTGCTGGGTGGCGACCCGGTACAGGCGGCGCGCGCCGGCGTCATGGATGCCTTCCGTCAGCCCGAGATGCCCGAGCACCAGCTGCTCGGTGTGGACGGATCGGGCTCGGGTTTGCGCTCGCTCCTGTTGAAGAGCGGTCTGGCGCCGTCCGATGCCGAGGTCTATGTCGAGGCCATGCGGGGCGAAGGTGCCATGACTGCCGCACTCAATTGGTATCGCGCCATGGGGCGCTCGGATCTGTTCGAGCTGTCCCCGGTCACGGTGCCGACCCTCTACGTATGGTCGACTGGTGACAATGCCCTGCGCCGCCCAGCAGCCGAGGCGACGGCCGAGTGCGTCAGGGCCCCCTACCAGTTCGAAATCCTCGACAAGGTGTCCCACTGGATCCCCGAGACGGCACCGCGGCGGTTGGCCGATCTAGTACTGGCGCACCTGGCTCGCACCTGAGGCGGGGCCGGGCTGAACCACCTCGGGGCTCTGCGACAATGGCGGGGTGAGCACTTCTGGATTTGCCCTCTCCGACACTCAACAGCAGTTCCGCGAGATGCTGCGCCAGTTCTGCGACCAGCGCGTGGCGCCGCACGCCGCCGAGGCGGACCGCCTTTCCGAGTTCCCCTGGCAGTCCTTCAAGGCCTGCGTCGAACTCGAGTTGCCGGCGCTCTGGGTTCCCGAGGCCTACGGCGGGACCGGAGCCGACGTGGTGACCCAGGCCATCTGCGTCGAGGAACTGGCCCGAGCTTGCGCCTCCACGTCGCTGGCCATCGTGGTGTCGAAGCTCGGCATGTTGCCGGTCATCAATTTTGCCAGCGAGGAGATCAAGTCCGAGTACCTCCCGCGCATCGCCAGCGGCGAATTCCAGGCCAGCTACTGCCTTTCTGAGGCGGACGCCGGGAGCGACGTCGCCGCCATGCGGGCCCGAGCCGTGCGCGATGGCGACGACTACATCCTTACCGGCACTAAATACTGGATCACTAACGCTGGCATTTCCGACACTTACACCGTGTTCGCCAAGACGGACCCGGACGGAGGAAGCCGGGGCATCAGCTGCTTCCTGGTCGAGAAGGACTGGGGCATCGAAGTCTCCAAGCACGAGGACAAGCTGGGTCTGCGAGGGAGCCCCACCGGCGAGGTCGTGCTGAACGAGGTACGGGTGCCGGCCTCACACCGGATTGGAGAAGAGGGGCAGGGTTTCACCATCGCCATGCACACCCTGGACCGCAGCCGTCCCGCCATCGGCGCCCAGGCGGTCGGGATTGCGCAGGGAGCCATCGACTACGCGGCCGGCTACATGAAACAGCGCAGGGCGTTCGGTGCGCCCATTGCCGACCTGCAGGGATTGCGGTTCATGTTGGCCGACATGGACATGCGCAACGAGGCGGCTCGCGCCCTCGTCTACCGGGCCTGCTCCATGGTCGACGACGACCCAACCGCAGAACTGACCCGGTTCGGGGCCATGGCCAAGTGCTTTGCGTCCGACGCCGCCATGGCCATCACCGTGGACGCGATCCAACTACTCGGTGGCTACGGCTACACCAAGGAGTTCCCGGTCGAACGATTCATGCGCGATGCCAAGATCACCCAGATCTATGAAGGCACCAATCAGGTGCAGCGATCGGTGATCGCCCGCGAATTGCTGAAGAACGCCTAACCCGCCCGAGGGCGGACCAGGCGTTCTCGCTTACAGACCGTCCGGCAGGTCGATGATCGGCTGGATCGAGATCAAGGGGTTCAGCCCAGGCAGCAGGTTCAGCACTGGCTGGATGTTGATCTCGAGCGCTCCAGCCGGTTGGCTGCCGCCCATCAGGATCAGGCTGCCCGCACCCATGGTGCTGGCCAGCATGAGACCTGCCACCAACTTCATACGCATCTTCCGCATTGCCGCCACCTTTCAATCACCCTGGTGCATTGGCGTGCGCCAGGACGTGCGTGATGGGTTTTCCATCACCCCGCAGTTGCAACCGTCAATTTAGCCGCCATGAAATGCATTGCAAGAGACGTAGCACTACGGGAGAGCGGTTCGATCCTCAGGTTGAGTGCGAGCCCCACTGCGGCGAATTGATGAGGACCGGCGGCCGGGGCGGGCTCATCACATGGAGACCGAGCTGGATGAATCCGAGACCGAGCCGGCGGCGCATGCCGGCGACAGGCCGGGTGCGGGCGTGCCGGGGCGGCTGAGGGGCCAGCCGGCGCTGCTCGGCGATGTGGTCGCCCACCAGGCTGGATTGCAGGCTGTGGTTCATGAGTCCTCCGATGGCAATTCGATCGGGTAGGTGAAGAGCAGGACCTCGATCGGGATGCTTCCGCTGGGCCGCGTGCTCGGATCCAGTGCCCGTTCCCGGTAGCGGTTGTGCAGCATGGTGAGCAGCTCCTCGTTGAGATCGGTCAGCTCTTCGAGGGTGAGATGGAGCAGGTATTCGCTATCGGCCGCTGCGTTCTGCCAGGCCACCGGGAAGTTGCTTCTGGTCTGTCGCCAGCTCCAGTAGTGAGCGAGCTGGCGTTCCCGGAACAGCTGCCCCAGTACGCCGGCGGCCACCTGGGTTTCGGGGTCAGCGTTGGCGTCGCCGAAGCGCATGCCGATGGTGACCAGCTTCCAGGGCCGAGCCCGTCCCTTGCCTCCGCCCGCTTCCTCCACGAAGCCGTACTTGGCCAGCTGGCGCAGGTGAAACGAGCACGTCGTGGGTGTCTCGCCGATGCGCTCGGCCGCCTCGGTGGCGGTCATCGGCCCCTCGACGGTGAGCAGCTCGATGAGCGCTACCCGGACCGGGTGGGCCAGCGCCCGCAGCGTCCGGACATCGGTGACCTCCCGGACGCCGGGCGCCTGCGCTGCTCCGCCCGCGGCGGCCTGTTCCGGCGCCGGGCCCGCCCCGGCATCGTCGGTAGTCATCTCTCGCGAGTTATCTATTGAGAGATGTATGTCAAGAGATAACTCTCGA
>DASXFC010000024.1:0-26690 GCA_036489775.1 Acidimicrobiales bacterium | reverse complement strand
ATGCCCTTCAACGCCGAGAGGGTCAGGATGCCGGTGCTGACGGCGGCCAGCTCGCCCTGATACTCGATCTCCAGCCCGTCGGGCAGACCGTCGTGGAGCGAGCCGAAAAAGTGCCCGAGTTGCTCGGCCAGCGCCATGAACGGGCGCACCACGTCGGAGACGTCGGTGGCGGCCACGTTGACGGCGTAGGGGACGAAGTCGCCGGCCAGCGCGAGGAGCACCTGCTCCGCGATGGTCACCCCGGCCTTGTCCTGCGCCTCTTCGGTCGACGCCCCCAAGTGCGGCGAGACGACGACCCCCGGCAGCTCGAAGAGGGGTGAGTCGGTACAGGGCTCCTTGGCGAAGACGTCGAGGCCCGCCCCCGCCACGATCCCGTTGCGGATCGCCTCGGCCAAAGCCTCCTCGTCCACGATGCCGCCCCGGGCGGTGTTGATGATGCGGATGCCGGGCTTGGCCTTGGCGAGGAGATCGGCACCGAAGAGACCGATCGTCTCCGGCGTCTTCGGGGTGTGGATGGAAACGAAGTCGGCCTCCCCGACCAGTTCCTCGATGGTGACCAACCGCACGCCCATCGCCCTGGCGCGCTCCGGCGAGACGAAGGGGTCGAAGCCGATCAGCTCCATCCCGAATGCGTGGGCGCGTTGCGCCACCAGCGACCCGGCGCGACCCAGTCCGACCACGCCAAGGACCTTGCCGTGGAGCTCGACGCCCTCCCACTTCGAGCGCTCCCAGCGGCCGGCCACCAGCGCGGCGTGGGCCTGGGGCACGTTGCGCGCCTGCGCCAGCATCAGGGCCATGGCCTGCTCGGCCACCGAGAGGATGTTCGAGGTCGGGGCATTGACCACCATGACGCCTCGTTCGGTGGCGGCCGGTACGTCCACGTTGTCGAGCCCGACGCCAGCTCGGCCGACCACTTGCAGCGAGGTGCCGGCAGCCAAGACATCGGCCGTGACCTGGGTAGAGGACCGGATGATGAGGGCATGGGCGCCCGGCACCACCTCGACCAGCTGCTCGGGGCTCAAGCCCTCCTGGACGTCGACCTCGTGGCCGGCCTGGCGCAAAAGGTCCAGGCCGCTCTCCGCGATCTTCTCGGTAACTAGTACACGACCCACCGCAGTGGTCTCCTCACTCCCCCGCTTGGTTGATGTTCAGTCTTGTGCTTCGGCGAACAGGGTCGCCAACCGGGAAACCCCTTCGAGCAGGTCGTCATCACCCAGCGCGTAGGACATCCGGAAATACCCCGGCGCCCCGAAGGCTTCCCCGGGCACCACGGCCACCTTGGCCTCGTTGATGGCCAACTCGGCCAGCTCGGCGCTGGAGGTCGGACGTTGGCCCCGGATGGACTTGCCCAGCAGACCCTTCACCGACGGGAAGGCGTAGAAGGCACCCTCAGGCTCGATGCAGACGACGCCATCGATCTCGTTGAGCATGCGCACGATGGTCTGGCGCCGGCGGTCGAAGGCGGACCGCATCATGGCCACATCGTCCAGGTTGCCCGACACGGCGGCCAGGGCGGCCCGTTGCGACACGTTGGCGACGTTGGAGGTCTCGTGGCTCTGGATGTTGGTGGCGGCGGTGATGGCATCGATGGGGCCGATCAACCATCCGACCCGCCAGCCCGTCATGGCGTAGGTCTTGGCCACCCCGTTGGCCACCAGGCAGCGGTCGGCCAGCTCGGGCACCAGGACCGGCATCGAGTGCTGCTCGGCGTTGCCGTAGACCAGGTGCTCATAGATCTCGTCCGTCAGCACCCAGATGCCTCGGTCCACGGCCCAGCGGCCGATGGCTTCGATCTCGGCCTTGGGGTAGACGGCACCGGTCGGGTTGGACGGGGACACAAACAGGAGCGCCTTGGTCCGTGGAGTCCAGGCCGCCTCGAGCTGCTCGACCGTGCTGCGGAACCCGCTCGACTCGTCCGAGGACACGATGATGGGGACACCGCCGGCCAGGGCGATGCTCTCGGGGTAGGTGGTCCAGAACGGAGCCAGCACCAGGACCTCCTCGCCGGGGTCGCACAGCACGGCGAAGGCATTGGCCACCGCCTGCTTGCCGCCGTTGGTGACCAGGACCTGCTGCGCTGTCACCTCGAACCCCGAGTCCCGGAGGGTCTTGGCTGCGATGGCTTCGCGCAGGGCCGGGAGACCGGCCGTCGGGGTGTAGCGATGGTTGGCCGGGTCCTGGCAAGCCTTGACGGCGGCCTCGACAATGTAGGCCGGGGTCGGGAAGTCGGGCTCTCCGGCCCCGAAACCGATCACGTGTTCACCGACCGCTTGAAGGGCTTTGGCCTTGGCGTCCACGGCCAGGGTGGCCGAGGGGGCGACGGCGGCGGCGCGGCGCGAGATGCGTGACAGGGTGTTCGGCGCGGCAGGGGTGGTCGTCACGGATGTCATGATCTCATACGTGCCAGAGACCCCGAACATCACGATTCCCGCTGAACTGCTGCCCTCGGACGGCCGCTTCGGAGCCGGACCATCCAAGGTCCGGCCGGCCCAGATCGAGGCCCTCTCCGCGGTCGCCACGACGTTCATGGGGACCAGCCATCGGCAGAAAACGGTCAAGTCGCAGGTGGGCCGGGTGCGCCAGGGATTCCGTGATCTGTTCTCGCTGCCCGAGGGCTACGAGGTGGTGCTCGGCAACGGCGGTACGACCTGCTTCTGGGATGCCGCCACCTTCGGGCTCATCGACTCGCAGAGCCAGCACCTCAGCTTTGGCGAGTTCTCCTCGAAGTTCGCGGCCGCGGCCGCGGCCGCCCCGCACCTCAAGGAACCCCAGGTGATCGAGGCGCCGGTCGGGAGCCACCCGCTGCCGGTGGCCGACGACTCGGTCGACCTCTACGCCCTCACTCACAACGAGACCTCCACCGGTGTGGCCATGCCCATCCGCCGGCCGGCCGGGGCCAACGGTTTGGTCGCCGTGGATGCCACCTCGGGTGCCGGCGGCCTCCGGGTCGACCCGAACGAGTTCGACTGCTACTACCTGGCACCGCAGAAGTGCTTCGCCAGCGACGGCGGCCTGTGGATCGCCCTGATGTCCCCGGCCGCCCTCGAACGGGTCGAGCAGATCTCTGCCTCGGGCCGGTGGATCCCGACCTTCTTCGACCTCAAGACGGCGGTCGAGAACTCGGTCCTGGACCAGACCTACAACACGCCGGCGCTGGCCACCATCTTCATGCTGGCCGAGCAGCTGGACTGGATGAACGGCCACGGCGGGTTGGAGTGGACGGCCTCACGCTGCGACCGCTCGTCCGAGATCCTCTACACCTGGGCCGAGCAGTCCGATTTCGCCCAGCCCTTCGTCGAGAACCCGGCCCAGCGCAGCCACGTGATCGGCACCATCGATTTCGTCGACGCAGTGGATGCGGCCGCGGTGGCGGCGGTCTTGCGGGCCAACGGAATCGTGGACACGGAGCCCTATCGCAAGCTCGGCCGGAACCAGCTCCGCATTGCCATGTTCCCGGCCATCGAGCCCGACGACGTCGCCTCGCTCTGCGGCTGCATCAACCACGTGGTTGGTGCCCTGGCCTCCTAGGCCGGGGCGAAACCAGCGCCTTCCAAGAGGGCCTCGCTCTCGGCCCACAGCCGGGTCGCCTGCTCGTCGTTCCGAGCTTGCGCGCTCATGTGCCCGGGTCGGCGGTGGGCCCAATAGATGCCTGTCTTGCCTTCTGCCTCCGGCGCAGTGGCGACGTGGATCGAGGTGCGAGCGCCGACTTTGGCGCTGACCTCGAACGGGCGGATGAACCGGTTGCCGATGGCCATGAAGCCGGTGAGATCCCCATCCATCCCGAAGCCGCTGCGGACCGGGCCCGGGTGGACGGCGTTGACGGTCACGCCGCTGCCCTCGAGGCGACGAGCCAGCTCTCGGGTGAACAAGATGTTGGCCAGCTTCGAACGGCTATAGGCGTCCATCGTGTTGTAGCGCCGGCTGCTCTGGAGATCGTCGAAGCGCATACCTCGGTAGGCCATGTGGTGCCCGACCGATGAGAGGTTGACGATCCGGGCCGGAGCACTCGCCTTGATGCGGTCGAGCAGGAGCAGGGTCAGGTAGAAGTGGCCCAGGTGGTTGACCCCGAACGTCTGCTCGAACCCCTGCGCCGTTTCGAGGCGCTCGGTCCAGGTCCCGCCGGCGTTGTTGATCAGTACGTCGAGGCGGTCCCAGCGCCCGAGGATGTCATCGGCGGCGGACCGGACCGAGGCCAGATCGGCCAGATCCAAGGAGAGGACGGCCACGTCCTGATTGCCCGTGCGCGCCGTGATCTCGTCGGCGGCCGCCTTCGCCTTCTGCTCGTTACGACAGGCCAGCACCGTCACGGCGCCCTGCTCGGCCAGACCTACCGCGGTTTCCAGGCCGATCCCGACATTGCTGCCGGTGATGACCGCCACCTTGCCTTGGATGCTCATGATGATGTCTTAGCAAACCCCAGTGGGTGGGAATCTGAGAGTGACACGGAGGGGACACCGTCAGTAGGTTGAGCCCATGGCCATCACCACCGATCCGGTCATGGACGGCCTACTCCTCCAGGTGCTCGCCACGCCCGAGGGCCGGACCGATCCGTACGCTTACTACGCGCAGATGCGACAGGGTCCGCCCATCACCCGGACTGCGTTGGGACCTCTGCTCGTGCACGGGTACGACGACTGCATGATGGTGCTACGCGACCCCCGGCTCGGCCGCGGTCTGCGCGGTCAGGCCGGCTCACTCATCGCCTACGCCGGTGGTGACGAGTCCTTGCCCTTGGCCTTTCTCGAGCTGTCAAAGCACAACATGCTGTTGGCGGATCCGCCCGAACACACCCGCCTGCGCCATCTGGTGTCCCGCTCGTTCACCCCTCGACGGATCGAGGAATTGCGCGGCTCGATGCAGCAGCTGGTCGACCAGCTGCTCGACCAACTGGCCGCGGCCGGCGACATCGAGTTCATGACCCAGTTCGCGCTCCCCCTCCCGATGGCCGTCATCGGGGAGCTAGTGGGAGTGCCCAAGAGCGATTGGGCTGACCTCCAGCCGCGGGTGCGAGCGGCAGCCAAGGCCATCGAACCCATCCTCAGTGAAGAAGAGGCCCACGAGGCCTTCGCCTCCTACGACTACATGGCCGGCTACTTCGGCGAGCTGATCGAGGAGCGACGCCGTCGGCCCCGCGGCGATCTGCTGAGCGGGTTGGCCCAGGCCCGCGAACAGGACGACAGCTTGACCAACGATGAGGTGTGCTCAACGGCCATCTTGCTGTTCGCGGCCGGGTTCGAGACGACAACCAACCTGCTGGGCAACGGGTTGCTGGCGCTGTTGCGGCATCCGGCGGAAATGGATCGGTGGCGCGACGAGCCGAGCCTGGCCCCAACCGCGGTGGAGGAACTCTTGCGCTGGGACAGCCCGGTGCAGATGAACGTCCGATCCGCTCTCGAACCAGCCGATCTGCGCGGGGAGCCGATCGCCGAGGGCGAAGACATCATCGTGCTTCAGGGTGCCGGCAATCACGACCCAGCCCATTTCGACCACGCTGAAGAGCTCGATCTCGGTCGCACCGACAACACCCCGCTCAGCTTCGGCTGGGGCATCCACCACTGCCTGGGCGCCGCCCTGGCCCGCATGGAGGGCGAGATCGCCTTGACCTCGCTGCTGAGGCGGTTCGCGCACATCGACCTGCTGGTGGACGAGCCCGAGTGGCGGGCCAGCTTCACCCTGCGCGGCCTGCTCTCGCTGCCGCTACGGGTAGCGGCCTGAGGAGATCACTCGATCCCGTGCACGCTCTCGAGCTCGGGCGGCACCCCGACGCTTGACGCCTCTTCTCCGAAGCTGGCCACGTAGCGCGGGTGGACTGCTGGCCACTCTTCGGGCTCCGGACCCTGCTGGTCGAGCACCAGTGGCAGCTTGTCCAAGCAGACGTGCCATCCGGCCCCGTCGCGTGCCGCCTTGCCGAACTGGGGAAACGTCACGGTGAAGTCCAGACGGGTGCCGCCGCCCTCCTCCGACAGTTCGAAGCGCAGATGGTCGTCGCCCCAAAAGAACTCCAGTAACGACGGCGGATCGAAGGTCAGCATCTGGCCCGCCATCGGATCTACCGGCGCGTTCTCGAATCGGAAGCGCAGCGACCCACCGGGCTCACGGGGCCCGTCGATGGTGGTGGGGAACCAGCCGGCCAGCTGCGCGGGCTCGATCAGTGCTTCCCACACCTTCGCCGGCAAATGCGCCAGATGGCGTTGGTAGCGCAACACCCCCATGCCGTCGTCGCGGCGCTCGAGGGTTCCCAGGTCGTTGCTGGCTCCAGTGTTCATGATCGTGCCTTCCTTCTCGGACCGGACTCGACGCCACCGTTGGCATCGAGGTGGCGCTCCAGCGCGTCGAGGCTCGAGGCCCACATCTGCCGGTAGGGGGTGAGCCATTCGTCGATGGCCTGCAACGGTTCTGGGCACACCCGGTAGATCCGTCGCTGGGCGTCGACCCGGGCTTCCACCAGCCCCGCCTCTCGCAGGATCCGCAGGTGCTTGGACACCGCAGGCTGGCTCAGCGCGGTGGCCTCGACCAGGTCACCCACCGGCAGTTCCTTGGTGCGTAAGAGATCGAGGATGCGCCGACGGTTCGGTTCGGCCACCACCTCGAAGGTCAGACTCACCCCAATATATTGCGCCTCACGTATATAACTGTCAAGATATATTTAGTCCCGCGCTCCGACCCGGGCGGACCAGCGGGAGGCTCAGACCGAGCGGGCGGCGATGCGGCGCAAGGGCGGCAGTGTGGGCGGGGGCTGCTGGCGCGGTGGTAGCTCGCGCAGGAGTTCCGTCGATACTGCGGTGATCTTGCGCACCGCCCGTTCGAAGGCGGCTTCGGTCTTGGGGGAGGTGGACTGCACGCCGCTGATCTTGCGGACGTACTGGCGAGCGGCCGCCTCGATCTCCTCGTCGGTGGCCGCGGGCTCGAGTCCACGCAGGGTGGTGATGTTCCGGCACATCCCCCCAGGGTAGGGGTCGACCGCCTGCCGTGCCCATGCGGTCAGACTTGACTCGTGCTCGGCCACCTCGGCCTCAACGTCCCCGACCTCGTCGCGGCCCAGGCCTACTACGACGAACTCATGCCGCTGCTCGAGTATCAACCGTTCCTGTCGAGCGAGACGCAATTCGCATATATGCCGGTGCCCCCTCAACGAGGTACCTACGTCTTCTTCTATGCGGCATCAGAAGCGACCGTCTATTCAAGAAGCCAGACGGGGCTCCAGCACCTGGCCTTCATCGTCCCGAACCGGTCCGCCGTACTGGCCATCCATGCCCACGTGAGTGCCCGGGGTGACCAGGTGCTCCAGGCACCACGAGAATTCCCCGAGTATCCCCCGCCGTACTACGCGACGTTCTGGCTCGACCCGTTCGGATTCATGCTCGAAGTTGTCTGTCATCACGATCGGGATTGATCAGGCCACCAGGCTGTCGGCAGCCCGCTCGATGATGATGTCGCCTGACACGCTGCGTGCTCTGATCGAGACCACGGCGTCGCGCCGACCGGCCTGGAGACTCTCGGTGAGCGGGATGGCCGAGTCGAGGGTGCCCGAGACGGTCTCGGCGTCGATGGCCAGCGCCACCCCGGGCGGGATCCCCACCGCGACATTGCCCGAGACCGAACGGACCTGCATCCGGCCTCGGCCGTAGGCGATGACGCGGACATCGCCCGAGACGCTGCCCACGGTGGCATCGCCACTGACCTGACCGAGTCGGACGTTGCCGGAGGTAGAGCGGACATCGAGCCGATCCCCCACGGCACCGATCTCGACATCGCCCGACACCGTGATCACGGTCAGGGCGCCCTCCACACCAGAGGCACGGAGATCACCCGAAGCCGATTGCATACGGACCGGGCCGCTGATGTTCCCGATCGAGACGTCTGCGCTAGCCGTCTTGATGGTCGCTCCGGTGGCCCTACCGTCGGCGTCGATGTCACCACTGGCCGATTTGAGCGACAAGTCTCCGAAATCACCGGTCAGATCGACACTGGCCGAGGCCACCGACACTTCGACGTCGGAGCCGGGTGGCACCGCCACCTGCGCGCTCACGCTGGCGCCACTTCGCCACATGAACTTGGCCCCGCTGCGGCGGGGCACCTTGACCCTCACCACATGGCGACCCCCGAACGGCACGCACTCCACCGTGGCCCGCTCGACCAGCTCTTCGGCGGCCGCCGTGTCCGCTTCGAGGATGACGGTGGTGATGTCGCCCTCGCTGGTGGCTACCAGCACCGATCCGACCTCGTTCTCGACGACCAACTGCACCCGCTGCGGGGTGTCGAATGTCCAGTTCATTGTCCTTCCCTTCCTCTTCAGCTCGTCCCGTAGCCGCGGAGGCGCTTGCCGCCCCGACTGCTTCGATCGTTCTGCGTGCCGGCGCTGATGCCCACGCCACGCTCGAGCAGGCGCACGATCCAGCTGTTGACCGACAAGGCCTGCCGGGCGGCCGCCTCCTCGATGCGGGTCTTGAGCGACTCGGACAGGCGCAAAGTGATCCGGGCCGAGACATCCGCTTCCCCTTCTGGCGGCGCCGGCTGATCACCGACATAGGTGAACTCGACGTCGTCGCCGGTCAGTCGGATCTCCACCCGGCCGTCCGGCAACTCTTCGTTGAGTTCGGCCGCAACGTGGGAAAGCAGATCGAGGATGCGGCTCGGCACCGAACGGGCCAGCACGGCGGCGATGCGCTCGGCCACTTCCCCCACCAGCTCGTCGCCGAGCTCGGCGACGGCCTCGACATCGGCGCGAAAGCCCTCGGCCACGAGCGACATCTTCATGACTTCAATATGACATCACTCTGATGTCATGTCAATGCCGCCTGCGGCCCCTCCCCTGAAAGAGGCGCAAAAGACCTGGTCAAGGTCCATGCCACCGTGGAGATGGCCTCAGGCCGCCCGCAGAAACAGCACTGCCGCCCCAAGGGCGGCAGTGCGTTCAACGTAGATGGGCGCCATTCGCCCTTTTGGAGACTCAGCCCCCCGAGGCGTCCTGCACCCGGGTCTTGCCCTGGGCGATGAACGGCATCATGCCGCGCAGCTCCTCGCCGATCGTCTCGATCTGGTGGACTTTTCCTTCCTGGCGCAGTTTCTCGAAGGTGCCCCGGCCGGCCTTGTTCTCGGCGATCCATTCCTCGGCGAAGGCGCCGCTGCGGATCTCGTCGAGGATGGTCTGCATCTCCTGGCGCACGGCTTGGTTGATGACGCGAGGGCCACGGGTGACGTCGCCGTACTCGGCCGTGTCCGAGATGGAGTACCGCATGCCGGCAATCCCCTGCTCGTACATCAGGTCGACGATGAGCTTGAGTTCGTGCAGGCACTCGAAGTAGGCCGACTCGGGTTGGTAACCAGCGTTGACCAGCGTTTCGAAGCCGGCGGTCACCAGCGCGGTCAACCCGCCGCACAGCACGACCTGCTCACCGAACAGATCGGTCTCGGTCTCCTCCTCGAAGGTGGTGTCGAGTACACCGGCCCGGGTGGCACCGATGGCGTGCGCGTACGAGAGGGCCAGTTCGCGCGCCTTGCCGGTGGCGTCCTGGTGCACGGCGATGAGCGACGGCACGCCGCCGCCTTCGGTGTAGGTCCGGCGGACCAGGTGGCCGGGTCCCTTGGGAGCCACCATGGTCACGTCGACCCCGGGCGGGGGCACGATCTGGCCGAAGCGGATGTTGAAGCCGTGGGCGAACATCAAGCAGTCCCCCTCGTTGAGGTGGGGTGCCACGTGCTCGTCGTAGGCCGCCTTCTGCTCGGTATCGGGCAGGAGGATCATGATGACGTCGGCCTCGGCCGCCGCCTCCGACAACGAAGTGACCCGCAGGCCGGCTTCCTCGGCCTTGCGCTTGCTGGTGCTGCCCTCACGCAGGGCGACCCGGACGTCCACCCCGGACTCCATCAGGTTGAGGGCGTGGGCGTGCCCCTGCGAGCCGTAGCCCAAGATGGCGACCTTGCGGCCGGCGATCAGGGTGGGGTCGGCGTCGGATTCGTAGTACAGCGTGGCCATTGTCTCGATGCTCTCTCTCTTGTTCGGATACGGGGCGATCAGTGGCGATCCAGCTTAGGCAGGGCCACCCGGCCCGTCCGCTGGAGCTCCACCACGGTGTATTGCTCGAGGAGTCCCTCGAAATCGTCGATCTTCTCGGGCCGGCCGGCCAGCATGACGGTCAGGCGGTCAGCACCCACGCTCACCACCTCGCCACCAAAGACACTGGCCAGCTGGATCACCTGGGAGCGCTCGGTCGGCCCGACCGCCATCGTCACCAGCATCAGCTCGCGCTCGACGGCTTCGGACGGCGACAGCTCGCCGATGGAGACGACGTTGACCAGCTTGTCCAGCTGCATGATGATCTGCTCGAGCGGCGCCGACTCCACGTCGACCACGATGGTGATGCGACTGAAGTGCTCGTCCTCGTCGGTCGGTGCCACGGCCAGCGAGTAGATGTTGAAGCCTCGGCGGCTGAACAGGCCGGCCACCCGGGCCAGCACTCCCGCCTTGTTCTCCACCAGCACCGAGAGGATGTGATGGCGGGGCGAGTGGCGTCCACCCGCCAGGGCGGTCAAGTGGGCTGCGCTCATCGCAGGGCTCCCATCTGGTCGGGGTGCACCACGATGTCGTCGTTGGACTGGCCGGCGGCCACCATGGGGAACACCTTCTCGAAGGCGTCGGTGCGGAAGTCGACGACGACCGGGCGATCGTCGATGGAGTTGGCCTTCTCGATGGCCGGCCCCACGTCCTCGGGCGACTCGGCCCTGATGCCGACGCAGCCCATGGCCTCGGCCCATTTCACATAGTCGGGCAGGTCGGGTGAGAGGTAGACCTCCGAGTAGCGCTCCTCGTAGAACATCTCCTGCCACTGGCGCACCATGCCCAGATAGGCGTTGTTCAAGATGGCGATCTTCACCGGGATCTGCTCCGAGGTGGCGGTGACCAGTTCCTGGGCCGTCATCTGAAAGCAGCCGTCGCCGTCGATGGCCCACACCGTCTTGTCCGGTCGACCCACCTTGGCTCCGATGGAGGCGGGAACGGCGAAGCCCATGGTGCCGGCACCGCCCGAGTTGACCCAGGTGTAGGGCTCGTTGAACTGCCAGTACTGCGAGGCCCACATCTGGTGCTGACCCACCCCGGCCACCACGATGGTGCCATCGGGGGCGGCGTCGCGCAGTTGCTCCACCACGTTCTGGGGCTTGATGGCCCCGCCGTCGACGTCGGCGTAGTGGAGGGGGAAGGTCTCCTGCCACTGGCGGATGGTCGACCACCACGGCGCCAGGTCGGCCATCTCGGGCGACTGGCCCAGCGCCGCCAGCAATTCCTCGATGACCAGCCGGCAGTCGCCCGCGATGCCGACATCGGGCCGGCGCACCTTGCCCAGTTCGGCCGGGTCGATGTCGACGTGGATGATCTTGGCGTCCGGGGCGAAGGCGCTGATCTTGCCGGTGACCCGGTCGTCGAAGCGGGCTCCCAGGCTGATCAGCAGGTCGCTGCGCTGCATGGCGGTGACCGCGGTGTAATGCCCGTGCATGCCGGGCATGCCCAGCATCTGGGGATGGGCGTCGGGGAAGGCACCCCGGGCCATCAGGGTGGTGACGACCGGGATGCCCGTGCGCTCAGCCAGTACCCGCAGAGCCTCGGCGGCGTGGGCCTTGAGCACGCCACCGCCGACGTAGAGGACGGGACGTTGGGCGGCGGTGATGAACTCGGCCGCCTTGCGCACCAAGACCGGATCCCCGTAGGTCAGCGGGTGGTAGCCGGGCAGGTCGAGTTCATCGATCGAGGTCGGCCAGTACCACTCCATGGCGGCGTTGGCGATGTCCTTGGGCAGGTCGATCAGCACCGGTCCTGGCCGCCCGGTGGTGGCGACGTGGAAAGCCGCGGCCACCACCCGGGGGATGTCCTGGACGTTCTTGATCAGCCAGTTGTGCTTGGTGATGCCCATGGTCACGCCGGTGATGTCGCACTCCTGGAAGGCGTCGCTCCCGATGGAGCCGGTGGCCACCTGACCCGAGATCACGACCAGTGGGGTGGAGTCCATGTAGGCGTTGGCCAGCGGGGTGACGATGTTGGTCGCGCCCGGGCCGCTGGTCACCATGGCCACGCCCGGCTTTCCCGTCACCATGGCGTAGCCCTCGGCCATGTGGCCGGCGCCCTGCTCGTGGCGCACCAGGATGTGGCGGATGGAGGAGTCGATGATCGGGTCGTAAACCGGCAGGATGGCCCCGCCGGGCAGCCCGAACATCACGTCCACGCCCTGCATCTCGAGGCTCTTGATGAGTGCCTGTGCTCCTGTGAGTTGCATCGTTGTCCTCATTCCCATGTGTGTCACTGCTGTCTGGTGCCGCTCGGTGCTGTGGTCTGGTCGAAAGATCCCGGAAATTGAAACGACCCCCCGTTCGGGAGGTCGAAGCGCGCGTGCTGAGAGCGGACGCGCGCTTACGTTACGAGTACCAGAATGCGGGCGGAGGCCTCGGCGATCGGCTGCATAACCCCACCAGTTTGGCACGCCCGGCCAGCTCCGACAACCTGGCCGGTGGAATTGGGCCGAACAGGGATCTTGGGGGCGCTCAGATCGGTGGGGGGGTGGCCATCCCGCCGCCCAGCAGAGCGGGCAGCGCGGTCGCCCGCATGCGGGCCAGCACCCGGTCGGTGACCAGCGGCACGTCGGGATGCAGGCCGCCGTTGGCCTCGGCTGCGGCGTGCCAAGCCGCCCTCCGCCGCCCCGCCACCTCGGGGTCGTCGAGCTCCACGCAGTCGAGGTGGTCGGAATTGAGATCGACCACGATGGAGTCGCCGTCCTCGACCAGGGCGATCGGCCCTCCGAGCAGTGCCTCGGGGGCCACGTGGCCGATGACCAGCCCGACCGATCCGCCCGAGAAGCGGGCATCGGTCATCAAGGCAATGGTGATGTGCCGTTCTCGGCAGAGGGCGGTGATCCGAGAGGTGGGATCGAGGAGCTCGGGCATGCCGGGTGCGCCACGAGGACCCTCGTAGCGGATCACCACCATGTCCTTGTCCTCGAAGCTGTCCGGGTGCGCCTCGAGCGCATCGATCAGGGAGCGCTCGCCTTCGAACACCCGGGCCCGGCCGATGAAGACCCCACCCTCGACGCCGCCCTCGATGCCGGCCACCTTGAGGATTGCTCCTCCTTCAGGGGCCAAGTTTCCTCGGAGCAGGCGGAGGCCACCGGTGTCCTTGAACGGCTTCTCCACCGGATGGATCACGTCCCGATCGGGAGCGGGCGGGGCCAGGCGCTGGACCTGCTCGGCCAGCGTCTCGCCGGTGCAGGTCAGCGCCGTGCCGTCGAGGAAACCGGCAGCCAGGAGCTCGGCCACGATCACCTGTAGGCCACCCTTGTCGTCCACGTCGACCATGGAGTACTCGCCGAAGGGCCGCATGTTGACCAGCACCGGCAGGCGCCGTGACAGCTGGTTGAAGTCGTCCTGGCTCATGACCTCGGCCCACAGGTCGATGCCGGCGGCCCGGGCGATCTCGACGCTGTGCAGCAGCACATTGGTCGACCCACCCATGGCGACGGCCACCGTCATGGCGTTGCGCAGTGACGTCGGCGTGACGATGTCGCGGGGCCGGATGCCGCGCTGCGTCATGGTGAGCAGGCAGTCGACCAGTTGATCGGGGAACTCGGTCAGCCGGCGGGGATCCTCTGAGGCCGGCGCCACCATGTGCAGCGGTTCGAGGCCGAGCACGGCGATGAACGTCTGCATGGTGTTGTAGGTGAACATGCCGCCGCAGCTGCCCTGCCCCGGGCAGGCGTGCAGGGCGACCCGGGCCCGGGTCTCCGGACTTTGGTCGGCCACCTGGAAGCCCGAGACCAGGTCGATCCGGGCGCCCGATTCGGGGTCGATCCCGGGATGGATCGGGCCGTCGGAGAGGATGACGGCGGGCGTGTTGTTCTCAAGTACCGCGGCCAGCGTCCCCACTGGGGGCTTGTCGCAGGCCACGACGGCGACCAGTCCCGCCACGCTGTTGGCGGCCAGGTGCACATCGGCGATGTCGTGGACCAGCTCGCGCCCAACCAGGGAGAACCGCATCTGGGGCGTGCCGTTGAGCTGGCCGTCGGAGACCCCGAGGGTGAAGGCCGGTGCGATCAGCCGTGCCGCCAGGTCGTCCCGGGCGATGCGGCGCGACAGCGCTTCCTGCACTGCCTGCACTTTGGCCGTGACCCCCAGGTAGCACTGGCTATCGCCCAGGTTGCCGATCACGGCCCACACTGGGTCGTGGATCTTGCGCACGTCCTGACCAAGGAAGGTCGCCGTGCCGACCCGCTGGACATCGCGCCCGGGGTTGATGGACACGAAGGCGGCCGTGGGCTCTCCAGTCATGGCGGGCCATCCTAGGACCCGGTGTCACGCTCTCAGGCGGGCTCCGGGGACACTTCCAGCCCCAGGGTGGGCACGCGGCGGTCGAGCCAGCGGGGCATCCACCAGTTGACGGGCCCGAGGATCTCCATCAGGGAGGGGACCAGGACCATCCGGACCAAGGTGACGTCAACGGCCACCGCGGTGGCCAGGCCGAGCCCGAACACCTTGAGGATGTGCAGCGGGTCCTTGATCACGAAGGAGGCGAAGACGCAGAACATGATGGCGGCGGCAGCCGTGATGATCCGGCCGGTGATGGCCAGGCCATCGGCTACCGCGGTCGAGTTCTCACCGGTCCGCAACCACTCCTCCCGGATGCGCGAGAGCAGGAAGACCTCGTAATCCATGGAGAGGCCGAAGAGCACGGTGAACATGGTCACCGGGATCCAGGGATCGATCGGCCCGGTTTGGCCGATGCCGATCACACTGCCCAGCCAGCCCCACTGGAAGACGGCCACCATCACGCCGTAAGCCGCCCCCACGCTGAGCAGGTTCATGACCACCGCCTTGAGCGGGAGCACCACTGAACGGAACACCGTCATCAACAAGAGGAAGGAGAGCACCAGGACGGCGCCGATGACCAGGAAGAGCCGGTGCCCCAGGAAGGTGGCGGCGTCGATGCTGCTGGCCGTCTCGCCGCCCACCTGAGCGTCGACCGACGTGCCCCGCACCACCGGGGGGATCACCTCGTTGCGCAACGTGCGCACCAACGTCTCGGTCTGGGCCGCCTGCGGTGAAGTCGTCGGGTAAGCCACGATCACCGCACCGGTGCGGGAGGCGTTGAACTGCGCCGGCGCGGCGAAGGCGACGCCCGGAGTCGCGGCGATGGCCGACTGGAGACGATCCACCGTGGCGGTGGTTCCGCCTCCCGGGGTGGCCACGGCGACGACCAGCGGCCCGTTGAAACCGGGACCGAATCCCTGGGCCAACCAGTCGTAGGCCTGGCGGGTGGTGAGGGTGGTCGGGTCGTTGCCGGCGTCGGTGAAGGCCAGCCGCATGCTGAACATCGGGATGGCCAGGGCCACCAGCACCACGACGGCGGCCAGGGCAGCCAGCGGGGCCCGGCGTTGGATGAGCCGGCTCCAGCGATGCCAGAAGCTGCGGTCCGAGGGCGGGCCACCCGTTTGCAGCAGGCCGGGCAGGTGGAGGCGGTCGATGGCCGAACCGGCGAAGCCGAGCAGGGCGGGCAGCAGGGTCATGGCCGCCACCAGCACCAGCAGGACGGCGGCGATGCAGGCGGTGGCCACGCCGACCATGTAGGGCTGCCCGATCAAGAAGAGGCCGAAGAGCGAGATCACCACGGTGCCCCCGGCGAAGAGCACCGACCGTCCCGACGTCATGTAGGCCGTCATCACGGCTTGGCGCGGTTCGAGCCCTTCGAAGATGCCCTGGCGGTAGCGGGTCACGATGAAGAGCGCGTAGTCGATACCCACGCCGATCCCGATCATGATCGCCATCTCGGGCGAGAAGGTCGGGACGACCAGCAGGTGGGAGAGGAGTTCGAGGGCGGCGATGCCGACGCCCAGGCCGAACAGGGCCGTGATGATCGGCAATCCCATGGCCACCACCGATCCGAAGGTCAACAACATGATGAGGATGGCCGCGCTCATCCCGATGCCTTCACTCGGACCGGGGGCCGCCGTGATGACCGACGAGATCGGGTTCCCGCCCAGGGCCACCTGGAGGCCGGGGCCGGCCACCGCCTCGGATGCATTGATCACGTCGTGCACCGCTGATGAGGGGAGGTCGGCACTCACGGTGTTGAACTGGACGACGGCGAAGGCGATGTGCCCACCGGTCGCGATCTGGTGCGAACCCTGCGCCGAGAACGGCCCGGTCACCCCGACCACGTCGGGCGACCGATCGAGCCGGTGCACCAGCGCGTCAATGGTGGCCCGGTGGTCAGCCATGGGCGCCGTGCTGTCGAAGACCACGTCGGCGGTGTCGCCCGCCTTGGACCGGAAGGTGCGGGCCAGCATGTTGGTCGCCTGCTGGGACGGGGTGTTGCCCGCCGTGTACTTGTTGTCGAAGTGGGTGCCCACGATCTGGGCGAGGCCCGTCGTCACGATGGTGAGGAGGATGAAGCCCGCCAGCACCAGCCGGCGGCGGTCGAAGCTGAAGGCGGCCAACCGGCCCAGCGCGGTCGGGTGCTCAAGCCCGGCACTGCGGCCGGGGCGCTCGGTCAAGGTCGTACCCATGGCGCCTTCGCTTCGCTAGTATTCATCACTGATGAGTTGTATCACGGAATTCATCGATGGTGAATACGTGGCGCTGAACTTTGTCCCTGAGCTGGTGCGATGAGCCCAGGGGGGCGGCGACCGGGCACCACCGACACCAGAGCACAGATCGTCGATGCCGCCAAGGTGGTCTTCGCCGAGCACGGCTATGAGAAGGCCAGCCTGCGAGCGGTGGCCCGGGCGGCCGGAGTGGATGCCGCCCTGGTCCATCACTACTTCGACGGCAAGCCCGATCTCTTCATGGCCGCCATGGCCATCCCCATCGATCCCCGGGCCGTGAAGCTGGCGGCCGCCCCGCCCGACGGGCCCTTTTCGGGTGCCGCCGTGGTCGAGGGCTTCTTGTTCATGTGGGACATGGCCCAAGGCACCGGGTCGTCGTTCGCCTCCTGCGTCGGAGCCATGACGGCGTCGCCCGCGGTGGCGGACGCCGTGCGCGAGTTCGTGGCTGAACGGGTGTGGTCGATCATCACCCCGCTCGACGGCGAGGACGAGGGGAAGGCACAGCTCCGGGTGGCGCTGGTTTCGAGTCAGCTGATGGGGTTGGCCTACAACCGCTATCTGCTGCGGGTACCACCACTGTCGACCGCCACCCCCGGTGAGATTGGCCAGTGGGTCGGCCCCACCCTCGAGCGCTACGTGCTGGGCGAACTCGACTAGCGGGCAGCCCGGCGGCGGGCCAGCTCGGCCGCCACCGCCTTGCCGTCGGCCTGACCCTTGGTGGCCTTCATGATCGCGCCGGTGAACAGGCCGGTCAGCTTGTCCTCACCGGCCACGTAACGGGCCCACTCGTCGGCCTGGGTCCCGATGATCTCGTCGAGCACGGCACTCAGTGCATCGGCGTCCAGAGCCTCGAAGCCCAGCTGCTGCGCGATGGCGGCCGGATCGCCGCCACCGGACTCGAGCAGCTTGGCCAGCACGGTCTTGGATTGGGTGGCCGAGAGCTGACCACCGGCTTCCATGGTGATCAGGGCCGCGAACGAATCGGCGGTCAGACCCAGACCGGCCTCGCTCTGGGCTGCCACCTCATTGGCCGCCCGGGCCAGGGCCAGCGTGGTCGGTGCGCCACCAGCGGAGGCCGTCGTGACCAGGTCGTCGAGGCCGAGGTCGACCACCACCCTGATCTGCTCGGCTTCCGAAGCGCTGGGCGCACCACCGAGGGCATCGCTCAAGACGGCCCGGCGCTCCGCCGGCATCGGGCCGATGGCGGCGCGTACCCGGTCCTGCCAGGCCGCGTCGGGTCGCAGAGGCACCAGATCGGGCTCGGGGAAGTAGCGGTAGTCGTTGGCCTCTTCCTTCGAGCGCATCGACTCGGTGCGGCCGGCGTTCTCTTCCCAGTGCCGCGTCTCCTGGGTGACGGTGCCACCGGACTCGACCAATGCGATCTGCCGGGCCGCCTCGTACTCGATGGCTCGGAGCAGTGACCGCAGCGAGTTCAGGTTCTTGATCTCGCAGCGCGTCCCGAAGGTGTCGTGGCCGACCGGGCGGACCGACACGTTGGCATCCACCCGCATCGAGCCTTCCTCCATCCGCCCGTCCGAGGCCCCCGTGGCCACCAGGATCCCGCGCAGTTCGGCCGCGTAGGCCCGAGCCTGGGCGGCACTGCGCATGTCGGGTTCGCTCACGATCTCGACCAGCGGGACGCCGGAGCGGTTGTAGTCGACCAGGGCGTGATGGGCCGAGTTGATGCGGCCACCCGCGCCCACGTGGGTGAGCTTGCCGGTGTCTTCTTCCATGTGGGCTCGCGTCACCCCGACCCGGAAACCGTCAGGGAGCTCGAGCCAACCTTCGACGTTGATCGGCTGGTCGTACTGGCTGATCTGATAGTCCTTGGCCTGGTCCGGATAGAAGTAGTTCTTCCGGGCAAAGGTCGAGGGTCGGATCTCGCAATGCAGCGCGGCGCCGATCCGCATGGCCAGCTCGACCGCGTGCGAGTTGATGACGGGGAGCGAACCGGGGAGCCCCAGACAGGTGGGGCAAATGTTGACATTGGGCTCGTCACCGAAGGCGTTACGGCAACCGCAGAAGAGCTTGGTGTGGGTGGCCAGCTCGCAGTGCACTTCCAACCCGATGACGGTCTCCCACTCGGCCTCACTCATGGCGCGCTCTCCTCGAGCACCTGAGCCACCCGGAGCAACAACGACTCGGCCAGGGCCGGCGCCAGAATCTGCACCCCGACCGGCAGCCCGTCGTCGCCGGGACCGAAGGGCACCGAGATGGCCGGATGGCCGGCCAGGTTGGACGGGATGGTGCAGATGTCGTTCATGTACATGGCCATGGGGTCGTCGACCTTGGCACCCAGTTCGAACGCCGTGGTGGGCGCGGTGGCGCCCAGGAGAACGTCGACCGATTCGTAGGCGCGGTCGAAGGCCTGCATCACCATGGTGCGGACACGCTGCGCTTGCGCGTAGTAAGCGTCGTAGTAGCCGGCCGAAAGGGCGTAGGTGCCGAGCATGATGCGGCGCTTGACCTCGGGTCCGAAGCCGGCGGTCCGAGTGGCCGTGTTCATGGCCTCGACGTCCTCGCCGTCCACCCGCAGCCCGTAACGCACCCCGTCGTAGCGGGCCAAGTTCGAGGAGGCTTCGGCCGGGGCGATGAGGTAGTAGGCCGAGAGCCCGTAGGCGAATTCGGGGACCGCGATCTCGGTGACCTTGGCCCCGGCTTCCTCGAGCGCCTCGGCCGCCCGGTGCACGCGGGCCCCCACATCGGGCGCGCAGCCGTCGATCAGGTCCGGGCACAGTCCGACCCGGACGCCGGACACTCCCTGGCCCAGCGAGACAGTCGCCGGCTCCGCGGTCAGGCGCAGCGAAGTGCTGTCCAGGGGGTCGTGCCCGGCGATCACGTCGTAGAGCAGCGCCGCATCCTCGACGGTGGCGGCGAAGGGGCCGATCTGGTCCAGCGAGCTGGCGAAGGCCACCAAGCCGTAGCGGGACACCCGGCCATAGGTCGGCTTCAGACCGACCACCCCGCAGAGGGCCGCCGGCTGGCGGATCGAACCACCGGTGTCAGAACCCAGCGCCAGGGGCGTGAACCCGGCGGCCACTGCTGCCGCCGAGCCGCCGCTGCTGCCCCCGGGCACCCGGCCGGCGCGGCGCGGATTGTGGGTCGGGCCGAAGGCCGAGTTCTCGGTCGAGCTGCCCATGGCGAACTCGTCCAGGTTCGTCTTGCCCAGCGCGACGGCACCGGCCCGCCGGAGCGCCTCGACCACCGTGGCGTCGTAGGGGGGATGCCAGCCCTCCAAGATCTTGGAGCCGCAGGTCGTGGGGATGCCCCTCGTGCACAAGTTGTCCTTGAGCGCCACCGGCACGCCGGCCAAGGGACCCGGGTCGCGGCCGGCGGCCACCGCTCTGTCCACCTCGTCAGCCTGGGCCAGCGCGTGGTCTTCGAGCACCTCCAAGAACGCGTGGATCTGCGGGTCACGTTCGGCCACCTCAGCCAGGGCAGCCTCGGTCACCGACCGGGCTGATCGGGTGCCGGCGCGCACCTCCTCGGCCATGGCGCGCGCCGTCACGGGGCCTCGGCCCCGATCCGTGGCACCCGGAAACGGTCGTCCTCGACCGACGGCGCCGCCGCCAGCACCTCGGCCCGGTCCAGGCTCGGACGGGGCTCGTCGGGCCGCAACACGTTCTCGAGCACGATCGGGTGGGAGGACGGCGCCAGGTGGGACAGATCGAGCGCAGCCACGTCACGGGCGTGCTCGAGCACCGAGCGCAGCTGCGCCGTGAACAGTTCGACCTCGTCGTCGCGCAGCTCCAGCCGGGCCAGCTTGGCCACGTGCACCACGTCGTCCCGACTGAGCGGCCCCGGGCCGGCGGCGGACCCGCTCACGAAGCGGGAGCCAACAGGCGCGCCGCGAATTCGACGGTGCGCGCCTCGATCTCGTCCTTGTCGAAGTCGAGCGTGGCCACATGGAAGCTCCGCTCGAGCACGATGCGCTCAACCGGACCAGTGACCCGCTCGGCCAGGATGTCGCCGTTGACCGGCGGGACCACGTGGTCCTGGGGGCTCGAGAACAAGAGGACGGGACAGGTCACCGAGGCCAGCCCGGATTCGATCTCGGCCGCCGCCGCGAAGAGGGACTGGGCCGCTCGCAACGGCACTTCGGGGTAGGCCAACTCGGTACTGCCCTCCAGGGCGATGTCGGAGCCGATGCCCGGCATGGTCTCCATCCCGCCGTCGATCATCTCCTGCACCAGCGGGGCCAGGTCGCTGGGCGTTGACACCAACGGGTTGACCACGGCAATGCCGGCGATCTCGGGGTGCCGCTCGGCCAGCCAGACGCTGAGAGATCCGCCCATGGACAGCCCGGTCACCACCACGCCGTCGCAGCGCGCCGCCAGGTCGAGGTAAGCCTTCTCGGCCGCGGCCGACCAATCCTCCCAGCGGGTCGGCACCATGTCAGAGACGTCAGTTCCGTGCCCGGGCAGCAGTGGCATGTCGACGGTGAGCCCGGCGTCGGCCAAGGCCAACGCCAAGCCGCGCATGGATTGAGGGTTTCCGGTGAAGCCGTGGAGGACCAGGGCACCGCGGCCGTCACCGGTGGCCGAATAGGGCTCTGCTCCAGTCAAGATGGGTGCTGTCACGCCTCGGCATGCTACCGGTGAGGGGGCTATCGTCTCGGCGGCCAGGGGGTTCGGGTGCACATCCGGCGGACCTGCAACGACACCACGACGCAGACACAAAGGAGCACCACACCATGCCCTACCCGTTCTTGAGCGACGAGTGGTTGGAGGGCGCCCGCGCCATCCGTGCCGAGTATGCCGGCAAGACGCCGCCGGTGGCCCACATCGTCCGCATGAACCTCCTCGTCACCGGCGTCCCGTTCGGGCCGGGTGACATCGAGGCCCACATGGACACATCGTCGGGCGAGCTGGAACTCGACACCGGCTTCCTCGAGACGCAGGACCTCAAGGTGACGGTCGACTACGAGACGGCCAAGGCGATCCTCATCGAGGGCAACCCGCAGGCCGGGATGCAGGCCTTCATGGCCGGCAAGATCAAGGTCGAAGGCGACATGGCCAAGCTGATGGCGCTCCAAGCCGGTCCGGCCCCTGACGCCTCGGCGCAGGAGATGGCCAACAAGCTCAAGGAGCTGACGGAGTAATTCGCGGTGCCTCGGCCCAGCGGGCGGCTACCTCGAGGAGGGACCGCCCGCGGCCGAGACCAAGCTGGGCCATGAAGAGCCCGGTCGACATCCGTTCGAGGTAGGCCCATTCCCAGACCGCTTGGGAGAGCGCGCCGATTTCGGCCGCGGTGGCGCGGCACCAGGCCTGACCGGTGGTCAGCGGGTCGCGGGCCAGCAGTTCCTCGCTCCAGTCCCGCAACACGATGCCGAGTTCGTGAGCGGGGTCCGACACCATGGCGTCGGGATCGATCAGCTTGAACAGACCGGGGCGATCCGGATCCTCCAGGACATTGTCGGGATGGGCATCGCCGTGGATCACCACTGGATGCGCCCGCACTGAGCTGGCCCGGTGCGCCGCGAACTGGCGGGCCAGATCGACCAGCGCTTCGGGACAGGGCCTCGAGAGCTCCTCCCAGGTGGTCACGATGAATTCGGCCAGCCAGCGCGCCTGCGTAGCCCCGTCCCGCATGACCAACCCATCCGGTGCGCTGCGCCAGCCCTGACTGACCGTGGCGGTGATGACCTCGATCTGCCGTTCAGCACTCAGCCCCAGTGCGCTCAGCGGGCGACCCAGTCGCTCGAGCAGGATGGCCCGCCGGTCCGGCGACACCGCCAAGAGCTCGACGTAGCCCAGGCCACCCTGGGCCAGTTCGATTGCCCTGAGTTCCTGCTCGAAGGGACTGTTGCCGGCCAGCCCATCGGGCATGGCTACCTTGCAGACGGCCTGGCGTCCGTCGGCTCCTTGGGCCAGGGCCACGTAGGCGGCGCTGCCTCCCTCGAGCGGCGGCCCGATCACCACCGACCAGGCCAGCTCGAGCCGGCCCAGCGTTGCCTCGAGGTCGCGCAGCCACTCCTGGCCCGCCGGTCCGAGCGCTTCGACCTTGCGTCGCACCATCTCGGGTACGGCGGCCGGCGGCCGGCGGCCCATGTCAGGGCGAGACGAGGGCGGGGGCCGTCCGGGCGCGCCGCTGCATAGGCCGTATGAAGAGGGCACAGACCACGCCCAGCGCCGCCATGACGGCACCCACCCAGAAGGCGATGCTGAAGCTGTGCAGCAAAGCGGTGCTGTGGTGCACGTTGCCCAGACCGGCGCGCCGGGCGATCGACTCCTGCAAAGTCAGCGCGACCTGGATCCCGGCCACCTCGCCGACCTGGGTGGCCATCAACTGGGCCGAGCTCATGACGCCGTACTCGGACTGGTCCAGCTCGTTCGACATGGTCGATGAGGTCGCCGGCTGCGACACCCCCATCCCGAGTCCTGACAGGGCCAGCGCGATGACGATGAGCCAGAGTCCCGATGACGGCGACAGGGTGGCGAACGCCACCATCGAGAGGAGGAGAGCACTGGCGCCGGCCAGGGTGGCCGTGCGTTCGCCGACCCGCACCGTCATGTAGCCGGCGATCGGGGAACTCAAGGCGAAGATGAGCGGCCGGGCCGCCGAGACCAGGCCGACCTGGGACACGCTGTAGCCGTAGACCTGCTCCATGAGGAGCGGGAAAAGGAAGAACCCTCCGAAGTAGGCGAAGCTCGAGAACCCCTTCGTTCCCATGGGGAACATGAAGTTGCGTCGGCGCCAGTAGCGGGTCGGGATGAGCGGTGTAGCAAAGGTCAGCTCCCGGCGTACGAAGACGAGGGCCAACCCGACCGCCGTCCCACCGCACACGATCACGGCGACCGAGGTCCAGCCCACAATGGGCCCGATGCTCAACACCAGCATCGCCGCGGTGACGGCGCCGGCCAGGCTCCAGCTCCCGATCCAGTCCATGCCCTGCCACGACCGCTTCGGAGATGCCGTGCCCTTGGCCCGCTTGCGGGCGGGCAACAGGACCGCCACCACGCAGGCCGCGATGACCAGCAGCCCGAGCTGGCCCCAGAAGAGCGTCCGCCAGCCCAGATACTGGATCACCGGTGAACCCAGCGTCACTCCGAGGACGGGACCGCCCGCACCAACCAGCGACCACCACCCGAGCGCCTTGATCCGCTCCTCGGGGTCGAACAGCTCGAGGATCAGCGCCATCGAGGCTGTGCCGGTGGCCGCGCCCTGCACGCCGTCGAGGGCACGAGCGAAGAGCAGCATGCCCACGTCAGGCGCGGTCGCCGTGAGAACGGCACTGACCATGGCCCCGAAGAGGCCGAACAGGTAGAGCCGGCGGTGTCCGAAGAGGTCGCCGGCCTTGCCGAAGAAGGGGGCGGCCACCCCGAAGGCCAGCAACGGGCCGGTAGAGGCCCAGGCCAGGACCGAGAAGTTGGTGTGGAAGTCTCCCCTGACCGTCGGCAGGGCCACCACGAACACGGTGAAGGTGATGTTGAGCGAGAGCAGTCCCGCCAACAGCGCGCCCAGTGACCACCAGCGGTAACGTGGGCTGCGCTCGGCCCGGACCGTGACCTTGTGACGCAGCAGGGCGAGCCAGCTCGCCTCAACCGAGGCTTCCGCTCCCGACGCGCCCAGAGCGGCCCCACCCGGATCGCTGGTGGGATCCAAGAGCGCGTCTGGGCGCTCCCCGGGCGGCTGGTTCACCTGAGCAACCCTACCTTCGGTGCTGCTGGGGTCAGCGGGTCAGCGGAAGCGGCGGAACCACCAATTGGGATCGCGGCCGTGGGCGTGGAAATGGTTCGGGATCTGGCGCATGACGCGATCGATCGACCACTCGCCGGGCCCGAAGCGGGCATCGGCTACCCGGCTCAACTCGCTCATCATGTGCTCGACGTCGTCGTCGGGCGGTACCGGTCCGTGCTGCTTCCACACCACCATGGGCACGCCACAGACCTCGCAGTCGGCCACCCAGCAGACGTCATCCTCGTGGTGCCACGCCGACAACTTGGCGGCCTCGCAGAGGTCGCAGCTGGGGTCGAAGGGGAGGGCCGACATCTCAGTTGGTATACAGGCTGACCGAAGAACCCACCGGCACCGTGACCCCCTGGGCCGGTTCGGTGTAGATGACGATGGCATTGGGTGAGCTGGCGCTCGGCCCGTAGGCGCCGGCCACCGTGAGGCCAACCTGCTGGAGCGCCGCGGTGGCCTGGGTCACCGTGTCCTGGAACAGGTCGGGGACTTGAGTGGTGGGCGGCCCGCTCGACACCGTCACCGCGATGGCCGATCCGTAGGGCGCCGTGGCCCCGGCCGCCGGGGTCGTCCCGATCACGTCACCGGCGGCCACAGTGGTCGAGGTGGTGGACGTCTGGCTGGTGGTGAAGCCAGAACCCTCGAGGAGGGTCTGCGCCTGGGCATAGGTGTCGGTGGTCGGGACGGACGGCACCTGCACCGGGGCATGGCCGAGCGAGGGGACCAGGGCCACGGCGGCTCCGTAGGGCACGCTGGTCGGATCGGTCTGGCTGCCGTACGTCCACTGGAGCAACTGACCCGCGGGAACCGTGCTGCTGTACTGCCCCGGTGCACAGGCCGACGTGAGATGCAACGCCACCAGCGCCGCGTTGGCGCTCTGACACGTCAGGTTCATCTGCACCAGGTTTGGCACCGTCGCCGGGGGCGGTCCCAGCGAGGGCACCAGTGTGACCCGCGATCCCTGCTTGAGCTTTTTCCCGGCCTTGGGCGATTGCGAGATGACGTCGCCAGCCCGGACCATCGAGTGCACGGCCGGTTTGACCACGACCGTGAAGTGGTCGGCGTCCAGCTCGGCACGCGCCTTGGTGAGGCTCACCGAGGCCAGGGTGGGGAGTTTGTGCGAGGGAGTGAAGACCCCGCCGCTCAAGGCGGCCAGGGTGCCGGCGATGATCGCCACCACCACGACCAGCGCGGCCACGATCCAGGCCGTCCGGCGGGGGAAGCGCCGGCGGCGTCCCGGCGACGCGGCGCCGGCCACCGGAGCGGGAGCGGGAGCGGGAGCCCCACCGTGAGAGGTCCGGTCGACGTTGGGCGCTCCGTCGAAGAGCTCCCCCGGTCCGGCCCTGGTCCCGATCGGCGCACCCGAGGTGGCCTTGGGTTGGGCGGCCACCACCTGGGTCAGTTCTTCCACGCCGGGAGCCCGGAAGCCCGAGATCGGTACGACATCGGGGTGTTGGGGCACGGTCAGTGGGAGTGGCTCGGGCATGGGCAGTGCCGCGGCCAGCGCGCCCAACCGGGCAGCCAGACCGGCGGCGTCGAGCCGGACCGCCGGGTCGGACGCGGCCGCCCGGGCCAGGACCTCGTCGAGTGGTCCGAGGTCGGGGTGCGGCGGCAGCGGGGCGCGCACCCGGGCCATCAGGGTGCCGATCGTCGTCTCGGCCACGAAGGGAACGGTGCCGGTGACCGCTTCGTAGAGAACCAGGGCCAGGGAGTAGACGTCGGCCCGGCCGTCGAGCACCTTGCCCTCGGCCGCCTCGGGCGAGATGTACTTGGCCGTTCCCACCATCGAACCGGGCTGCTCGGTGTAACTCGCTTCGGCCAGGGCCCGGGCCACCCCGAAGTCGGCCACCCGGACCAGGCCCTCCTCGTCGAAGAGGAGGTTGGCCGGCTTGATGTCACGGTGGACCAATCCCCGGGAGTGGGCATAGGCCAGGGCCGCAGCGACGTCCAAACCCAGGGCGGCGACTTGGGAAATGCTGAGCCGGTAGCCGCTGTCCAGCAGGCCCCGCAGGCTACCGCCCTCCAAGAGCTCCATGGCCAGGTACGCCTCGTCGCCGTCCTCGCCCCAGTCGTAGACGCGCACGATGCCCGGGTGCCGCAGGCCGGCCACGATCTGGGCTTCGGCCTGGAACCGGCGCTGGAAGGACCTGTCCTGGGCCTAGGCCGGGTGCTGGACCTTTAGGGCCACCCTGCGCTTCAGGCGGACGTCCTCGGCCACATAAACGTGGGCGGAGCCGCCGCTGCCCACAGGGCGCAGGAGCCGGTAGCGCCCACCGATTACCCTGCCCACCAGATCGGAGCCGCGCAAAAGTGACATCTGAGGCAAGGCTAACCAGGGCGGACCTGGGATCGGTGGACCCCGGCCCCGCCACCGGGCACGGTCAATTGGAGGTTGACGGTCACCCCCAACCGCAGCGGGTTAGG
>DASXFC010000070.1:0-88209 GCA_036489775.1 Acidimicrobiales bacterium | reverse complement strand
AGGGCCGCCCCGAACATCTTGAACAGGTCCAGATCGTCCACCAGCTCCATCTCCCCGTCGACCGTTCCGGCCATCTGCCGGCACGGGTCACAGGCTGTCAGAAGCCGGTGGGCCTATCCACACGATCTAGCGAGGAGCCCTTTAATTTACGACTGAGTGTCACAACGTCGGCGGCCAGGATCGTGTGCGCCGGTGGAACGTTCCGCCGATTAGCCGGCGACGATTGTCTTGGCGATCGCCTCGGTCTGGCTCAGCGTCAGGTTTCCCGAATCGTCGATGACGCTGAAGCTCGGCGCCGAGTCGCGTTGGACGAAGACGATGGTGCCGTAATGGGATGCGGCATTGCCGATGCCTGAAACCTTCTTCGGGGTGGCCGCGGCGTTGGAGCTGATGGACCGGAGGGAATCGTCAATTGTATACAGGCTGACCGTCAGTGAGATCTGTCCTTGTGCGCTGTAGTCACAAACGATCCATCCCTTCTCGGCGGCTTGTTCTGTCGTCGGACCGGTATAGGTAGTGCCGGCAGGAGTGCCCACAACAGAGGCAGAGGGACAGCTCGCCACGCCAGTTGTTTTGGCCTTGGCCTTGTGATGCGACTTCTGGTGCGTCTTGTGCGACGAGGCCCAGGAGGTTCCTGCTGGAACAAAGGCCACGGCAATGGCGATCCCTACGGCACTGATCCCCAGCGACAGCCGACGGTTGAACATTCCCACAACCCTTCGCTCACGAGCGGAAGGGGTTGTCCCGGCAGCGTCCATTGTAAGCGTCCGAAGTCAGAATGCTATGTACCTTGACGGATACGTACCGATCTGGTTACATAGTGTCCGTGGATGCGGTGCTGAATGCCCTGTCGGACCCCAGCCGCCGCACGGTACTCGAGGTGTTGCGGGAGCGTCCGGCCACGGTGAACGAGCTGGCGGCGCAATTGCCGATTGCCCGACCCGGCGTCTCGCGACACCTGCGGGTCTTGCGCGAGGCCGGGCTGGTTGACGTCGAACAGCAGGCGCAGTGGCGTGTGTACAGCATCCGCACCGAACCCCTCGCTGAGCTCGATGAATGGTTGAGCCGATACCGAGGACTGTGGGCAAACCGTCTCGATGCCCTCCACACCGAAATCGCTCGCGGCAAGAGAGCACGAAGGAGTGCGTGATGACCAACACTCAGCAGGTCGAACCAACGGTGAGGGGGAGTTTGCACCTCCTCGAAGCTGGTCGGGGAGCGATCCGCATGGAAGAGGTCTACGACACCGATATCGAAGACCTGTGGTCAGCCATCACGGATCCGGATCGGCTGGGCCGGTGGTTCGCCATCGTCGAGGGTGACCTCCGGGTCGGCGGCATGATCTTTGCTCGCTTCATCAGCACCGATGAAGGTCCGGGACGCATCGATGTATGCGAGGCACCACATCGCCTGAAGGTCACGATGAAGCCTGGGGCATCTGACGAAGCTGAGATAGTGGTCGTGCTCACGTCGGAGGGCGAGAAGACTCGTTTGGCGATCGAGGATCGACGCCTCACGAGAGAGAACCTCTCGGACTATGGCGCGGGGTGGCAGGTGCATCTCGAAGACCTCGCCTCCTTTCTGGCCGAACGGGAGCAGGGAGATTGGCAGGCACGGTGGCGGCAACTCCGCCCGGTCTACGCCAGGTTGTCGATGGAGCCGCTAGGAGAATAGGAGGTCTCCGCCGCAGCCGATTGGTGGTTCGATCAGCTCGGCGAACCGAATCTGCTTCACGACGAAGCGATGGTGGACGCGTACCTGGAACTGGAACGTCTGCCTCTCGATTCCTCCCCAATCGATCAGTTCCCGCATCGGCTGTGTTGGCGGTCCTGCTCGCTGATGCCAACGACAGTCCAGCCTTCCCATCTCCGTCCCAGGTAGCGTCACGCCGTGTCCGCGGTGCTTGAGCTGAACGATCTGTCCCGGCGTTACGGGAATGTCGTGGCGCTCGACAAGCTGTCATTCGACGTACCTTCGGGACACGTGGTCGGCTTTCTCGGTCCCAACGGAGCGGGCAAGACCACCACCATGCGGGCCATCTTCGGTTTGACCCACCTCGACGGTGGCAATGTCCGCTGGAACGGCCGGCCGGTGGACCAGAAGCTGCGCCGGCGTTTCGGCTACATGCCCGAGGAACGGGGCCTGTACCCGGGCATGCATGTGGGGGAGCAGGTCGAGTACCTCGGGCGCCTGCATGGCATGACCTCGCACGATGCCGCCCAGGCGACGCAGGAATGGCTCGAACGCCTCGAGATCGCCGATCGGCGTGACGACAAGGTCGAAGTGCTCTCACACGGCAACCAGCAGCGGGTACAGCTGGCGGCGGCCTTGGTGCACGATCCGGAGTTGATCATCTTGGACGAGCCCCTCTCGGGGTTGGACCCGGTCGGCATCGATGCGATTGGCCGGGTGCTGGTCGATCAGGCCGCGGCCGGGTGCTGCGTGATCTTCAGCAGTCATCAACTCGATCAGGTGGAAGACCTGTGCGAACAGGTGACGATCATCGACCACGGTCACCTGGTGGTGTCGGGGACGGTCGATGAACTCGCCACCAGTGGTTCGCGGCGTTTGATCGTCCGGGTCGAGGGCGACCGGGACGGCCAGTGGGCCCAATCACTGCCCGGGGTCAGCGTCTCCCAGGTTGCGGGCGGTGAGGTCCGTCTGGTGCTCGACGCGGAGACCGATAGCGATCAGGTGCTCGAAGCGGCCAGGCGGGAGGGACGGGTGACCGAGTTCTCGTTCGGCCGCCGCCGGCTTTCCGAAGTCTTCCGGGAGGCACTGGCGTGAAGTCGATCTACATCATCGTGGTTCTCGTCGTGGTCGTGGCCATCCGGGTCGGCCTCCGGGCTCGGGCCCGGCGCCGGACCCAGGCGACGTCCTCGCCCGGGTCGGGCGAGCCGTCCGAGCATTCGGTACCGGCCGCGCCTCGTCCACTGCCGCCAACGAGCGATCGCGTACCGAGGGCTACTGATTTCGGTGCTCGCTTCGGTGATGTGGGCATTATCGCCATGCGTGAAATCACCGAGCGCGTGCGGGGCCGCATCTTCCGGGTCGGGACAGTAGTGATCCTGCTGGCGGTGGCCGCAGCCATCGTCATCCCCAGTCTCGACAAAAGCAGCAACAGCAGCGACACGACGCAAGAGGTGGGCCTGGTCGGCAGCCTGTCGACCGAGTTCCAACAGGTGGTGAAGGCGGCCGCCAAGTCGGACAAGGACGTCGTGCACTTCAGGGCGGAACCGTCGCTGGCGCAGGCCAAGAAGGACTTGCGGAACAACTCGCTGGCCTTCGCCATCGTGAACGGCGACGAGCTCTTGCTGAACGAGCCGGCGGCCGACGCCAGCTCGCCGGCTGATCCGACACTGGTCCAAGAAGTGGCGGAGTACTTCGGCCTGCTGCACGCCTACCAATCGGCCGGCCTGACTCCGGCGCAGACGTCTTCGGTGAGTCAGGCCCATGCCATCGCCGTGCACACCCTCACCTCGGGCTCCAAGCACAAGGTGAATACGGGATCGGTGGTCGGCCTGATCCTGCTCTTCGTGATGCTGACCCAGTACTGCACCTGGATCTTGATCGGTGTGATGCAGGAGAAGTCGAGCCGGGTGGTCGAGGTGCTGCTGGCCGCGGTACGTCCGATCCAGTTACTCGGTGGCAAGGTTCTCGGCATTGGCCTGGTGGCCATGGGGCAAGCCACGGTGGTCGTCGCCTTCGCTCTCATCATGGCCAAGGCTGTCGGCTCCGATGTGCTGAAGGGATCGGAACCGGTCGCCCTCTTGGCCGAGTTGTGCTGGCTGGTCCTGGGTTACGCCTTCTACTGCTGGGTCTACGCGGCGGCGGGCTCCATGGCCGAGCGCCAGGACCAGGTGCAGACCTTGGCCTTCCCGCTCAGCATTCCGATCCTGATCAGCTACATCTTCTCGATCACCGAGGTCAGCTCGGGGAACGCGAGCCTCCTCTTCAAGGTCCTGGCCTACATTCCGCTGACGGCGCCCTTCGCCATGTCGGTGTTGGTGTCTCTCGGCCAGGTGGCCTGGTGGCAGTTCCTGGCCTCGGTCCTCATCACGCTGGCTGCGACCGCCGCGGTGGCCTTGTTCGCGGCCCGCATCTACAGCCGAGCGGTTCTGCGCACCGGTGGCCGCGTCCGGTTGAAGGAACTCCGGGCCAGCTAGCGCCAAGACCCGGCGAAGCTGTGGCGACCGGAGCCCACCTCGCCGGTGTGGAACGGGAGCCGGACGTCGGCCGAGACGCCCGGCGGCAGCTCGACGTCCAGCTCCATTTCGTCACCGGTGGCCCGCCAGCTGCAGCTGACCGGACCGCGCACCGAGTCGTAGCGGCAGCGGGCCCAGTCGATCCCGCCCCCGGGGCGGGGCTCCACCACGACACGGCCCCAGCCGGGGACGGCTGGATCGGGCCGGATGCCCCCGACGGTGGCGTACATCCAAGCCCCGACCGAGCCGAAGCAGTAGTGGTTGAACGAGTTCATGGCCGGATCCTGGAAGCCGGCGTGCTCGGTCCAGCCGTCCCAGCGTTCCCAGATCGTCGTCGCCCCTTGCCGGATCGAGTAGCCCCAGGACGGGAACCGCTCAGAGAGCAAGAGTTCGTAGGCCAGGTCGAGGTGGCCGTTGTCGGCCAGTGCGGGGAGCAGGTGGGCGACGCCGAGGAAACCGGTGGACAGCGTCGTGCCGCGGGCGCGCACGTCGGTCGCCAGGTGCGCGGCGGCTTCGGCCACCTGGTCGTCTTCGAGCAGGCCGAAGTCGAGCGCCAGGGCGTAGGCGGTCTGGGTTCCCCCCTCGATGCGCCCTCCGGTCCCGACGTACTCGCAGCGGAAGGCACTGGCGACGGCATCCGACAGCTCGGCATAGGTGCGGGCTTCCTCGGCCCGACCCAGCCGGTCCGCCATGGCTGCGACCAAACCGGACGACCGGGCGAAGTATGCGGTGCCCAGCAACTCTTTCGACGTCTGCGCCTCGATCGAGAGCCAGTCCCCGAAGTCGTAGCCCCGTTGGTTGCGCCAGACCAGGTCCGGATTGGCCTTGTGCACGTGATCTACCCAGGCGGCGGCCACCGGATAGGCCCGTTCCACGATGCTCGGATCCCCGTACCACTGGTAGGCGGTCCAGGGCACGATGACAGCGGCGTCGCCCCAGCCGGCCGAGGCCGATTTCAGCTCGAAGCCATCGGGCAGCTTCGGCACGGGGGCCACGTCGGTGACGAAGCCGTGGGCGCCGAAGCTGTCGCGCACATCGGCGAGCCACTTGTCGAAGAAACCGGCCACGTGGGCGTTGAAGCACGCGGTGGGCGCGAAGACTTGGGCGTCGCCCATCCAACCCATACGTTCGTCGCGCTGGGGGCAGTCAGTCGGCACGTGGAGAAAGTTGCCGAGCTGACCCCAGCGGATGTTCTGTTGGAGTTGGTTCACCAAGGCGGCCGAGCATTCGAAGTCCCCGGTCTGCTCGACCGCCGAGGACACCGCGACCCCGGTGAGATCACTGGAGTGTGGAGGGGTCGGCAAGCCCGTGACCTCCACGTAACGAAAGCCGTGGAAGGTGAAGGCCGGCTCGAACACTTCTGGGCCGCCGCCCGCGGCCACGTAGGTGTCCACGGCCCTGGCGTGGCGCAAGTTGTCGAGGTAGAGCGTGCCGCCCGTGTCGAGCATCTCGGCGTGGCGCAGGCGCACGATCGTGCCAGCCGGGCAGTCCAGGCGCAGCCGGGTGTGGCCAACCAGGTTCTGGCCGAGATCGAACACGTAGCTCCCGGCCAGCGGCTCGGTTACCGCCACGGCCGGCACCTCCGCCACCACCTCGGGCGGTTGGCAGGGCTGGCCAGCCAGCTGACCCGGGGGACCGTCCACCAAGGTCGCGGCTGACCATCCGGCCAGGGTGCGGCGCGCATCGTGCACCTCACCTTCGAGCAGGTCGCCCGATTGGATCGGGCCGAAGGCCCCCTCCCAGGAGTCGTCGGTGGCGATGGAGGTCCGGCTGCCGTCGGCCCACCACATGACCAGCTCCACGAGCAGGCAGGGCTCGTTGCCGAACTGATTTCGTTGGGCCAGCGGGCCGATGGCCCCGCTGTACCAACCGTCGGCGATCTCGGCGCCCACCACATGGTCGCCGGGGGACAGGGAATCGGTGACGTCGTAGGCCTGGTAATGGACGCGTCGCCTGAAGTCGGTCCAGCCCGGCACGAGCTCGCTACGACCGACGCGGGTGCCGTCGAGGTGGGCCCGGTAGATGCCGCCGGCGCTGGCGTAGAGCCGAGCCCTGACCGGGGTTCGGCTAAGGGTGAATGACCGGCGCAGGGTGGGGACCGGCCGGTGGTCGTCGTTTTGGTAAAACGGCCGGGGCAGGCTGATCCAGCGGGCCGACCACTCCTCGGGCTCGAGCGGCCCCGTCTCGAACCGCGCTTGTGCGCGTAGTTCGGTTCCGCCGTCCAGGGTGAGTTCGACCGACCAGTCGTAGGCGCGCAGTCCGCCCAGGGGCTCACCTTGGTAGGCCACCCCCGAAGCGATTGCGTCCAGCGGTCCGCTGTCCCATATTTCGGTGCCAGCATCGGCGTCGGCCACGCGCACCCGGCTCGAATGGGTCTGCACATCCGCCTCGCCGTCGGTGGCCGAGAGCTCCCACGACAGCCACGGGCCCTGCGGCCCGACCGTCAAGGGAGACCGCTGGTGGTTGCAGCGCAGATTGACCAGCTCGATCATGTCGGGGTCGATTCCACGTCGGCCCAGAAATCCAGCACCAGCGAGCTGGGTTTGCCGAAGGGCTCGGTCAGGTAGTTGTGGCCGGCGCCGGGCAGTATCTCCAGGCGGGCACCTGGGATCACGGACGCCAGCTCCTTGCCCTTGTCGACGGACACGACGTCGTCGGCGTCGCCGTGGATGACCAGGGTCGGGATGGAGAGGTCGGCCAGTCGCCGCCGGGAGCTGTAGGTCCCCACTGCGATGGCTTGGCCGATGAGCCCGTGGGTGGTGACCCGGCTGGTCTGCAGCAGGGCCAGGTCGTCAGCTTTGATTTCCTCTGACGCGTCGACGCCGTAGTGGCGGTTGGCCTTGCGGGATCGCAGCCGGTTGAGCCGCACGGCCACGCCGAGCAGCGCTTTCTGCACTCCGAAGGGCAGACGGCTGGGGTTGTCCTCGGGTTCGACGCACCCGGTGCAGCCCAGTACCAGCGACCGCACCCGCTCGGGGTGCGACAGGGCCAGTTCCTCGGCGGTCAGGCCGCCCATCGACACGCCGTAGACGTGGGCGCGCGCCACCCCGGCCGCGTCCATGACCGCCAGTCCGTCCCGGGCCATCTGCTCGATCGAATACGGGGGACGGGGGGCATCGCTGTGGCCGACGCCCCGGTTGTCAAAGCTGAGCACCCGATGCTGTCGGGCCAGGGCGGGGATGGCCCGGTGCCACATCACGGCCGGGTAGGCGTGGCCCATACACAAGAGGACCGGCTGACCGGCACCGTGCTCGTCCCACCAGATCCGGACCCCGTCGTTGATGGCGTAGGGCACGGCCGGCTACCGGTTGGCCGTGGCGTCCAGGTTGTCCCCGATCGCCTCGAGCAGGGCATCGCGCCAGGCGCGTGCCGTGGGCATCAACTTGGTCAACGTGTGTGACCCGTGCACTTGACCCGGGAATTGCTGGTGGCGTACCGCCACGCCCGCCTCGGACAGGCGGGTGGCGTAGCGGCTGCCGTCGTCGGTCAGCGGGTCGCACTCCGCCGTGAAGATGACGGCTGGCGGCAGGCCGGCGACGTCCGGCTCCCACACCGGTGAGGCCAGCGGATCCTTGGGATCGTGGTCACCCAGATAGATCTTGACGCACCACAACAGATCGTCCCGGTCGAGCACGTACCCGTGCGCGTAAGTGTCCACCGAGGGGGAGGACATGGTGAGGTCGAGACCTGGTATCTCGAGGACCTGGAGGGCCAGTCGGGGACCGCCCCGCTGGCGCGCCAGCAGGGCCACCACCGCGGCCAGGTTGCCGCCGGCGCTCTCGCCGGCCACGGCCAGCCAGTCGCCGGCGACTCCGAGACGCGCCATGTTCTCGGCCGTCCACACCGTGGCCTGGTAACAGTCCTCGCCGGGTGTCGGGAAGGGGTGCTCGGGGGCCAAGCGGTACTCGACGTTGACCACCACCAGATCGTGGGCGGCCGCGATGGTACGGCACCGGTTGTCGGATCCTTGGCGGTCGCCCATGAACCAGCCGCCGCCATGGAACATGACCAGGGCGCCCGATGCCGCCCCGGCCAGCGCCGTCTCCGTACGGTACACGGTGACGGGGATGCTCCCGGGGGGGCTGCTGACCGCGACGTGGTCCTCATGCACGTCAGCGACGGCGGGCGGATCCTCTATGAAGGCGCCGTAGGGGTTGCCTTCACTCTCTCGCGCCGCCACTTGGTTGCGGGCGGCGATGGCATCGGCCGGTGTGGATCGCGCTGGCTTGGGCGCATCCTGCAGGGCGCTCAACATCGGCGCTATGAGCGGGTCGACGGGCACGCGGTTTCCCCCTTTTCGTTGGTGACAAAAACCTACCAACTGTTAGGCAATTATGTTAGCTTCTGAAAAAGATCACATCACGTTTCATCGAGGGGGGTCCTCAGTGCCACCGACGGCAGCACGGCGGGTCACCGAACGTCGACCACTCCCACGCCGGTCGTACGCGGTCGGCCGGGAGCGCCGGCAGCAGATCCTCATGGCCGCCCACGAGTTCTTCAGTTCGCAGGGTTTCCGGGGCGCGTCGATGCGGGACGTGGCCACCCGGGTCGGCCTGACCCTGCCTGGATTGCTGCACCACTTCCCGTCCAAGGAGGCATTGCTCGAAGGGGTGTTGCAGGAACGCGACGACACCGACACGCCGTGGTTCCTCAACAAGTGGGAGGAGACGGGTTCGTTCCGCCAGGCCATGAAGGAGCTGGTGCGGCGCAACCTCGAGAACCGTGAGATGGTCCAACTCTTCACCACCCTGTCAGCGGAGGCGACCGATCCTGGGCATCCGGCCCACGATTACTTCAAGGGCCGCTATGAGGAGAGCCGCGAGCTGTTCTCGCGCACGCTGGCCACGGCCCGCCGGCGAGGCGAAGCCCGGGCTGGCGCCAGCGGCCCGGTGTTGATCGCGGTGATGGACGGCCTGCAGGTCCAGTGGTTGCTCGACCCCGAGTTCGACTTCCTCGGCCAATTGGACCGCTACCTCGACACCATCCTCATCGACGAACCCCCGAAGAAGAAGAAATGACGCCCGACGCATCCCCGAGCGAGGTCGTGACCGAGCTGACCTTGCTCGAAAAGTCGTCGTTGACCTCCGGTGCCGGCCTGTGGACCACCAAACCGATCGACCGCCTGGACGTTCCTGTCCTCGTCTTCAGCGACGGGCCCCACGGCTTGCGCAAAACAGCGTCGGGCGATCTCAACGGGGAACCCAGCACTGCGGCCACCTGCTTTCCGCCCGAGGTGGCGTTGGCGTCGTCCTGGGACGCCGACCTCATAGAGCGAGTCGGCGCGGCCATCGGCGCGGAGGCACAGGCCGCCGGGGTGAATGTGGTGCTCGGCCCAGGCGTGAACATCAAGCGGTCCCCGTTGTGCGGGCGCAACTTCGAATACCTGTCCGAAGATCCGTTCCTCAGTGGACATCTGGGCGCGGCCCTGATCAGGGGCATCCAGTCGCTCGGAGTGGGAGCTTCGCTCAAGCACTTTGCGGTCAACAACCAGGAGACCGACCGCTTGCGGGTCAGTGCCGAGGTCGACGAGCGAACCCTGCGCGAGATCTATCTGGCGGCTTTCGAGATTGCGATCAAGGAAGCGGACCCGTGGACGGTGATGTGTTCCTATAACCGCGTCAACGGGACGTATGCGTCGGAGCATCCCTGGCTCTTGACCAGCGTGCTGCGCGACGAGTGGGGTTACACCGGCCTGGTGGTGTCGGATTGGGGCGCGGTCAATGACCGGGTGGCGGCGCTGCGGGCCGGCCTGGACCTCGAGATGCCCTCTTCCGGCGGCACCACCGACGCCGAATTGGTCCGGGCCGTGGAGGACGGCGATCTGCCCGAAGAGATCCTCGATCGCTCCGTCCTTCGCTTCCTGAGGTTGGCCGGCCAGATCGTCGAGGGCCGCTTATCCCCAACGAAATGGAATGGGGGCAGCGACACGCCGGGGCGCCACCACGACCTGGCCCGCCAGGTGGCGGCCCAGTGTGTCGTGCTGTTGAAGAACGACGGCACGCTGCCGCTCGACCCCGCCGCCTCCATCGCCGTAATCGGTGAGCTGGCCCGGACCCCGCGACTTCAGGGCGCAGGCAGCTCGGAGGTCGTGCCCACCCGCGTCGATGTGCCCCTCGATGAGATCAGGCGGCATGCCGACCCGGCTCTGCCGTTCGCCGCCGGTTACGGCCTCGAGGAGGACCGCCGCGATCCCGAGCTGGAAGCCGAGGCGCTCCGGGTGGCGTCACAAGCCGACGTGGTGGTGCTCTTCATGGGGTTGTCGGCCCAGGACGAGTCGGAGGGCTTCGATCGCACCCATATTCGGCTGCCGGACAATCAGCTGGCCCTGTTCGACCAGTTGGCCGAGGCCAACCCCCGCATCGTGGTCGTGCTGTCCAACGGGGGCGTGGTGCAAGTGGCGGATTGGGAGGCAGGGGCCAATTCGATCATCGAGGGTTGGCTGCTCGGTCAGGCCGGGGGCGGCGCCATCGCCGACGTCCTGTTCGGCCACGTCAACCCTTCTGGGCGGCTGGCCGAAACCATCCCGCTGCGCCTCGAAGACACCGCGTCCTACGTGAACTTTCCCGGTGAGTTGGGGCAAGTTCGCTACGGGGAGGGGGTCTTCGTGGGTTACCGCCACCACGATGCCGTCGACGGCCCGGTCAGTTATCCCTTCGGGCACGGAATGTCGTACACCACCTTCGCCTACTCCGACCTGCTCGTGGCCAGCTCCGGGTCGGACCAGAAGTTCCACGTCGAGGTACGGGCCACCGTCACCAACGTCGGGGCCCGACCGGGCCAGGAAGTGGTCCAGCTCTATGTGGCCCCGCCGCCCGGCCCGATCTCGCGGCCCCGGCGGGAGCTGCGCGGTTTCGCCAAGATCGACGTGGAGCCGGGCGCTTCCACCGATGTTCGCTTCGAGCTGGGCTGGCGGGACTTCGCCTATTACGACGTCGTCGCGGGCGGCTGGCAGTGCGACCCGGGCCGGGCGGTGATCGAAGTGGGGGCGTCGTCGCGCGACATCCGACTCAGTACCAGCGTGGATGTCGATGTGCCCGCCCGGTCCGTGTCCATCACCCCCGACTCCCCCCTGGCTGAGTGGGTGGCGCACCCGGGCGGCCGTGCTGCGTTGAACAGATCCATGACCACTTCGCCCGGCAACGGCGTCAATCAGTTCCTGACCGATGAGCGCATCCGCACCCTGGGTGGGTTCCCGCTGCGCCGGCTGGCCCGTTTCCCGGGGGCCGGCCTGGACCCCACCGTGTTGGATCAGTTGGCCGAGGAAGTCAACCGGTCTTGAGACGGTGGCTGGCGTTCAGTATGGCGTTCATGGCCACGGCCATCTTGGTCGCGGCCGGGCTGACGTCGCCGAGTTCGGCGGCCGGGTCGGCGGTGACCAGTCCCGGGTCGGCCGTGGCGAGCGCGTCGCTGCTGACGGTCGGGCCTTCCTACGAAGGGTTGGCGGTGACGGTGACGGCCGCTGAGTCGATCGCCTCGTATCAGTCAGGCGAGTCCCAAGCCACCTCCTCGCTGATCGACGCGGCGTCCCTGTCCTCACTGGCTTCTTCGGTTCCGTCGTTGCCCATCACCGAGGGCGAGTACGCCGACTCCGCCTCGGGGGCGGCGACCAAGACTGGGGGCGTCCCCCTTCTGGGCACCGAATCGGCGCAGGTGAACCCCTCACCAGAGTCGGCCGCCTCTGACACCACTCTGGTCGACTTGAACCTGCCCGGACTCCTGTCAGTGGAGGGGCGCTCGGGGGCCGACGTCGACTACCAGGCCGGCGCGCAACAGTCCGCGTCTGCCTCTTCCTCGCTCACGGTCAACCTGGCCGGCGGAAAGGTTGTACTTGACGGACTCTCCTGGCAGAGCACCCAACAGACGGGTGGCTCCGCCGGTGGGTCGAGCACCTTCTCCATCGCATCAGTCGAGGTCGACGGGCACGCCCTTCCGGTGGCCACCGCGGCGGAACTCGAGGAGACCGTGACCGCGGTCAACCGGGCCCTGGCTGCCTACAGCCTGGAGATCGTGCTGCCGCAGGAGAGCACCGACCCCTCCTCGGGCACCGTTGCCATGGGCGGCCTCGACGTACGCCTGTCCCGCTCGGCGTTGACCAACTCACTGTTGGGCCCGCTGCTCAGCCCACTGGGCACCGTTGAGGGCGAGATCAATAAGGCGCTGGCCGCCGGCGGGAGTGGGTTGGCGAGCGTCGCCGGCGAAGTCGGAACGGGCGAGCTGCTGGCGGGCCTGGTGATGGGGATCCTGGCCGGCGCTGGTCAGGTCAACCTGGTGCTGGGCGGCAGCAGCGCCGACACCGAGCTGGCGCCCACCCCGATCAGCCTCCTCGGCAACTTCGGCCTCGGCAGCGACGCCATCGGTGGCAGCTCCGGGGTAGGGACGTCGATCCCACCTCTGAGCAACGCATCGCTGCCGGTGTCCTCAGCCGCGTCCCCGGGAGCGACCGCACCCGCTGGCGGTACGCCGCCGTCGGCCTCGGCACCAGCCTCGGCACCCCAGGCCCAACTGACCGCGGTGGTGCACTGCACCAGTACCAGCCCTTCGGGGCACTCAGGCTGTTGGCAGGGGGCCGCCACCTGGGCCGCCTCGGCGCTGCTGGTGGTCGGCATCGGGTTGTTCGCGGCGGATGCCTATGTAGGGAGACGCCGGCGCTTCAGGGTCGTGAAGGAGGTACTTCCGTGAGCTCATCGCCCCGAGTCGAGGTGCGCCCCGCTGACCGTCGGTTGTTGCGCGGTTATGGGCCGGTGGTTCTGGCGTTCTTGGGGTTGCTGGTGATGGCCCTTCTGGTGCCGACGGTGGCGCCCCAGCAGAACGTGGCCGTTGATACCCCCGGTTCCGCTCACACCGCGACGACCGGGACGGGTACCTCGAGCACCCCCTCCGCCGGTGCCAGCGCGGCATCGGGCCAGTCGGGAGCGACGACGGGCAGCACCGTGCCCGGTGCCGCCAACGGCCAACCCGCCTCGGGGGCCACGACCGGGAGTACGGTGCCGGGCGACGCCGCCGGGTCCGGTGCGACCGCCTGCAGCGGGCGGCAGGTGCCGGCGGACCCCTACTCGCCACCGTGCGCCAGCTTCAGCGGGAACAACGGCGGCGCCACTTCGCGGGGCGTTACCGGCAGCACCATCACCGTCACCTGGCTGAACCCCACCGACGGGAGCACGACCGTGGACCAGGAGATCGCCGCCGTCCTGGGCCACTACCCGCCCGGGGTTTTTCCCGAGACCTGGCAGGACGTCGAAGCCGATCTCCAGGATCTGGTCACCTATTTCAACGACCACTTCCAGCTCTACGGGCGCCACATCGTGTTGAAGATCTACAACGGGCAGGAGGCCAGCGCGGGCAGCAACCAGTCCCAGGTCAATGCCGACGCCCTGACGGTGGCCGACACCGACCAGGCCTTCGCTGAGGTCAACGCCCAGAGTGTGGCCTACCAAAGCGCGCTGGCGGCGCAGCACGTGCTGTCCATCGGCGACACTTACGCGTCGGAGTCCTACTACCAGTCCGAGTCACCGTACGCGTGGGGCTACGCCCCGGACTGTACCGAGATCGCCCAGGAAATGGGAGCAGTGGCGGCCCAGCAGCTGGCGCCCAACCCGGTGGCCTGGGGTGGCACCGGCGTGGCCGATGGGCAGAAGCGGCGCTTCGCCGTGATCTATCCCGATGAGAGTAATTACGCCCAGTGCGGCTCGTACATCACATCGGCTCTGACCCAGGCCGGAGATCCTGCCACCACCACCATCTCGTACTCAGGGGACTCATCGGAGGCAGATCAGACGACCGAAGGAATCACCCAGCAGATCGTCAACGACAAGATCACCACGGTCCTCTGCCTGTGCGACTCGGTCACGCAGCTCCTCGTGAGCGGCGACCTCGACAACGCCAACTACCTGCCCGAGTGGTTCAACGGAGCGCTCATTTCCGAGGAGACCGACGTTATTGCCCAACAGATGGACCAGAGCACGTGGGCTCACGCCGCCCTGATCACCAACGAGCTAGGCGTTCCCGGCAAGTACGGCACGACACTCGCCTACGCCGCGGTCAAGTCGGTCGACCCCAACGCCTTCGTGGTCAACGAGGTGGACATCCTGTACCAGCAGCTGTACATGTTGGCGCTGGGCATACAGCTGGCGGGGCCCGATCTGACCCCCCAGTCCTATGCCCAGGGCATGTGGAACTACCAGGGCGGCGACGGCATGTACGGCCCGTGGTCGTTCAACGTCGCTGGCGTCCACTACTTCACACCCATCCACCAGTTCCGGTATCAGTGGTGGGACCCCGATGCCATCTCCGGTTACGACGGCACCAAGGGAACCTGGGTCGTCGATCCCACCTGGTACACCATCTCCGACATTCCCAAGGGACCAGCGCCCGTGTTCCCTGACGGTCCCTCGTGAACCGAGGCCGCGCCGTCAAACTGGGCGTGGCCGGGATCGCGATCGTCGCGGTCGCCATCCTCACCCAGGTCATGCCGCACCGGGTGCCCGCCGGCACTGTGCTCTACGGCGTCCTCTACGGCAGCCTCAACGGGTTGCTGGCGGTCGGGTTGGTCCTGATCTACCGGATGACGCGCACGATCAATTTTGCCTACGGCTCGATGGGAGCGCTGGCCGCATCATTGGGCGCCACGCTGTACCTCCAGGACCACTGGCCCTGGCCCGTCTGCATTCTGGTGGCGTTGGTCGTCGGGGGCGCGGTTGGATTGTTGGTGGGCATCCTGGTCGAGTGGCGTTTCAGCCGCTCGCCCCGGTTGGTGCTCACCGTCGCCACCGTCGGGCTGTCCCAGCTGTTGGGGGGTCTCGCCATCTATGTGCCGAAGTGGTTGCACCGTCAGCTTTCGGTTATCCCCGGTTTCAAGACCGATCTCAGCGGGATCCACAAAGAGATCAATCCGGTGTTCTTCACCGGCAACGACTTGGTCATTGCCGTGGTGGTGCCCATCCTGGTGGCAGCGGTGTCGTGGTTCCTCTTGCGTACCGACGCCGGCCGGTGCGTCAGGGCGGTCGCCGACAACTCCGACCGGGCCCGCCTCCTCGGCGTGCCCACCTGCCGCCTGATGTTGGGGGCCTGGGCCATCAGCGGGGTCCTGGCCGGACTGGCCGTGGTGCTGCAGGCCCCATCGCAGGGGGTGCCGCTGGACGTGACGGCCGGTCCCACCATCTTGTTGCCCGCTCTGGCCGCGGCCGTGCTGGCCCGCATGGAGTCGATGCCGACCGCCTTCTTCTCGGCCATTGGTCTCGGCGTGCTCGAGTACGAGATCCGCCTCAACGTGAGCCAGCAGTCGGTCGAGACGGTCGTGTTCCTGGTCGTCCTGGTGATCGCCCTCCTGTTCCAGCGGACCAGCCGCGACCGCGGTGCCGAGGCCGACGAGTCCTCCTGGTCGGTAGCGGAGGTGGTCAGTCCCATACCGACCGTGCTGAAAAAGTTGCCCGAGGTGGTTGCCGCCAAGTGGGTGGTGGGCGTCGGACTGGCCGTGCTGGCCCTGATCCTGCCGGCGTTACTCCAACCGGGACGGCTGGACGAAGTGAGCGTGGCGCTCGTGTTCGGCATGGTGGCCCTGTCGCTGGTCGTCCTGTCGGGCTGGGGCGGGGTGGTCAGCCTGGGCCAGGTGGCCATCGTGGGCGTGGGTGGCATCGTCGCCGGCGACCTGATGATGCACTTGAACCTCGACCTGTTCCTTGCCCTGGCCGTGGGAGGCGTGGCCGGGGCGGCGGTGGCGTTGGTGGTCGGGCTGCCGGCCCTCCGAATCAAGGGTCTCTATCTGGCTGTCACCACGCTCGCCTTCGCGGTGGCGGCCGACGAGTTCTTCTTCAACCCAGGGAACTTCAACACGCTGATGCCGTCGTCGGTGCTCCGGCCGGTCCTGTGGAAACGGTTCTCCCTCCAGAGCGAGGGTGACCTCTACTACCTGTGCCTGACATTCCTGGTCCTTGCTGTGGTGGCGATTCGGGGCATCCGACGCGCCCGAACTGGCCGGGTGCTTTTGGCCACCCGCGACAACTTGCGGGCAGCGGAGGCGGCAGCTGTGCCCACCACCATGGTGCGGCTCAGCGCGTTCATGATCTCGGGCGTCCTGGCCGGCATCGCCGGCGGGCTGTACGTGGTGATCCTGGGGGAGGCCAGTTCCGGCACGTTCCCTTCGAGCGACAGCCTCATCGTCTTCTCCATGACGGTCATCGGCGGGATCGGGTCCGTCTTCGGGGCACTGGCCGGCGTGGGTCTGGTCCAGTGGCTGGGCATCGTGTACCCGAACTTGGAGGTGTTGCTGACCGGCGTCGGCGTGCTCGTCGTACTGGCCCTGTTTCCCGCAGGGTTGGCCGGTGTCTTCGTGCGACTCCGCGACGCCGCGCTGGTACTGGTGGCGCGCCGTCGCGGCCTCGACACCAGCGTCTGGAGCGAGGTCGGAGAGCCGAATGCGGTTTCGGCTCTGCCCGGCGATCCCCGCGAACTGGACACCCAGCCGGTGGTGACGCCATTGGCGGCAGCCAGTGGCGTCGTCGACAGGGCGGCCCTGCTGACCTGTCGCGGCGTGACCGCGTCGTATGGATCCCTCAACGTGCTGTTCGGGGTGGACCTGTCGGTCTACGACGGGGAGATCCTGGCCCTCTTGGGCACCAACGGGGCCGGCAAATCCACCTTGTTGAAAGCGCTGACTGGGCTGCTGCCAGCCGAGGAGGGTTCAGTGTTCTTCGACGGGGAGCAAGTGGACGGCTTCACGACCGAGAGCATTGTGCGGCGGGGGATGACGATGATGCCCGGTGGACGGGGGGTCTTCCCGTCGTTGACGGTGGGAGAGAATCTCCGGGTCGCCGGCTGGCGGCTCCGACGGGATGCCGACGCCGTGCGGGAAGCGCGCCAGCGGATCATGGCCATGTTCCCTGTCCTGGCTGAACGAGAGCACACGGCGGCCGGGAGCCTGTCCGGGGGAGAGCAGCAAATGCTTTCGCTCGCCATGGCCTTCCTGGTCCGGCCGCGGCTGCTCTGCATCGACGAATTGTCACTCGGTCTGGCCCCGGCGGTGGTGAGCACCCTGGTCGACGCCGTCCGCCAGATCAGGGATCAGGGGACCACGGTGGTCATCGTCGAGCAGTCAGTCAACGTGGCCCTGCTCCTGGCCGAGCGGGCCACCTTCCTTGAGAAAGGCCAGGTGCGCTTCAGCGGGGCCACCGGTGATCTGCTCGATCGACCGGACCTGCTGCGGGCGGTCTTTATCGGCAGCGCCCCACTGGCCGAGCCGGAAGAGGCGGCGATCGAATCGGCCGCGGTCGCTGACGAAGCCGCCGCGTCGGCCGCGGCCGAACCGGTGCTGCAGTGCCGGGGCCTGGTGAAGCGCTATGGCGGCATCACCGCCGTCAACGGCGTCGACTTGGACATCAGACCCGGTGAGGTGGTGGGTTTGATCGGCCACAACGGCGCCGGCAAGACCTCGCTCTTCGACCTCCTTTCTGGGTTTGTACGACCCGATGAGGGTCAGATCTATCTCTCCGGGGTGGATGTCACCGTGTTCGCGGCGCATGAGCGTTCGATTGGGGGCTTGGGACGCTCCTTCCAAGAAGCCAGGCTGTTCCCGACGTTGACGGTGGCCGAAACCATCCAGGTGGCCATGGAGCGTCACCTGGACTGTCGCAGCTGCGTGGCCGCGGTGATGCAGGCCCCAGCCATTACCGACAGTGAGGCTCGAGCCGCCGAAGAGACGGATCGGCTCATCAGCCTGCTCGGACTCGAGGCTTACCGGAACCGGGCGACCGGGCAGCTTTCGACGGGCACCCGCCGGGTCGTCGAGCTCGCCTGTGTGCTGGCCCACCAGCCGTCGGTGCTCCTCTTGGACGAGCCGACCAGCGGTGTGTCGCAGGCCGAGACCGAGTCGCTCGGACCGTTGCTGCGCCGGGTGGCGGGCGAAACCGGCTGTGCCCTGGTCATTATCGAACACGACATGGCCATGATCTCCAGCCTGTGCCAACGGTTGGTTGCGCTTGAACTGGGTGCGGTGATCGCCCAAGGCAGTCCCGACGAGGTGCTGGCCCACCCCAAGGTGGTAGCCAGTTACCTCGGTACCGACGCCGACATGGTGCAACGTTCGGGCCAGTCCGTTGCCGCGGTGCGGGCCCGGAGCGAGGCCGAGGCCCGTCGCAACGTGGCCGCCGCCCGCGCCGCAGCGGCCGTGTCGATCTCCGCCCAAGCACCGGTGGCCACCCTCGACGAGACGGATGCGCTCAATGCGCATGCATTGAGCGTGGAGTTGCCCTCGCCGTCCCTCTCGACCAACGGAAATGGCGGGACGATGAGGCCCCGGCCCGAGGGTTCATGGTGGGAACGGACCCAGCGCGCGGTCGGGTCGGTGGGGTGGGTGCCGTTGCTGGTGTTGGCCGGCTTGGGTTCGGTCCAAGGTTTCGACTCGACCGCGTTCGGGGTCCTCGCCCCCGAGATTCGCAGTACCTTCCACCTGGACAACGCCGGCCTCGACACGGTCACGGCCTTGACCGGAGCCGTGCCTCTTTTGTTGTCGGTGTTCTTCGGGAACCTCGGGGACCGGGGCGACCGCGTCAGGATCAGTCGTTACTGCGCTCTTCTGTGGGGCGTCACCGCCGTGCTCACCGGCGTGGCACCGATCCTGCTGGTGCTGGTGATCGCCCGGCTGGCCGGAGGCGTCGGCATGCTCGCCTCCCAGACCCTGTATCCCAGCCTGCTCAGCGACTACTACCCGGCCGAATCCCAGGCCGAGGTCTTCACCATCTTCCTGTTGGCCTCGTCCGTCTTGGGGCTTATATCCAGCCCCCTCGATGGCTGGGCGGGCCAAGCCATCGGCTGGCGCCCGGCGTTCGTGGTGCTGGCCATACCCACCTTCATTTTCGTGTTCCTGCTGCGCCTGCTGATCGATCCGGGTCACCATCAATCGGCCCAGCACACTGCAAAGACGAATCTGACCGTCCGCGAGAGCTTTCGACGGATCCGCGCTATCCGGACGCTGCGGCGCACCTGGTTCGGCGCCTTCTTCATCGGTGCCGGCGTCACCCCGATCGCCGTCTTCGTCTCGACCTTCTTCAAGGACGTGTACGGGATCGGCCCCACTGACAGAGGGTTCATCGTCGGCGTGGTCGGTGTCGGTGGGCTGCTGGGTCTGGTGCTGGCGGGCGGGATAGCCCAGCGCCTGGTCGACCGGGGGCTACGTCACCTGATGCCGGTCGTGTCGGGGTCGGCGGCCGCGGTCCTGGCCGTGTTCGCGGCGCTATCGGGACTGCTCCCTTCCATGTGGTTGTCGATCCTCGCCATCTGCATCGCGGGCTTCGGCGTGGGCGGATTCCTACCCGCCTACATCACCACCGTGGCCATGGTCACGCCGTCCCGCCTGCGCAGCCAATCCTTTGCTTGGTCGCTGGTGTTCTTCGCCCTCGGGGCCATTCTCGTCTCCGGATTCATCGGAGCCATCGCCGACTCGAGTGGCCAGCGCACCGCGTTCGTTGTCCTGGGCCTCCTCGTACTGATCGGGAGCTTGTTCATCGCGTCCGGGGCGCGCTTTGCGAAGAAGGAGATGATCGACCGGAACCGACCGTGACCGGCAGCGACCCTGTCGGAGCCGCCTGATCGCCTGCTCGGCCAACGCGCTGGCGGAACGGGCAACTGTTGCGCTGCAATGTCGGCATGATCCCAGTGGTCCTGGTGCACGGGGGGAGCTTCGCCGGATCGTGTTGGGATCGTCTGGTGCCATACCTCGATGGCTCTACCCTGGCCGTCGACCTTCCGGGTCGGGGGCGTCATCCGGCTCCGCCCGCCTCGGTGACCATCGAGGCGGCGTCACGCTCGGTGGTGGGGGATATCGACGAGGCCGGCTTCGACGAGGTGATCCTGGTCGGTCACTCGCTGGCCGGATCATCGTTGCCGGCCACCGTGGGTCTGCTCGGTAGGCGGGTCCGTCACGTCGTCTTGGTTGCCTGCACGGTGCCGTCTCACGGGCAGTCCGCCCTCGACACCCTTCCGTCCGAGGTGCAAGAGATGGTCCGGGTCGCCCGCGATGCGGAGCCCGGCGTGCTCGACGACGAGCTGGCTCGTGCCTTCTTCGGCAACGATCTCGATGCCGAGCAATTCGCCTGGTGCAAGGCGCAGATGGTCCCCGAGGGATTAACCCTCGTGATGGGTCAGGTCGACCACACGCCTTTGCGCGTACCCGTCCCGCGCACCTGGGTCCGGCCGTTGCGCGATGCCATCGTCGACCCGGAGAAGCAATTGGAATTCGCGCGAAACGTCGGCGACTGCCCGGTGATCGATATCGATGCCGGCCACATGTGCATGATCAGCCAGCCCAGGCGATTAGCCGAGATCCTCAACGGGATCGCTGACCAGTAACTCAGTACACCCAGACTGCGGTCCCGAGCGGGGCGATGTTGTCGGCCCAGACCCAGTCGATCGCCTCGTTGCTGATACGGGCGCAGCCGTGGGACACCGGTTCGGGTGGCACGTTGCCGTCACCGTGGATGGCGTAGCCCCCGGTGAAGAACTTCGGCATCCACAGTGCACCGAGGGAGTCGACCACCAAGCCGTCGACCTGGCGCTCGATGGTGAAGTGACCGCTCGGGGTGATGGCCACGTCGGTGGCGCCGTCTTCCGTGTAGGTATAGCCACCACCGGTTGAGGTGTTGAGCGTGTAGAGCAGGTGCCCGTTCGACACCACCATGAGGAGATCGTCAGCCAGGTCGATCTCGATGACGTAGCCCGAGGTGCTTTGGGGATGGGGCACCACCCCGGCATCGAGGGCGGCCCAAGCGGCAGGAGTGGATGTCCCGGTGCGCGGCAGGCCGGCCGCCTTTTGCAGAGCCCACAGCGCTTGCTGGGTGCTGTCAGCGAAGCTGCCGTTGGGAGTGCCGAGCCAGTAGCCCAACGCGGTCAGCTTTTGCTGGAGCAGAAGGACATTTGCGCCGCTGGCGCCAAGGCCGAGGGTTGGCGGGGGAGGTGGCGGCACGGTGGGGAGAAGCCAATAGCCACCGCCGTCGGGTGTCGCCGCGATGGCAGTGATCGGATCGGTCAAGGTCTGCCCGGCCATCGATCCCTCAAACGGCGCGTTGCCGAACGCAAAGACACCGCCGTCCGCCGCGGCGAGCCAGTAGCCGTTGCTGGTGGCCGCGATACCCACGATCGGCGCATCGAGGTGGCTGCCGCCGGTCGACCCGAGGTACGGCGCATCGCCGAAGGCAAACACGCCGCCATCGGAGGCCACCAACCAGTACCCATCACCATCTGGGGTGGTGGCCATATCGACGATCGGCTTGTTCAGCGCGATGGCTCCGGTCGATCCCCAGAACTTCGCGTCGCCGAAGGAAAACACCCCGCCGTCGGACGCCACCAACCAGTAGCCCTTGCCGTCGGGAGTTGCCGCCATGCCGACAATCGGCTTGTTCAGACTCATGGCACCGGTGGATCCCCAGAACTGGGCATCGCCGAAGGCGAAGACTCCGCCGTCGGAGGCCACCAGCCAGTACCCACCACCATCGGGGGTGGCGGCCATGCCGACAATCGGCTTGTTCAGCGCGATGGCTCCGGTCGATCCCCAGAACTGGGCATTACCGAAGGAAAACACCCCGCCGTCGGAGGCCACGATCCAGTAGCCCAGGCCCCCCGGGGTACTGGCCATGCCGACGTCGGGATGGTTCAGGGTCAGTCCGTTGCTCGGACCGAGGCTGGCGGCATCACCGAAGGCGACCGGTTGGCCTTCGTTGTCGGGATAGGAGGCGCCGGCCGCCTGGTTGTCGATGAGCACTCCCGATGCGGTGACCAGAATGCACACCGCGGCGATGAATCGGATCGACCACTGGAGAGGAAACCTTTTCCGCGTGAACAACGTGCACCTCTTCATTCGGGCCGGCGAGCCGGAATGCCGTCAAGAAACTGCTGGCGTGAACCATATTCGCCTTCGGGGCGACTTGGTCGGAGTGGACCGATGGCGCCAGCGGCGATCTAATGCGCAAACTGTGCTTATGGCCACGACTCCAGCGGGTCAGAGTGCAGTATCTCGCTGAATTCCTGCTCCAACGCCCCACTTCATGGTCACATAGGCAAGGGTGGTTCCATCCGGAGCCGCCGGATACCAGGGGAGGAATTGGGGAATATGGCTGCCATCGAGGCCAGGCCGGTGGTCATCCAACCCAATATCCAAGAGTGGGTCGGCGTCCCCGGCCAGCTGGTGCAGCTGATCACGCCCGAGGGCGTCCGCACCGATGGCTCGCCCTTTGCCCCCCTGGTGGAGGACGTCGGCGGGTCGGAGCTGCGCGACCTGTACCGCGACCTGGTGGTCATCCGGCGCATCGACTCTGAGGCCACCGCCCTGCAGCGTCAGGGGGAGCTGTGTCTGTGGGCCCCGCTGCTGGGCCAGGAAGCGGCCCAGGTGGGATCGGCGCGGGCTCTGCAGAGCGACGACTTCGCGTTCTTGAGTTATCGGGAGCACGGAGTGGCGTACTGCAGGGGGGTCGAGCCGACCAAGATGCTCCGTCTCTGGCGTGGCTCGGCCCACTCGGGTTGGGACCCCGAGCAGTACGGGCTGTCCACGCCCGCCATCATCGTGGGCTCCCAGGCCCTGCACGCCACAGGGTACGCCATGGGCACCATGCTCGATGGCTCCGACGTGGCCACCATCGCTTACTTCGGTGACGGCGCCACCAGTCAAGGCGACATCTCCGAGGCGTTCGGCTTCGCCGCCAGCTTCGGTGCTCCGGTCGTCTTCTTCTGCCAGAACAACCAGTACGCCATCTCCGAACCGGTCCATCTGCAGTCGCACACTTCCATCGCCCAGCGCGGGGAGGGTTACGGCATTCCCGCCTACCAGGTCGACGGCAACGACGTACTGGCGGTGCTGGCCGTCACCCGCCAAGCGCTGGCCCGGGCCAGGGCCGGACAAGGCCCGAGCCTGATCGAGGCAGTGACCTATCGGATGGGTCCGCACACCACCTCTGACGACCCGACGCGCTACCGGTCGGCGGAGGAGGAGGAGACGTGGCGGGCCAAGGATCCACTGAGCCGGGTCCGCACCCTGCTCGAAGCCGAGGGTCACTACGATGAAGCCTTCGCTGACGACGTCGCGGCCGCGGCCGACACCACCGCGGCCGCACTACGCCGTGGCTGCCTGGGCACGGTCGAACCCGAGCCGCTCAGCCTCTTCGATCACGTCTACGCCGGATCCCATCCGCTGGTCGAGCAGGAACGGGCTGACTACGCCCAGTACCTGGCCGGCTTCGAGGACGAAGGGGAATCGGCCTGATGCCGACCATGGCTCTGAGTAAGGCCATCAACGCGGGCTTGCGCCGCGCCATGGAAGACGACCACAAAGTCGTGTTGATGGGGGAGGACATCGGCAAGCTCGGCGGCGTCTTCCGGGTGACCGAAGGCTTGCAGCAGGACTTCGGTCCCCGCCGCGTCATCGACACGCCGCTGGCCGAGTCGGGCATCATCGGCACCGCCATCGGCCTGGCCATGCGCGGCTACCGGCCGGTGTGCGAGATCCAGTTCGACGGATTCATCTATCCAGCCTTCGATCAAATTGTGTCGCAAGTGGCCAAGCTGCACTACCGAACCCAGGGCATGGTTAGCTTGCCGATCACCATCCGGGTGCCCTTCGGCGGTGGCATCGGTGCGGTCGAACATCACAGCGAATCACCCGAGGCCTACTTTGCTCACACCGCCGGCCTGCGGGTGGTGTCGTGCTCCAACCCGGCCGACGCCTACCTAATGATCCAGCAGGCCATCGCCTCAGACGACCCGGTGCTGTTCTTCGAGCCGAAGCGTCGCTACTGGGAGAAGGGCGAAGTCGACCCCACCGTCTCGGGCGAGGGCGCCCCGCTGCACCAGGCTCGGGTGATGGTAGAGGGGACCGACGTGACCGTCGCCACCTACGGCCCCCTGGTGGCGGTGGCGCTGTTCGCGGCCCGCATCGCAGCCGAGGAAGGCATCTCGCTCGAAGTGATCGACCTGCGCTCACTCGCTCCCTTCGACGTCGAGACGCTCGAGACCTCGGTCAAGAAGACGGGTCGTTTGGTGGTGGCCCACGAAGCTTCGGTCTTCATGGGCCTGGGGGCCGAGATCGCCGCCCGCATCAGTGAACGTTGCTTCTTCCATCTCGAAGCGCCGGTGTTGCGTGTCGGTGGTTTCGGCACGCCGTACCCGCCGGCCAAGCTCGAAGGTCATTATCTGCCCGACGCCGATCGCATCCTCGATGCGGTGGACCGGTCGTTGGCCACATGAGCGCGCAGCAGTTCCGCTTGCCCGATCTGGGCGAGGGCCTGACCGAGGCGGAGATCGTCTCCTGGCTGGTTGCGGTGGGGGACGTCATCACCTTGAACCAGGCCATTGCCGAGGTCGAGACCGAGAAGGCCGTGATCGAGTTGCCCAGCCCGTTCGCCGGCACGGTGACCGCATTGCTGGCCGAAGCCGGCAGCACGGTGGAGGTGGGCAGCCCGCTCATTGCCATCGAGACGGAGTCGGGCGATGTCGAGGAGAAGGTGGCGACACTGGTGGGATACGGCCCGTCCGCGGCGCCAGCCAGCCGGCGCCACCGTAGGGGACGGGCCGGGGCCGGATCCGTGACCGCGCCGCCGTCTCCACCGATTGCGGTTCCCGAGGCCTTGGCCGAGGCCGTGGCCACACCGCCACCGGTTCGTCCATTGGCCAAGCCGCCGGTGCGCTACATGGCTCGGGTGAAAGGTATCGACCTGACCCAGGTGCGGGGAAGCGGTCCCGACGGCCTGATCACCCGCGAGGACGTCGAGCAGCATGCCGGTGGTCTGGCCCCGCCGCCGCCCTCGGGTGAGCGCACCTCGAACGAGCGTGAGACGCGGGTGCCGATCAAGGGGGTGCGTAAGCACACCGCAGCCGCCATGGTGCGCAGCGCCTTCACCGCACCGCACGTGACCGAGTTCGTCACCGTCGACGTGACACCGACCATGGAACTGGTCGAGCACCTGCGAGTGCATCAGGTTTTCGAAGGCGCACGACTCACCCCGCTGGCCGTCATCACCAAGGCGCTCCTGCTGGCACTGGGCGACAATCCGAGCTTGAACTCTTCGTGGGACGAGGAGCACCAGGAGATCGTCACTAAGCACTACGTCAATCTGGGTATTGCCGTCGCCACCGAACGCGGCCTAATCGTGCCGAACATCAAGGACGCCCACGCCATGACGCTGCGCCAACTGGCCGCCGCGCTCGGCACGCTGACCGCCACCGCCCGCGACGGCACCACCACTCCGGCCGACCTGAGCGGGGGCACTATCACCATCACCAACATCGGGGTCTTCGGGGTGGACGGCGGCACACCGATTCTCAACCCAGGCGAAGCCGCCATCCTCTGCGTCGGGGCGGTACGCCGCCAACCCTGGGAGTACCGCGGGGAAATCGCCCTGCGCCAGGTGATGACGTTGAGCCTCTCGTTCGATCACCGCCTGGTCGATGGCGCCGAGGGCTCACGCTTCCTGGCCGCGGTAGCCGGCATGCTGGCCGACCCCACCGCCATGCTCGCTTTGAGCTGACCCGACGCGAGCAAAGCCGCCCACCAGGTCCTCGGTACGATGCCGGCGTGACCGTCGACCGCATCCTGCCCAGCCCCGAAGCCGAGCAGCTGCTTGAACTAGCCCGGGACATCGCCGACCGCGAGCTCGAGCCGCGGGTGGCACAGAACCTGACCGCCGATTCATACCCCGAGGGACTCTTCGCCCTACTCGGAAAGGCCGGTCTGCTCGGGTTGCCCTGGCCCGAGGAGTTCGGCGGCGGCGCCCAGCCCTTCGAGGTCTACCTCCAGGTGATCGAGGAGTTCGGGGCTCGCTGGGCCGCCGTGGCCGTGGCGGTCAGCGTGCACGGCCTGGCCACCCACCCCATCGTGACCTTCGGCAGCGAAGAGCAGAAGGCGCGCCTGTTGCCGGCCATCCTGAGCGGGGAGCGCGTCGGTGCCTACAGCTTGAGCGAACCGCAATCCGGTTCCGATGCCGCCAACGTCAACACCAAGGCCGTGCGAGTCGACGGCGGCTACCGGATCGACGGCACCAAGGCCTGGATCACCAACGGTTCCAAGGCTGACTTCTACACCACCTTCGCCCGGACCGGCGAGGGCAGCAGCGGCGGTATCTCGTGCTTCATCGTGCCGGCCGACACCGATGGGCTCTCCTTCGGGGCGCCCGAGCGCAAGATGGGCCTGCACGGGATCCCGACCACCACCGCTCACTTCGACGGCGCTCTGGTCAGCGAGGAGGCGCGGATCGGTCGCGAAGGCCAGGGTCTCGAGATCGCGTTCAGCGCGCTGGACAGTGGACGGCTCGGCATCTCCGCCGTGGCTACCGGATTGGCCCAGCGCGCCCTCGATGAGGCCATCACCTACGCCAAGGACCGCACCTCGTTCGGCAAGCCGATCATCGAGCACCAGGGTCTGGGTTTCTTGCTGGCCGACATGGGCGCCGCGGTGGACTCGGCCCGGGCCACCTACCTCCACGCGGCCCGCCGCCGGGATCTCGGTCGCAGTTACAGCCGGGAAGCCAGCGTGGCCAAGCTGATCTGCAGCGACGCCGCGATGAAAGTGACGACCGACGCCGTGCAAGTCCTCGGCGGTTACGGCTACACCGAGGACTTCCCGTTGGAGCGCTACATGCGTGACGCCAAGGTCATGCAGATCTTCGAAGGCACCAACCAGATTCAGCGCTTGCTGATCGCCCGGCACCTGGCCCGCTGATCCAAGCCGGAACCGACGCACCGATCCGGGCGAGTCAGCCCGGGAGAGGCAAGGTGTGGCGGGCCGAGTCGATGTCGTCCGCCACCCGCTGGGCGTTCTCGTCCGTGACCACCAGGCGGTGGTACCGCGCTTCGCTGCAGAGGTCCACCACCACGGCCGAGCCGGCGCCGTGGACGGCGGCGAAGTCTTTGCCGAAGCTGCTGCGTCGCGATCCCATGGCGATGACCCGGGGGATACCGGTGCCCGGGGCCCGAACCCCGCGCAGCTCGCTCCAGGGGTCGAGCACCACCCGGACGTCGCGCACCTTGTCGAGGGGGAGGCGCACATCGCCGTGCAATGCCTCGAGCTTTTCCAGCCGGCTCAGTGCCAGCACCAGCTCGACCCCATCAATTCGGAGGTGACCCATGAAGGCCCAGTATGACGGTGACTAACGTCAGACGGGTGTCGGCCCCATTGACAAGCTGGCCGCCGGCCCCTTCTGGCACCTGGGTGATCGACCTCGATGGCGTGATCTGGCTCATGGGCCAGCCCATTGAGGGGGTCGAGCAGGCCATTGCCGCCCTCCGGGGTGCCGGCGTGCGCACGTTCTTCGCCACCAACAATTCGGCCTCCACCCGGGCCGAGCTCCACAAGCGACTGGGTCAGTGCGGGATCACCGCTACCGACGACGACATCCTGAGCTCGGCCGATGTGGCCGCCGGGCTGCTGCCGGTGGGGTCCAGCGCCCTGCTGGTGGCCGACGACGGGGTCCGTGAGGCCTTGCGGAGCCGCGGGGTCAATGTGGTGACCGAACCGCCCGCCGATGCGGTGGTGGTCGGCTGGACCAGGACCTTCACCCATGACGACGTGGCCGCGGCCGCCGATGCCATCCGGGCCGGCGCCCGCCTCATCGGCACCAATGAGGACCCGACCTATCCCACGCCCGACGGGCTGCTCCCCGGGGGCGGTTCGATCCTGGCCATGGTGGCCACGGCGTCAGGCGCCACGCCCGAAGTCGCCGGCAAGCCGCATGCCCCCACCGCCTCGGCCATCGCGGCTCGGGCCGGCGACGTACGGGTCATGGTGGGGGACCGCCCCTCGACCGATGGTGCCCTGGCCACTCAATTATCCGTCCCGTTCGCCTTGGTGCTCTCGGGCGTCACCGGCCCGGGGGACGATCCGGGCACGCCTCCGCCGGCCACCATCGCCCCCGACCTGGCGGCGCTGGTCCGTGACGTGCTGGGGCTATAGGCAAGTTCTCTAAGAGAAAAGTGCTTGCTATTAGCTAGCACTTCAGATACTCTTGTGAAATGCCCGGCAACGAACGGATTCGGAAATACATCGAAGCGGGGTCGGTACTCGGGGTCGTCACACGTGCCAAGGCTGACGACATCGTGCGAGAATTGGTCAGCGCTGGCGACATCCAGCGCGAGTCGGCACAGGAGTGGGTGGACAATTTGGTGGATCGCAGCCGGAAGACGAGTGAGCACCTGATCGAAACGGTGCGGCGTGAGGTGGCAACGCAACTCTCCAAGATCGATGCCAAGGCGTTGGAGTCAGTGGCCAACCAGGTCTCCGATCTCTTGAAGCGCTCGGCCGATGCTGGCCGCGCCGCGGCCAAGGATGCCGGGAGTTCGGCCCGCAAGGCGGGGAGTTCGGCCCGCAAGGAAGCAGTCAAGGCGCGCAAGGCCGGCAAGGACGCTGCCGCCAAAGGGCGTGAAGCCGCCGAGCATGTGATGCCGCGCATGGGCAAGAAGAAGTCGGCCAAGAAGGCCAGCGCGGCGAAGAAGTCACCCGCCAAGAAGGCCCCGGCCAAGAAGGCCAGCGCGGCGAAGAAGTCAGCCGCCAAAAAGGCGCCGGTCAAGAAGGCCCCCGCCAAGAAGGCGGCAAAGAAGGCCGCAGGCTGAGCTCCGGCACCCGCCGGCGCCTCGATACTGAACTCGTTCGCCGCGGCCTCGCCCCCACGCGGGCTGACGCCCAGGCCGCCATCGCGGCCGGCGTGGTCACCGTCGGTGGCTCGCCGGCCGACAAGCCCTCCCGGTTGGTCGCCGCCGATGAGCCGCTGCTCGTGCTGGCCCCGGCCGAGCCTTTCGCCAGCCGCGGTGGTCGCAAACTCGACGCCGCCCTCGACCGCTTCGAGGTGGTCACCAAGGGCCGGCGCGCCCTCGATGCCGGGGCCTCGACCGGTGGCTTCACGGACTGCCTGCTCCAGCGCGGCGTGGCTCAGGTCTACGCCGTCGATGTGGGTCACGGGCAGCTGGACCAACGCCTCCGGGTCGATCCCCGCGTCATCGTGCTCGAGCGCACCAACGCCCGCACCCTGACCCTCGACATCCTGCGCACCGCCGACCCGGACTTTGCGCCGGTGCCCCTGGTCACTGCCGATCTCTCCTTTATCTCGCTGCGCAGCGTGCTGCCCGCCCTGAGCGGTCCACTGGCCCAGGAGGGCGCCGACCTGGTGTTGCTGGTCAAGCCCCAGTTCGAGGCCGGACGGGCTGTGGTGGCCCGGGGCAAGGGCGTCGTCCGGGACCCGGGGGTCTGGCGAGACGTCCTCGAGAGCGTGGCGTCCGCCCTCTCGGAGACCGGAACCGGCATCATGGGGGCCATGGCCTCTCCACTGACCGGGCCGGCCGGCAATGTCGAGTTCCTGTTCCATGCCCGCAAGGGTGCGCCGGGGCGCGATCCGGTGGGGACCGCCGCACTGATCGGTGCCGCCGTCGGTGAGGCGGACCGAACCGATGCGGCACATCCGTAACCTTTCCATTCATGGCCACCGTCACCTTCCTCGTGCACCCGGGCCGTCCTGACGCCCTGGCTCTGGCCGAGGACACCGCGGCCTGGCTCCAAGCCAAAGGTGACGGGGCGCGCATCCTGCGCTTTTCCGCACCTGACCAGTTGCGCGAGAACGGCTCGTCCGAGGCCGTCTGCCTCGATGATGTGGACCTGGCCGGCAGCACCGTGGCCGTCTCGATGGGTGGCGACGGCACTTTCCTCCGGGCGGTCCGCATGGCCTCGGTCGTCGACGTACCGGTGCTCGGCGTCAACTTCGGCCGGGTGGGCTATCTGCCCGACCTGGTGCCCGAGCAAGTGCGGGAGGCCCTGTCCCGGGTCTTCGAGGGGAAGGCCGTGGTCGAGGAACGGTGCGCCCTCGAGGTCACCGTGGCCGACCGTTCCCTCGGTGCCGTGTCAGCGTCGGTGTCTCCATTGCTCGCGTTGAACGAAGTCGTGCTCGAGAAGATCGATTTCGGTCACACCGTCCGCCTGGCCACCTCCATCGACGGTGAAGAATCGCTGACCTATTCGGCCGACGGTCTCATCGTGGCCACGCCGACCGGGTCGACCGCCTACAACCTCTCTGCTGGCGGGCCCATCCTGTCGCCCTCGCTGCGCGCCATGGTGGTGACGCCGGTGGCGCCCCATCTCTCACTGGACCGCTCGCTGGTGTTGACCGAAACGCAGGCGCTGACGGTGGAGATCGCGCCCGACCGGGCCGCCGTGCTGGTGATCGACGGCGAGGAGGTGGGCCGCTTCGATCCGGGTTCCACCATCACCTGTCAGATCTCGCCCCGATCGGTCCGGGTCGTCCGCAACGATCCGCAGAAGTTCGGCGGGATGTTGCGGATGCGCCTGCTGGCCGATCATGGCTGGTAGGTCGGCCGGGTCGAGAGCAGGTTCGGAGTGCTGACCGATCTGCGGGTGCGCGACCTCGGGGTGATCGAGGATCTGTCGCTCTCCTTCGGCGCCGGCATGACCGCGCTGACCGGCGAGACCGGTGCCGGCAAGACGTTGGTGGTCGAGGCACTCCAGCTCGTACTCGGTGGCCGGGCCAACCCGAGCATGGTGCGGGCGGGCGCCAGCGAAGCCGTGGTGGAGGCCCGCTTCGAGGTGGAGGGCGACGAGGAGGTCGTGATCATCCGCTCGGTGCCGGCGGAGGGACGCTCCCGGGCCTGGGTCAACGGGCGCATGACCGCGGTGAACGCGCTGGGTGAGATCGCAGCCGAATTGGTCGAGATCCATGGGCAGCACGAGCATCACGCGCTGACTGGTGAGCGGGCTCAACGTCGCGTCCTCGATACCTACGCTGGTACCGACCTCACCGAGGTCCGCTCCATCCGGTCCCTCTTGCGCGAGATCGACGATGCCTTGAACGATCTTGGTGGGGACCAGCAGCAGCGAGCCCGCGATGCCGACGTGTTGCGCTACCAGGTGGACGAGATCGCGGCCGCCGGGTTGTCCGATGCCGACGAGGACGGTGCCCTGCGGGTCGAGGAGGAGCGGCTGGCCGACGCCTCGGCCTACCGGGAGGCCGCCACCTCGGCCCTCGAAGTACTCGAAGGCGCCGGCGGCGAGACCGAGGGCGGCGGTGTGCTGGACCAACTGGCGCAGGCCGCCGTCATGTTGGCCGGCCGATCAGGTTTCGACGAGGTGCGCGGGCAGCTGGACGCGGCGGCCATCGATCTGACCGATGCGGCGCACGCCTTGCGCGAGGTGGCCCAGGGCTGGGAGGACGATCCGGTCCGGTTGGCCGCGGTGCAGGACCGCCGCCGGGTGTTGTCCGAATTGCGGCGCAAGTACGGCGAAGACCTGGCCGCCGTGATGGTTTTTGCCAAGGACGCGGCCACCCGGCTTCAGGTGCTCGATGATGCCGAGGGGACGGCGGCCCGGCTGGAGGCGGAGCGGGCCGGCTTGCTCGAGCAACTGGCCGAAGCCGAAGCGGTGGTGCGACAGACCCGCGCCGATGCCGCCAACACTTTCGCCGGATTGGTCGGAGGTCAGCTGGCCGATCTGGCCATGGCGGGCGCCCGCCTCGAGGTTCGGGTGGCGTCGGCCGGGGCTGGTGACCCGATCGAGTTCGCCCTGGGGGCCAACATCGGGGAAGCCGTGCTGCCGCTCGCCAAGGCCGCCTCGGGCGGTGAGTTAGCCCGGGCCATGCTGGCCATCCGGCTGGTCGGCCTGGGCGGTCCCCAGACCATGGTCTTCGACGAAGTGGACGCCGGGGTGGGTGGTGCGGCTGCCCTGGCCCTCGGTCGGGCTCTGGCAGCCGTAGGCCAGGATCGCCAGGTGTTGGTGGTGACCCATCTGGCCCAGGTGGCCGCCCGGGCCGGTCATCAGATCGGCGTGCACAAGGGCGAGGCGGGCCAACGAACGGTGACCACGGCGGCAGTGGTCACCGGCGAGGACCGGGTGGCCGAAATCTCCCGCATGCTCTCGGGCCACCCCGACAGCGATGTCGCCCGGGCTCACGCCCGTGAACTGCTGGCAGGGGAGGCTCGGCTCTTCTAAACGCCGGCGCGATCCACCGCGCGTCAAGGTGGCGGCGATTAGGGTGGGCAAGTGCACCGGTCATATCTGGCGATGGGCAACGTCCTCGGGGCGGCGTGAGCAAGTTCATCTTCGTCACCGGCGGCGTGTCGAGTTCGCTCGGGAAGGGTCTCACCGCTTCCTCGCTCGGCCGACTCCTCAAATGCCGTGGCCTCCGGGTCACCATGTGCAAGCTCGACCCTTACATCAACGTCGACCCCGGGACCATGAACCCCGGCGAGCACGGCGAGGTCTTCGTCACCGAAGACGGGGGTGAGACCGACCTCGACCTCGGCCACTACGAGCGCTTCATCGACGAGAACCTGAACAAGCAGTCGAACACCACCACGGGCTGGATCTACCGATCAGTGATCGAGAAGGAGCGCCGGGGCGACTTCCTGGGCCGCACCGTCCAGGTCATCCCGCACGTGACCGACGAGATCAAGGGTCGGGTGCGCCGGCTGGCCGACGAGGACGTCGACATCGTCATTGTGGAGATCGGCGGGACGGTCGGCGACATCGAGATCGTCCCCTTCGTCGAGGCCATCCGGCAGTTCCGCCGTGACATCGGCCGCGACAACGTCTGTTACGTGCACCTGACCCTGGTGCCCCTGTTGGTCTCGGGCGAGCAGAAGACCAAGCCGACCCAGCACTCGGTCTCCGAATTGCGCAGCCGAGGGATCCAGCCCGACGTCATCGTCTGCCGCAGTGACAACCCGATCCCCGACAGCCTCAAGCGCAAGATCTCCCTGCAGTGCGACGTGCCGGTCGAAGCGGTGGTCTCAGCGGTCGACGCGCCGTCCATTTACGAGATCCCGCTGGTGCTGCACGAGCAGGGCCTCGACACCTACGTCTGCCAGACCCTGGGCATCGACGAGTCCAAGTACCCGATCGACCTCTCACATTGGGAGGAGCTGGTGGACCGGGTCGAGTCGTTGTCCCGCACGGTCAAGATCGGCATCGTGGGCAAGTACGTGAACATGCCCGACGCCTACATGTCGGTGGTCGAGTCGTTGCGCCACGCCGGCTTCCACCACGGGGCCCAGGTCGAGCTGGATTGGATCGACGCCGAGCTGGTGCCGCAGTTGCTGGCCACTGATCGGTTGCGCAGCCTCGATGGCATCGTCATCCCGGGTGGGTTCGGCGAACGCGGCATCGAAGGGATGATCGCGGCCGCCGGCTACTCCCGGGACAATGCCATCCCATGCTTGGGCTTGTGCCTGGGCCTGCACGTGATGGTGATCTCGGTGGCCCGGGACTGGCTCGGATTGGACCGGGCCAACTCACGCGAGTTCGACCCCACCTCACCGGACCTGGTGATCGACCTCATGCCCGACCAGGCCGAGGTGACCCAGAAAGGTGGCACCATGCGGCTGGGTTCGTACCAGGCCGTCCTGGTGCCCGAATCGAGGGTGGCCAAGGCCTACGGCTCCCTCGGCATCACCGAACGGCACCGCCACCGCTTCGAGTTCAACAACCGCTACAAGAGCAAGCTCGAAGGAGTCGGCCTGTTGTGCTCGGGCACCTCGCCCGACGGCCGGTTGGTCGAGTTCGTCGAGCTGCCCGACCATCCCTACTGGGTGGCCACCCAGGCCCACCCCGAGTTCAAGAGCCGGCCGGACCGGGCCCACCCGCTCTTCCGCGAATTGATCGGGGCCGCTCTCGAGCGGGCCGAGGGGCGGGAGCCGCACCTGCTCGACCTCGACTCCGTTCCGTAAGCGGGGTCCATGGCCGGTTTTCGCCAGACCTCCGAAGAGGAGCTACTGCGCGCCTGGATCTTCAAAGTGCACAAGGTGTACGTGGAGGATCCGTCGGGTCAGATCTTCGACCGCTTCGTGATCCGCCACCCTGGTGCGGTGGCAGTGGTCCCGCTGCACGACGATGGCACGGTCAGCCTGGTGCGCCAGTACCGGGCGCCGGTCGACGCCATGGTGCTCGAGATCCCGGCTGGGACGCGCGACCGCAAGGAGTCGCTGCTCGACACCGCGCACCGCGAGCTGGCCGAGGAGTGCGGATTGGCCGCGGCTTCGCTCGAGGAGCTGCTCGGGACTTGGAACACCCCGGGGATCAGCGACCAGGAGACCTGGCTTTACCTGGCCACCGGTTTGACCGAGGTGGAGAGTCGGCCCGATGGCATCGAAGAGGACTACATGACCATCGAGAAGATCCACCTCGATCAAGTGGACGAGTTGGTGGCCGACGGATCGATCAAGGACGAGAGCACGGTGCTCGGCCTCTACGTGGCCCGGGCGCGCTATCGGGGCTCGTGACGGAACGCCCCCTGCCTCGGAGTGCGGAGGAGTTCCTTTCCTGGCTCGAGGTGGAACGGGGCCGTTCGCCACGCACGCTGTCGTCGTATCGCCGGGATCTGCTGGCCTATGAGGCCGCGGTGGGTGACATCGACCACGCCTCGGCCGCGGCACTCAGCACGTATATCGTTGGATTGCGGACGACACACAGCGCGGCCTCGGTGGCCCGGGCTACGTCGACCATCCGTGGCTTCCACCGATTCTTGCAGGAGGAAGGCGGGCGCTCCGACGACCCGACGACTGAACTGGGCCCGATGCCGGTGGCTGATCTGCTGCCCAAGGCCCTGAGCGAAGCAGAGGCCGCCCAGCTGCTCGGCTCGGTGGTGGGAACGGGCCCGGCCTATCGGCGCGACCGGGCGCTGCTCGAAGTGCTCTACGGCACCGGTGCCCGGGTGAGCGAGGTCACCGGACTCAACCTGGGGGATGTCACGGCAGCGATTGAGGGTGATGACCTGCCGCTGATCCGGCTCTATGGCAAGGGGAACAAGGAACGAGTGGTGCCGCTGGGGTCAATGGCCCGGACCGCACTGGCCGAGTGGCTGTCAGGGGAGGGACGGGAGAAATTCGTCCCGGCCCGCTGGGCCAGGCGGAGCGACGCCGATGCCGTCTTCCTCAATGTCCGGGGGGGACGGCTGAGCCGGGTCGGGGCCTTCGGGGTGGTCAAGAAGTACGCCGGACGGGTCGGCCTGGCCGACAAGGTGAGCCCTCATGTCCTCCGGCACTCCTGTGCCACCCACATGCTGGCCCGGGGCGCCGATATCCGGGTGGTCCAGGAGCTACTGGGCCACGCCTCATTGGCCACCACTCAGCGATACACCAAGGTTTCCCCTGAACACCTGCGCCGGGCCTACGAGGGCGCGCACCCCCGCGCGGGAACCCGGCCAGGTCCCACCGCGTAGCATGGAGGGATGCCGAACGAGGCCCCCGCGGCCGCAACCCCTGATGTGCACTACGCCGAGCTCCTACAAGCCGAGCAGGAACGACTCAGGGCGGACCTGTCCGAATTGGGCTTTGCGGACGGTGGCAAGGGGTTGAACTACGACTCCAACTTCGCCGACTCGAGCCAGGTGACGGCCGAACGGGGCGAGGCGGAGCGTCTGGCCACCGAATTGCGAGAGTCCCTGGACGAGGTCGACGCCGCCCTCATCCGCGTCGACGAAGGGACCTACGGGCTGTGCGAAGTCTGTGGCAAGCAGATCGGCGAGGCCCGCCTCGAAGCGATGCCGGCGGCCCGACTCTGCATTAACGACGCTGCCAAGCAGTAGGTCGGATGCCCCTGCCCGGAGCCCCGAGCTCGGGGCGGAGGCCGATGGATCAGCGGACCAAGCGAGCGCTGTGGATTGTCGCCGGTGCTGTAGTGCTGATCGCGTTGGTGGCAGACCACCACATCAGCACGCAGGAGGTCCTGATCTTCTGTGCCATCGTGCCGTCGGTGATTCTCCACGAGGTGTCACATGGCTGGGTGGCCAAACTCTTCGGTGACGACACCGCTCAGCGGGCCGGACGTTTGAGCCTCAATCCGCTCAAGCACATCGATCCGGTGGGCACGCTCATCGTGCCGGCCTTGATGTCCTTAGCCGGTGCAGGGTTTTTCGGCTGGGCCAAGCCGGTGCCGGTGAACGTGGGCCGCCTGCGGAGCCCCCGCAATCAGGGGGTGCTGGTCTCGCTGTCGGGTCCGGCGGTCAATGCGATTCTGGCTGGCGGTTTCGCTGTCCTGTTCATCAAGGTCAAGGGCGTACTGCTGTACGTCGATGGGATCTTCTACCTGTCGTCGCTGCCGACTTGGAAGCAATACATCTTCTTGATCAGTCTGGTCAACGTCGGGCTCTTCGTGTTCAACATGATCCCGATCCCACCCCTCGACGGCTCGGTGCTGTTCGAGCGCATGCTGCCGGCGCGGTACTGGCCCACCTACCTGCGCTACCGGCAGTACACCATGCCGATCGTCATGGGCTTGGTGTTCCTGAACTTTTTGCTCAACCCGGGTCCCATTACCTGGCTCTTCGACCGGCTCTACAACTGGTGGGAGACCGTCCTCGGGTTGTGAGTCAGTCTGCGGTAGGGGGCAGCAATCCCATGGCGTCGGCGGCCCGGGTGTAGGTGGCAGCAGCGATGGTGTGGGCCTTCTCGGCCCCTTCGGCCAGGACCCGGTGGACGTAGGGCAGATCGTTCTCCAGCTCGGCACGCCGGCTTCGGACCGGGGTCAACAGCTCGTTCAAGGCTTCGGCCACGTCGTTCTTGAGGTCGCCGTAGCGGGTGTAGTCCCGAGCCAGATCGGCCGGGTTGCGGCCGGTGGCGGCGGCCAGGAGTTCGAGCAGGTTGGCCAGGCCGGGTTTGGCTTCGCGGTCGTAGCGCACCTCGCCGTCGGTGTCGGTCACCGCTTTGCGGATCTTGCGGGTGATCTCATCAGCCGGATCAAACAAGCCGACGGTGCCGAGCGGCGAGGTGACCGACTTGGACATCTTGCGCTCAGGATGCTGGAGATCCATGACCCGGGCGGCCGTACCGGGGATGGCGGCTTCGGGCACCACGAAGGTGTCGCCGTAACGGTTGTTGAAGCGGACGGCCACTTCCCGGGTCAGCTCGAGATGCTGGCGCTGGTCGTCGCCGACGGGGACCACATTGGTGTCGTAGAGCAGGATGTCGGCCGCCATGAGGGCGGGGTAGGTGAAGAGCCCGGCCCGCACCGCCTCGCGACCCTTGACGCTCTTCTCCTTGAATTGGGTCATGCGGCTGAGCTCCCCATAGGTGGCCGTGCACTCGAGGAGCCAGGTCAGGCGGGTGTGCTCGGTCACGTGGCTCTGGACGAAGACGGTGCAGCGAGCAGGATCGAGGCCGACGGCCAGCAGGTTGAGAGCGGCATCGAGGGAGTTGTGACGCAAGACGGCCGGCTCGATGTCGTTGGTCAGGGCGTGCAGGTCGACCACGCAGTACAGGGCATCGCTGGAGTCCTGGAAGGTCACCCAGTGCTTGAGGGCGCCCAGGTAATTGCCGAGGGTGAAGTCACCCGAGGGGGCGATGCCTGAAAGGACCCGTTGCATGAGGGCCATGGTAGGCGGGGACATCGGCCGTTCTGGACGGCTGGCCTGGGCCGATCCGGAGGGTGTCCGGGAGGCCTCGAGGGTTTCGGTATCGTCGCAGCGATGGCCTACGCCGTGTCCACCCCGGTCTTTGAAGGGCCGATCGACCTGTTGCTCCACCTGGTCTCCTCGCACGAGGTGGATGTGCTCGACATTCCCCTTCTCCCGTTGGTCGACGAGTTCGTCCGGGTCCTGGTCGACCAGCGTGAGCAGATCGACTTCAACCAGCTGTCGGAGTTCCTGTTGGTGGCCTCCATCCTGATCGAGCTCAAGTCCCAGAAGCTGCTGCCCGGTCGCGAGATGGTCGAGGACGAGGACGAGCTCTACGGCTGGGAGGAGAGGGATCTCCTACTGGCACGGCTGCTCGAGTGCCGGGCCTACGCCGCCCTGGCCGACGTGTTCGTCGGCCTGGCCGAGCAGGCGTCACGCTCCATCCCCCGTGAGGTGGGGCTCGACGAGGGCTTTCTGGTCCATGCGCCCGATCTGCTGGCCGGGATCGCCCCGGAGGACATGTTTGCCGCCTACCTGAAGGGCTCGGCCGAGCGTCCGGCGCCCCGGGTCGATCTGTGGCACGTCACGGTGGACACGGTGACGGTCTCCGAGACGGTGGCCGATCTGGTCCGACGTGAACTGAGTCAGCAGGTGAATTCCTTCCGGGAGCTGGTCCGTGATTGCCCGACCCGGATGGATGTGATCGTGCACTTCCTGGCCCTGCTCGAGCTGTGCAAGATGGGCCGGGTCTCGCTGGGGCAGGGCGCCACCTTCGGTGACCTGCGGATCGACTGGCTCAAGGTGGATGACGTGGCCCTCACGGAGAGCGGGCGGGGTTTGGCTGAACTCGACGGCTACGCCATCGACGACTACGAAGGGTGAGTGGACATGGAGACCGATGAGCTGCACCGGGCTATCGAGGCGGTGCTGCTGGTCGCGGTCGAGCCGCTTTCAGCCGGACTTCTGGCCGAATTGCTGGAGGAGCCGAACGAGCGGATCGAAGAAGCGCTCGATGCCTTGGCTGCTGGTTACCAGTTGCAACGACGGGGCTTCGTGTTGGCCCGCATCGCTGGCGCGGTCCGTCTGCAGACCCACCCCGACCTGGCGCCGTACGTGGAGCGCTTCGCCAACCGCGACGTGTCGACCCGCCTCTCGACGGCGGCACTGGAGACGCTGGCCATCGTGGCCTACCGCCAGCCGGTCTCTCGGGGTCAGATCTCAGCTCTGCGCGGCGTCAACGTCGACGGCGTGACGCGGTTGCTCGAACAGCGGGGCTACATCGAAGTGGTGGGCCGAGCCGAGGGCCCGGGCCAACCGGCACTCTTCGCCACCACGGATCTGTTCTTGGAACGGCTGGGACTCGATTCCCTGGCCCAGCTGCCACCGGTCGAGGATTTCCTGCCCGGCCCTGAAGTGGCGGGGGAGATGGAGCTGGACCTGCAGGCTTCGCTCGGCATCGGCCTGGAGGCGGGTTCCGACGACGGGTGAGCCCGGGTCAGACGGCCTGGCCCAGGGCGAACGTCTTCAAAAGGTCTTGGCCCGAGCCGGCCTCGGATCCCGGCGGGCCTGCGAGGAACTGATCGCAGCGAGGCGGGTGACCGTCAATGGGGAGGTAGCCGATCTGGGCCGCCGGGTCGACGTGTCGACGGCGCGGGTGGAGGTCGATGGTGTGCTGCTGCCGGTAGCGCCTGACCTCGTCTACTACCTGTTGAACAAGCCGACCGGCGTGATCACCACGGCGGCGGATCCCCAGGGCCGCCGCACCGTGCTGGACCTGGTGCCCACCGAACCGCGGGTCTTTCCAGTGGGGCGGCTCGACCTCGATACCGAGGGCTTGCTCATCCTGACCAACGACGGCGCGCTGGCCCAGTTGCTGGCCCACCCCAGCCGGGGCGTGCCCAAGGAGTACGTGGCCGACGTAGCCGGGGGGACGCCATCGGCCGGTGCCTTGCGGCAGCTACGGCAGGGAGTCGAACTCGAGGATGGCGTGACGGCACCGGCCGAGGTGGGTGTGCTCGGCCCAGGTCTCTTACGTCTGGTCATCCATGAGGGCCGGAACCGCCAGGTCCGTCGCATGTGCGAGGCGGTCGGCCACCCGGTGCGCCGGCTGGTGCGTACTCGGATCGGGCCCTTGCGTGACACCGCATTGGCACCGGGACGCTGGCGGGAGCTGGGGGAGAAGGAAGTGCAGGCGCTGGCCGCCGCGGCCAGCCCGATCCGGCCCGTCTCGGCCTGAGCCTGTCGGGGCTGACTACTTCCCCCTCCCAGGCCCGCTTGAAGCCGCCCTCTCATCGGTGAAGACTGGGGGACGGATGCGACCCTTCCGTTAGGTCTGACACGACCCTAAACCGCTAACACGGTGGCCGGAATTTCCGGTCCGTGTTCGTCGCGCCCGCGCCCGGTCTCCTCCGGCATCCGCACCTCCCTACCGACCTGCGGATCCAAGGAGGAGTCCCTTGCCCTCGCCGCGACGTTTCGTCGCGCTCGTCGACCGGCTGCAAAACGAGCACCCTCACATCACCGACCCGGTGGCGGCCATTGCCGCTGGTGCCATCCGAGTGGATGGCGCCGTCATGACCAACCCACGCGGTCTGGTCCGGCGCGACAGCGCCCTGAGCGTGGCCCGTCCCGGCTCGCCCCGCGGCGCGCCCAAGCTGCGAGCCGCTTTCGAGGCCTTCGGCGGGCCGACCGCCGGGGCGGTCGCTCTCGATGTGGGCGCCTCGACCGGTGGTTTCACGGCGGAGCTGCTGGCGTGGGGTGTCGCACGGGTCTACGCCGTCGATGCCGGACACGGCCAGCTGCTCGGCTCACTGCGCCAGGACCGGCGGGTGATCAACCTGGAGCGGACCAACCTCGGCGATCTTTCGCGGGACGTGGTGCCCGACGTACTCGGCCTGGTCACGATCGATGTCAGCTATGTATCGCTGGCGACGGCCATCCCGCAGGTGAGCCGATCGGTGGATCTCGGCGGCGAGGCCCGGTTGGTCGCCTTGGTCAAACCCATGTTCGAGTTGGGCCTGGCGCGACCACCCGACACTGAGGTGGTGCTGACGGCGGCGCTCGAGCGGGCGGTCGGTGGGATGGAGGCCGCCGGCTGGATGGTGAGCCAGACGATGCGGTCACCCGCCCTGGGACGACACGGTGCCATTGAGTTCCTGGTCCATGCCCATTGGGCCGGGCCGTGGTGCGATCTGAGCCCCTCTGATGGTCCTGGTCAGGGCGCTGAGGGTACGGGATGGGGCCGGTAGCATGACTCGCCATGCCCGGAACTCTCATGGTCAGGGGCCTGCGCGGAGCGACGACGGTCGACGGTGACACCGCCGAGCAGGTCACGGCGCGGTCGCAGGAGCTGATGCGCACCATCATGGAGCGCAACGGGTTGACTGAGGACGACATCGTCAGCGCCCTGTTCACCGCCACCGGCGACGTGACCAGCATCTTCCCGGCCACCGCCATTCGCGAGATCGGCTTCGGCGCCGTGCCTCTGCTCTGCGCGGCCGAGATCGCCGTCCCGGGGTCCATGCCCCTGTGCATCCGAGTCCTGCTGCACGTCTACACCGCCCGGTCGCGCGACGAGATCCATCACGTCTACCTGCACGGCGCCCAAGGGCTCCGCGATGACCTCCCCAGCTGAGGAGGCGCCGCAGCCCCGGGCGCTGGTGGTGGGGACGGGGCTGATCGGCGGTTCCATCGCGCTGGCCCTGCGGGAGCGGGGTTGGCACGTGTCAGGGCTCGATGCCGACGCCGAGCGGGCCGAGGAGGCCTTGGCTGCCGGTGTGGTGGACGCGCTCGGGGACGACCTTGGGGCGGAGGTCATCTTCGTGGCGACGCCAGCCTCGACGGTGAGCGACGTGGTTCGATCGGTACTCGAGGACACGGCCCGCCGGCCCGATGCCGTGGTGACCGACGTGTGCGGGGTGAAGTCGGCCATTGCCGAGTCGGCCGATCACCCCCGCTTCATCGGTGGTCACCCCATGGCCGGGTCCGAACAGATTGGTCTCGGCGGAGCCGATCCGGATCTCTTCGCCGGCGCGGTCTGGGTCTTGACGCCCACGGCGATCACCGACCTGGAGGCCTTCGACCGGCTGAGTGGCGTGGTGAGCTCGTTGGGGGCGGACGTGCTGGTGCTGTCGGCCGCCGACCACGATCGGCTGGTCGCCATGGTGTCGCACGTCCCTCACCTGGTGGCCGCCACCTTGATGAATGCGGCTTCAGCCGGGGCCGAACAGGATGCGGCCTTGCTGCGGCTGGCCGCCGGTGGGTTCCGCGACATGACCAGAGTGGCGGCGGGGCATCCGGGGATCTGGCCCGATATCTGCGCCGAGAACTCGGCGGCCATCGTCGGCGCATTGGACGGTTTGGTGGCCGAGCTCACGCTGATGCGGGACCGGGTGGCCGGGCAGGACCGCGACGGCCTGCTCGATGTGCTGAATCACGCCAGCCTGGCTCGGCGCAACTTGCCAGCCCGGGTGGTGCGGCCCGAGCACCTGGCCGAATTGCGGATTCCGGTGCCCGACCGCCAAGGCGTCCTGGCCGAGATCACCGCGCTGGCCGCCAACGCCGGGATCAGCATCTACGACATCGAGATCGCGCACTCAGCCGAGGGTCCCCGGGGTGTGTTGATTCTGGTGGTGGACAACGCGCAGGCTGCGACCTTGGCCGAGGCGATCAACGCCAAGGGATACCGCGGCCGGGCAGAGCAGCTGTCGTGAGTTCGGGTGTGGTCGGTGGCGTCGGCCGCGGCGGACGCGGCGGACTTGAAGGGGTGCCCCGGATCCTGACCGTCACGGGTGGGGTGACCTGCCGGGGCACCGTCCGCACGCCGGGGGAGAAGTCGATCTCGCACCGGTCGGTGCTCTTCGGCGGGCTGGCCGAGGGGGAGTCGGTCATCTGGGGACTGTCCGACGGGGCGGATGTGGCAGCCTCGCTGGCCGCCATGGAGGCCATGGGTGCCGGGGTGGAACGGCGGGCCGATGGCGCGGTGGTGATGCAGGGGGGGCGGGATCGCTTGCATGCCCCGGCCGGGCCGCTCGACTGCGGGAACTCGGGCACCTCGATGCGCCTACTGACCGGCCTGGTGGCCGGGTTCGATTGGGAGACCGCGTTGATCGGGGATGCCTCGTTGTCGGCGCGGCCGATGGACCGGGTGGCCGAGCCGTTGGCGGAGATGGGCGCCTCGGTGACCGGGCACGGGACTCGTTGCACCCCGCCGCTCCGTGTGCGTGGTGGGGCCTTGCACGGCATCGACTGGACTTCGAAGGTCCCCAGCGCGCAGGTGAAGTCAGCCATCTTGTTGGCCGGCCTGTCGGCGTCGGGGGCGACCACGGTCCGGGAAGCGGTGACCACCCGCACCCATACCGAGGAGATGCTGCTCGAGGCCGGGGTCGACCTGGTGGTCGAGCCGTGGGGCGAGGGCCGCATCGTCACCGTGCAGCCTGGCCCGGTGCGGCCGGTGGAGCGGACGGTGCCTGGTGATCCGTCGGCATCCGCCTTCTTCGTGGTGGCCGGGTGCGTGGTGCCGGGCAGCCAGGTCTCGGTCAGCGAGGTCTACAGCGGGCCGGCCCGCCTGGGCTTCGTCTCGGTGCTCCAACGCATGGGGGGCCGGGTCACCATGACGCCCGATGGGCCGGGGACGGTGACCATCACGGCGTCGGCCGGGCCGCTGCGGGCGACCGCGGTCCACGCGGCCGAGATCCCTTCGGTCGACGAGGTGCCGATCCTGGCGGTGGCGGCCGCGGTGGCCGAGGGCACCACGGTCTTCAGCGACGTGGGCGAGCTGCGGGTGAAGGAAGTGGACCGGTTGGCGGCGGTCATCGACATGGTGCAGGCCTTTGGGGCCACCGCTTGGGCCGAAGGCGACACCCTCTCGATCACCGGCGTCGGGCCTTCGGGCCGGCTGCGGGCGGCCCGGGTCGACAGCCAGGGCGACCACCGGATGGCGATGGCGGCCGCGGTGGCCGCATTGGCTGTCCCGGCGGGAGCGCACTCGATGTTGAGTGGGTTCGATGCCTCGGCCACCAGCTACCCCGGCTTCGCCCACGACCTGCGGTCGTTGACGGCATCGGCGCCCGAGGCCGAGCAACCTCGAGCGCTGGTGGTGGCCATCGACGGTCCGGCCGGTGCAGGGAAGTCGACCGTGTCAAAGGCCGTGGCCGCACACCTCGGGGTGGAGCGGCTGGACACCGGCGCCATGTACCGCGCCGTGACCGCACTGGCCCTGCGCGACGGGGTGGCGCCCGATGACTTGGTGGGGGTGGCCGCGCTGGTGGCCGATGCCGAGATCGAGGTGGGCGAGCGGGTCGTGATCGACGGCTACGACGTCACCCATCTGATCCGGTCAGCCGAGGTGGGTCAGGCCGTCTCCCTGGTGGCGGCCAATGCCGAGGTGCGGCTGGCCCTGGTGGATCGCCAGCGGGCCTGGGCCTTCCGGCACGGTGGCGGCGTGGTCGAGGGCCGGGACATCGGGACGGTGGTCTTTCCCGATGCGACGCTCAAGGTCTACCTGACCGCATCACCCGAGGAACGGGCCCGGCGCCGTTCTGACGAGTCGGCTGACGGGGTGGCCCGGCGGGATCGCATCGATTCAAACCGGGCGGTATCCCCCCTGATGATGGCCGACGACGCCCATCTCCTCGATACGACCGGGCATCAGGTACAAGATGTGGTGGAGGAGGTCCTGTCATGGCTGTGAGCACGCCGGAACACGAAGGCGGAGAGGCGCGGTTGGCCGCGGCCCCCGGTCGGCACAAGGAGTTCGCCGTCGAGCCGGCCCGCACCGCTCTGTACCGCTCGGAGCGCGGGTTCTTCAATGCCTTCATGTGGAGCCTGTTCCGCCCAAAGGTGGTGGGGCTCGGGAACGTGCCGGCGACCGGGCCGGTGATCCTGGCTCCGGTGCACCGTTCCTTCGCCGACTTCGGGTTCACCTCTTTCTGTACCAAGCGCAAGCTCTTTTTCATGACCAAGGACTCCATGTGGGAGCACAAGCTGCTGGGCAAGTGGTTGCTCTCGGTCGGGGCCTTCCCGGTGCACCGGGAGTCGGCCGACCGCGAAGCGCTCCAGCGCGCCGAGGAGGTGCTCTCGCAGGGGCAGGTGCTGGTGCTCTTTCCCGAGGGCACCCGGCGGTCGGGCCCGGTGATCGAGGACCTGATGGAAGGCGCCGCGTTCCTGTCGGCCCGCACCGGGGCACCGATCGTCCCCATCGGGATCGGCGGGTCGGACCTGGCCATGCCGGTGGGCAAGACGCTGCCCAAGCCGTACACCATTCAGATCGTCATCGGCGAAGCCATGGCCGCGCCGGCCCGGACCGGTGGGGGACGGGTCTCGCGCACGGCCGTCCATGCCGCCACCGAGGAACTGGTGGGGCGCTTGCAGAAGGTCTACGACGAGGCCAAAGCCAAGACGGACCGCTATTGATGAACGGGGCGGCCGTTCGCCACGTGGTGGTGCTGGCGCCCATGCCACTCGAGATGGATGCCATCACCAAGGCCTTCGGGCTTCAGCCGGTGGGCGAGGATCCGACTCAGGCATGGATCGGCCGACTCGGCGGATCGGACGTGACGGCCATCCATACCGGCATGGGTCCAGCCTTGACCCGGGGCGCGCTGGGTGACTTGTTGGACGAGAGCCACCCTGGGCACCGCACGATCGAACAGGTCATGAGCGTCGGGATCTGCGGGGGGCTGGACCCGGCCGTAGAGGTAGGAACGCTGGTGATCCCCAAGACCGTCATTGAGCACGCGACCGGGGTGGCCTATGCCCACCGGCCTCCGGGCCCGTTCCATGTGCGCGGGACTCTGATGACCATGGCGGAGGCCGTGCTCGACCACGATCTGAGTCAGCAATTCCTGGCCGAAGGCAGCCTGGCCGTCGACATGGAGTCGGCCGCGGTGGCCGGGATGTGCCAGTCCCGCCAGGTGCCATGGGCAATCTACCGGTGCATCGGCGACCGCTGGTGTGACGGCCTGCTGGACGAACGGGTGCTGGCTGCCACCAATCAAGACGGATCGGGCGACCCCGAAGCCCTGTCCATCCTGCTAAAGGATCCAGTGATCCGGTCCAACCTGGAGCGGTTGGGTCATGAGACTTCCATGGCTGCTCGATTGGCTGCCGAAGCTGCGGTAAGCGGCTGCTTAGCGCTCGACGACTGAAACTCGGCGGTCGATCCCAGGTACGACCTTGCCCGAAAGGGCGATGAAGTCGGCCCATTTGTGGGACAGATACGACCGTGTGTCCATGGGAGCTGATGTGAGAGTGGACACATGTGGAGGTCTGGGTGAGCGCCGACGTGTCGCTCGACTACCTGCGCGGCCGCTTGGATCTGGTCGTGGCGCGGATCGAGCGGGCCGTCGGGCAACGGCGGAAGGCCGATCCGAACTCTGAAGATCCGCTGCGCGGGCTGTACCTGAGCGACGAGCAGGTGATGTGGTTGGCCGACACGCGCCCCGAGGCGAGGCTTACGTCATGGACCGATGAAGAGGTGGCCTGGCTGGAAGACATCGAGACGGAGGCCGACAAGGCGGAAGCCGACGGGCATGTGCTGCGTCTTCGTCACGTGCGCGACGCCTTCGAATTGCAGAGCTTCGAAATCGATCTGCTGTTGGTCTGTCTGTCACCCGATGTCGATCGTCGGGTCGAGCAGCTGTTCGGGTACCTCAACGACGACGTCAGCCGGCGCCGCCCAAGCATCGGTCTGGCCCTCGAATTGAGCGGGACCTCAGCGCTCATGGCGCCGGCCCGGGCTTGCTTGTCCCCGGGTTCGAAGCTGGTCGACGGGGGACTGCTGGAGATCGAGGGCCTCGAGGAACCATTTCTCAGCCGCACCTTGCGAGTGCCCGACCGGGTCACGGCCTTCCTACTCGGTGATCTACAGCCGGATGCCACCGTGGTCCCGGTGTGGCGCACCATTGAAGCTGCGCCGGTGGACGCTCGTGATATATCCCGCCTTCTCTGGTCGTCCGGTGGCCGGAGTCGTGTCTACATTGAGGAGCGAGCCGGGTCGGCGGCGTATGCCCTGGCGGCGAGCGCACTGTCCGAGGTGGGCCTCGCGGTTCTGACCATGGATCTGGATCTGGTGCTGGACCAGCTCTCGCCTCAGCGCGTGATCGAAGCTGCCGGACGCGAGGCTCGTCTGCAGGGTGCCGGACTGGTGGCGGGTCCGATCGACACTCTGGTGGAGCGCAGGCCGCAGCTGGTCCGGGTGTTGACCGGATTGGCCTGTCCGCTGCTCATGATCGGGCGCGGCCGCTGGGACCCCACCTGGAGCATGGAAGTCCCGGCCCAGCGGGTGGCTGAACCGTTGGGCCCGACCGAGCGCTCGCAGGTGTGGCGCGAGAGTTCAGGGGGAATCCAAGACGACGCCGTCTTGAACTTCTCACTCTCACCTGAGGGGGTATCACGGGCCGTGCTGGCCGCTCGGCTGGCAGCCGAGATGGAGGGGAGCATCCTGACGACGGCCCATCTGGTGGCGGGGGCCCGGACTCAGAACGCCGCCGGACTGGAGCGCCAGGCCCGGCGCATCGAGCCCTCGGTCGGATGGGATGACCTGGTGGTGCGCCCCATCGTCCGGGCCCAATTGGAGGAACTGACGGCGCGGGCGGCGCATCGCGACACAGTGCTTGGTCAATGGGGACTGCGACCCGGTGGTGGCCGGGGGCGTGGCGTGACCGGCCTCTTCGCGGGGGAGCCGGGGACGGGAAAGACCATGGCAGCCGAAGTAGTCGCCGGAGCCCTGGGTCTGGACCTCTATGCGGTGGATCTTTCGACGGTGGTGGACAAGTACATCGGGGAAACCGAAAAACACCTGGAGCGGATCTTCACCGAGGCGGAAGGCATCAACGGCCTGATCCTCTTCGACGAAGCGGACGCCCTCTTCGGAAAACGCTCCGAGGTGAGTGATGCCCACGATCGGCACGCCAACATCGAAGTGGCCTACCTCCTCCAGCGCATGGAGCGTTTTGACGGCTTGGCCGTGCTGGCCACAAACATGCGCAGCAACATCGACGAGGCCTTCGCTCGCCGCATTGACGCCATCATCGAGTTCCCGATGCCCGATATGGCCGAGCGTCGAGAGCTCTGGGAGGCCTGTCTCGGGACGCGGGTCCCTCGGGGCAAGGACCTCGATCTCGACCTCTGCGCCCGAGCTTTCGAAATATCGGGTGGGAATATCCGCTCGATTGTGATCAGCGCGTCATATCTAGCTGCGTCGAAAAGTGTGTCACTCGGCATGGAGTTGATGATGCGCGCCATTGAGCGCGAGTACCGCAAGCTCGGTCGCCTTGTCCTTGAACGGGAGTTTGGCGTGTGGTGGGAGGTGGTGCACGAGTGAGTTCATGCGATCGGTCGTTGCCCGCTCGGGAGGAGGTGTTGCCCGAATGGGAAGAATGCGCCGGCAACCTCGGAGAGTCGGAACATACAGGTGCTGGACCCACCCAGCATGTTTGTCGTAGCCACGGGCGTGCGGCCGGGGCGTGTGGATTAGCTCGCCACGCATGGCCGCGTCCGTTCGGATGCTGGTGCCCAGGTACCCCGACCGGACCAGGTGCGGCGTGGTGAGCAGTCACCGAACTAGCAATGCCTTCAGTGAGGCCCCAGCTGATACCGATGTCGAGCCGACGAAGACGCGAGAGCCCCCCTCGTTGGAGCCAAGCTGATGCCAGTCGTCGCGGCACTGTCACGACTCGAGTTCGACGTAGATCCGGGGCAGACCGAATCTGTGGAGCTCACCGTTTCGAACACGGGTGGAATAGTCGAGCAATTCAGCCTGGAGATCCTTGGCGAGGCCGCAGCCTGGGCTGAAGCGGTACCACCGAGCCTGTCGCTCTTCCCGGGATCTTCGCAGACTGCATCCATCCGCTTCTCACCACCGCGCCTGTGGTCGACGAAGTCAGGGGCGCGCCCCTTTGCGGTCAAGGTCACACCTTCCAACGAACCAGATCAGGCCGTGGTCGAAGAGGGTGTCGTCACGGTCAAACGGTTCGACGAGGTCACGGCGGAGTTGGTTCCCAGGATCGCCAATGGGCGTACCCGGAGTCAGACCCGAATTGCCGTAGACAATCGTGGCAATGAAGCAGTCCCGGCTACCCTGAGCGCCCGGGACCCCCAGCAGGCATTGGCCTTCCGCTTTTTACCGGAACAAGTGATGTTGGTTCCAGGCCGAGCCGCCTTCGCCAAGGTAAAGATCCGGCCTCACCAGCGCTTCTGGCGGGGCACGGTCAAACCGAAGCCCTACAAGGTCGAGGTCGCCGCCGAGAACGTCAAGCCCGTCCTCGTTGACGGGACATTCAATCAGCGGCCGTTGCTGCCCAAGGGTGTCCTGCCGCTCCTGGTACTTGGGGCCCTCGCGGCACTTTGGTTTCTTCTTTTCAAGCCAGCCATCGACTCGACAGCAAAGAGCGCAGTCAACACGCAACTGACGGCGCAGCAGGCCCAAAATGGTGCGTTGGCCTCCCAGCTGTCCTCGACCAACAACAAGGTGAGCGCGCTGTCAGCATCGGGCTCGACCACCACGACAACGGCGCCGGCGAGCCCGTTCATCCCGACAACGAGCTCGCTTTCGGTGACGGGAGGACCAGCCGGGCAGACGACACAGACCAGCTACACCGTGCCCACCGGCGCGACCCTGAGCATCACTGACCTCATCTTCGAGAACGTCACGACCTCCGATGGAGAAGTGTTCCTCGAACGGACTTCGTCATCGGGCGGACAAATCTTATTCCAAGAAGACCTCAATACCCTGACCGATAAGGACTACCGATTCACCACTCCAGTGTTCTTTACCTCCGACCAGCAGGTTGTCCTGGCGGTGGAATGCACCGCGAACCAGCCGGCCTGTTCTGTGAACGTCTTCTATTCCGGTGAGATCTCGACTGGAGCCAGCGATGCGAGTGCGATAAACGCGACGACGGCAACATCTACGACGACCACGACGACGACGGCGCCGGGCACGACAGCCTCGACAGGAACTCCCGGCACGACAACCACGACCAAGCCATCGACCACGACGACCAGTCCCGCGACGACCACAACGACCAGTCACTCGACATCTACGACGACGCCGCCCACCACGACCACGACGAGCACTTCGACGACCACGACGAGCACTTCGACGACAACCACGACGACGGTGCCAACCACCACGACGACGACGACGACAACCACGACGACGGTGCCAACCACCACGACAACGACGACAACACTTCCCTCCTCCTAGCTCAACCGTCGCTCTTCGGCGAGGGTGAGTCAGCAGGGCGGGTCAGCGGTCGTTGGACTAAGTCAACCGTCGCTCCTTGGCGCTCGTTGCCTCAGTCGGGCAACAACACCTGGAATTGCCCGGGCTCCTCGACGGTGATGATTCCGCCCCAGTTGCACAGGCAGGTCGAATCGGCTGAGAGTGCCGGGATGCCATCAATCAGCACGGTCGGGGTACCTGGAATCCACGCTTCTGTGACCGGGACGCAGGCGACCGGCGTGAAAACACCCAATTTGGCCGCAGTGGCTGCGGCGACGGCCGGGTTGGAGATGGTGTTGCACATGCCGAAGCTTGGAATGTTCTCTTCGGGAACGGCGTCGAGAATGGTGGCGCAGGGAGTTCCGGCAATGACCGGCGTGCCCTCGGGGACGACAATCAGTGAAGACGGCGTCTCACCGAAGGAGCACTTCATCACCGCTCCCATGACGACCTGCAGTCCCATGGCTCATCCTCCTGACTTTTCTGTTCAGCGTACGGAGGAGCGACTCCCGAGGCCATGCCCCATGGGCATTTGTGCACGAAGGGTGTCGTAGGACGTCCCCAGGGGGCGTTGGGGTGTACCCGATGAGTCTGTGTTGAGTGCCTGTTGAGGCCTCCGGCTGACACTTCGGTTGCGGCAGGGACTTCGGAGGGCTCGGAGGTCCAACACGGTCCTACCCATCGCGATCGAGGAGGAGAGCACATGGAAGGTCGGGTCCTGGTCTCGGTACATGCGGACGATCCCGTGTCGGCTGCGGGCATCGCCAGCCAACTGCGAGCCCGTCCGGAGGTCTTCGTGGTGGACGGCTGCGCCGACGGCGCCACCGTGGCAGTGGTGGTTGCTGACGAGATGCGCGATCAGGTCGTGACCCAGATCCGGGCGATCCAGCGCAGTGGGTGTGCCCGGGTGGTCATGATCGTCTCCCGAATCGACGATGCGGGTTTGCTCAGCGCGGTAGAGGCTGGGGCCAACGCCATCTTGCGCCGCTGCGATGCGGTGCCCGAGTCGGTAGTGCGGGCCGTGATCTCGGCGGCAGAAGGTGACGGATCCGTGCCGCCGGACCTGCTGGGGCGGCTGCTCGAGCAAATGCGTCAGGTGCAGCGGGACGTGCTGGCCCCTCGAGGCCTATCGTTTTCCGGGTTCAGCGAGCGGGAAGTGGAGGTACTTCGTCTCCTGGCCGAGGGGAACGACACAGCGGAAATCGCTCATGAGCTCTCCTATTCGGAGCGCACGGTCAAGAACGTGATCCATGAGGTCACGTCCCGTCATCGCCTTCGCAACCGCTCGCACGCAGTGGCCTTTGCTGTTCGACAAGGACTGGTGTGAGGCAGCCGAATCGATTCGAGCTCCGGAGGCGGCCGTGATCAACGAGGTCGACGAATCCCTCCGGAACCTGCTCAAGGCTGAAGCCCTCAGCGGGACCGACGTCGATGTGGTGCTGGACGCCCCCACCCGAGAGTGGGCGGCCCGGCACTCGGCGCCGATGATCGACATGTACCTCTACGACATCCGGGAGGACCTCGGCCGCCGGCAGAGTGGCCTGTTGCCGCAGTACGATGACGAAGGACGGATTGAGGGGCACCTCTCCGTGCCACGGTTCGTCAAGCTGTCTTATCTGGTCACAGCCTGGACGCAACGTCCCGAAGACGAGCACCGATTGCTGACCTCCGTCCTCTGGTGCTTGCTCGAGAACGAGGTCATTCCCGAGGAACGCCTGACGGAGCCGCTCCGTTCAAAGGAGCTGCCGATAGGGATCGTGGTCGCCCAACCGGGCAAGGACGACCGCAAGGTGTCCGACGTGTGGACCGCATTGGGAGGGGACCTCAAGCCCTCGCTCGACCTGGTGACCACCGTCCGCCTGGACATCGGCATCATGCAGGAAGCGGCTCGTTTGGTGCAGGCACCCATGCGGCTTCGAACGGTTGGGATGGAACCCGAGGACAACGTAGAGGACGAGATCAAGCATTTGCGTCACCAAGAAGCCGCCGCGACGGCTGCTCCCGCCACACCGACCAATGATCACGCCGATGCGGCCGTCACCAAGTCCGGCCGATCAGCAACCAAGAAGGTGTCGGGTGTGACCAAGCAAGCGAAGTGACCTGTTGCAGCGGCCCTGCCCGTTCGTGCAGGAGGGTCTTCCCTCAGGCCAGTCCATTTAGACGTTCAATTCCGCGCACAAGTGAGCCAGGCTGCGCTGGTCAGGCTCGAGGAGGTTCAATAAAATGCCAACGTATTTGTCACCAGGCGTCTACGTAGAAGAGGTCGACAGCGGAGCTCGACCGATCGAAGGCGTCGGTACTGCCGTGGCCGCTTTCGTCGGACTGGCCGAAGGAGGCCCGTTCAACGCACCGACCATGGTCACGAACTGGAGTCAATACACGCAGACGTTTGGTGGGTTCATCGAAGATGCCTACCTGGCGCAAGCGGTGTATGGCTATTTCCTCAACGGCGGAGGATCCTGCTACGTCGTACGCATCGGTGGGCACGAAGGCAATGGGGCGGCTCCGGCCGCCCGGGCTGAGCTGGCGGCCGAGTCTGGCGCGGCGGGTGCCCTTGGTGCGGCGTACCGCGTCGAGGCCGTGGAAGCCGGTGAAGCCGGAAACCAGATCACGGTGGAAGTGCAGGACGGCCCGGAGGGCTCGGCCGACGACACCTTCAAGGTGGTGGTGAAGAAGGGCGGCCATGAAGAAGAGTCCTACGAGGGCCTGACCACCAAGCGGGGGCGGAACAACGTCGCCACCATGGTGAACAGTCAATCGAAGCTCATCCGGATCGAGGATCTGGGTGTCGCACCGGAGAAGGTGGCTCGAGGCTCGTCGACTCTGGCCGGTGGTGGTTCCCCGGCCAGCGCACCGGTTCACATCGCACCCGACGACTACGTGGGCGACAGTGCCGCCCGCACCGGATTCGGCGGGCTCGAGGCCATCGAGGACGTCACGATGGTGGCGGTCCCCGACCTGATGTTGGCCTACCAGAAGGGCATGGTCGACCTCGAAGGCGTTAAGGCAGTCCAGCTGGCCATCATCGCCCACTGTGAACTGATGGGGGACCGGGTCGCCATTCTGGACGCGCCTCCCGGATTGAACGCCCAGCAAGTCAACGACTGGCGGGTCGACATGGCCGGTTACGACTCGAAGTACGCGTCGCTCTACTGGCCCTGGGTCAAGGTGTTCGACCCGGCTACGGGAACGAACAGCTTCGTGCCGCCATCTGGTCACGTGGCGGGCATCTGGGGCCGTAACGACGAGACCCGCGGGGTGCACAAGGCCCCCGCCAACGAGGTGGTCCGTGGGGCCATCGACCTGGAGATCAACATCACCAAGAGCGAACACGATCTCCTCAACCCCAACGGGATCAACTGCATCCGGGCCTTCCCCGGTCGTGGCATTCGGGTCTGGGGCGGTCGCACGCTGTCGTCCGACCCGGCCTGGCGCTACCTGAACGTGCGGCGGCTTTTCAACTACCTGGAGAAGTCGATCCTCAACGGGACGGACTGGGTGGTCTTCGAGCCCAACGACCAGGCGCTGTGGTCCAAGATCCGGCGGACCATCGGCTCATTCCTGGTCAATGAGTGGCGTAAGGGCGCCCTCTTCGGTCTGACGCCCGCCGAGTCGTTCTACGTCAAGTGCGACGACGAGACAAACCCCTCCGAAGGGATTGATATCGGGCAGGTCCTCTGTGAGATCGGCGTGGCTCCGGTCAAGCCGGCCGAGTTCGTCATCTTCCGCCTGTCGCAGTTCTCAGGCGGGACCAGCCTGCTGAACGAGTAACGAAATCACTGAAAGGAACACAGACCCATGCCATTTTCCAATTACGACGGCGCCGTTTCGTACTCGTTCGGTTTGACCGTGGACGGGATCACGACGCAGGCCATCACCGAAGTCGACGGACTGAACTTTGAAGTCGACGTTATCGAGGTGAAGCAGCAGACCCCGGACGGCAAGTACGTGGTGAAGAAGATCCCTGGCCGCAAGAAGACCGGTGAGCTGACCTTCACCCGGATCTTCCAGCAGGACGACAACTGGAGCAACTGGATCAAGAAGATCTTCACCGGTGACGTGTCCGACTCACGCAAGAACGGATCGGTCGACGTCTACGACTACGGCGGGGTCAAGGTGACGTCGTTCACCTTCACCAACGGTTGGCCTTCGAAGATCGAGTACTCGGGCATGAAGGCAGGCGGCACCGATCCGACTACCGAGAAGCTCACCTTGACCCATGAAGGGCTCGAGCCCCAGTAGAGGCTGACTCCACATGCGCCGTGTCATTACTACCGAAGGTCCTCCCGCCGATACCGATGGGGTGGCCCTGGACACTCCGCCGTTCGCCGCACTCGCGGTAAGCGCGGCGGAGCCCGAACGGCTGCGCACGGAGTTCGAGTTCGAACTGCCGCGCGGCTTCATGGACAGCGATGGGCGGCTGCACAAGGGTGGGGCCATGCGCCTGGCCACGGCGCGGGACGAACTGTTGCCGCTGATGGATGACCGCGTCCGACGCAACAATGCCTATCTCACAGTGGTCTTGCTTGGGCGGGTCATCATCCGCCTGGGCTCGCTGAGTGGTGATGGCGTCACTGCTGACGTGATCGAGGGACTGTTCGCGTCGGACCTGGCTTTCCTTCAGGACCTGTATCGACGGATCAACACTGAGGGCCACACGCAGGCCGCGGTCGCATGCCCCTCGTGCCACGAGACGTTCATGGTCGATATGGCGGGCGGATTGTCAGGGGCGGAATGACGATCTCATATCCGGTCGATCAGCTCCACGAGGAGATCGCATACATTGCGTATCACTTCCATTGGTCGTTCGACGAAATTCTCGATCTCGAGCACCAGACGCGGCTGCGCTACGTGGAGGAGATCGCCAAGATCAACCGGCGTCTGTCAGGCGAGAGCTGATGCCAACGTTCTTGCGTCGCCGTTCGGCCTCCTCGGGGGCCGGAAAGCCGGCTGCCGCATCGACCGCGTCCGGACTGCCTGAGACGGGTCGGAGTTCCGGGTCCGAGTCGGGTCCAGGTTCAGTCATTACTGCCAACGAGTTGTGGGCGGTTCCCGGGTGGCAGCAGGTGACGCCTGGTCCGCTCCTGATCAAACCCATGTCGACGACGGTGGCGCTGCAATTCAGCGAGGACCTGGCCTCTTGGCGCGCTCCCGAGCTGGCGCTCGAGCCGCTGGGCCACCTGGTCACGCCCGAGTCTCCAGTGGGTCGGGTGGCTGGTCTGCTCCGGCCGGTGAGCGGCCCCGGGTTGGACGATGCGGCCTACGCCGCGGTGCAATTCGAACTGGCCGGGCACGCGGAGCCGGAGCCCTACACCGAGACGGTATACCTGGGCGGGCAGCCTGGAGTCGGGGGCATGCAAATGGTCGCCCCCGCCAACGGGTCAGCCGGGCGTGGCGCAGCGTTGCGGCCACTGCTTCAGGCTCAGGCCGTGCAGAACCTGCACCAGCGGCAACTGGTGGGTCGCCCATTGGATCAGCGCTTCAACGTGGCATCAGGTGTGGCGCCCGAACCGGTGGCGGCTTCGGCTGTGGCACCGCCCCGGGGAGCGCCGGCATCTATGACCCCGCTCAGACCGGAAGCATCCCCCCCGGCGGCCTTCTCGCCACAGGGTCGGGATCTTCCAGAGATGGAGAGGGGACTGGTGGGGCAGACAGGGACCTTGGACTCTCGCTCGGCCGTCATCGAGAGTTCTCTTGTGGTGCCGGGTGAGCGCGACGCCACCAGCGGGCCGGCCAACGGTGGGCGCCCGCAGCTTGTGCTCGGGCCTGCCGGAGTGTTGCCGCGTGCCGTTGAGGAAGCGTCGGGGTCGGAACCACCGCCCGACGGTGCGACGGATCCGGGGCGTTCAGTCGAACGCACCACCGGCCTGGTCGGCACTCGTCCGGTTGAACGGACACCACAGATGCCGACCGGAGGGCCCTCCGAGCAAGCCGGATCGCCAGTGCCGCTGCCCGAGGAAACGCTAGGTTCGGAGCGCACCAGCGTGCACGCCAATGGACTGGTTTCCACGCGTCCGGTTAGCCGATCGGCCCAGATGCGCAATGCACAGGTTGCCCCCGAAACTGAGGTGTCAGTACTGCCACCTGCTGGTGCGATCGGTCCGGGTCGCACCATCGAACGCACCACCGGCCTGGTCGGGACGCTGCCAGTTGGGCGTTCCGCCCAGGTGCGCCCGGGCCCCGACACTGAAGAGATGGAGTCGGAAGGCTACGTCGCTCCCGATAGGGAGCGGCCCCTGGCGCCCCCACCTGCCCGGAGCGGCACACCAGCCCAGATGGGCGAGGTCGGACGCGTTGCGGACACCGATCTTCCGGTGCCGCCAGCGCCCCCTGGACGGTTTGGCGTTCGTCGGGGTCGCCGTGTCGGCCTGGGAGCCCCGCTGTCCAGGCTGCCCGAGACGGCGGTGACGCCTCCCGAGGTGATCAAGCACTATCAAGTGGCCGATGCAGCCGAGGCCGATGCCGTGCCGGTGCGTCAAGGTGCCGATCTTCCGCTTGGACAACCGGATCGAGCGGCGCAGACGGTCAAGGTCCAAGCACTGGATATGGTCAGCTCGCCTCAGCGTCAACAGCTGGAGGTCCCCTTGTCGGCACCGGGCGTTATCCGGCCGCTGGTGTCGTGGACGGGACCCCTTGCGGATCGGCCTGCTGCTGCGGCGGACAGGACGTCGACTCCCGTGACGGCCTCCCGCCGAGCGGAGATGGTGACCCGCCAGAAGGTGTCCGAGCGCACTGGGGTGGATGTCAGCTCGGTGCCCGTCTTTCGATCGAGCCACTCGGCAACGCAATCGGATGCCATGGGCGCGGTGGCGTACACGAACGGGGCCGGGGTGCACATCCCGCCCTCGGTCGGTCCCTTCACTCATGGGCAGGCCCGATCAGTTCTGGCCCATGAACTGACCCATGCCGCACAACGGATCGTCCACGGCAACGATGTCCCGGATGAGGCGTCCCCGTTAGGCCGTCGGTTCGAAAGCGAAGCCACTATGGCGGAGCGCACGTTTACCGCCGGGTTGCCACCATCCTCCCTCGATGACCGTCCTTTGCGGAATGCTCCGGGAACGCCGTCGGGTTCCATCGAGGACAGGGGAACTGCAGCGGACGCGGCCCGCCCGCTAGCTGTGGGGAGTGGCGTTGCGCCAGGGGCGCTCTCGCGCGACGTCCTCAAATCGCTCGAGACGATGGTGAGTGAGCGTCACAGTGCAACTTCCCAGGCGTCCGGATCAAGGTCGACCACGGGAGGTCTGCCGTGGAGCGCGGCTGATGTGGCGGCGATGCACCGATCCTCACCATCGGTGCAGCCGGCCAGGCCGACGCAGGCCCCGGCGCGAGCGACGACACCGATTGCCGGGGCCGGGAGCGTGCAGCGCAAAGAGGCGCCAGGCAAGTCGACTCCCGACGACGCCGAAATCGAGCGGTTGGTAAACCGGATGTTCCCTCTCATCAGTTATCGCCTGCGATCCGAACTCCGCCGTGAGAACGCCCGGTCGGGGTCACTGACGGGGATGTACTGAGGGCCGTCGATGACCAGTACTGACACCTATGCCATCTCCACGTATTTCACCGTCGAGGTCGACGGAAGCGCTTTGGGGCCGTGGGCCACGCTTCAGGGCTTTGGCATGAAGATTGCCTCGGAGTCACGCGAGACGGGTGGCGTAGGCAACTCGATGACCCAGCTTCCCGGTCGGTTCTCGTACACGAACATCCAGCTGGGGCGGCCGGTCTGTTCGTATACAACGTCGGTAGTGAACTGGCTCACCACCTTTTCGGTGCTGCCGATCCCGGCGACTGCGGAGATCAAGAGCCTTGATTCAACCGGCAAGACCATCGCGAGCTGGAGTCTCTATGGCGTGATCCCGGCCGGGTGGACGGGGCCATCGTTCGACATTGGTGGAGCTGAAGTCGCCACCGAGACCCTTGAGCTGGCTTACGAAGGCTTCCTTGCCTAGGACAGAAGGACAGCGTTTGTCATGTCAATGAGCTCAATCATGGACAGCTTGGTGCCGGCCTACATCGAGATCCTGCCGCCAGGGATAGGCACGGTGAAATTTCAATTCAACCCACTCGAATACAGCGTAGGAAAGTCGGCCAATTGGGTGTCGAGCCCGCAGAAGGGTGAAGAGAACGGTGGTGCACCTGAATTCCAGGGCTCGATGGCTCGCCACTTTGACGTCACCATCTTTTTCGACGCCACGTTGCTCAAAAACGATGTACAGGTGAATATCGATCTGCTGTTCAGTACCTGTGATCCCAGTCAAGAATCGATCGCGCAGGGCAACCCCGAACCACCTCACGTCCTGTTCGGCTGGGGTACCAATCGGGGCTTCGAGTCCTTCATGCGCACGATCGAGGTCACCTACAAGCTGTTCCGGGCGACCGGCGAGGTCCTGCGGGCCGAGGCCAACATCTCTATGGAGGAGATTCCGACCTCGCTGCCACCGACCAACCCGAGTTCGGGAGGCTTGGCGGCTCGTCGCACACATACCTTGTTGGCGGGAGAGAATTTGGCGCTAGTGGCGCACAAGGCCTATGGCGCTCCGGTGTTCTGGCGCGCTCTGGCCGCGGTCAACGGGATTGATGATCCGATGCGGGTGCCCGTCGGCACGGTCCTGCTGGTACCCGATCGTGGCGAGATCAAGGGTCTGTCCTGACCATGACCGCCCTCGGGACCTTCAAGTCGCAGATCTACGTGATGGTCGAGGGAATACCCCTGTCGCCCTTCATCGCGGGCCAGCTGGTGTCGGCAGACGTCGAGTCGAGCATGTTCCTTCCTGACCAATTCCGACTCGTGTTTCGGGGATCCCGATCGGACGTCCTCGAACAGGGCCGGTTCCAGATCGCATCGGAAGTCGAAATCTCCATGCTGGCTGGCGAAGAGCGGCTGCCGCTAGTGACCGGAGAGGTCACTGCTCTCGAAGTGGACTTCGGTCGCGACGGCAATCTGACCGTGATCACGGGTTTGGACCGCTGTCACCGGATGATGATGGGCACCAAGGGCATGTCGTGGGTGGGGATGACAGCCTCCGACATCGTGCTCGAGATCATCGATGACTACGGCATGATCCCGGGGGAGATTGAACCCACCACCACCGTTTACCCTGTCCTCGAGCAACCCAACATCAGCGATTGGGCCTTCGTCCAGCAGCTGGCCTTCCTCGAAAACCGGGATGCGTACATCAGCCAAGGATTCTTCACCTTCAAGGCGCCGGCGTTGGCAAGCGAAGGCGACACCATTCCGGCCATGAACTACGAGACGCCGGTGCTGGCCAGTCAACTGGTGTTGGGAAAGAACTTGCTCCATCTCCATGCGGTGGTGACGGGGAGCGAACAGGTGCCCACGGTCACGGTGATGGGTTGGGATCCAACCTTGGCCGTACCCGTGACGGGAGTGAACGTGGTGACGCCGGTGTCGTCGGCACCTGATGATCCGGGCGCTGAACCCGAGATCGTGTCGGGCGAACTGGGCTCCAAGGAGTTCATCTTCAGTGACTGGCCCTGCGATTCGGAGGGCCAGGCCGAGACCCGGGCCCAGTCGATCGCCGCCCAGCTGGCCGGTGGATTCGCCGAGATGGAGGGCGAATGCCAGGGCGATCCCAATGTGGTGGCCGGCGCCGTGGTCAGCCTGGGAATGGCCGGCCAGCCCTTCGATGGGAAGTACGTGGTCACCAGTGCCCGGCATCGCTTTACGCCGGGAGCCGGTGGCTACACCACCTGGTTCAATGTGGGCGGACGGAGGGATCGGGGGCTGGCTTCGCTGGGAGGGGCCAGCGACCCACGTCTCGAGCGCCAGGCCATCCCCGGCGTGGCCATCGGGGTCGTCGAGCAGGTGGATGACCCCGAGGAGATGTGTCGGGTCAAGGTCCGGTATCCCTGGCTGGGCGAGATGATCGTGAGCGACTGGGTGAGAACGGTGCAGCCCGGCTCCGGACCCGGCTACGGCTTCGTGGTCATACCCGAACCGGAGACGGAAGTCTTGCTGGCCTTCGACCACGGAGACATCAATCATCCCTACATCATCGGGAACCTGTACAACGGGATGGCCCGACCCATACCGCCCCCAACTATGGACCCCGCCGGCGGCATCGGTGAGCGTCGTATCGAATCGCGCCTGCACCACATGCTGCAGTTCAACGACGGACCAGAGGAACAGGGGATCAATCTGGTCACTGGTGAGGACGAGTGCGCGATCACATTGTCCGTCGAGGGGTCGGGTGGAACGAACACCATCACCATCAATTCCCTCGGAGAGGTCGTCATCAAGGCAGAAGGTGCGGTGCAGATCCAGTCGGTGGGGGATATGTCGCTCACCTCGACCGGCATGCTCTCTCTATCAGCCGATGGCGAAGTATCCATCTCATCGCAAGCCGCTCTGACCATGAAGGCAAACGCCGAGATGGCCCTTCAGTGCTCGGCGGTTCTGACGGTGTCCGGCTCAGAGATCATGTTGGGCGGCTGAAAACCATGGCCGAGGAATTCATCGGAAAAGGCTGGGCCTACCCGCTGGCTACCGACGCCAGCGGCAACGTGGCGCTCATGTCAGGCGACACGGATCTTGAACGGGCCATGCGGATCATTTTGAGTACAGCGCCTGGTGAACGGCCTATGCGGCCGGAGTTTGGATGCGGACTCCACAACTACGTCTTCGAAACCGCCGACGCCACCACGGCGGGTCGGCTTTCATGGGAGGTCCGCCAAGCCCTGACCCGGTGGGAGCCCCGGGTCGACATCAAGGACGTCACGGTGACGATCGATGACTACGAGCGAAACACCTTCTACATCGATATCCGTTACGTGCAGAAGGGGAGCTACGACCCTCGCAACCTTGTCTTCCCCTTCTACGTGATCCCGGAGGAGGAATAGCCATGCCCTTATCTGGCCCCGACCTCGACGATCGCCGCTTCCAGGACTTGGTGGACGATGCCAAGCGCCTGGTGCAACAGCACTGTCCTGAGTGGACCGACCACAACGTGTCAGATCCCGGCGTTACCTTGATCGAGGCGTTCGCCTATATGGTCGACCAGCTGCTCTACCGATTGAATCGTGTGCCGGACCGGAACTACGTGAAGTTCCTGGAATTGCTGGGAGTTCAACTCTTCCCACCCACGGCAGCCCGGGCTGACGTGACCTTCTGGCTGAGCTCACCCCAGGAGACCGTCGTGCCGGTGCCGACGGGTGTTGTGGTGGCCACACCTCGGGGCGAGGCCGCGCAGTCAGCCATCCTCTTCAGCTGCAGCGAACCGCTCGACATCGTGCCGTGCTCATTGGCTTCTGTGGCCACGCAGGGGGTGGATCATGAATGGCGGGACCACACTTCAGAAATCCGGGTGACGCCGATCAGGGCGTTTTCCATGCAGCCCGAAATTGATGAGGTCCTCCTGATCGGCCTCTCTGCGGCCACACCCCGGTGCGCCGTCATGATCCGGATGCAATGCGAGATTGAGGGTGTCGGCGTGGATCCGGAGGACCCGCCGCTGGCCTGGGAGGCTTTCGACGGGGAGAATTGGGCGGCCTGTGAGGTTGAACGGGACACCACCGGAGGGATGAACCGGGCCGGGGACGTGGTCATTCATGTGCCCGCTTCGCACACCACGTCGCTGATCCACGGGGTGCGTGCCGGATGGATCCGGGCTCGGACGGTGCGACCGCTGGACGAACAACCGTTCTACAGCAACTCCCCGCTGATCCGGTCTGTCGAAGCCTTCACGGTCGGTGGCACGACGGAAGTTGTGCAGGCCGAAGTCATCGACGACGAGATCATCGGTCTGTCGGAAGGAGTGCCGGGGCAGGGTTTCCTTCTTTCGAAGGCGCCCTTGGTCCCGGCCCCCGGGAACGACACCATGCTCGAGGTCGCCCAAGAGGATGGCTGGGTCCCCTGGACACAGGTCGACAATTTCTCAGCCAGTGCAGCCGGTGACCGCCATTTCGTCCTGGACGCCGTTTCCGGTCAAATCCAACTCGGCCCGGCGGTGCGAATGCCCGACGGCTCGCTGATCAACTTCGGCGCAGTGCCACCCAAGGGAGCGGTGCTCCGGGTACGGCAGTACCTCTCTGGCGGTGGGGTGCGCGGCAATGTGTCGGCAGGGTCGATCAGCGTGCTGCGGACCACATTGCCGTTCGTGGGCCGGGTGCAGAACCGATCGATGGCGTCGGGAGGGGTTGATGGCGAGAGCATCGAGGAAGCCAAGATCCGGGGTCCCGTGATGCTCCGAACGTTGGGGCGCGCCGTGACGGCCGAGGACTACGAGCGATTGGCCCACGAGGCGGCGCCGGATGCGGCACGAGTGCGGGCCGTCACCAACGAGACCCCGACCGATGCCAGTGGGGTGCGAGTCCTCGTCGTTCCGGCCGTGGGCGACCACGAAGCTGGACATCTGGGCTTTGAAGACCTGATTCCGCCAGTTGGCCTGCTGCAACGGATTGCGGACTACCTCGACACGCGCCGTACTCTCGGCGCCAGGGTGATGGTGGAACCGCCCGCCTATCAGGGCGTAACGGTGGTGGCCGAGGTGCGGGCCCGTTCTTGGGCCGATCCGGCCCGCGTGCAGGCGGCAGCGATCGCTGCATTGTTCGACTACCTGCACCCCATTAGCGGTGGTCCCGACGGCATCGGATGGCCCTTCGGACGACCGGTGCAGATCGGTGAGATCCACGCGGTACTCCAAAGTGTGCCCGGCACCGACATCGTCGACAGCGTGTTGCTCTTCGCCGCCGACCCGGTGACCGGGGAGAGGGGACCGGTGACCGAAAGGGTGATCGTGCCGGAGAACGCGCTGGTCTACTCGTATGAGCACCAGGTCCGCGTCGAGGTGGCCTGAGCCATGACGACGATGGTGGCAGTGAACGGGAAGGGCCAGCGGGGCCTGGTGCCGGGACTGGCATCGGCCGCGCCTTTGGGTCCGTCGTTGCCGGCTGTTCTTCAGGAGGACGCGTTCTGTGTCCGCATGAGCCTGGCCTTCGACGAGTCCTTCGCTCCGATCCTGTCGACCCTCGACTGTCTGACGGCGTACTTGGACCCGGCTCTGGCACCGCCTGACTTCCTCCAGTGGCTGTCCGGGTGGGTGGGACTGGACATCGATGAAACGTGGCCAGTTGAACGGCGTCGGATGCTGGTGTCCGAGGCCATCGATCTCTACCGCATCCGAGGCACCCGCGACGGATTGAGCCGGTTGGTGGCCCTGTATGCCGGAAGTGCGCCGGAAATCGATGAGAGCGGAGGGTGCGCGTGGTCGCAAACGGCGGACACGCCACTGCCGGGTTCGATGGAATCGCACCTCGTCGTGCGCCTGCATCTCTCGTCTGCTGGATGGGTGGAACCAGCCGTGGTCGAACGCATCGTCCGATCCGCCCGCCCAGCCCACATTCCCCAACAGGTGGAAGTGCGGGTGGGGCCGAAACAGATGGAGTCGCAGAGTTCTTCGGCGGTTGAAGACGAGGTCGAGGAGGATTCGGCGTTTCCGGAGGGAAACACTCCAGAGGCCCAGCCGCCATCGGTGGCTTCGATCGAAGTTGGACCCGGGGTACCCGAGCGAACTGATGCATTTGATGCGGAGTCCGTAAAGGACGAACCGGAGCCGGACCCGTGACCACCTGCACACGCTGTGGGTACCGTAGTGATGACGGCGCCACCTTCTGTCGGTCGTGTGGGGGGTATCTCGAGTGGTCGGGCCAGCGTGAACAGCCCGAAGAGGTCAAGGTCGCGCCGGCGGCGCCCGTCGGAGACCAGCACGCGACGCTCCCGCCCACTTTCGTGCAGCGGGTACGTGAATACATCAGCCCAGCGATCACACACGGATATGCCTCACACCTCGAGGAACCGGATGTGGCGACCCCTCGAGAGGCGACCGACAGTCCTGCTGCGGGGATGGTGGGGGAGGAACCGGTCACCGCGGCGGTATCGAATCGGGAAGCTCATTCATCGGGGTCGACGTCATCGTCGGGCGAGAACCCCGCGCCGGGGGGGATCGGTGGCCCACCGATCCCGGCGCCGGAACTCGGAAGCAACGGGACGCCGTCTCTGCCGGAGGGGCCGGAAGGACCCACAGCGCAAGTCCCGACTGCCTCCCCTCGGCTCCCGGCTGCGATCAAACCCCAGACCGTGGCTCGACGACCGAGGGCGCAGACACCGGTCTACTCTCCTGATGATCCACGTTCGGGTGACCTGATCTGCGGACAGTGCGGCGTCGGCAATCTGCCGACGCGCCGATTCTGCCGTCGCTGTGGTGCCGCGTTGGCCGACGCCGTCAGGTTCAAGGAATCGTGGTGGCAGCGAGTGCGCCGGCACTGGCGAGAGCGCAAGGTCCATGTGGTGGGAAGCCGACCCGGAGTCGGGCGACACGGTGTGGCACGGCCGGGATGGCTGACCAGTTGGATCACTCGGATTCTCGCCGTGATCGTGGTTCTGTTCCTGATCGCTCTGTTCGTCGGACCGTTCAAAAAAAGCCTTCGCGGTGATCTGACCAATTGGACCCACAATGTCGGTGCGTTCGTGCACCCTACGTATAACCCGGTGCATCCGATCGGTGCTGTCGCTTCGAGCGCGGCGCCTGACCACGCTGCCGCCCTAGCCATTGACGGGGAGAGCAATACCTCCTGGGAGACCAATAGTGGGGCGAGTTGCGTAGGACAGACGTTGACGATGAAGCTCGCCCAACGAGAGAACATCGCCAAAATGGGCTTCCTCAACGGTGACCAGGACAACAGCAACAGCTACCTGACCGATGCCCGCCTGGAGCTGGTGCACGTCGCCTTCAACGGATCGCCCACGACATCAGAGGATCTCAACCTGGCCGATACCTCGTCCTTCCAGAGTTTTGGGGCCAAGTCGATCAAGACGACCTCCATCGTTCTGACCATCACATCGATCTACCCTTCAGCGGTCGGGCACACCTGCGCCTTGGCCGAGGTTGAGTTCTTCACCAAGAGTTGAGATGAGACGTCCGGAACCGACATTCCTGATGGCCGTTCGAGCGCTGTCCGGCACCAGCACCGGAAAGAGCCTGCTCATCAAGGCGCACAGCTCCGAGGCGGGCTCGGAGCTCCGGAACGTGAGCGCAGGTGTCCGCGACCATGCCCAGGGTCCGACACAACGGGCTCTGCAGGATGGTCGGAAGGCGCAGAAGGCGGCCAAGAAGGCGCTGCGACCGTCGGTGAGTGCAGCCAAAGGCGATCTATCCAAGGTGCTGCAATCCGCCAAGAGTGAATTGGCGACGTCCCCTGGCGCAGCAGCGCTCCCTCGTGAAGCGCGAAGCGTCTTGGTGGCGGCTCGTTCCGGTCCCAAGGGCGTGGGCCGACTGGCAGCGAGCCGCGTCGGTGCCAGCGCGGAGCAGCGGGCGAAGACGACGTTGGCATCAACCCGGGGACGGGTACACCGCCCAGCGCTCCCAGCCGTCCACAGTGCGACGGGGAAGGCGGTCCAGGAGCTCGAAGGCGGTCGGGGCAAGGTCATGGGTGTGGTCCAAGGTGTCCGACAGCGGCCGAGCGTGTTGGTGAAGGGTATCGGCAAACGGCTCCCCGATGGAGTTCGCAGCCTGGCCCCGCGGGTGGCAGCGGTGGGCGTGCCAGCAGGCGGAAGTGCCTTGCGTCTCGCCCGGTCGCATCCGATCGGCAGCGGGATGGCGTCTTTGAGCTCTGGGAGGAAGGGTCGCCACTCAGATGGCCGCAAGTTGTCGAAATCGGCCACTCTTCTTCGGCGCCGGCGGATCCGGCGTCCGCACTGAAGGGGGGATTGATGGTGTCGAACCCGATGCGCCCAGGTATGTGTTGGTTGGACGGAACTGGCCACCCATGCCGCCCGTGCCAAGTGCGCGTGGGTTCGCGCGGGCTTGAGATTATCCGGATGCCAGGCGCGCTGTCCCGAAACGGAAGAAGCTTCTACACGGTACGGCGGGTGCCCTGGCAGGCGGTGACGGGAGCACGCATCGAAGTCAGTGCGCTCCGACCGTTCGGGCAATGCATGGACAAACTGGTGCTTTCGATGGGTCGGGAGCGCACTGAGCTTTTGGTCACACCAGAAGCCGGGGCGGTCCTCCTGACCGAGGTCCGCCGGTGGGCACTTTGCAGCCGCCACTACCGTCAGAATGCGGAGCCGGCGGACATGGGAACGGGGCCGTTGCCGCTCGAGGGTCTGCTCGCTCGAGCGGCTCACTGGATGCCGGAGCGCGTCGTCCAAAGGATGGCTGAGGTTCGAGACGGTGTGCGCCGTTCCTCCAGCCTGGGCGCGGTGGGAGCCAGCTGCGCTGTCATCTTCCTGGTGAGTGGCCTGCTTCTCTTGAGCGGACCATCCGGTGTCGGAGCGAACCCGGCGCATGCTGTAGGCACCGCTGGTGTGTACACCCCAGCGGTGACCCATGTCATTGCCACACAAAACTCGGCCGACATCACTCCGTTGCCAGCCTCAACGCTCCCGCCGGAACCCACGCCGGCCAGCGTGGCCACCGAGGCCCCTCTGCCCAGTCATCAAGTCTTCGGCTTCGCGCCCTACTGGACCTTGCCGCAGAGCGGCGATTTTGATGTGGCTGGATTGACCACGTTGGCATACTTCAGCGTGGATGTCAGTGGTAATGGAACGCTAGACCAGAACGGTTCGGGTTGGTCGGGCTTCGAAAGCCAGGCCTTCACGTCGCTTGAGAACCGCGCACATTCGACGGGGGATCGTGTGGTTCTCACCGTGACGTGCTTCGATCAGTCCGCCCTGAATCAGCTGACCTCAGATCCGACTGCTCCGTCGACCTTGGCTACTGGACTCATCAGCGCGCTTGAGGATCGACATCTCGATGGGGTCAACCTCGATTTCGAAGGCACCGGATCAGCCGATCAGATCGGACTGACTCGACTGGTGAGTTATGTCTCCGGGGCGCTCCGTGCAGTGGATGCCAATTGGCAGATCACGATGGACACGTACGCCAGTTCGGCTGGTGACCCCGGTGGGTTCTACAACATCGCGGCGCTGGCTCCATCAGTTGACGCATTTTTCGTCATGTCGTATTCACTCAACTTGTCGTCCTCGCTGGTCGCCAGCTCCCCATTGACCAGTGCCATGTTCAGCGACACCACCGCAGTCGAGGAATACCTGAGTGCGGTGCCGGCCAGCAAGGTGATGTTGGGACTGCCGTTCTTCGGATATACGTGGCCTACCAGCGGACCTGCGTTGGGGGACCCGGCGGTCGGCGCTGCAGTGCCGGTCGCAGACGCGCAGGTCGTCGCCGAGGGAAGCCCGCTGTACTGGGATGCCGCAACGGACACGGCGTGGACTTCGTACCAGGTGGGTTCGCAGTGGTATCAGAGTTTCTACGAGGACGCGACGTCCCTCTACATGGCGGCCGAGCTGGCTGCCGACAACGACTTGGCGGGTGATGGAATCTGGGCCCTCGGTATGGATGGCAGCGACCCGGCGATGCTGGCCGCCGTGGATGGAAGCGCGCCAGCGGTGAAGGACCTTCCGGCGGGACCGGTGCCGTCGACCGCCGTGGCGACGACAACAACCTCCGCGGTCCCCACCACGACCACGAGCGGCGTACCGACGACCACCACCACGGCCACCACCACGGCCACCACCACGACCACTACTACCGCTCCGAGGACCAGCACCACGGCTTCCGGCGTGGGCACGACCACCACCTCGGGCCCTACGTATTCATATTCCGCCGAGTGGCAGGGGTCCACGGTGGCCCTAATCCCCCTCGGTGCAAACGCCCTGAAGGATGAGGGAGACCGCGTTTCGGCGGGGACGATCAGCGGGTTCACGACCGACGACCCGACCATGACCTGCCTCGAGAACGCGGCCAGCCTGCAGGTGGTCACCTACACGGACCAACCGGGTATTGCTGTAGTGCTGGCGACATCACCAGGGGACTGCATCACGACCGACTTCTTCTTCCCGACGGTGAGCGGCACCTCCGGCTAGGGCCCGGACGCAACCCTCCTTAAGGTTCCGGGAAAACTACGGATTCGAGCCGACCTTCAAGATGGGCACAATGCGGGCGTGGTGGCGGGATGCGATCCGGTGGGCGTGTCGGGGGCGACGGCGTCGTCAAATACGTTCATCGTGGAATTGGCGCTTGACCAGGATGGACGTCCAGTGGGTTTCGTTGAAAGCGGACCTGGGCGACGGGTTGCCATCACGGGGTGGTTGGGCTTGGTCAGTGAACTGACCCAACGTTTGTCGGCACCCGAGGCTGCGGTGTGACACCGACCCTGCCGCCTGCGAGCGGTCTTCGACCGAGCCGTTTGGCCCGACATCTGGTTCGGCCCCGCTTGCTCATCCAACTCGATGACTTGTGGGAAGCCGGCATTGCCACCGTGGTTGCACCAGCGGGCTCCGGGAAGACAACGCTGCTGCATCAGTGGGCCGAAATGTGTGCTGCCCCCGTCGCCTGGATCACCGCCGAGTCCAGTGTCGGTTCGAGCTGTGCTTTGTTGAATCGCCTTGGCCAGGTGCTGTCCGTGGCACTCGAAACCCCAGTACCAACTACATCCATCGATGCGCTGCTGACCGCATTGGCGGAGTGGACCGGTCAGCGGGCAGTACTGGTGGTGGACGATGTCCACGCCATAGAAGGCACTGAAGCAGAGAGAACGCTTCGCACCATCGTGCGCTCGCTCCCGCTCGGCTTTGTTTTCCTGACCGCCTCCCGCCGCACCCCAGATCTCGGTCTATCGCGCCTTCGAGTTGCCAACCGGGTTCTCGAGTTTGGTGTGGATGACCTTCGTTTTCGGGCTTGGGAGACCGAAGCTCTGTTCGCGAAGGCGTTCGACCTCACCATGCTGCCCGAAGAAGCCGCATCGCTCACCAGGAGAACCGCGGGTTGGGCTGCCGGGCTCCAGCTCTTCAACTTGGCCGTCCGGAACAAGTCACGATCCGAGCGGGTCCGGATGCTTGAGTGCTTCAATGGGGGGTCCCGCACGGTTGCCGAGTACCTGGCTGACAATGTCATGGATGACCTTCCGGCGGAATTAGCTGAATTCTTGATCCGTACGTCCCCCCAACGGATCCTGACCCCCAGCTTGTGCGACGCCTTCTTGGATCGAGACGACAGCCGCAACATGCTGCTCGATCTCGAACAACGGGAGCTCTTCCTTTTGTCGACCAACGAGGGGACCACTTTCGCTTACCACGAAATCCTCCGGAGTTACCTGGACGGGCTGCTGACGGCGCGACTCGGCGAAGTCGAAGCACGGGCGGAACACTATCGGGCGGCCAGACTTCTGTTGCACCCGGGACCCGCCAACGAGGAGGTCATGCCATTGGCTGGCGCCGTCAGTGCCGCGCTTGCGGCGCTCTGCCGGGCAGAGGCGTGGTCGGAAGCGGTCAGTCTGCTGGCCTCACAGGGCGACGAGTTGGCGACCGACGACGTGCACCTCATGGATGTCATCCCCGGAGCCATGATCGAGTCCGATCCGTGGCTTCAGTTGGCCATGGCCCGCCGGTTCGTGGCCAGTGGCAACCTCGACGCGGCCGTGGCTGCCTACCGTCGTTGTCAGCAAGGATTGCCAACTGCGATGGCGGCACGGACTCGTCAGGAACAGATGGCCGTGGCCAATTGGACGCACTCGATACCGAGTCCGGCTCCTGGTTGGAGTTACCGACTCCGGCGCGCCGTGGCTGGGGAGTCGACGGGCGAATGGGATGTCCCAGCCGGGGAGAACGAGCTCGCATCGGTCGTCGCCGCTGCCCTGCTCCAGTTCCGGAACGGCCACATGGCACAAGCCAGAGATCTCCTGACCACTGCGTCAAGGCTGAACGAAAGTCCCCTGTGGGATTTGGGCATCCGCATTACCCATCTGCTCGCCAGTTTGCTGGCGGAGCAGGACTGCGCTGAAAGGGATCGGCTGGCGCGCCGGTGCCTCCCATTGGCGGCTGAAGCTGATCGTCTCGGAGTGCCTTGGTTGTCACGCCTTTCGCATTCCTTGATGGCGCTGGCAGGACAAACGGAAATGGCGGAAGCGGCGCGCATCCGCTGCATTGCCGATGGAGACCAATGGGGCGAGCTGTTCATCGGAATCATCGAAGCCGGCGGTCGATTGATGGAAGGCGAAGCGCCCATCGAGCTCCTCAGCGACACCATGCAGCGAGCCCGCACCTTGGGAGCGGGGGCGCTCGAAGCCATAGCTCTGGGCGAAATGGCGATGGCGCAGGCGGCAGCCCAGATGCCGGATGCGCGGCAGATCGCACTCAGCGCGGAAGCGTTCGGTCGACGGGTTGGTGTGCCCTGCGCATTGGCGCTCTCCCACTTTGCTTTGGCCCGAGGTGGTCAGGACCGCGACGAGCACATCCGGCAAGGAATCCAGTACGCCGATGAGTGCGGGATCGGCCTGGCCAGGTGTGGTTCTGTGCGTTACGGAACGGACAAGCCGGCCAGGCACCTCGAGCACCAAGACGATGGCCCAGGAAAGCTCCGCATTACGTGCTTCGGCGGCATGCAGCTCGAACGGGACGGCGATCCCGTCGATGACGGATGCCTGCGGCCGCGCGCCCGGGCCTTGCTGGCCATGCTGGCCATGCACGATCCTCAACCAGTCCACGTCGAGGTGCTCATCGAGAATCTGTGGGCTGAGGCAAACCCCGACGCAGCCAATCACCGGCTCCATACCGCAGTGTCCTCCATCCGACGGCTCCTTGGCGCCGCCGAGGCAGAAGTGGTTCGACGTGGTGAGGCCTACGCTCTCAGGGGGGTACGAACGGACGTTGCCGAATTCGCCCTCGATTGCGAGCGAGCCCAGCAGGCCCGTCGGAAAGGCGATGTCTCGGCGGAAACTCAAGCACTGCGGAACGCTCTTGTCCTCCATTGCGGAGAGTTGCTCGGCGAGTTCGGGCCAGCGGAATGGGTGGTACGGGAACGTGAGCGATTGGCGCAGAACACGGTGGACGCGGCGGATCGCCTTGCCGTGTTGGAGCTCGCCAATGGAAACACGCCAGGTGCGCTCTGGGCCGCTCGGAGGGGTCTTGACATCGATCGGTATCGAGAATCCCTCTGGTTACTGGCGGAACAAGCAGCCACCGCGGCGTGTGACCATGCGATGGCCGTTAGTTTCCGCAATGGGCATAGCCGTGCGCTAGAGGAGCTCGGTGTGACTGTGAGGTGACTGAGAAATCCGTCGCGTTTCGTAGCCCGCTATAACATCATTGACTGCTCGGTCCGGTGCGAGCCGACCTGGCATTGCTCCCCCTGATGCATCGAGAGATCACTGGTAGGTCAGGGCTATGGCTACACCCGATGACAAGATCGCAACCGACCCTGCGCAGGGTCTGTCCACGCGACTCGTCGAACGGGAAAAGTCGGTGGAGGTTTTAGCGGACCTCGTCGCTGCTGTGACGGCTGGACAAGGCCGTTCGCTCTTCCTCGTGGGCGAAGCCGGGATTGGGAAGACAGCCCTTCTTCATGAATTGTGCCGAATGTTTCCGCCCGGCACCACTGAGGTGTGGGCGAAGGGAAGCGCAACAGAGATGGATCTTCCTTTTGCCTTGGCTGAACAGGCGCTCGGGTCGGTCGGCCTCGATCTTTCACTGGGGCCGAACCCTCTGGCCCGTCGAGCCGACATCCATACTCGGGCTCGGAGACATCTTCGCAACTTGGCTAGAGCTGGGCCGGTCTGCATCGTCTTGGACGATTTACATTGGTCGGATCCAGATTCACTTCAACTAATGGCGTTTCTGGCCCGACGCTTAGAAGGCGCGTCAGTGGCGATCGTCGGCGCCATTCGGCCGTGGCCGGTGTTCGCACTGGAGACGGTCGATGCGTTGATGTTGGAGAGTGTCGCGGTCAAGGACGAGGTCTTGGCGCTCTCAAAGGAAGGGAGTACTCGCCTACTTGTAGAGCGCGCGTCAGGAAACGTTGATCGTGTGCAAATTGATCGGAGTTGGGAGCTTTCTGCCGGCAACCCGTTACTGGTCGTCGAGGCCGCACGGATCCTCTCCGAGGAAGGGAGCCTTCCAGAGCAGTATGGGACTGGTGGAGCCCGCCTCAAGGGCGCACTTTTACTGAGCCACTTGATGGCCATGCCGGAAGGCACGGTCACGCTTCTCCGTGCCGCCTCCATTCTCGGGACACGGATCCGCCCGCGAGTTGCGCAGTTTGTGGCCGGCATGGAAGCTGATGGCTTCGCAGCAGCATTCGAGGTGGCGCTCGCCGCCGGAATTCTCCGGGACGATGGGGATGGCTGGGCGGAATTTCGTCACGCTCTCCTGGCCACCGCCATCACCGAGGATGCTTCGATGGTACAACGAGCCAATCTCCACGCTCGAGCGTTTGCGTACTACGAAGACACCAACGAATTGAGCGCGGCTGTCGCACATGCGGTGCCAGCCCAATTGCACGGCGACGCCCATGTCATCGATCTCGTCATCCGGGCCGCTGGCGAAGCGATGGTCGAAGGGGCGGTCGAGACGTGTTTGGCCCATCTCGGGGTGGCGCTGACGCTGTCTGGGGACGCCCCCGCAGATGAGCTCCTGGAGAAATTGGCCGATGTGTCCTTTCTAGGACAGGGACCGGAAGAGGCCCACCAGATCTACCAGCGACTTTTGCGACGCGATGTGACCCGAGAGACCCGTACGCGGGTGTTGGCCAAAGCCACGCAGATGCTCGTCTATTCCGGACTCTTTCATGAAGCGAAGGACAACTACGACCTGATCATCGCCGATTGCGGTGGCTTTGAAGCTGCTCCAGTAGGTCTCTTGGTGGAATGGGCACACGCGGTCTGGGAGCTCGAGGGTCCACAGCCAGCTCTCGACGGTCTTATGCGCCGAGCGGTGACGGCCATGTCAGCGGAGGATCACGAGATCCTCTCGCAAGCGATCGCTACGTACAAATTCCATTCGGGTGATATAAGCGGCGTCGCCGAGGTGGAACTTGCGGCCCGGACGGCGCTCCATGCGATCGACACTGGCCAGCTTGATCCCGCCGCATCATTCAACATCTTCCTGCTACACGTGAGCCACTGTGGCGCACTTGAACGCTTCGTTGAGGCAGAGCGGTACGTGAAGACTGCGGTCGATCGATTCCACAGCGTGGGTGCATTGCAACCGACTTTGGCGTTGCAATTCTGTTGGGTTGACATGCAATACCTACGCGGGTTTCCCCTGACTGCAATCACGATCATCGACGACTTGGCTGAAGAGGTCGAGTTCGGTCCACTCATGGGACCCCTTTACAGGGGAGTACGGGCGCGGTCCTTGGTGTTACTTGGTCGGCTGGAGGAGGCAGAGACTGAACGTCAGGCCGCGTTACGTCTCCATGGGAGCAGGAGCTGGTACGCGCGCATTCTCCTCGATCAGGGTTGGGCCAATCAGTTGATGGCGCAGAACAGGGTGGAGGAAGCCGCAGACGTTTATGACCAGATCGAGGACCTGATTCGCCGTCTCCATATCGACATGCCCGGCATTCACCCTTGGGCGGGTGAGGCCATTGAGGTCGCGCTTGCCGCCGGTCGCTTGGCTGATGTCGATCGGCGGGTTTCCTGGTTGGAGGAGCACAGTTCACCGGAAATGGGACTGTGGCCGAGCATGATCGTGCTGGGTGGTCGCGCTGCTCTGGCCGCGGCTGCTGGCCATCACGACGAGGCGGATGCCCTTTACGCGGAAGCATGCGAAGTGCCATGCCCGTTGGAACTTGAACGAGCACGGCTCCTGGTCCGTTACGGGTCCTGGCTCCGTCGGCAGCGCCAACCGACGCGGGCTCGACCCTATCTGGCCGAGGCGCTGAATTTGGCTGAAGAACGCGGGGTGGTCGCGCTGGGGGAACTGGCGCGACAAGAACTCGCCGCGGCTGGCGGACGCCGGCGCAGTGGACGCACCCCACACGAACTGACACCACAACAGCGTCGAGTCGCAGGTCTGGTCGTGTCCGGATCGACCAATCGAGAAATCGGCGAAATACTCGGGCTCTCGTCGCGCACGGTTGAGAGCCACCTGGCCACGGCCCTCCTCAAGTTGGGTGTGCGGACCCGAGCCGAGCTCCGACGTCGACGGAACGAACTCGGCCTGTTGAACTAGGGCCGGCCGACGTCTTTGCGTTCGCGCCACCAGGTGGCCAATACGACCCTGGTGTAGCGGAAACCGAAGAGCCAGTTCTTGCCCTTCTTGGTCGTGCCGTGTTGGCGCGGAAACCACACGGTGGGTCGCTCGGTGACGCGCCAGCCCCGTTTCATGCAGACGATGAGCAGTTCGGCCGTCTGATACTGGACTTGCACCAAGCGGTGCACCACGTCCTCGAGCATCTTGACCCGCAAAGCCCGATAACCATTCGAAGTGTCGGTCAGCTTGGTACCGCCGATAAAGCTCAAGATGGCGGAGAAGACGCGCACACCGGCTTTGCGGGTCTTGTCCGTCGTGGTGTCCTGCCCGAGGACCCGGGACGCCACCACGAAGTCGGCCTCATCTTCGACCAGCGGTTGAAGGATTTCGGGGATCTCACCGGGATCGTTCTGGCCGTCGGCGTCGAGCGTGACGACATACTGCGCTCCGAACTCGACGGCCAGGGAGTAGCCGACCCGCAGGGCATACCCGTGCCCCAGGTTCTCTTTCAGGACGAAGGTGATGGCGCCGGTCTCAATTGAGATCTGGTCGGTCTCATCGTTGCCGCCGTCGACCACGACGAGGGTGGTCAGGGGGATGCCGCAGGCGACGGTCGGCATCTTGGCCAGGACGTCGCCGATGTTCTCCTCTTCCTCGTAGGCACAGATCAGGCCAACGGCGGGGGAGAGTTCGAGGTTGGGGTAGCGGGCGTCGAACTCCTGGCGCGACGCCTCGATGATGCGACGCGCCCGTTCGGCGTCAGTGTGGATGCTGGCGCCGGAGGTGACTCCAGCTGTCGGGCTCAAGCGGCTCGGGTTCCGCCGAAGACCTCGCGCACCATTGGTTCGAAGTGCGAAAGGGGCTTGGTCGGGTAGTCGGGGTCGAAACTGGTCTGATCCCACTCGTCGGCGAACTGCTCGGCCAGGGCGTACCAGGGTTGCCCCACGTACTTGTCACGCGCGTTAGGGTCTTGACCCAGGTACTCGTAGTAGTGGCGTCCCTGGAAATCCTGATGGGCCAGGATCATGTGGTACGTCTCTGATCCGACGTAGGGCTTGAGGATCTCGGCCGCAATGCCGGGGTGGTTCATCACCGACACGGCCTTGCCGATGTCGTGGCACAGCGAGGCGACGACGACTTCGGTCGAGGCCCCAGCTTCCTCGGCGCGGGTGGCCGTCTGCAGGGAGTGCACCAGCTGGTCCACCGCGAAGCCGTCGGTGATGTCAGCCAACGATTCGAGCATCGACAGGACACGATCAGCCACCCGGGGTTGATGCTCGATGGTCTCGACCACGATGTGCTGCCACTGCTCCGCCGTTGACTCGTCCATCCGTGTGAACGTCATACGACAATCATCGCGCTATTTGATGTCAAGAGGCCAGCACTTCGAGGACGTCGGCCGCCGACGTGGCCCGATCCTCGGTGGCCGGATCGCTGCGTCCCGCGCCGGGGCGGCCACCCAGAAATCCCAGCGTGATACCCACCGCACGCAGGAGTTCCCTGAGCTCGGGCGGTGGCGGGAAGTACTCGTCCTCCTCGGTGACCATGACCTGCTCGACTCCTTCACTGGGAGCAAGCTGAGCGATGACGGCCTCGACCAGGGCCTCGGGTGCGGAAGCACCAGCGGTCACCCCGACCGTGCCGACCAGATCGGGAGGCAGCTCGTCGGCCTCGTTGATGCGGAGCACGCGGGGGCAGCCCATGGCTCGGGCCACCTTTTCCAGCGCCACCGTGTTGGACGAATTGGCCGAACCGATGACGACGACCGCATCGGCGGAGGCGGCGATGACCTTGAGCGCAGCCTGGCGGTTGGTGGTGGCGAAGCACAGATCACTGCGATTGGGCATCCACAGATGCGGATAACGCTGGCGGGCCGACTCCATCAGGCCGCGCCACTCGTCGTGGCTGAGCGTGGTCTGAGCCAGCAGGGCGACCGGGGTGTCCTCGGTCAGGTCGGGATCCCCGGCCAGGGCATCGAGGTCGGACTCGCGCTCAACCAGTCGGACCGATTGGGGGGCCACCGCCATGGTGCCCACTGCTTCCTCGTGGCCGGCGTGCCCGACGTAGAGCACCGTGTAGCCCTTGCGGCTGCGCACCTTCATCTCGTGGTGCACCTTGGTCACCAGCGGGCAGACCGCGTCGACGACCACCCCGCCCCGCCGGCGGGCAGCCTCGACCACTTCGGGGGCCGAACCATGGGCCGAAAGCATGAGCGGTGCGCCTTCGGGTACTTCGTCCACGTCGTCGACGAAGATCACGCCTTGGGCCCGGAAGCGGTCCACCACATGCCGGTTGTGAACGATCTCGTGGTAGCAGTACACCGGCGGTTCGAAGACCCGCACCATCCAGGCCAGGGCCTTGATGGCTTTCTCGACTCCGGCGCAGAATCCGCGGGGTTGTGCCAGCAGCACCTTGGTGACGCCGGCATCGGCGGTGTTGGCACGGGGATCAACCACTGAGTGTCCAGGCTAGTAGGCCCGATTTGGAGCGGGTTCGCGGTGGGAGCAGCATGAAGGCATGCCGACCTTTCACCTCGTCGAACGTGACAGTGCCTGGATCGAGCAGGCGCCGGTGGTGGTGTCCAACCAGGTCAGAGTGCTCGCGTCCGCCGAACAGGTCTTCGCCGAATTGGCGAAGACCGGGAATTGGCACAGCTGGTGCACGGGTGTCACCGAGACGGAAGTCGTGGGTCCCGCCACCAGTGGTGTGGGTGCCCAGCGGAAGGTGAAGGCGGGTGGCGTGCGCTTCGAAGAGCGCTTCGTGACATGGGAGGACGGGGTGCGGGTCGGTTTCTCCGGGTTGACGTCGTCAGCTCCGGGCCTGCGCTCGCTGGCGGAGGACTGGTCGGTGAGGCCAGACGCCGCCGATCCTTCGAAGTCGGTGCTCACTCAGACCATGGGTGCGGCGCTGCGTGGCGCGTTTCGTCCATTGGCGGGGATTTTCCGCTGGTACCTCCAGCGGGCGACCCGCAAAGGCGCCGAGGGGATGGCAACTCACTTCGCCTGATGGACAGCCACCGGGCATTGTGTGATTTGGCCGAGCTCAGCGCAGGGGGGAACATGGAGCATGCCCACCTTCGTAGTGCCAGAGCAGGACGGTTCGTTTCTCGAGCGGGCCCCGATCCGGGTCGAGGCCTCGACCGTCGTGGCGGCGTCACCGGCCCAGGTGTTCGAGGTGCTGGCCGCTGTGGGTGGGTGGGCTTCGTGGCACACCAAGATCCGCAAGGTTCAGGTGGCGCCCGGCCCATCGAGTGGAGTTGGAGCGCAACGGTCGGTGTGGGTCGGCCCCACTCGGGTGGACGAGCGTTTCACCGTGTGGGAGCCCGGTGTCCGCCTCCAGTTCGTGATCCTTGGTTCGAATCTTCCCGGTTTCGCCGGGTTCGTGGAGGAGTGGTCGCTGTTGCCCGAGGGTGATGGGACGAAGCTCACCGCAGTCCTGGGTGCCGCGTTGGCATCATGGATGCGGCCGCTGCAGGGAGTGGTGCGTGGCATTCTCCAGGGTGCCGCTGGTGGGGTCGAAGGGATCACGTCGCAGTTCTCGTCCTGAGGAAAGTCAGTCGGGAACTCGAGCCACGATGAGGATCTTGGGGATGGTGGCTTGGAAGACCCCGGCACGGTCGCGGGCCACTTGCTCGCTTCGCCAGCGGTCGGCCGTATCCTGATCGAGCCGACCGCTGGCGACGGCCCGGGCCAGTGGTCCCTCGAAGCCCAAGAGACTGTCTAGGAGGGTGATCGAACGCCAGATCGAAAGTTCCTCCACCCGGTCGTAGACGATGCAGCCCGCCGCTTCGAGACGCGTCCACATCAGTCTGGCCGCATCGGGCTGGCGGAGTGCGGTCAGCCAGCTGGCATCGTCACCGGCAACTTCGCTGGGGATGCGAAAGCGCGTCCAGTCGGGCTCGTAGAGGCAGATGTGACCACCCGGCATCAGGCAGCGCACGGCTTCTCCGATCACGGCCACCGGATCGTCGACATGCATGAGCACCCGCTCCATTCGCACCCCGGCAAAGCAGTCATCGCGTAGCGGGAGGGAGGCACCGGTCGCCATGATCCGAGGGGCCTGGGCCCGCGTGGCCCGGTCGGCGGCCTCGGCCAACATGACCGCACTGGGGTCGACACCGATGGCGGTGCGCCCATGACGAGCCAGGATCTCGAGGTCGTGCCCGGCGCCGCAGCCGATATCGAGGATCAGGCCGGGCGGGGCGAAGGCGGCCAGATGGGCTGCCACGTAGTGCTTGATGCCGGACTGGCCGTGAGCGGTCAGGTCCAGATGTTCGATCAGGCGCGTGGGATCGGCATCGGTATCGACGTCGGCGTAGGGCATGTTGACCGTCCTTGGGGGGACCCAGGCGGCCGGTCCCGGTCAACGCTCCCTCGTGGTGCTCCACATCGGTGCCGCCAGTTGCGCGGTCACCAGTCTGTCATAGGCGCCCGACGACGGAGGGTGTCGAGTCCAGGGCCGCTGAGGTACTCCAGAGCATTGGGGCGGCCTACTTGGGCCAGGACGAGCATCAGAAGGGGTCCGAAGACCTGGGGGCCGCTGCCGCTGGTCCATGGCACATCTGTGGCCGACAAGGTGATGCCCTGCATGCGTCGCTTTGTCCTCGCAATGTAATTGTTCGTGGCATAAAAATCTGCGACCGCCGTGAGGTGGCGACTCGGGTGTTCACGCGTCCGACCAAGTGCCGTGAAGATGTCCTCGCCATGGACAATCGTCTCGCCGAGCAGGGAGAGAACGGGCGGAGGTGGGTGCGTTTGTGCATCGACCCGCGCCCGAAGGGCGCCGACCAGCTGCTCAGGTGTGTTCGAAGCCGTGCTCATCCGAACGTGCCGACCAGCCGCGAGGCGAGGACGAAGTCCGCTGGCGACCAGGTCTCGGCAGAAGCCGCCGAAGAAGCCAAGAGGCGTGACGGAGGCGGCGAAGACGAGATGGGAAAGCACGTCCTGATTGCTCCAGCCCGCGCACAACGAGGACCGTTTCCAGTCGTCCGGCTCAACTTCATCGAAGGCATTCACGAGAGCCTCCCGTTCGCTGCGAATCATCTTCCAGGTGTCGTCGTTGCTCGTCGTCATCGGATCACTCGAACCGAGCCTGTCAAGGGTCCGAATCCGGCACGTCGATGCCAGGCTGTCCCGATGCGGCTGAGTAGGTAGACCGCGGCGCTGTCCATGCCGACGAAGAAACCGACCGGCCAGTTAGTGGTGTAGGCGGCGGCGAGGGCGATCCAGAGGCAGGTCAGGGCCAGACCGATCGAGAGGGCGAGCGCCCGGCCTGGTCGAGGGCTGAGGGTGCGGGCTGCCGCCGGAGGCCCGATCATGAGCGTGAACAGGAGGAGCGCGCCGACCACGGGCACGGTCATGGTGGTGGCGGTGGCCACCACCAGCAAGAAGCAGATCTCCATCTGGGCCGGCTTGATCCCCCGGGCCATGGCCACTTCTGGGGCGATGGCGCTGAGCAGCAGCGGTCGGAAGAGGACGGCGATGGCGACGATGCACAGTGCGCCCAGGATCCCGATCGGCAGGATCTCGTTGGCGCTGACGCCGAGGATCTCGCCGAAGAGTAACGAGAAGATCTGAGGTTCGTACTCGGTGCTCTGGCTGAGGAAGGCGGCGCCCAAGGCGAGCATGAGGGCCAGGGCCAACGCCGTCACCACGTCAGGCCGGGCGCGCCGGCTGGTAGCCCCGATGCCGACCGCGGCCAGGACGGCGAAGGCGCCCAACCCGAGCAGCGAGCTCAAGCCGACCAGGTTGGCACCCGCCGCGCCGGCGAAGGCGCCGTTCGGGATGGCGTGGGCGGCGAAGGCCGACCCTCGGAGCACCACGAAGAAGCCGACCACGCCGGCCACCACGGCGACGATGGTGCCGACCTCCCAGGCATTGGCCATGAAGCCGGAGAACATCAGTGCACCAGTTCGGGTTCGGGGTGGTGGTCGGGGGCGGTACGGGTGTCGCCGCCTCGGCGGAGATGGGACAGGACCCGTGCGGCCACATAGAAAATGCAGACCAGGGCCACGATGAAGAAACTCACCGGGAGGCCCTGACTGGCCGGATCCCAGTAGGCGCTGTCGTAGGCGAAGAGGATGCCGATCCAGGTGGCCAGGGTGCCCAGGAGGGCGGCCAAGACGAGGGCGCCTCGCAGGCTACGGGCCAGGTGCAACGCGGCGGCGGCCGGCCCGATGAGGAGGGCGGTCGACAGGATGGTGCCGACCACGATCGATGACAGCCCGACCGACACGGCCAACGCCAACAGGAAGAGCGTGCTGATCAGCCGGACCGGCACACCGCGGGCCGAGGCCAGGTCGGGACTGATGGTGCTCAAGATGAGGGGGCGGCCGATCAGGAGGAGCACCACCAGCACGGCCGCGCTGAGCGCGGCGGCGGGCGGGATGACCGAGCGGTCCACTTCGAAGATCGAGCCGAACAGCACCTGTTGGGTGACGCCGGTGGTAGCCGACTGGGTCGAATCTAGATAGAGGAAGAGGGCGGACATCCCGGTGGCCGCGCCAAGCACGATGCCGGTGGCCAGGTCGCGGCCCCGCACCCGCTCCACGCCGATCAGCTCCATGGCCGCGGCGCCGATCACCCCGCCGCCGACGTAACCGCCGAGCGCGGTGGTGCCGAGGTAGAAGGCGCCGGCCCCGCCGGTGGTGGCCACATCGGTCAGGGCGTGGCCGGCGAAGGACTGGCTGCGGGCCACGGTGAAGACGCCGACCAGGGCGGAGACGATGGCCGTGAGCAGCCCGAGCAGCAGGGCCGTGCGCACCGGCCCGTTGGAGAGGAAGCCGGGTTCGATCAGGGTGTGCCAGCTCACCGGTGGCTCACGTGACCTTGAGCTCGCCGTGATCGGGGATGTCGCGCTGCTCGGGGTCGGGTTCGGCCACCACCAGGACGCGGCCGTGCAGTTCGAGCACGTCGACGTGGTGGCCGTAGAGCCGGCTGAGAACGTCGGGGCGGACGACCTCGGCGGTGGTGCCCGAGGCGGCTCGGCCTTGAGTGAGGTACACGATGCGATCCATGACGGGGAGCAACGGGTTCATCTCGTGCGCCGAGAGGAACACCGCCACCTGCTGTTCGGTCGTGATGCGGTGCAGCAGGGCCACGATCTCCTGCACGCTGCGCGGGTCGAGGTTGGCCAGGGGTTCATCGAGGAGCAGGAGGGACGGTCGGCTGACCAGTGCATGGGCGATGAGCACGCGCTGCTGCTCGCCCCCGGACAGCGTGCCGACCCGCGCCTCGGCGAAGGACATGGCGTCGACCTGATGCAGGGCGCGCTCGACTCGCTCGAGCTGCTCGGGCGTGCGGCGCCGGAGGCCGAACTTGTGGCCATCGAGGCCGAGCGCCACCAGGTCGCGGGCCCGGATCGGGACGTCGGGATCGAGCAGGATCTTCTGCGGGACGTAGCCGATGAGACCCCGCTGGCGGGCGATCGGCTGCCCGTTGCTGCGGACAGTACCGGCGTCAGGCCGCAAGAGTCCGAGGATGACGCGCAGCAGCGTGGTCTTGCCGGCTCCGTTGGAGCCGATCAAGCCGGTGAACTCGCCGGCGCGCAGTTCGAAGGTGACGTCATCGAGGATGGTGCGGCGGCCGAAGGCCAGGTGGATGCGGTCGACCTCGAGCAGGGGTGCGGTCGTGGAAGTGGCGTTCGGGTTCGTGGGGGTCGTGGTGGTCACAACTTCTCCGTTGATCGCTTCTGGACCACCGCCGCCTCAATGGCGGCGACCTCGGCCTCCATCCAGGTCTGGTAGTCGTAGCCAGGGGTGGGCATGGTCTCGTAGACGCCGACCAGGGGCACGCCGGCCGATTGGGCCGTCTGCTTGATCGACGAGGTCAAGGCGTCGACCACCTGCTGGTTGTAACAGAAGACCTTGACCTGGTGCTTGGTGAAGAACCCGTTCTCCTCGGCCACGCCTTCGGGGGAGGGATCGACCCCGTTCATGATGTCGGCCTGGAAGGTGAAGGGGGTCAGGATCTTCATCCCCATGGCCTGCAGCATGTAGTCCGCCACCGGTTCGGTCACGGCGACCGGCGTCCCGGCATAGGCCTTCTTGAACGAGGCGATGGCCGAGAGCCAGGGGAGCAGCGAGACGTCGAAGACCTTTAGCCGGGCACTGAAGTAAGCCGCCTCGGCCGGGTCGGCTTGGGAAAGATCGGTGGCCATCACCTTGGCTACCGCCGGCATGGTCTTGGGGTTGTACCAGAGGTGCGGGTTCGACGTGGAGTTCGGGAGGCCGAGCACATGTTGGGCCACGATGACCTTGCGGGCCTTGTTGGGGGAGGCCGACTCGATATTCGTCATGAAGGTGTCGTAGCCGACGCCGTTCTGGACCACGAGGGTGGCTGCACTGACCTCCCGGGCCACGCTCGGGCTGGCTTCAAAGGCGTGCGGGTCGGTGTTGGGGTTGGTCAGGATGGCCGACACGTGGACGTAGCGGCCACCGATCTGCGAGAGCACGTTGGCGTACTCGTTCTCGGCCCCCACGGCCTGGATGAGGTGGGGCCGGGAGGTGGCGCTGGCGGCGCTGGCCGGGGCGGTGACCATGAGGGCGGGGATCAGCGTGACCAGGGCCAGGGCCAGGGCCATCAGCACGGTCAGCTGGAGGAAGCGGGGCTTGCATTGGCTCGAACGGGTCACGAGCCGAGAGTAGAGTGAGACTCAGTCTCATTACAACCGAGACTGCCGAAGGCTCAAAGGGCGAGAACGATGCACCACGATGAGGGCACACTCCATGAACTGGTCGAGGTCCGGCTACGGCGGGCCGACCAGCGCTACACGTCCGGGCGCCGAGCCGTCGTGGAGCTCTTGGTCCGATTCGGGCATCCGGCCAGCATCTCGGACATCGGGGCCGCCCTCCCGGACCTGCCACGCAGTTCCGCCTACCGTCACCTGGTCGATCTGCAGAACGCCGGTGTGGTGCGGCGGATCGCAGCCAGCGACGAATTCGCCCGCTTCGAGTTGGCCGAGGACCTGACCGAACATCACCATCACCTGCTCTGCATCGAATGCGGGCGGGTTATCGACGTCACCCCGACGCCCGCGTTCGAGAAGACGGTTGACGCCATGGTGCAGAAGCTGGCCGAGCAGCAAGGCTTCAGCGTGACCTCGCACGCGCTGGATGTGATGGGGCACTGCGCCGATTGCGGGTGAGGCGGGCTGACTTCAGGGTGCCGGGCTATCGAGGGTGAGGTGTTGGCGGTAGTCGATGCGGTCGATGCTCCAGGGGCTGCTCTTGCTGTCAGGCCCGCCGCCCTCGGCCACGCTTGGGATCGGCTCGAACCGGAGGGCATAACGATCGAGACCGGGGCAGCCCAGGTCGATCCAGTCCGCAGCGATTTCCAGCAGGCGCCGGCCTAGGGCGGGACCGAGAGATCCGTGGGTGGCCAGGCCGCCGGACCGGATCCAGGCGCGGGAGCTCTCGTCGCTCAGGGTCATGATGCGCGAGGCGCGCCGGTCGCGCACGGCCAGATAGATCGCAAAGTTCCAGATCGCCCGGGCGGCGACCGGGTTGCCGCGATCGAGGCCGGAGGGGTCGAGGACCTGGGCTACCGCACTCGGGAGCGGCGTGGTCACCGGATCCGTGGGGGGCGGGCTCTCGTTGGGCCAGATGATCCGGCTGGCCTGGATGCCCTGTACCCGGACGAAGCCGGACCGTCCAACGAAGCGACCACGCAACGTGGCCGGGCCTGGCCTGGTTTCGCTTTGGTCACACCACATCAGGACCCGAGGGTGCATGGCCCCGTGCTCGAGTGGCACCAGCATGGTGCCGCCCGGAGCCAACTGGGTCACCCAGGCTGGTGCGAGATCGACGCAGCCGACGGTGGCGATGATGCGGTCGAACGGGGCCCGGTCGGGGACACCGAGCGCGCCGTCGCCGGCCCTGACCTCGATGCCTTCATAGCCCAGAGTGCGAAGCCGCTCAGCCGCCTCGGTGGTCAGGGACGGATCGATGTCCACCGTGGTGACCAGAGCTGGATCCCCGAGGAGGTGGGCCAGGAGGGCAGCGTTGTAGCCACTGCCCGTGCCGATCTCGAGGACGCGTTGGCCTGGTTCGAGCTGGAGTTCGCTCAGCATGCTGGCCACGATCACCGGAGCCGAGATGCTCGAGGTGGCCGGGACGCCCGGATCGGATCGGCGGATCAGGATGGCGGCACTGGCGTCGTAGACCTGAGCCAGCACTGTGTCGCTGCTCTCGTCGGTGACCCGGTACTCCTGAAGCTCAGGACCGCCCGACGGTTCCAGCGAGGGTGGCACCCGCCAGAAGCGCTCGACGAAGGCATGCCGGGGCACCTGATCCATGGCCTCGAGGACGCGCGCATCCTCGATCCCGAGCCGGCGCAGTTCGCCGAGCATGCGGGACCGCTGCCGTGCGGCTCGTTTCTCCAGGCCAGCCACCACTTCTGTTGTAGCGGGCGCTGGGCCGGCCCTGCCCTTGGGAAGGCCCGGTCGCCTTTTCCTGCCGTTCTTGGTCCCGGCCTTCCTCGGAGTGGGGCGCTGGAACACCGTTTTCGGCCGGTCCGATGCCGCTGACCTGGAGTCCTGTGTTGTACCGGTAACCTTGATCCCTATGTCAGCTCCCACGGTGACTTCGGTCGCCGAGGCGTCGCCGGCAGCCCGCGCCGGTCTGGTCGTGGGTGACGAGCTCCTCGAACTCAACGGCGAGGTGCCGCGCGACGTCATCGATTTCCAACAGATGAGCGATGTCCCGGACCTCCGCGTCCTGGTCAAGCGCTCGGGCTCCCCCCTGCCCCGGATCGTCCGGGTGGCCAAGGGGGCCGGTGAGCCGCTGGGCCTCGAGGTCTCCTCGGCCGTCTTCGACCGCATCCGCACCTGCGACAACCACTGCGCCTTCTGCTTCATCTACCAGCTGCCCAAGGGCATGCGGCGCTCGCTCTACCTGAAGGACGACGACTACCGCCTCTCCTTCCTCTACGGGAACTTCACCACGCTGACCCGCTTCACCGAGCTCGACGCCGAGCGGATCCTCACCGAGCGCCTCGGCCCTCTCTTCGTCTCCATCCACGCCACCGATCCCGACCTGCGCTCGGACATGCTGCGCAACCCCAAGGGGGCGACCTCGTTGCGCTGGCTCCAGGTGCTGCTCGACGGTGGCATCGAGGTGCACGGTCAGGTCGTGGTGTGCCCGGGTGTCAACGATGGCCATCACTTCGAGGACACCATGGCCGGCATCGTCGACCAGTACTCGGCCCTGGCCACGGTCGGGGTGGTGCCGCTCGGGGTGAGCCGGTATTCGAATGAGCCGACCATGCGGCCGCATACCTCGGCTGAGGCGGCCGAGATCGTCGACCTGGTGACCGAGTGGCAAACCCTGTGCCGCAAGCTGTTGGGGAAGCGCCTGGTCTACGCCGCCGACGAGTACTACCTGTTGGCTGGTCGCGAGTTCCCGCCCTTCAGCCAGTACGACGGCTTTCCCCAGCACGAGAACGGCATCGGCATGGCCCGTGCCTTCGGCCGCGCTTTCACTCAGCCAGAAGCAAAGGGTGCGGGTGGGGTCCGTCACGGTTTCTTCGCCTCGGTTGATGCGGCACCGGCCGAGGGCTATCGGCCGCGCCATCTCGAGTCGGCCATGACCAGCTCACCTTCGGGGAGCGACGATCGGCCCGTCTGCGTGCTGACCGGCGTCTACGGCGCCCGGGTCCTGACGCCGCTGGTGGAAACCCACCCACGCCAGGACATCACGGTGCGGGCCATCACCAACGACTTCTTCGGCGGGAACATCGGTGTGGCCGGCCTCCTCACTGGCGAGGACGTGGCCCGTGTCCTGGCCGGCGATGGGGCGACCTCCGAGACGCGCTACCTGTTGCCGGATGCCTGTCTCAACGAAGGCCGCTTCCTCGATGGGTTGACCTTGGCCGATCTGCCCCGCCCGGTCGAAGTGGTGCCATGCGACGGTGAGTCGCTCCGGCGTGCTCTCGATGGGACCTCGTTCCGTTCGGCCTGTGCCGCATGAGACTTCCCATGGTGGTGGTGGCAGGGCGTCCCAATGTGGGCAAGTCGTCCTTGGTCAATCGGATCGTGGGTGGACGCTCGGCGGTGGTGGACGAGCAGCCCGGTGTGACCCGGGACCGCAAGGTCCTCGAGGCCGAATGGGTCGGCGTTCCCTTCAGCATCATGGACACCGGCGGTTGGCTCATGGCCGGCGATGATCTCGAATCGAAGGTAAGTGCGCAGGCCGAGAAGGCCCTGCACGACGCCGACGTCATCGTGATGACGGTCGATGTGACGACCGGGGTAACCGACGAGGACCTGGCCGCGGCCAAGTTCATTCGCCGCGCTGGCCCGCCGGTGGTGCTGGCGGTGAACAAGGTGGATGACACCAACCGGGAGACCGCCATCTGGGAATTCATCTCGCTGGGCCTGGGTGATCCCTATCCGGTGAGCGCCCTCCATGGTCGGGGCACCGGCGATCTGCTCGATTCGGTCATCGATCTCCTACCCCCGCCCATCCCTGAAGAGCCCGCGGCAGAGGGTGACGACGGGTCGTCATTCGCGGAGGTGCCCCGGGGTGCCGCCAACGCGGTGCCCCGCATCGCCATCATCGGACGCCCCAACGTGGGGAAGTCGACCCTGTTCAACAAGTTGGTGTCCGAGGAGCGCTCGATCGTCCACGACATGCCGGGGACCACCATCGACGCCATCGACACCGTCATCGACACGCCGGAAGGACCGCTCTGCTTCATCGACACGGCCGGCTTACGGAAGCCGTCGAGGACAGAGCGCGGCCTCGAACAGCATGCGGTCCTCCGGGCGCTCAAGGCGTTGGAAAGGGCCGACATCGCCGTGCTGGTGATTGACGCCACCGTCGGCGCGTCGCATCAGGACCAGCGGTTGGCCGAGCGCATCGGTGTCTCGGGTTGTCCGACCATCGTGGTCCTCAACAAGTGGGATCTCGTTCCCACCGACGACCGTGATGACGTGCTGGCTGGCGTGGGCGATCGCCTGGCCTTTCTGGGTGCCGCGCCGGTGCTCAAGTTGTCCGCACGGTCAGGCCGAGGCGTCCATCGCATCCTGCCGGCCTTGCGTGAAGCGGTCACCTCGTACCACCAACGGGTGCCGACTGGTGCCCTTAACCGGGCCGTGCAGGAGCTCCAGCAGCGCCAGGCGGCACCACGGGCCCGCATCCGTTACATCGTGCAGGGCGCCATCGACCCGCCGACGTTCACCATCTTTTCCAGCGGGCGGTTGCCCCAGACGTATCTGCGCTACATCGAGCGGGGGGTCCGGGAAAAATTCGAACTCGGCGCGACGCCGCTCAAGTTGCGCGTCCGCATCGGGGGGAAGTGAGCTTCAAGCGCAGTGGCTTGGTGTGAGGAGTGTGACGTCTTCGTCGAGGACGAGGATCTCGGCGTAGAAGGGGAGTGCCCGACTTGTGGCACCGTCCTGGCCGAGCAGGAGCGCGGGCCGGTTCCCTGGTACTTCAAAGCCTTCCTGGTGGCCAGTGTCATTTATCTCGGCTACCGCGGCTATCAGGGCGTGACCTGGGTCGCGGGCCACGTGTAACGTCCGCCAATGGCGATCTACAGCTTGGGCGACCGCCGGCCCAACATCCATCTCTCGGCCTATGTGCATCCCGATGCCGTGGTCATCGGCGATGTCACGCTCGGTGCACAGTCGAGCATCTGGCCTGGGGCGGTGTTGCGTGGCGACTACGGCACCATTCGCATCGGCGCCCAGAGTTCCATCCAGGACGGCACCGTGATCCATGCCGGTCCGGGCTTTCCCACCGTGGTGGGCGAGGGTTGCGTGGTCGGCCACCTCGTGCACCTCGAGGGCTGCACCCTCGAGGACGAGTCGTTGGCCGGATCTGGCTCGGTGATCCTCCATTTTGCCGTGATCAGCAGCGGCGCCACGGTGGGCGCCAACGCGGTGGTCCCCGGCAAGATGGTGGTCCCGCCCGGTGCCCTGGCGGTCGGTGTCCCGGCTCAGATTCGTGAAGGTAAGTCGGATGTGTCGATGATCAAGTTCTCGGCCGACGAGTACGTGGCCAACGCCGAGCGTTTCCGGGACTCGCTGCAACGCCTGGACTGAGAAACCTACTGGCGGTACTTGGGGAAGACGTCGAAGCCGAACGGGAGCATGCCGTTGGCTGCGGCATAACCAAGATGGCCCTTGCCGTCGGTACCACCGGTGGTGAGCCCGAGTAGGTCTTCGTAGCTGCGCAGCGCCGAGTAGTGGTTGTAGACCCCGGTGGTGTCGACCGTGCCGGGGTCGACGTACTTGGCGTTGAGCAGCAGCGCACCAATCTGGCCGCCGCCGGGCGCTCTGGCTGTCAACGTTGCCGTTATTCCCTAGCTGGAAGTTCGCGTTATTCCCCACTCCGAGGTGAGGGGGTCGTCCGCCGGGCTCCGTAAATCGTTCTACTCCATGGCGGCTCCCTTCGCTCGCCGACGGGTGGCAAGCAGCTCG
>DASXFC010000049.1:0-10481 GCA_036489775.1 Acidimicrobiales bacterium | reverse complement strand
CCCCGCCAGATCTACTCGGAAGACGTCGGCCGCTGCCTCTTCGTCGGCTCGCGCTGGCGGATCTCGCAAGTCTGGAGCCAAGGCGGCTGCCAAGGTCGCAGCTCGGTAGCCCGTCTCCAAGTCGCGAAGCTCCTACTGTGAACATTGCGCTAAATAGCCCACTTCGCCGACCTGGAGTGAGAAATTCGGTTTCAATGTCCCGCCTGCTCATCTTCGCGGGCAGTACGGATTCCCGTCCGTGGCGTGCGCCTGCGCACTGGACTTATGCAGCCGGCAGCCAAAGCTCGGTGGTGCCCACCTCGTGCACCGGATTGTCACCGAATCTCGCTCCGACATGGGGTGATCCCCACGGCTGGCAGGCGTCAAAAGCGCGCCCGGCATTGTGTCGAGTTCCCCCTCCGACACCAACGTCTTGGAGTGGTTCAGTCTGTGTGGCGCTGCACGGTGACGTTCCACCCTGGCGCCGGCGTATACCGGCACGTGATTCCCGTCACCACACTCGCTCGCAGGTGATGCCCGAGTCCGGGCTCGACGGACTCGATAGCAGCCAGTGCACGTATGAGCGCCTTGCGCACGGCAGTTCGAGCGCGTTCGTTGTCGTCGATGAAGACCCGCGTCCTGCCCCCCAGACCGACAGATGACCGGAGGACCGCCATGAGATCGGTGAGCTCTCGGCGGTAGCTAGCGGCTACGGAAGGGTCGAGGCCGTCGCGACCGAGTATTGCGTCCAGCTCTCGAACACGACGGCGGTAGCTCGAAAGGGCTTGCTCGTCTGCGATCTCGTCCGGAGCGCAGCCTTGGAGAACTCCGCCGGACGAGAGGCTGATCACGTCGAGGTCCTGGCCGGGCCGATCGATCAACTCGGCGAGGTATGAGAACCCGACGCGGGCGGGCAAGAGCGTCGCCCGGGCGTCGACGGCGACACGCCAGCCGCCTTGGCAGGACTGCAGCGACGCATCCCGGGAGCTTCGCGCCGTCAGAGACGTTCCCGCGGAAACTGCCAGCCATGACGGTTGCGGGCGGAGCACCATCCCGATCCGCTCTGCCCGGTCTTCGGCGCGACGCGCCAGTTGTTCGGCCAGTGATCCGTCGCCCTGGGCACCACGGGCGACCAATACGCCGGCAAGGGCATGCTCGGTGAGCACGCCCATGGGTCGGCTTCCGAGTCGACGGTCGACGCGGATCGCGGCATCGAGGTGGTGCACGGCGGCATCCATACGACCAGACGTGGCGGCGCACAGCCCGAGGGCCCGCTCGACGGAACCGAAGCACACGACCGCGAGCGATGGCATGACCGGGAGATGCGCATAGGGAGCTAAAAGCTCGCCGGCGGTCGCTGCCAGCTGGGCATCCCCAAGGAGGTATGCAGTCTCTGCGACGAGGAACTGGGTGGTGAGCCAGCTGCTCGACTTCGGAAGTCGTTGGAGGCCGACAGCGCTCAGGCGAGCCAGCGCCTCCTCGGTGCAGTCGAGATCACCAAGGGTGAACGACAGCAAGGCGTCTGCGGCCACGTACACGTGGTCGTTGAAGCCCAGGCGCGGCGAGGTCGAGATCTCGCGAATGAGACCGATGACCTCTTGCTCGCGGCCCTGCCACCACCGCAGCGCCCCGAGCATTGCCCCGTAGTAGGCCGGCGCATCGGGATCGCCCGCGGCCGTTCCTCGCTCCAGGGATCTCGAAGCGGCCATCTCGGCCTCTTCAAAGTGCCCGGCCCGGGCGAGGGTCATCGCTCGAAGGACGTCTGAGACGAAGCTAAGGGCCTCGCATGACTCGGCGTCTGAGCGTTCGCGCAGCTCGGCGAGCGACTGGCCTGCACGATGATCTCCCTTGAGATAGAGATCCACCGTCCGCCAGCACAGACCCATGAGGGTGATTAGGCGGTCCTTGGCCCGCGCGCCGAGCGACACCATCTCCTCAGCCAACGCGAGACGCCCCTCGGCGTATCGGGGATCGAGCTGCACATGGTGGAGCAACGAGAGCGCCTCCGCGGTTGTCGCCTCGTCACCGAAGGCGCGGACACGCTCGACCCCGGCCATGACCTCCTCCGTTGGTGCCCCTTGGTAGACGGCTTCGGCTGCGAGGCGCACGTCGAGACGTGCCTCTTCGACCGAGCCGGCTTCAACCAATGTGCGTGCACGGTGCCAGAGAGAGTCGAGGGTTGCCCGCGCGACGATGTCGCGCTGCTCGTTCACCCAGATGCCGCCGATACCCAGGGCGGCGTCCAGGAAAGTGGAGGTATCGCCAGCGGCCTCGGCTGCGTTCGCGGCAGCGGCGAAGCCGACCCGGGCCTCAGTCAGCCATCCGGCCCGACGCCTGGCCTCTGCCTGCTCCAGAAGAGACGCTCCTTCCCATTGGCTTCCGTCCCTGCGACCCGCCATGTGGGAAGTCTAGGTACCTGTGCCATCCCGTGGCACAGGTACGTCACGCCTTAGATACGGGAGAACTGCAGGAAAGTTGCGAACCGTTCTCCTCGGGGGGCGGGAAACCCGAAGGTGGGGCCATGCGGTCTCGTGGAACGGCGGGAGGAACGATGAGGCTGAGAGATTTCGATTTCCGGAATGGGTCGCGGACGTGGTTGACGAGGTCGGTGGCGGCAATGTCGGCGGTGTGGTTGATCGCAGTGCTGGCACCGGCCGGTACCCCGGCGAGTACTGCTCCGTCGGTCGACAGCGTCGCCGCAGGTCCAACCGCTGCCCAAGCAAGCCCCGCGGATTCGCTCGACGGCCAGGTCGGAGGTTTGGTCAATGTCCCGCTAAGCCCGAAACTCTCGCTCGACGACCATGTGGACCTAGGGAGTGCCCCGCTGAGCCAGGTGCCATGGCTCGAGAGCCTTGCCGGGAGTCTGACCGGTGCCACGACGAGTTTGATGTCGTCGCACGACGGCATTCTCAACGGCATTGTCGGAAGCCTGACCGGCGCTCCTGGGACGACGGCCCCCAGCCTTAGAGCGGTGTTCAACACTGTGAACCTGGGCAGCCTGCTCCAATCGATCGCCTGCCCGATCGCCAAGTTGATCCCCAGCCCTCCGGCGCCGAGCCAGATCGCGTCGGTCCTATGCGCTCTGAACATCCTCGACTACGCCTACCGCACGGTGTACGTCGAGCCCAACGGGACCGATGTCACCCGGATCACGCGAGCGATCATCGGGTTGCCGACGCCGATCGACGTCAACGGAGATGGGATCCCCGACTTCATGGGCACGCTCACGCCGGCCTTGTCCGGCACGGCGCTCACCCTCGACATCTCCCGCATCAACGGCTTCTCGCCGACGGCCCAGGTCTCCGTCGAGGCGGTTGCGCTCGATCCGGCTGCACCGCAGACGTACGTTGGCGCGGGTGAGGACGGACTGACGGCAGGCACCGATTCCGACTGGTCGGCTTCGGTCGGGCTGATCTCCGACACGAGTGCCGGCACGGACATCAGCTTGACCCAGAACAACAGCAACCCACAACCGACCGAGGGGACCATCGGCGAGATCTTCTCCGGCCCCAATCCCGACGCACCGACCAACACGTCCCTCGGCGACGTCGACTTCACACCGGCCCCTGCGTCGATCACGGCCAACGTCAGCCTCGGCATGGCCGGGCAAGACGTCTCCCTTACTTCGAGCGCGCCCACCGTGGTCAACGGCGCCCTGAGCCTTATCAGCCCGAGTGACGACAAGGAGATCGCCGCGACCATCAATCAGCTCGGTAAGTCCGTGGATGTCGACTACACGCAGCCGAGCAGCGGCGAGACCAAGGTGAGCTACAGCGCCGCCACAGCGGCAGGCCAGTTCTCGGCGCAGTACCACGACACGTCGGACGGCGAGCTTCTCACGGCGGCGGCTCTGAATGCAACGGGAGTCCCCACGGGGTTGACCGTCGATCAGCTGGGTTCGCAGACGGCCGTCAACACGACGGGAGGGCCGATCAGCTTGGTAGAGGCGCGCTACGGCTCCGGCCGGGACGTGCCGGCGACCGGAGCCGGGACCGGTGCTTACGCCTCCTACCACGCCTACACCGACGGGACGTCCACCGTGGCCGTTCGCATCCCCGACCTCCAGGCTCTGGCCGTCAACGCGGCCGAGCCGTTCAGCGGGGCGCTCACGCTGTCGCAGCCCCTTGGCTACATCGGGCTCACCGCCCAGGATGACAACCAGGGGTACGTGGTCGTCGGCCACCTCACAAACCTGCCGCAGCACAGCTCGGTCGCGATCGGATTCCAGACCTCGCAGACACCGAGCACACAGGCCAGCGACACAACCGGCACTGTGACCTTCAACGGCGACAACAGCGGCACCCCTGCGGGGATTGGCGAGATCGCCGTCGACATCACGAACAGCAAGCAGCCTTTCTTCGATCGGGCCGATGAGATCAATGCAACGATCGACTCGATTCCCTCCGGCGACACCATCAATTTCGATTACGGCGACAACGGGACCGCAGTCCCACAGACGACACAGGCATCGGCTACAGCGACCCAGCCCATCGGGACGATCTCCGTCTTGGCCGGTGACGGCTCGGCCACCGCCGACAACGCTCCGAGCACAGACATCGGTTCGGGTCTCTGGTACTCCGATACTGCGAGCGCGTTCTACGCGTTCGCCCGGATCAACCTTCTCACCAGCTACAACGTCTCGCTCACCAAGGACGCGAGTGGCTCCATTTCTTCCCTCAGCGGGGCAATCGGGACCGGGAGCCAGGACGCCGACTCGTGCCAGAACACGCCACCCGACGGTCAGACGGTGACGGTCGACGCCCAGACGGAAGGAGGGACCTTCGACGGAACGATCGACCAGCTCCCGTCCTTGGTGAGCTTCAGCCTGGGGACGGATGCCACTGGCGACACAGTGGTCGACTACCAGGCGAGCGCCCCGATTCAGAAGATCACAGCCGACGCGACGGGGTTTTCGTCGATCGCAAGCCTGGGCGTCGGCGGTGACATTGCGCCCACCCTGGACACTGTCCACGCCGAAATCGATTGCCTGCCGTCGCACATGACGCTCACCATGCAGCCGGGCGGCGAGACGAGTCTCGACACCTACGGCAGCCACATCGGCCAGGTGATTGCTGAGGTCTTCAACCACCAGGTAGGGCCCGCGACGCCGGTTGACGTGCTCTATCCGGACGCGAACAACAACCTGAGCCCGGCGCCGAGCGGTGACCAGCTCGCGTACTACAGCCCGGGCGTGAAGGGCATAAGTATCGACCTCCAGAACGTGGGCGGGTTCGGATTCTCCGACAGCTCCAGCGGGGTCCTCACGCTCCAGTACGACTTGTCTTCGGCGATGCCGCTGGCATTCGACTACGAGTCGGGTGGGCCATCTGGGCCCGAGTTGGCGGGCACCGTGGAGCAACCCCAGCCGGGCACCCTCACCGTGAACTCCGGCACCGACGGCACGATCAGCATGCAGTACGCCACAAATGGAGCAAGCAGCAACCTCACGGGTGACGGCTCGCTCGGCACGGTGACGTTCGACGGCAACGTCGGCCTCAACTACCTCCAAGGTTCGATTGCCAACGTCCCAGCCAATCTCGCCATCTGCGTCGACTACTCGACCGGCGTCGAAGACTGCGGGCCGCCGTGGGTGTACCCCGACTCGCTCCAAGATCAGACCGACAACCCAACGCAGATCTTCGCCATCGACGTGATTCCGACTGACCTGAACGGCAACGTCCCAAGCACTCCGCTCTCCCTGGCCGGAGAGTTCTGCTTCGGAAGTGGACTGAAGAGCGACTGCGACCGGACGGGAGCGGGTCAGAGCGGCGGCTCGGCCGGCGGTCCAGCCGGGGTCTTCTTCCCCCAGAGCAATCCGCTCACCTTCGGAGCACTCAGGCTGGGCTTCGGCCAGAAGACCGACAATTGCACCCTGTCGATTACGTGCGGTCGTGCCTGGCTCGGGCTCGACACCACCAATGACGGCGTCGACCCGGGTGGCCAGCTCACCGGTCAGGCCCGGTATTACGAAAGCAACAGCAAAGACCCGCTGGTCAAGTTCAACACCGACACCGGCGGTTATCTCGCCGCAACCCAGTACTACCTCTGGATGTCGTACAACGTGGGCGCATCCCTCGGGTTCACCCAGGTGACCAACGGCTCGCTGGCTTGTGGTGCAAGTGGGCAGCAAGGGCTGCTTCTCAACGAGGGGCCGGGCATCGACATCCTCACCAACGCGTTGCTCGGGATCTGCCCATAGCGGCTCGGTTCACGAAGACAGTTCCGATCCGCTCAAGCTCGTCGTCACATTGTGGACGCTGGTTCCCGTCGGTCGTAGCGCGGCGACCCCAACCCCTCCGGAATGGATCGACACTTCTCGAGGGCGCCGGGTTGAAGGAGAGCATGTCAAAACCCGACGAGTCCACGTCATCTGCGGTTGCAGAAGACGTGCCTTCCGCCTGGAACTGATACCCGATTCGGTAGGGCCGCCCGAACCACTCCGGGTGGGATCACAGTCAGTGGGTTTCACTCCGCCGCCGCACAACAAGAGAGATCTAGCCCGTGGGGCTAAGGACTTGTCCGTTCCGGGCGAAGGAAGTTACGTCTCAGAGCAGTGTTACCTTGCCTGTCCTCGACGCGGCATCGTAATCGGCGTCCCCGGGCCAGCTGGCGCTGTAGGAGGGCGAGAGCAACAGAGCAAGGGCGGCCAAGACCGAATCGGTACAAGTAGCCACCCCGTTGGCGTTGGTGGCGGCCACGCAGGTCGCCAGAGGCCCGTCGGAGAAGGTGACGATTTGACCCGAGACACCCTTGCCTGTGGTTTGTGAGGTCACGGTGGCAGAGAAGGTGACACTGACCATGAGGATCGAGCCGAGGACCGAGACTGGTGCGGCCACGATAGTGGTGGCAGCCTTGGCGACGGTGATGCCTTCGGTCACCGGTGTCGCGGCCAGGTAGTCGGCGTTGCCACTTTGGTTAGCCACAACGGTGCAGGTTCCGACCCCGGTGAAGGTCACCGTCGTTCCGGCCACCGTGCAGACCGACATGGCCGCCGCGCTGAAGGTCACGGGCAGGCCCGAAGACGCTGTCGCCCCCACCGTGTAGGTCCCACCGTAAGTGGCATTGGTCGGAGGCGGTGAGTTGAAGGTGATGATCTGGGTGGCTCTGGCCACACTGATGCTCCGCTCTACTTGAGGCGCGGCTGAGTACGAAGCATTCCCAGCTTGGTTGGCGTCGACGACACAGGTTCCGGCACGTGTGTAGGTCAGTGTGGAGTCATCGGTGCCCGAAACGGCGCACACCTCGGTTCCGCTGGTGGTATCGACGCTGAAGGTCACTGGGTTACCTGACCCCCCACCGGTGGCCGACAAAGTCGTGGAGGTGCCATAGGTCGCAGTTGAGGGCGCAACAAAGGTGATGGATTGCGCGAGCGCAGAGATGACGATGGTGGTGGACCCAGAGGAGCTGGCGTAGTTGCTGTCCCCACCGTAGGTCGCGGTCACCGTATCGCTGGTACTTGTGGCGTAGGTCGTTGAGCAGCTGGCCGTGTCGGGTGACGTTTCGCTCAATGTGCCCGAACAAAGAGTGCCATTGGCGTCGCTCAGAGTGACTGTCCCGGTTGGCGTCCCGCTGCCAGGAGCGGGAACGCTGACGGTTGCGGTGAACGTGACCGGTTGACCGACAGTCGGATCAGACGGGCTGGAGGCCACGGTCGTGACGGTACCGACCCCAGGTGACGTTGACGAGTTCAGTGTCACCGTCATGATGTTGCGATAGAGGGCAGGATCTGTCGCGCCTACTGTCCATGGTGTGGCCGTGCTCGTGCCGAGCACCGTGCCGGCGTTTACGATCGGCTTCGGGGATCGGTATCCGGCAAAGATCATGGTGAGTGTGCCGTTGGGGTTTTGCACCACGCCTGGTCCATAGGCGCGACCCGAGTAGTAGGCGCTCACCCCGAGTGGAGCGTCGATTCCTTTGGCCAGGGCGGCATCCTGCGCGGCCGAAGCGGAGAAGGTGTAATCGGTGCTGACCACCGTGGTTGGAATGCTCCAATTCTCGCCATTGGAGGATTGCGTGTAATAGATCTGATTGAAGGCGTCGCTGTCGCCGTCGGCGGCCCAGGCGCCGGACAGGAACATCCCGTAGCTGCCATCAGGATTGGTGATAATCGAACCGGCCGATCCGACCCAACGCATTTCGGTGGCATCGGGGGTCCCAGCTGCCGCGTAGGCGTTCAAGTTGGAGGGGCTAATGGTGGAGGAGGGGTTGTTGATGTCCTGGTAATTGGTGGCGCCATTGCTGGCCCCACTGATGATTCCGTTGTTGTCGAGCCCAGCGGACGAGAAGTTGATGCCGTCAGTGGTGTACGCCACGCGAAGCACCGTCAGGTCTTCATTGTTCTTAAAGAGTTTTGCTGTGCTGGTGCTGCCTTCACCGGTCAAGGCCAGGGTGGCGGCCGAGACGGTGTCGGCACCTGGGGCTCCGATGAGACTGGTTGACGAGTATTTGTCGCCCGCGGTGAAGCCCGAGCAGCCGGTCAGGGTGTCGGTGGTGCCGGTCGTCAATCCGGTGCAGGTCACCGGCACGATGGTCGACGCGGTGGTGTCGCCGATCTGCACGGTGACCGGGTTGGCGGGGGAAATGGTCACCGGCATGTCAGCCGATTCGTAGAGCGAAGCGATGAACGGTATGGAGGAGCTGAAGGCTGTCGACGACGAATTGGTCGTCGTGCCGGCCACGAAGTACGCCAGCTCCTTCTCGGTGTACACCACGTACGTCGCGCCAGCCGGGACCGTGCCGTTGTTCGGGTAGCTCGGGAGTACTCCGACGATTCCGTCGGGGGCCACCAGCCCGTTTGTCTCACTCGCCGTGGCCGGGACGATCGGGTCGGAGGTGATAGGGGAGCCGGTCGCCACGCTCAGGCTCGCTCCTCCAGGCCCGGTGGTGCAGTCCTCCATCTTGGTGGTTGGGTTGGCGTTGGCCTGGTCGCAGTAGATCGCCACACCATTGATGTAGGCACGGTTGGGTGCATTGACGTTGTAGGTCGTGCCCGTGATGGCATTGGTAAAGCCCTTCGTGGTGCCGCCGGAAGTGGTCACCACGTTGATGGTGCCCAGGCCGCCGTCGCCGGTCGACGTGTTGGGGCCGCTCGGCACTGTGACTGCTCCATTGACGTACCCGATGACCTGCTCAAGGAGGTCGTTGGGAGCTACGGAAATGCCAGTGGTGTTGGCGCTGGTGCATCCGGTCAGCGAGCTGGTCCCGACACCCGTGCACGTGATGACAGACGACGCCATCGGGGTTGGGTCCTGCGTGAGGTCGACGAACCCGCCGGGTAGGAGTTGGTCAGGAGAATTCGGGGTGCCGACAGTGGTGACGTTGATGGTCACGGCCGGGCCGCCGGTGGACGGGACGGAGACACCGTCACCGGAGGGAACGAAGGCATCGGGATCGATACCGACCTTCTCCGATGCTGGCAATCCAGTCAACGGGTTGGTGGCTGTCGGCGTGAGGCTGTGAACAAGCATGCCGATACCGATGTTGTCGCCCGCCGGACGTTGCAGGGTGTAGAGAAGTGAGGTATCACCAACGGTGATGACGTTCGGGTGGCCTTCGCCGTCGTCATTGATGTCGCCGGACGGGCAGTAGCCGGGATTTTGCTCTAGAGCTTCTCCCTCGTAGGTCCAGCTCTTCCCATTGTCGGTCGAACTCGCCGCAACGAGTGCCTCATCGGCATCCTTGGGCCGGTAGTCGAAGTAGCCGGTCAGGGATCCGTCAGTGTTTCTCACTACATGGGGGAAGTAGGCAGGGGCGAAGGGCAAAGTCGTGCTCGCCGGCTGACGGGCCGGCGCACCGGACGATGCGGTGACTTGGTTCCCGGTGCCGCAATATCCATCAAGCGGGCCCGGAGTTCCGACGGTCCCGCTCGGATAGGGAGACACACCATCGGTGCCGCTGTTGGCACTCGGATAGACGGCCAGGTTTGGTTCCGCCAAAGCGCCTGAGCCAGTCGATACGCCACCTGGCGTGTAGGTGGGGAGCAAGGTGCCGGGCGCCTGCGTGTCATAGAGCGCTGCCGAGGGGTCTCCCTGTGACTCATTCCACGGCGCGGCCGACGTGCCGTTGGTGATCGTGTCGACCGTGGGGAGGCCCGGAACGTAGGAGGTGGTGTCGGCTGCGCTGGCGACCCCCTCGAGAAGAGGAACGGGAAGGACCAGGACGCCCATACCGAGTGCCATGGTCAAGGCAACTTTTACCGGGAGGTGCGGTCGAACGTGGGACGCGAGGCGAGCAAACACGAAGTCCTCCAAGGGAGCTGGGGTTGAGACGGCCTCGTTCTAACTCACGCCCCGGACTGCCGCACAGCCAACTCTCATCAGTTTTACAAAAGTTCGCGATTCGTTTGCAGAACGTTTCTTTAATTGGGTCATCCGGCTTCCCTGTGGGTAGCTGGGTAAAGCTGTAACCCCCCGCAGTGGAAGAAGATGGCCGTCTTGAAGTGCTCCTTGTTCCGGAAGCCGTAGGCCATCTTCTTGATCGTTTGGATCTTCGAGTTGAGACCC
>DASXFC010000041.1:0-118667 GCA_036489775.1 Acidimicrobiales bacterium | reverse complement strand
CATCGGACGGATCCGTGCCAACGCACGGGGCTTTCATGACGCGCAGAGCTTCATCACGATGGTCATGTTGGACCGCGCTGGCATCGCTCCGGAGCTCCCCTGGGATCAAGCTTCTTGACCCCCGAGAGCGTCAGTTGTCCCCTTTTTTGCCACCAAAGGCATGTTGCGGCATTGCGCCCGACCCTAGGTACCCATCGGGCCAAGACTTGCGCTCGCGTATCTGCATGAGTCATGGAAGCGCGAGACCGGCCAGTGAGAGTGCGTACCCAATAGCTTCAGCAGCTTGATTCTGTCCATAAAGTCCATAGCCTCCAACAAGGGCAGATGCGCACGAAACTGCGGCGCCCTGAGCGCACTGATCGGCATCGCCGGCAATTGCAATCGAGCCCGCTATGCCCTTCACAGTCTGAGCAGCCGCAGAACTGCCGAAGTCCGACGCTTCAAGCGACCTGATGGTTTCCACATCCAGTTCGGCTCCAAGTACATCCACACCCGGAATGGCGAGAGCGTTCCCGCCAGCGATGATAGTCACCGTTTGGAGCGGATGGGTGCGAACCGCGTGACCAACCACCATGGCCGCCCGCTTGACATGAGATCCGGTTTTATCAATGGTTCCCGCGATTTCATGGAGCAAGCCTCCACAACTGTGACCCCGTGCGTTTGGATGTGCAGTGCAGTATTTCTTGTTTGCATTCACCTTGGCCGTGTAAATCTCAAATGCCTGAACGTCGCCAGACAGCCCGAGCGGGTCCGTTTCATTCAGCGGATCGTCGCCAGTGAAGGCATACGGTGTCCCAGTCTCCGCTACATCCGGGTCGATGCTGAGGAACTGTTCCGTCGCCGGGTCGTAGTAGCGCCCAACTAATAACCGACCGTCCCGCCTGGAGTGTTCGGTCGGTGTCTCGAGTCGATGCGCAGTTGGCGGCTACTACAACCAGGGAGCAGACACAGGCGGCACCTCGATGCACTTGGATAGCAATCAGAACTGTATATTGAACCGCCCAGCGAGCCCTGCGGTGATCCGCACTACTTGTTAAATGCAGCCTGCGATAGGTGGTCTAAGGGCTCGGCCAGGCAAATACCTTCTTCGTCAGCGAGGCGCGCGGGGCCGCTTCGATTTCGCTTGCTTGCTGTATCGCTTGATCTGCGCGCCGAATGGTTCCACCGTTCGGCGCAGAGGGTCATCGGGTGACAGTTCTGCCATTATCAGCTCATAGGCCGCTACGACCTCCGCCTCGCCCTCATTGGTTCTCCCGACCTTTATAAGATCGATACCGCGGTTATATCGGAGATTGAGGATGGCTGCCCTATTCTCCGGATAGCGATCCAACTCCTCTAGATTCAGGCCATCAAGATCTAGAGCCTCCTGATTCTCGCCGGCGCCCCTCAAGGCCCAGGCGAGATTGATCCTTGCTTCAAGTATCTTCGGATCATCCAATGAACGCGTACTCACTAGAGACGCGAGAATCCGGCGCCGAACCGGAACCTCCTCACCGTATCTTCCCAGAAGGAAGAGCACCCGTGCGAGGTCCGGAAGGGTCTTGTTTAGAGGAAAGGACAGATCATCGACACCATTGAAAGAGGCAATTTCAATGATGTGTTCAAGCAGTCGCAACGAGTCTTTGAATTCGCCAAGAATGACCAGAGCGGAGGCCAGATGCCACTGGCTCGTGAGAATCTGTTCATCGTTTTCCGGCAAGTAGGCGTGCTGCGCCGTGAGAACTTCTGAAAACACTTCTTTTGCCTCGCCGTACTCTCCATCGAGCAGGAGAGCGCGCCCCAGTTTGAATTTTACTTGCAGAGTTTTGGGGTCGACAGGACCGAACTCCTGGTTATATCGGTCGACGAACATCCGGCCTTGAGCAACTAGGTCACTTTTGTCCTCATTCATGGGGCCTGCCCTGTGGTTGTTTCCGGAGGCAAGATATCCGCATGAAAAGTGCTCTCCCATTCCTGTTGCCAGAATGCGTCTTCTGATGGCTGTTCTAGCTCAAGGTTTTGTAACACCTGCGTGACGATAACCGGAGAAGCAGGCAAGTCAACTGCGTCCGTGCCAGTTGCAACACCAAAGATGAACCCACCTGAGACTACGACCCGACCAACCGTTGGAGCGAGGGCCGACGCGAAGGCCGCAGTGCCTTGCGCGAAGTAGGGTGCCACCTCTGCTGCGGTTAGCGGCCCGCCAACCCCCAAAATCGTTCCTGCTAACGATTTCCAAGGATTGACAGCAGAGAACTCCTCGAAAACCATAGAGCCCGGTCCGACATAGGTGAGATTGTCCCCGGCAATCGTCATCATCTGTTGCGTGATGTGTCGCTGGTTCGTGTAGCAGCTGTCGTTGTCGCTACAGACCATGTAGTACCGCGTCGGACCGGATCTGCGCTTACTGGAACTCTTAGTGGGGGTCGGTTGCGGGTTCGAGATATACGCGTGTCCCCCGCTCTGGACGCAATCCCCCGCTTGGCCGCCGCAAGTTCCCATGAGCCCTCGTGGATCCGTCTCATTCAACGGGTCATCCGCCGTGAACGCATACGGCTGACCGGTCTCACCCACATCTGGGTCGATGCTCAGGAATTGGTCCGTGCTCGGGTCGTAGTAGCGGCCGATCAGGTAGATCAGCGTTGAAGGGTCGGTGTACGAACCCTGATAGCCAAATGGGCTGGCGACGCTCCCGCTTTGGATGTACCTCGTCCCATACGTGGTGTAGTTCGCTTCCTCTGACAGCGACGGTGATGAGCCGCCGGTAAAGACAGCTTGAACACCTGAAGGGGTTGAGGAAAGGAAACTCGCTGTTCCACTGGTGTTGATCTGTTCGATCGGGGCCGTGCCGCCAAAGAGGGTCGGACCATAGATGTATGAGTTGCCGGCGGTCCCCGAGTTCGTGACGTCTGAGAGGAGCAACGGCACTGACCCGCTAGCCAGATCCCAATCGAACTTCGATGTGACGCCAGTCGACGTCTCGGTCATGCGGAGACCGTTGCCATCGTACGTGTAGGTCGTGATCGCAGTCGATGGTCCCGACGAAGTGAGTTGCCCGTAGTCGTTCCATCCATATGTCGTCGGTGTGACCCCGCCAGGAGCGCTCGAAGAGCATGACAGGGAATTATTGGCCGACGTGTAGCTGTATGACAAGCACCGCTCTCCGTCGGCGTTGTAGGCATAGGACTGGTTGCTGGTGAGGGGAGAAGTGCTGACCGACGTCAACTCCTCAGCTGTGTTGTAGGCGTAGCTCCGTGTCGACCCAGTCGAGGGCGTATCGGTCTCAAGTTCGCCATTGTTGTAGTACGAGTAACTGTCAGTCGTTGTTGCCGACGACGCATTCGCCGTCGGGTTCTTTGACTGAGCGACTCGGGCATGGGAGTCGTAGGAGTTCGAGGACGAGACTCCATTGGTCAAGGTCGAACTGCTTTGACTTACCAGTTTGGTGTACGGACCGAAGCTGTCACTCACACCGTTGAGCGCTGAGATCTTCGAACCTGTATACGCCGCCCCAGTGACGTTGCCGTCAGGATCGTAGGAGTAGGTAAGTGTTTCACCAGTTGACGATGGGTAGGCGATGGTCTGCGGCTCGCCCAGCGCGTTGTAATTCTCATAGTTCACAACGTTGCTCGGACTTAGCCAATCGGTCGTACTCGACATCTGCCCAGCCGCGTTGTAGCCGTAGGCGACGATCGAGTTCGTCGAGCTCGGCGTGCTCCCGGTTGCGCAGGATTGCGAGCCGCTGACCATGGAGCTGACACAGGCAATCTGGTTGGCGTCGTTGTAGCCATACTTGGTGGTTTGCCCGTTGTCGTTGCTGTCGCTGAGCAGATTCCCAGAAGCGTCATAGGAATACGTGCCGATCGTCTGGCTGCCGGTGCCGTAGTTGTCGTACATCTGGGAAAGCTGGCCGGCCGGTGTGTAGGTGTAATACGACACACCCGACCCCGAGGCAGCGCCACAGAGGGCTGACGTTTGGACGGGTGCGACGTAGCACTCTTGCCCCTCAGCGTTGTAGCCCGATGACGTCCAGTTTCCTCCGGGATCCTGGGTTTGGATCAGGTTGCCGTCGGCGTCGTAGCGGTAGTTGTACGTGCCATTTGGACGGGTCATCGACGTTGGAGCGGTCGGATAGTTCGACGTATTGGCGCCTGGATATGTGTAGGACGTGATGGCGCCAGTTGGGTCGGTCGAGCTGGTCAGGGCGCCATCGAGGTTGTACTGGTCATAGGCGTCGCCCGAGACGTCGGTGCACGTGCTGCCCGGCGAGCCCACGGAGTAGACCCCGCTCTCGCAGACCTGACCAAAGGGCGAGTAGAGCGTGTACGTCGTCGATGAGGTCGTGGTCGAGGTGGGCTCGGTCACCGCCGTGGGCTCGGTCGGGACCGTGAGGTCCGCGTAGGTGTACGTGCTGACGTTGCCATCGGGATCGATGATCTCTTTGGGTGTATCGGTCCCAGGAACAAAACCAGCCTGGTCATAGACCTCGGCGCCTAACGGCGCCGCGCCGCAGCCGTTCGAGGAGACACCGACGAGCGTCCAACAGAGCCGGTCGCTAGCGTCATAGGTGTTGGTCGTGGTGCTGGCCGGACTCGAGACGGTCAGGACATTTCCGTCGCTGTCGTAGGTGTACGTGGTGGTAATACCCGACGGTGCCGACGCCGTTCTCGGCCCAGTCTCTTGATACGTCTGCCCGTTGTCTTCTTGCGAATAGGTCGTCTGATAGGGATTGGGTGATCCCGCACCCACGCCATCGGGCGGAACGGTCGACGTCAACACGCCGTCGATGTTGTAACCGTTTGTCGTGTCCTGTGCCGATGACGTGCCATAGGCCACCGTCGTCGAAGCCAGGTCACCCCAACCGTCATAGGTATACGCGGTCGATCCGGTGGGGGCCCCAGAGGCCGGCGAGCCAACGTTGTTCGCACACGGGCTGCCGCCGCTGACAGTGGGTGGTGCCTCCCAGCAGAGCTCACCATTTTGGTAGTAGCCGTAGGACGTCGTATTTCCCAACGGGTCAGTCGACGTCAAAAGATCGCCGTTGGCATCGTAGGTGTCCCTCGTCGCCCCAGTTGGCGGGTTGCTACACGAGGCTGCACTGGGGACGCTGACGGTCGGGCCGGCGGTCCAACACAGTTCATCGAGATCGTTGCCGCCCGTGTCGTTGTACATCGAAGTGGTGGTGTTGCCCATCGGATCCGTATACGACACGAGGTTGCCGACGGCGTCGGTATAGATGGTCGCCGTCAGGCTCTTCGGGCCGGTGACCTGCTCCTCGATTGACCCATCTTGATCGCTGGTCGATGGTTCTGTGGTTTGAAACGTCCAGCTGTTCGTATCGGCGCCGCCGTTGTTCGTCGCACCGAATGTGTCTTCGACGAGCAACCCATCGAGATATTGGTCGATATCAATTTCCCCATCCGGATACGTCGCGCTGAGAAACTGGTCAAGGCAGTCGGTTCCGCTGGTCAGAGCACAATCCTTGTACGTGAAGTTGTAAGTGGTCGTCGCGCCACTCGGATCGACCGTGGTATTGACCACCCCCGTCGATGGGTAGTAGTTGATATCCGTGGCGCCGCCATTGGCACTTTCATTGGTGGTCATTAAGGCGTTGTACGGCGACGCCGATCCAGTCGAATATCCATAGTGGGTGGTCACTTGCGCCCCAGGTGTTGTGGTTGGCGCTGGGGACGTGATCGAGGTCAGGTCGCCGTAGCCGTCATAGTCGAAGGTGTACACCAGACCATTGGGGTCAAAGACCTCGCTGACGACGCCACCAAGGTTCGCAACCACCGCTGTCACCGATCGGTCGTTGGAGTCCGTCTCAACCCAGCAGGTCCACGGGCTGCTCGATGAACCGGGACAACCGCCCGTTCCGCCCGTTTCCGATGGCGTGAACTGGATCCAGTTCGTCTTACTCATGTTGCCATCAGAGGCGATCTTTCCGGCCTGGGCTCCGTACCCGTTATAGATGGAAACCTGGCGGCCTCCGTCGACGTCAAGTTGGTAGAAGTTATAGGTCGAGAAGTAGCCGAGTTGGGCGTCAACTCTGTACGGAGCGCAGTAGGAATAGAGGCTGCCGGGCACCGTGTATTTCTGGATGTCCTCATAGTCACCCAGCGGACAGCCGTCGCGAGTCGCCGGCACGAACTGGACTTCGGAACCGTTGGGTGCATCAGCGAACACATTGCCGGAGTTGAGCGTGAGACCGCTGGACACGACTGAGGACCAGCCGTGACCGAATGACCCCGCTGGCAAACTGTTTTGACGCTCCGAGGTGGCGAGACCCGAGTCGTACGTGAGGTCCATGGTCAAATCGCCACCAATGGCCGGCATGGAGAAGAGGTCTGCGCTGGTGGTGTAGTCACCTTCGACCGGGTTGACGTCCTGGCCAGACTGGACACTCTGGCCGCCCGAGTCACTCAAAAGTCCCGAAGGGGAGCAGAACCCGCACGCCTCGAGCTGGGAGCCACCTCCCCAGAACTCGGCCTGTTGGTAGCCCAGGTATCCGCCGTTGGTCACCCCGCCCGAAGTCAGCTCGATGCCGGACTGCCCGCCCTTGGATCCACTACCGAGATTGAGCCCTCGAGGTGTTGCCATGAGCCCCGCGACGATCAGTAGGGCGAGGAGGAGGTTCACCACCAGAAAGCGCCCGGAGCGAATTGCGCCTCTTGGGTGCTGGGGGCGCGGACTGTGATCAGTGCGGCTCTCAGTTTCAGCCTGTTCAAAGTGAATCATCATTGCCCCGCATCGGTCGCTGGAGGGACGGCAGAATCGGGCAACTGCGATGTCGCCCACGTGGAGAGATTGCTCGTCGCCGCCGTGGCGGCCTGGCGTCCTGCGCCACGTCCGACGACCGCACATTGACCAGTGGCCGGACACGAGAGCCCAGCCAGTTCGCTCAGGCCGCTCGAGGCATTGCTCACACCGGTCCAGCTCGATCCATTGGTGCTCTGTAGCAACAGGGCATTGCCTCCGGTCGTCGGACTCGACCCTCCGGCGACGCAGGTCCCTGTCCCACAACTGATGCGGTCCACCGAAGCGGTCGAACTGGGCAGCGTCACTTTGCTCCAGGTGTGCCCATCGTCGGTCGTCATGACGGCGATGGCTGGATCTGTCGGTTCGTACTGGCCAAAGGGGTTGGCGCCCACGGCGACACATGTGGTCGTGCTCATGCATGACACCGAGGTCAGGGCTTGCGTGCCGCCGGGCACTGAAGCGGTGGCCCAGGTGGAGCCTCCGTCGCTGCTGACGAGCAGAGACGTACCCACCGAAATGCAATCAGAGGACGTCGGACAGACAACCCCACCGAGCCCACCGACCGTCGGGTATTGGGCAGCCGCCCAGCTGCTCCCTCCATTGCTGCTGGTGAGCAGAGCTCCCGCGAAGGGGCCGGCCTGGTCGTAGGTCACGCCGACAGCCAGGCAGTTCGTCGCGCTCGTACAGGTCGCCCCAATCAGAGTGGTGTTGGCGACCGGAAGCGACGCAAGCATCCAGCTTGATCCACCGTTTGTGGTCGCCACCGTTGCACCTCGTCCGACGGCGATGCAGTGATCGCTGTCGAAGCACGAAATGGCGTCGAGTGGCGGCGTGCCGGATGGAAGCGAGGAGTTGGACCAACTCTTCCCCCCGTCCGTGCTGACGTCGGTCACTCCACTTTGGTTGTCGTCTGCGCCCGCTGCGAAACACCGCGTCGTACTCACGCAGGACACCGAGTTGAAGTTGCCATAGCCCGGTTGTACGCCACCGGGAATCTGGTACTCAGGCGCTGCTCCTTGAGTTGGACCATTGGCCAAGGTGTTCGGGAGCGTGGTCGTCGTGGTGCTCGCGGTCGTGCCAGACGTCGATCCCGATCCCGATCCATTGCTCGAGGTCGTCGAGCTCGGGGCGAGAGCCTGCACCGCCACCACACCGACCGTGATGGCCAGGAGTCCGGCAAAGGCCAGGACGAGCGCACCGGTAACACCGGTTACGGCAACTGATCGGCCGAACATCTTGAAGACCCAATGACCACGACGGAACGCGTGCCAACGGCTCGTGAGCCTTCCTTGGCCGCGAGCGATCTCGCCACTCCTCGACATTTTCCCCCTCGGATTGCGGGGATGATTTTACTAATCGAAGTTGCCATCGAGGGCTTCGGACAGTTGCGAGATGGTTGCGCCGATGGAGACGGAGTACTCGAGAACTCGGCAAGTGTTATGCGGTGGTTGCGAGTCGGTTGCTTCAATAGGGCAGTGCGAGAAAGCGATTGCGTCGCACGGGACGCGCTGTTAGCTTGCCAGCGCTAATCACGCAATGATGAAGGAGCACGATGGGGGAATCACGCGTGACCAGCGCTCGATCAGTGGCGGGTCCGCTGTTGTCGTCGCTGCGTTCAATGAATACCGACAATCAGATGGTGCACCGGAGCAGATTCCGCCGACCTTCGGTGCTGATGGTGGTATTGGCACTTCTCGGGGCACTCGTCCTCGTTGGCCTCACCAGCAATCAGCTATCGCGTCATGCAAGCTCGATCACCAGCGCACGCAGCGACTACAACTTCGGCCAGGGTTACCGCCTCGTCGGTTCGGATGGTGGCGTCTACAGCTTTGGCACTCAGGCCTCGGATGGCTCCCTGGGCGGTGACACACTGCCCGCTCCGATTGTGGGCATGGCGACCACGCCCAGCGGCGGTGGTTACTGGTTGGTGGGCTCGGGCGGAGCCATTTACGCGTTCGGAAACGCCACTTCGTACGGCTCACTCGGGTTCACGCCCGCCAAGCCGATCGTCGGTATCGCGTCGACGCCCGATGGCGGTGGCTATTGGATGGTGGGCGCTGATGGAGGCGTCTACGCGTTTGGGAATGCCACCTTCTACAACTCACTGCCCGGGGAAAGCATCACCCCCAACAAGCCGATTGTCGGCATCGCCGCGAGCGCCAACGGTGCGGGCTACTGGCTGGTCGGCGCCGATGGAGCGATCTACTCCTTCGGATCGGCCACCTACTACGGCTCCATGGGCGGCACGACGCTCAATGCCCCGATCACTGCCATGGCCTCGACTCGCGATGGTCTCGGCTACTGGATGGTGGGAAGCGACGGCGGCATCTTCTCCTTTGGTGACGCCGCGTATTTTGGATCGCCGGCATCGGGCAGCTTGCCCGAACCCATCGAGGGCATTGCTCCCTCACCCGACGGCGGGGGCTATTGGCTGACCGGATCAGACGGGGGCATCCTCCAATACGGCGACGCCCAGTTCCTCGGCGGCATGGCCAGCAATACTCTCAACAAGCCGGTGGTGGGGATCAGTGTGCCCACCGTGTTGCTCACCTATACGGCATTTGAGAGCAGCACCAACACTCTCGAGATCTATGCCAGTGCGACCGGGAAGACAACCAATTTGGGCTACGGCATGATGCCTGGCACCAGTCCGAGTATCACGGCGTTGCCGGGAAACAGCTACGAAGTGGCGTTCCAAGCCAATACGGGTGGCCTCTACACCTACTCTCCCGCTGGTGGCTTGACCAACCTCTCCTTTGGCATGGCGACCACCACGAGCCCAAGTATCACCTTGCTCAGCAACAATCAGGCCGAGATCGCTGCCCAGTCCAATGCCGGAGTTCTCTGGACGCTCGGAAGCTCCCAGACGAACACCGGACTCGGCATGGAGACGGGCACCAGCCCCAGCATCGTGGGACTGACAACCGGTTCCTACGAGGTGTCGTTTGCGTCGTACGGTCCCGACGATGTCTATGACTACGGGACGACGTACACGGGGAACACCGGACTGGCGATGGAGCCTGGAACTAACCCGAGCACGGTGCAAGTCACGAGTGGCTGTTGTCAAGTGGCCTTTGCCAACACCAGCGTCGACGTGGAAGCCGCAGGACCTCTAGGGACACAGACTCCGGGTCTTGGCATGGAGTCGGGCAGTAGTCCGAGCCTCATCCGGTACGGAAGCGCCTCGCTTATCGCCTTTGAGGCGAACACCGGTGTTCTCTGGACCTATAGCAGTCCAAATTTCACGAACCTCGGCTACGGCATGGAGGGGCACACGAGTCCGAGTGCCGTCAGCTACCCCGATGGCAGCTACACGATCGCATTTCAGGCGAACACCGGGACACTTTGGGCCCCAAGTATGGGAACCGACATCAATACCGGCGATGCCATGAACACGGCGACCAGTCCGTCAAGCACCGACTGACATTGACTCGGCACTCTGGGCAGGTGTCCTGTGCCTGCCGACATTTGAAGGGTCAGGCATCACTCGACGGTTCGGCGCTTGGCGGGTTCCTAGGCACGATTGCTACGCCACGTTGCAGCGAGGTCTGGAGCCCGCAATCAGCAGCAGTCAAGGGCGGCCGGGGGCCGGCGGAGCGGACCCTTGACGGCTGCGTCGTCACTCGACATCGATGATCGACAATGGAATCGGTCGGGCGCCGAGCGCCCGGCCTGGATGCCGACTTGGTGGACTGCACTGAATAGCGGCCGCCGCCCATCGTCGATGTGTCGCCATAAGTCGGGGTAGACCCATAGTGGATCACCCCGAGACACCCAGTCGATCAGGAGACTTCGCGTCGAGGGGCCGGTTGACCGACCGCCCGCCGAGGCGGCGGCGCAGCCGCCGGCCGAAGGCTGGGGCGGCTTGAAGCAGTACAGAAGAACTCGGACATTTTGGGGGTAGTTGGGTCGATTTGCCCCCTCATTTCGGTGGTGCTTTGTTCCTCGCTGTTGCTCCCTGGTCCTTGCTGGTTACCCGTGGTGCACGTTGTTGTGCTCGATGTAGTTCAAGACATGACACTTTGACGTGTGTCCAGTGGCCTGACCTGCATGTTGTTCGGTTTCGCTGATTCCGTTGCCCATTTATAGGTAGGGGAGGTCATGTCCTTCCCGCCATGGAAGGAGCGAAGGATGGACACGGAGCCGATCTTGGTCACACCCGAACAGGCCGCCGAGGTACTCGCTATCGGCCGAACGAGGGTCTACGAACTCATGGGACGTGGACAGCTCGAGTCGGTGCGGATTGGTGCCAGTCGGCGCATCCCCGTCACGGCGCTCCATGACTTCGTTTCGAAGCTCCAGGTCACGGAGCACGGACACCCCGACACAGCGCATCCATCGGCTCGTGGAACCCAAGGCTGATTTGTCAGGCCTAAGGAGTTGACTAGAGCCGATGGCTGACAAGCGCCGAGGGGCAGGGGAAGGCTCGATCTACCGTCGTCGGGACGGCCAATGGGTCGGCTCTCTCGATCTCGGCTACCAAGACGGCAAGCGCCGGCGCAAGGTGGTGTACGGCAAGACGCAGGCTGAGGTGCGGACTCGGCTCCGTGCCCTCCAACAAGCCCTTGACGCCGGTTTGCCACCCGCTCCAGCCACTATGACCGTCGATCGGTTCCTCAAGCACTGGCTGGAGGACCTCCTGCCCGGAACGGTCAGCCCTCGGACCGAGGACATCTACCGCAACAACGTGAAGCTCTACGTGGTGCCTGCGGTGGGGGCGATCCGCCTGAACAAACTGACGCCGGCTGACGTGAGCCGGATGCTCATCACAATGGAGCAACGAGGCTACGCCCCCGAGACCCGCCGGATGGCCAGGGCCGTGCTCCGGCGTGCGCTCCGCAAGGCCGAACAAGAGGGCCTCACCGCCCGCAACGTCGCTGCCATTGCCGACGGTCCTCGGGTGCCTCGTCGGGAGGGCCGGACGCTGACGCCAGAGCAGGCAAGACAGTTCATGGCGGCCGTGACGGGCGACCGGCTCGAAGCCGCCTATGTCGTCGTCCTTGCGCTCGGACTCCGCCGTGGCGAGCTCCTGGGCCTCTCGTGGGACGACCTGGACCTGTCGGGACCGATGCCCGTGGTGAAGGTCCGGCGTCAGCTCTTGCGTCACCGAGGTGGCCTCCTGCTCACCGAGCTCAAGACGACCGGGAGTCGGCGCACGCTCTACCTGTCCCAGCCCGTGGTCGATACGTTGCAGGCCCACTGGGTCCGACAACAGGAAGAGCGACGCACGGCTCGGCTCTGGAAGAACTCGGCCAATCTGATCTTCACGTCGACCATCGGGACGCCGCTCGATCCCGAGGCCTTCGGCAAGACGGTGCCGAAATTCTGCGTGGCGGCCGGGCTCGGCCACTGGAGCATCCATGAGTTGCGCCACTCGTGCGCCTCGCTGCTCTTGGCCATGGGCGTGCCGCTCGAGGTCGTCTCCGAAACCCTCGGGCACGCGTCGATCCGGGTCACCATGGATGTCTATGGCCACCTGCTCGCCCCGGCCAGGATGAAGGCGGCCGACGCCATGCGCAAGGCGCTGTGGATCGAGGACATGCCTGCGTTCGACCCGTTGGCTACACGTTTGGCTACACAGAATCCCGACGATGACGCCGAAGGGCCGCTGAACACGGACTTTGTGGGCCGCCCGGGTCTCGATCCCGGCACCTTGGGATTAAAAGTCCCCTGCTCTTCCGGATGAGCTAGCGGCCCGGGACCGGAAGATTACCTGGAAGAGAACACCCGAAAAAGCCAGCTGTGCCTAGGGCTGATGCTCAGGGTGCCGCCGGATGCGGGGGCTGCAATTCAGTCGTTTCGAGCGACCTCGGGGCCCGTCATTCGATTGAGGAGAGGGAAGGTAGACGCGATGATCGCGAGCGAAGCCGCGAGTCCGCCGAGCACAGTCGCCCAGTAGGTGATCCCCGGGATACGGAACGCGATGCTGACCTGGGAGTGCAAATAGAGCGCGGCGGAAGCCAACCCCACCGCGATCGACACCGCAGCAACCAGAATGAGTGGCATCGCACTCTCCAGTGCGATTATGCGGTGCAGGACGCTTGTGGAGACTCCGGTGAGCCTGAGCAGGCTGAACGGGCGCCGGCGCTCGCCCAACCCGGCGACGATGTTCACCGCGAGACTGCAGGCGGCGATGATGAGGCTCGCCACGATGATCACATCGATCATGTCCTGAATCATCGTAAGAAGGCGCGCGTTCGACGGATCGAGCGACTCGACTCCGAGCGGCTGTCCCTGGAGGGGAAACGCCCGTTCGAGCGTGGTCCGCACCCGTTCGAGCGATCTCGAGGGCCCGTCGGTTGCGACGACAATCGCGTCAACGGGAAGACGCGCGGCCTTCGCCGCTGACAGGTGCGCGGACGGCCAAGCAGTCGACGACGCGTGCGAGTTGTGCCCAAGGACGTTCGAAAGGAAGTAGCCGATACTCGCCACCGTCACTCCTGGACCGCACGTACCGATCGCCGGCGTCTTGGCCAGCTGGGCGCACGCGACAACCCCAGCCGGCCCGCCCCAGTTCGCTTGCTGACCAGGCGGGACTTGGTGGATCACTGCCACACCACGCACGCCCGGCGTGGCGTAGAGCTCAGCCAGCAACTGGCGTGGGACCGAAGGTACTTGCGTGGACGCCGGGCAGTTTGACGTCGAAAAGCTGCAGAACGGCTCAGCGAGGGTGTCCTTCCCTGCGCTTCCACCTGCAGAGCTGCTGATGGAGGCGATGGAGCTGAGCGCCCCGATCAGGGCGCTTGCAACGAAAAGGGCGATCACGAGCCCACTAATGAAGCGGAAGGCCGCTTTGGGATTGTCGAGGAGCCGGCGACCGGCAATGAGCGTGGAGGGGCGACTGGCCCGCTTCGTCATGAGTCGGGAGCCAGCGGTCGTGAACCACGGTCCAGCGAGAACCAGCCCCACGACAAGGAGCACGAATCCCACGAGCAGCTCGAGAAGCTGTCCACCATTGCTGCCTGGCTTTCCGTGCGCGTCGAAGTAAGCGAGCACGGCGATGCCGGCGAGGAGCGGGATGATCCGTACCATCCGCGGTGGGCGGGACGACCCTCGTCGGGTCACGCCGAGCGGCGATATCTGGACCCTGCGAAGAGCGAGACGCGCGGACACGACCGCGGCGACCGGGATGCCGATCACGGCGAGCGCGATGTCGATCCCGTGCAGCGAGAGGTCGCCCTCAGAGAAGGGCGCCCCGGTAAATGGCACATGGTAGAGCAGCGGTCGGAAGGCGAAGAAGAGTGCGAAACCGACTGCGATGCCCGCGAGCGCCGCGACCACTGCCTCCACAGCGGAAACCACAGAAATCTGACGCGGCGTTGCCCCGACGAGTCGCATGGCGGCGAAGCGCTCCTCACGCCGCGCTGCCGATAGCCGGCTCGCCGTCGCGATCAAGATGAGCACCGGCAGCAACAGGAAGATGGCTCCGCCAGCCAGGATCCACTGCAGAACAGGTCCGCTCCCGATGGGGTTCTGGCAGTGGTAGCAGTTGGCCAGCGTCCGCTGGATGGCTCCCACCTTGACCGCTCCAGGTACCTGCGAGAGCTCGCGCGCGGTGTGGCCGATGACGATGATCAGCGAGTTCGGGGACGGACGCGCCGCTGCGCCAATGGTCCCAATTTGGTGCCCCGGAAACCGGTCCCGAAGCTCGTTCGCCGGCTGGGACGCGATGAGCGTCGTGAGGGCCGGCGAGGCGTAGTACTCACCCGGTCCGGGCAGGTGGGTAATCCCTGGCGGGACCGGAGGCTTTGGTCCGGCGGCAGCAACGTCGACGCGATCGATTGCCTGGCTGCCGAACTGATCGACGCTCGACAGCCACCACATCCCGTCGGAGGTCGACGTGCCCGACTTCGACCCTGAAGCTTGCGCCGAGGTGTCGAGCCACGCACCACGCTCGGTCTGAGCGTGCAGGCCGTTGCCACCGGCCAAGGCAGCCAGCAGCATTCCGGCGCCGAGGGCGACAGCTGCCGCGGTGACGAGCACACGCAGCACTCCTTCGCGACCGCTTCCGAAGGTCAAGCGAAGGCCAAGGAGGATCATCGGGAGATCAGTTCCGGCGATGTCACGAGCCCATCCCGCACGATGACCTCCCGGTCCGCATACGCGGCCACGCGCGGTTCATGGGTCACGAGGATCACTGTCGACCCCTCTTCACGAGCGGTCCGAGTCAACAGATCCATGACCAGCTCCCCGCTCAGTGAGTCGAGTGACCCGGTCGGTTCGTCGGCGAAGAGCACGTCGGGATGGGCGACGAGACCACGCGCCAGCGCGACGCGTTGGGACTGGCCGCCGGACATCTCGCCGGTGCGGTGTCGCTCCATTCCTTCGAGGTCGAGCCGTTTGAACCAGCTCCGTGCCTCACGGAGGGCCTCGTTACGGTGCATCCCACCGAGCAACAGCGGTAGGGCGACGTTCTCCTCGGCGGTCAGCTCGGGTACTAGTTGACCGAACTGGAAGACGAAGCCGAAGCGATCACGCCGCAGCTTGGAGCGCTCTGACTCCCGCATGGTGTCGAGCCGTCGGCCGTCGAAATGAACCTCACCGGCATCAGGTACGAGGATGCCGGCGAGGCAGTGGAGCAACGTCGACTTGCCTGAGCCACTCGGTCCCATCACGGCGACGACCTCGCCTCTTTTTACCGAGAGGTTCGCCCCTCGGAGGGCTGGGGTTTCGCCGAAAGCGAGTACGAGAACGCGCGCTTCGAGGATGGTGCCTCCGGCAACGGTCGTGGAGATCTCGTTCGCCGGGTTCATGCCGCGACCTCTTCCGCCAGCACGGCGAGCCGGGCGGCGGTGAGGTCGATCCAGCGCAGGTCGGCTTCCAAATGAAAAAGACCATGGTCGGCCAGCAGGGCGTCAACGACCTCGCCCTTCTGCTTGAGGTCGGTGAGTTCGCGCATGCGCTGCAGGTGTGCGGCACGCTGGATGTCGAGGTACTCGTCCGCCGGACGACCGAGCATGAGGGAGAGCACAACCTTTACGAAGAGGTCGGTCTGGAGGTAGGGCTCGGGCGGGATCGGCTCGGCCAGCCACACGTCGACCTCGCTCTTCCCGGTTTCGGTGATCGTGTAGCGCTTCCGATCTGGGCCGGCTCCGGATTCAGCCTCACCCACCATCGCCTTTCCGTCTCTCGCCAGGCGGCCGAGGGTCGCGTAGACCTGGCCGAACGGCAGTGGCCGGCCGCGACCGAAGTAGGTGTCGTAGTCGCGCTTTAGGTCATAGCCATGGCTTGGCTCACGATCGAGGAGCCCGAGAAGGGCCATAGGTACGCTCATACCTCAGAGAGTACTCTGAGTGTATACGTTTGGTCAATAGCGACAGCCAATTCCCGTGATGGGTTCGCCGCCGCTATTCATTCGTAGGAGAACGGCAACTCGACCGGGGACTCGGGTCGTTCTCCTCGGTGGAGCATCCGGATGAGTCCGGCCAGACGCGGTGGGTAGACGATCTCCACCGTCGCTTCAAGCTCGTCGGCACTCCACCAGCGCCAGCCTTGATGGAATTCTCGCTCCTCGTCGGTCCAGTGCTCGTCGTTGAGCTCGAACGCGTCAGTGCGGAGGAAGAAGTGATGACTCACTGAGTAGAGCGCCTCGCCGCGGAACTCCCAACTTCCTTCACTACGGGCGACCGGAGATCCGAGTGAAGTCGATGACGTTTGCAGACCGGTCTCCTCGCTCAGCTCGCGTACGGCTGCTTCGACCGCTGATTCGCCTGCTTCGAAGCCTCCTCCGGGCGTGATCCAGAAGGCCGGCTGGTCATCCATCGGATCGTTGACGTGCAGAAGCAGGACTCGGCCACTTTGGTCAAGCAGGACCACTCGGGCATTTGGACGAAGGCGCCGACCCTGCATTGCCCCAACGTAGTGATGGTCGCGATCCCGGTCACGATGCCGTCGTCGTCGCAAAGAGGGAACGGTGATACAACCTTGGTGTGACCTCGGGGGCCAACGCCGAACCCCGTGGGGGCGACGCCGAGATCGTCGACCTGGCGGCCGTAGTGGTTGGCATCGACGCGCCACCCCGGCCGGAGCTCGATCCATTCCTCGATGCCGCCGCCAAGTGCTTTGCCCGCTATGGACTGAAGCGGACGTCGGTCCAGGACGTCGCCCGCGAGCTCGGCGTCGACCGCACCACCGTCTACCGACAGGTCGGCACCATCGCGCAACAGGCCCGCTTGTTAGCCGCCCGGGAGCTCCACCGGCTAGTCGAGTCGATTCCGGGCCGAGCCACCACGCCAGTGGGACCGGTTGGCATCATCGAGATCATGGCTTCGGTCATCGACGATGTCCGCAACCATCCGGTAATGCTCAAGCTGCTGGCCGATGACGCCGACACCATCACCCTGTCGACGCTGGCCGAGCTCCCGCCCTTGCTCGATCGGGTGGCCGTATTTCTGACGCCGATGCTGTCCGCCTCTATGGCGTCAGGCACGCTGGCTCGGCGTGATCCCAAGATCCTGGCCGAATGGCTCATCCGCCTGGTGGTGACGCTCGTCCTGGTCCCGCCCCTGGGTGACCTGCGTGCCTTCCTCTCGGAGCTCCTACTCCCGGCTCTCACATTTTGATCTGTGCAACACTTCGACAAAATCGTCGTACTGTCGTAATATGGAGGCATGGCCGTGGCGATCGATGAAGTCGTGAGGGAGCGCCGGGTCCGGGGAGCCGGCCTCGACCTGTTCGTAGGCGAGCGCGGCGACGCCGAGCACCCCACTGTCCTCTTGATCCATGGCTTCCCCGATACCAGCGCGGTCTGGACCCCGCTGGCCGAACGGCTGAGCGCCGACCACCACGTCGTCACCTACGACGTCCGGGGTGCCGGACGTTCTGACGTCCCGACCAAGCGAGCCGACTTCGATCTGGCCCTGCTGGTGCAGGACGTTGCCGCGGTGGCCGACGCGGTCAGCCCGTCCAAGCCGGTCCACCTGGTGGCCCACGACTGGGGATCCATCCAGGGCTGGGAGGCGGTCGTCACGCCAGGGTTGGACGGCCGCTTCGCCAGTTACACCTCCATCTCGGGGCCGCCCATCGACCATGCCGGGCTCAAGCTGCGCGTGTCGCGTGGGGGTGGATTCGCCGAACTGCGCAAGACGCTGAGTCAGGCCCTGCACTCGTGGTACATCGCGTTCTTCCACCTGCCCGTGCTGCCCAAGCTGATGGCCCGGGGCTCGCGCACGCCCAAGTTGTGGGCGGCGGCGCTCCATCGGATCGAGGGTGTGCAGGGTGACGCCGAGTGGCCGGCACCGACCTTTGGCGCCGACTTCGAACACGGCATCGATCTCTACCGGGCCAACATCCGTCCCCGCCTGCGCCACCCCGTCCGCGGCCACGCCACCTGCCCGGTACAGCTGATCGTTCCCCTCAAGGACCGCTACGTGACGCCTGCCCTCATCGAGGGCCTCGAGGATTGGGCTCCCGTCCTGTGGCGGCGGTCGGTGCCGGCCGGGCACTGGGTCGTCCGCACCCACCCCGACCTGATCAGCGAATGGGTACGCCAGGTCGTCGCCTATGTCGAGAGTGGGACGACATCGCCCGAGCTGGAGCAGGCGCGGATCGCATGAGTACCGTGGCCGCCCCGGTGCAGACGGCGATCCGGGCCCGTCGACCTCGCTTCGACCTGAGCGAGACCCCACTGCACTGGGTGCCGCGCGACGCGCTGGCCACCCATGTCATGAACGTACTGCACATCATGCTGCCCCCGGGGGAGCGTTGGTTCTGCGACGTTTATCGCGAAGCGCTGCCCCTCATCACGGACGACCAGCTGCGCCAAGACGTCAAGGGTTTCATGGGGCAAGAGGCGACGCATGCCCGGGCGCACGATGTGGCCCGCGAGTACCTGAGCCGGTACGGCATCGACACTGACCGCGCCATGGCCCAGGCCGAGTGGGCCCGCGTCAACCTGGGCGGGGCCAAGCCATTCGGCCGCACGGTGCCCCGCCCGCTGCGCAAGACCTGGCTCGTCACGCGCCTCTCGGCCATCGCCGCCATCGAGCACTTCACTGCGGTGCTGGGCGACTGGATCCTCAACGGGTCAGCCGAGCTCGACGTCATCGGCGCTGATCCCGCCATGCTGGACCTGCTGCGCTGGCACGGCGCCGAAGAGGTCGAGCACCGCGCCGTGGCCTTCGACCTGTTCGAGCATGTGAGCGGCAGCTACGTGCGGCGGCTGGTGTCCATGATCTTGGTGGCCATCGCTCTCGTCGTCGGGTTCACCATCGGCGGGATCCAGCTGATGTCGGCCGATCCGACCACGACCGAGCGCTTCACGTTGCGCGGCTTCCGGCGGGCCGGGCGCCAGGGCCACCTGCCCAAGTTCACCTTTGCGTTGCGAGCCATCCCGACCTACCTGCGCCGCGACTATCACCCCTCGCAGGAAGGTTCGACCGAGGTGGCGCTGGCCTACCTGGCCTCGTCGCCGGGCGTGGCCGCTCGCTGAGATCAGCTACCAAGCGGTGATGCGCTCCAACCAGGCGCGGGCCACCTCACCCTGGGCCGCTTGAAAGGCGCGCAGCGTCGGCAGGCCCGGCGGCGCCGGACGCAAGGAGTGCTCGATGAAGAAGCCGGCGACGGCGGCGACCAACACGGCGACGGCATCCTGATCGACCTGCCGCCAGTTCTGATGGCTGGCCAACAATTCCTCCGGCAGGGGCCCGCCCTCGAGGACGACCGACGGCGCCCAACAGACCACATCGAGGATGGGGGCGCCGACGGCGGCGTGCGGCCAGTCGATGACCACGATCCGCCCGTCGCCCGTCACCAGCATGTTGTCCGAACGCAGATCGCCGTGGAGGAGGGTCGTCCCGACACTGGCCGCCGTCCAGCCCGACTCCAGCTCGCTCAGTTGGTCGAGGTGGCGGGTCGACCAAGCGTCGAGGCCTTCGGGCGGTACTGATGCCTCGGCCAGCAGGCGCCAGCATCCGAAGAGGGGGGCGAAGCGCTCAGCGGCCGGAGGGATCACCGACGACGGGGAGGGGGTCAGCGCGTCGTGCATCGATACCAAGGCCTCGACGGCGGCGGACAACTGGGCCGGCTCCCACGGCCGTCCGGGCAGCTGGCCGTCGATGGCCTCGAAGGCCAGCGCCACCCAGTCCTCATCGTCATAGGCATCGATGAAGCGAGGCAGGAACGGGAGCGCCGGCAGCACGGAGGCCACCACGCCCTCGCGCCGGTGGAGGGTCGGCGACTCCGGATTGAGATCGAGGCCGACGGCCTTCACGAACACATCGGCGCCCTCGCTGAAGTGCAGTCGCGAGGTGGCCCCGGGCGAGAAGCCACCGGCCAGATCACTGACGCGATCCACCGATCCCCGGCCCAGCCCAGCCGCCCAAGCCCGCACGTGTTCAGGCACCTGGGCCCAGGGCAGATGGACGCCGGCCGAAGGGGCCGGCTCGGTCATCGGGCGGCGGCTCCGGCCGCCTCGAGCGCTTCGTTGATACTGCGCACCAAGGCGCGGGCCGAGTCGGCGCTGAGCTCGACCGCCACCCGAGCGGCCGGACCGCGGGAGGAATCGACGAAGTCGATGTTGAGCGTGTGGTCGAAGGGCGCGTGGAAGGGGTGGTCGAAGTAGACCGAGGCCTCCTTGACCGAGAACCAGCCATCAGGTCCCTTGGCGCTGCCGGCCACATCGGTCGAGACGGTGAGGTAAGAGCACATGGTCAGCTCCCCGCCAGGTGGGTGCCGAACCAGCTGAAGATCTGCTGCCACCCGTCGACCGCGGCCTCGGGCCGGTAAGCGGTGCGGTCCACCGAGAAAAAGGCATGCCCGGCGCCTTCGTAGCGGTGGAACTCATAGGTCTTGCCGTTGTCCTTGAGGGCGGCCTCGAGTTCGTCCACCTGTTCGGGGCTGGGGAACTGATCCTCCTGGCCGAAGAGCCCGAGCAACGGGCAGCGCAGATCGGCCGTGCGATCGACCAGCGGAGTGACCTTGAGCGGGAAACCCTCAGGCACCGTGCCGGTGACGAAGGCGCCGTAGCAGTCGACGGCGGCATCCACCGGCAGGCTGATGGCGGTCAGGAAGGAATGCCGTCCACCCGAGCAGTACCCGATGACGCCCACCTTGCCGTTGGAGGTGGGCAGGGCCCGTAGCGCCTCGACGGCGGCGCCGGCGTCACCCACGAACTGCTCGTCCGGCACCCCACCGGCGTTGCGGGTGGCGGCTGCGGCATCGTCGGGATCCACCTCGAGGCCCTGGCGGGCATAGAGGTTCGGGCAGATGGCGTTGTACCCGCTGGCCGCGAAGCGGCGGGTGATCTCCTTGGTCGTGGAATCCCAGCCTGGGAGGTGGTGAATCACCAGCACTCCGGGAAAGGGACCTGTGCCGGCGGGCAGGGCTTGATAGGCGTTCACGGTGGCGCCATCGGGTGCAGTGAGGTGCACGTTCTGGGCCGACAGCGCTTCTTCTGGTGCAGCCAACGAACTCTCCTTTGAGTCAGGTACAGGGCGGCGCCCACTATGGCGCGCCGCGCCGCCGCCCGCACATGCACGCCATATGCCCGAAAGCGGTGGAGAAGACCGGTCATGATGAGACGGTGCGGGGATGGCGAGGATGGGTGGCGGCCATCGTGCTGTGTGCTGGGCTGTCGCTCGGCGCCATGGCCGGGACGAGTACGGCGGCCACCAACTCGGCCAGCTCATCGGCGGTGGTCACCACGGTGGCAGCGGGACTGCGCTCGCCATCCGGCCTGACCCTCGATAGCGCCGGCGATCTCTTCATCGCCGACACCGATCAGTGCCGCGTGCTCATGCTGGCGGCGCAACCCGCCGACCTCTACGGCCACCGTGAAGTGCCCGGCCGCCTCTACGACGTGGCCGGAAGCCGATGCGGCACGGCCAAGAACGACGTTGACTACCCGACCGGTCTGGCCGTCAACTCGCTGGGCGATCTCTTCATCGCCGAGGCGACCGCCAACCGGGTGGTGATGGTGCGACCGGCAGGCTCGCGCTCATTGGTCGACATCGCCGGTACCGGGGTGGCCGGGTACAACGGCGACCGCCAGCCCGCTCCCCTGGCCCAACTCGATGAGCCGACCGGGCTGGCCGTCGACCGGGGCGGTGACCTCTTCATCGCGGATGAGGCCAACTGCCGGGTGCGGGAGGTGGCGGCTGTCGGCGGGACCCAGTACGGGCAGGCCATGGCGCCCCTGAACATCTACACGGTGGCCGGCACCGGCGTATGCGGTTCGGCCGGGCGGGGCGGACCGGCGGTCACGGGTCAGCTCTTCGATCCGGTTGCGGTCGCGGCCGACTCGGCCGGCGACCTCTTCATTGACGACCCCGGCGACCAGTCGGTGCTCGAAGTCCATGCCAACCAACTGAACGTGGTGGTGGGTGGGACGGGGTCGTACCAGCTCTACCTCTCCGACGGCGTGCCAGCGGTCGGGATCGCGGCCGAATTGAACGATCCCGAGGGAATCGCGCTCGGTCTCGACGGCGCCCTCTACCTCACCGATACCCACATGCGCTCCATCCGGGTGGTGCCCACCCTCACCACGACCGTCTTCGGACGATCGATGACGGCCGGCGACATGTACACGCTGGCCGGCGCCCTCCCCATCGACACCGCGGCGGGGCTGGGGGACGGAACCCAATGGATCCTCACCCACCTCGACCGACCCCTGGGCATCGCAGTGGCAGCCGACGGCCGGGTGTACTTCAGCGATCAGAACACCGGCCAGGTCAGCTCGATCGGTCCGGGGTGAGCAGCAGCATGGATCGACGGACCTTCCTCGGCAACGGGGCCAAGGCCTCGGCCACGCTGGCCGCGGCGAGCGTGCTGCCCACGGCCCACGAGTTGGCCGGGCGCCCAGCGATGGCACCGTCGCCCGGTCCGGTGCGGTTGGCGGCGACCGAAAGGCTGGGGTCGACCGAGGGGACTTCGACCTCGGTGACGGCCGGACCCATGCGGGCGAATCGGCTGCGCATTAACGGTGCGGTTGATCCCATCTGCGTCGATCCCGACGACTGCGCCTTCTCCTGGACACTCACCGCCAGCGGCCGCAGCGCCCGTCAGGCCGGGTACCGGATCGTGGTGCGGCGGGCCGGCCCCGGTCACCCGACGGTGTTCTGGGACAGCGGACGCGTCGCATCGGCCCGCCAATCGTTCGTGTACTACAGCGGGCCGACGCTCGAGTCGGACACGGCCTACAGCTGGACCGTTTCGGTCAAGGGCGTGGACGGGCCGTGGAGCGCGCCATCGACCCCCGCCCCATTCGCCACCAGCCTGCGGGCCACCGACTGGACGGCCCAGTGGCTCCAGCCCGCGGCGGGTTCGCAGCAGCCCGATCAGTTCACGTACGTGCGCACCGAGATCGAGGTACCGGCGGGCAGGTTGACCCGGGCCACCGCCTTCGTGGCCGCCGCCCACACCTATCAGTTCTTCATCGACGGCCAACTGGCCGACCACTCGCCGAGCTTCTGCTATCCCGATGAGCAGTACTTCCGTTGCGTCGACGTCACCGCATTGCTGCATCCCGGGCGCCGTCATGGCGTCGGCGCGCTGCACCGCTGGTACGGCGGTGGACAGGGGCGACCGGTGTCGTTCCCCGGTTTCTTGTGCCAGCTGTCGCTGCACTACTCCGATGGCCGGCACGTCACCTTCGGCAGCGACGGCAGCTGGCACACCCAGGTGGCCGAGTGGCTACCCACGCCCCAGCGCAACAGCGACGGGGGCGACTTCGTCGAGTGGGTGGACGGACGGGCCCACCCGGCGGGCTGGTCGGAGCAGGGCTTCGACGACACGGCCTGGGCCGCACCGGGCGTCATCGGCCCCTTCGGGACGGCGCCCTTCAGCGCAGCCTACGTGCAGCGAACCAACATCGTCGAGCAGGTGGTCGAACCGGTCAGCGTGCGCCCGTTGCCCAACGGATCGATCGTGGCCGACTTCGGGGCGGTCTACGCAGCGCGGCTGCGGGTGGAGTTTCTCCACGGAGCCGACGGGTGGACCGTCCCGATGCACGTCGGGTACCTGCTCGATCCCGACGGGCAGGTGTCCACGGTTCACGGCACGCAAGAGACCAACCTCTCCTTCACCTACGTCACCCGGGCGGGCCAGCAGGTCTTCGAGGCCTTCACCTACCTCGGCTTCCGCTACCTCCAGATCGATACTCCACCCGAATCGATCGGTCGGGACCAGCTGGCCGCGCTGGCCACCCATGCCGAGATGCCCGAGGTAGCGATGGCCACCTTCAGCACCAGCCAGCCCATGCTCGACGCGGTCTGGCGCCTCAACGCGCGCTCCAGCCTGTACTGCACCCACGAGCAGTTCGTGGACACTCCGACCCGGGAGAAGGGACAATTTCTCTGGGACGCCGCCAACGAGTCCGAGGCGGTGATGCGCTGTTACGGCGATCAGAACATGAGCTGGCAAGCGCTGCGGGACGTGCAACGCGGCCAGGCCCGCTTCCATCCCGACGGCCGGGTCAACGCCATCTACCCCAACGACGACGGGGCGCGGGACTATCCCACCTCCACGGCGCGCTATCCCGAATGGATCTGGCGCTACTACCTCTCGACCGGAGACCGCGACAGTGCGGTCATCCTCTACCCTTCGGTGGCCCGGGTGAGCGACTACCTGTGGTCGGCCCGCAACGCGGTCACCGGGCTGCTCTACGGGCTGGCCGATGGAGACGATGGCGATCCGATCTACGGCTACGACTTGAGCGTGGCCGCCGACACGGCCAGCAACGTGCTCTGCGTCAACGCCTTCACCCGCATCGGGCAGCTGGCCGAACTGGCCGGCGACAGTGCGGGCGCCGCGTTGGCGCAGTCGCGGGCGGCGCAGCTGACCGGTGCCATCAACAGCCTGCTGCTCACGGGGGGCGGCTACTACGTCGACGGGCTGGACTCCAACGGAGCGCTGAGCCCCCACTCCTCGCAGGAAGCCAACGCGCTGGCCCTCGCATACAACGTGGTGCCCGCCGCCTCAGTGGCCTCGGTGGGCCAGTTCGTGGCCAGCCTCGGGATCTCGGTCGGGCCCAACCACGGGCTCGAACTGCTGCGCGGGCTGGGCCTGGCCGAGTTGTGGGAGCCCATGGTGAGCCTGCTCACCGGGAGCAGCACGCCGGGCTGGGCCAACATCGTGGCCAACGGTGGGACCTTCACCTGGGAGAGCTGGATCCCCAGCGACCTGATCGGCGACTCGCTCTCGCACGGCTGGGGCTCCTCGGCTCTGGTGGCTATGAGCGAGACCCTGCTCGGGGTCTCGCTGGTCGAGCCGACCAGCGACGGCGCCGTGAGATTGGCAGTCAACCCGCCACGCCGAGGTTTGAGCCGGGCCAAGGGCTCGATCCCGACCATGGCTGGACCGGTGCACGTGTCGTGGACCCAGAGCGCGACCTTGTTCACCCTCGAGGTGACCATCCCACCCAACGCGGCCGCCACCATCACGTTGCCGGCGGCCAACTCGAAGTCCCTGCGCGAGTCCGGTGTAGCGGTCGGACCGCTCTCGGGTGTCTCCACCGGTTCGTACGCCAACGGCCTGGCATTCCTGACCGTGGGCAGCGGCAGCTACCGCTTCACATCGACCCTGGGCTGAGTAGGTGGCCACTCATACCCCATTGAGCTTGCGCTCCTAAACCGGCGACCAGACATGCGGTCGGTGCAGCTCGGTTGCTCCCCAACCGCGTCGGTGGGGTCACAATGGCGACTTCTCGGCGTATGGCAACGTCGAAAGCCATTCGAGAAGCATCTGTTCATAGGCGATGCCGAACCGCAGTGTGGCGGCCATCGCACCTTCTAGTCCAAGTCCTCCCTGAAGCCCTTGGTAACGCTCGAGGATCTCCTGGTGAGTCTTCCGTTGCGAGTCCAGAATCTCAGCGAGACGATCTTCTGGGAGGTGGTCGCTGAAGAACACGGTGAGAAGAAGGCGGTGCCGGATGACATCCGATCCCGGTTCGCGAGCGAGCCAATCGAGCAGCGCTGCCCGCCCGTCGGCCGTGATTTCGTACGGAATGCTGTCCCTTGGACCGGGTTGACCACTCTCGACAAGGCCGCGTGCCTCGAGGTCTTGAAGCTCTCGGTAGATCTGGCTACGGGTGACGTTCCAGAACTCCCCGATCGAGTCGCTGACAGCACGGTCGAGGTCCCAGCCGGTCATAGGCCCGAACGTGGCAAGAAAGCCGAGCAGTGATCCAGCGGTCGGGTTGACGATGTGTCCGGAGGTGGACATTGACATTCCACTTTAGACGGTTCAAAGTAGACCAACACCGTCCACTTTGCTAGGTAAGGAGAGCGGGCAATGACCACCACGGCTCCCTTCACGGAATCGCCTTGGCGTCTGGGCTTCACCTCGATCGAGGCGGAGACCCCGCAAGAGATCGACTTGGCAATCGAGGGGTCGTTGCCGTCCGAGGTCAAGGGGACCCTCTACCGGATCGGTCCCGCTCGGTTCGAGGTGGGTGGAGAGCGCTACCAGCACTGGTTCGACGGGGACGGAATGGTGCACGCGATCCACTCGGCGAGGGGCGCGCCTCGTACCGCAGCCGTTTCGTCGCCACATCTGCCAAGCAGGTCGAGGACTCGGCCGGGCGCAGGGTGTTGGCTGGTGGTTTCGCCAGCCCGCCGCCCGGAGGTCCACTTCACCGGCTCCGTTACGCCCGACCCAAGAACGTGGCCAACATCAACGTGATCAGCCACGCCGGCGCGCTCTATGCCCTTTGGGAGGGGGGCCGTCCGTATCGCCTCGACCCCGACACCTTGGAGACGAAGGGCGAAGACGACCTGGGCGGGATCCTGGGTCCACATCAAGGATTTTCGGCACATCCGAAGTCCGACCCGGCATCCGGTGAGTTATGGAACTTCGGCGTCACCTTCGGGCCCCGGCCACGCCTGACCCTTTACCGAGGGTCCTACTCGGGAGCTTGGTCCGAGGTCGCTCGATTGGCGTTGCCCCACCAGTACATGGTCCACGACATGGCCCTGACACCGGTTTCCGTGGTGTTCGCGCTGGTCCCGGTGGCCCTCCCCGCCGTGCCGATCGCGCTGCTCACCGGGCGCAAGGGATACGCCGAATCGCTGCGGTGGCGGCCCCGTTGGGGTACCACCCTCCTGGTCGTCGACCGCAACACCGGCACCAGCCGCACCTACACGACCGATCCGTTCATGGCCTTTCACCTGGCCGGCGCCCGGGAGGAGGCGACGTCACTCGAGATCGACGTATGCAGCTACAACGACATGTCGGTCATCGAGGACTTTGCGCGGGTCATGCGGGGAGAGTCTGTAGTCGCCCGACCCGTGCTCGAGCGGATCGATGTCGATTCGAGGGGTGGCGTGGCCCGACGGCGCATCACAGAGCTGGCCTTCGAGTTTCCGCGCCCGATCGTCGATGGCCGGATCGTCGGGTTGACGACCGGCCCAGACGCCGGATTCCTCAACAGCCCGGTAACCGTCAACACCGAGACTGGAGCTGTCCAGGTGACACCGCTTTCAGCTTGGGAATTTGCCGGAGAGGTCATCCCTGTCGCTCAGAGGTGGGGGATCACGATTGTGCTCGATGGACGGGCCGGTACAAGCGAGTTACGCATCATTGATCTTGCCAACCTGTCTGCCAAGGCCATCGCGATTGCCAGACTGCCCCACGCCATTCCCTTCGGGCTGCATGGCAACTTCGTGGCCGCGTGAACCCGTGGGCATTTGGCGAGAACGTGAATCTTCCACAACGTGCGACGCACAGAAGGCCCATCACGAAGTGCAGACGCGGCCGACCGGCGGGGTACTCAGGTTGACCAGGTAGGTCTGCGCGTCGGCGCGCACGCAGGCGCTGTAGAAGTACGACACGTGATCATCCCCATCGTGGGTGAGCAGGACGCCATGGCTGAGTTCCTTGGCCACGTGCACGGCCCAGGCGTACGGCGTCGCTGGATCCTGGGTGGTGCCGATGACCAAAATCGGCGGTGAGCCCGGCGCGGTGACGTTGGCCGGCTCCCTCGAAGGTGGCACGGGCCAGACCGAGCAGGCCGCTTCACCCCAGGACAGCAACGGCCCGAAGACGGGAGCTTCGGCGGAGAACTCGAAGGCCAACGCGTTGTAGGCGGACAGACCGGATGGCGCGGGATGGTCGGCGCAGTCGATGGCCTCGGCCGCGTCGGACCCGTTGCTCGATCCGTCCTGGGCGTAGTGGTCGGCCATGGCTACCACCCCATCGCCCTGGCCGGCCGCATCCTGGGCCAGGGCGTCGCCCAGCGTGGCGTAGTCGGTCGGCGCGTAGAGCCCCTCGAGTAACGCGTCATAGATCTCTCCGGGTCCGGCTGCCTCTTGGCCCGGGCCGGGCGCGGCATCGGTCCGGCTCTTGGCGATGAGCGCCAGCAGCGTCGAGGTCGGATCGCTCCCTTCGGCCCACGGGCAGGCCGAGGAACCAGAGCACCACGTGAAGAAGGATCCCAACGTGCTCTCAAAGCCTTCGGCCTGGCCCAGCGTCATCTGGGAGAGGGTGAGGGAAGGATCGATCACGCTGTCGAGCACCATGGCCCGGATGTGGGTCGGGTACAGCTGGGCGTACATCAGCCCGATGAGGGTGCCGTAGGACTGTCCCATGTAGGTCAGCGCCGAATCGCCCAGCGCGATGCGCAGCCGCTCCATGTCGCGGGCCACATCGACCGTCCCGACCTGGCTCAGGATGGCTCCGCTGTCCTTCTGGCACTGCTGGCCGAAGGACCGGTTGTTGGACAGCAGTGCCTGCTTGGCCGCCGTGGTCTGGGGAATGGGATCGGGAAGGGTGCTGGTCGGCGCCCCGCCCGAGTTGCCACAGTTCACCGGGTCGCTGCGCTGCACGCCACGCGGGTCGAAAGTCACGATGTCGAAGTCGTCGAGCAGTCCGGAGGTGAGCACGCTGAGTTCGTTGCTCATGTCGTCGATTCCCGAGACGCCGGGACCGCCGGGATCGATGACCAGGGAACCGATGCGGTCAGCCGGCACCTCGGCCAGATGGCGTTCGACCGCCATACCGATGGTGGGACCGGACGGGTCGGCGTAGTCCAGCGGGACGGTCAGGGTGCCGCACTGCAGATCGGAACCACAGGACGACCAGGCGATCGGGGTGACCGGCACCGTGCTCGTGCTGGTCGCCACCACCGGGGTCGTGGTCGTGGTGGTGGTGGTCTTTCGGGTGGTCGGAGGGTGCGACCCGGCCAAGGGGGTGGGCGAGCCGCTACAGGCGGCAAGCACGATGGCCGCCAATCCGACGGGCGCCAGCAGCCGAAGACGGCGCGGCGCGTCCTTGTGCACCGTGCCAGCGTGGCACGACCCGATGTTGTGGGGCCGTCACCAGCGAAAACTGGTCCTTTCGGCCCTTCCGGACCGATACAACCCGGTCGTAGGTTGCACGCATGACAGAGGGAATGGCTCGGGGCGGGGCCTGGGATCTGGGCCGACCGGGCGGGTCGGCTCGAGCCGAGTTCGAACGTCGGCGGGAAAACGAGCTGGCCCGGCGGCGCCGGCTCTTCGGGCGCATGCTCGGTCCGGTGGTCGACGCCCTCGCACCGCCCAATCCCGCCACTATCGCCTGGGACCGAGGCAGCCAGGGCGAGGAGGTCGTGGGCCGTTACCTGACCGACCGGGTCGGCCGCGCCGGCGTGGTGCTGCACGACCGGGGCATCCCGGGCAGCCGAGCCAACATCGACCACGTCGCCATCGTGGCCAGCGGGGTCTGGGTGATCGACACCAAGCGCTACCGCGGCCGGGTCGAGCAGCGGGGCGGCTGGCTGCGACGGTCCTCCACCCTCTTCGTCCACCGCCAGAACCGCAACAACCTGGTGGTCGCCGCATTGCGCCAACGCCAGCTGGTGCAGCGGGCGGTCGGGCCGAAAGTGACGGTGCAGTCCGCCCTCTGTTTCACCGACGCCGACTGGGGCTTCGTGGCTCGGCCCTTCCGCATCGACGACGTACTGGTGTCATGGCCGCGCCGGCTGGGCGAGACACTGGCGCAGCCCGGCCCGCTCGACTCGTCTGGGATCGCCTCCCTGGCCGCCGCGGTGAGCGACGCCTTCCCGGCCTACGCCCCCTCGGGTATCTCCCACAAACCAACCGGAGCTTCGCCCAACCGGTAGTGCCCGGGCTGGCGCTGGCCTGACATGGCCCGCTCCATGCGCTGCTGCATGCCCGGCAGCAAGGTGCCGTCGCCGATCATCTGCATGAAGATGGCGCCAGCGTTGCCGACGTCGAAGAAGTCGCGCTGCCAGGACCACTGGAAATTGCCGCCATAGCGGAACCAGCTCCCGCCCAATCCGGCGATCTCGTACGGCGAGCCGTCGGCCCGCTTGGCGTCGGCCACCTGCTTCCACAGGCCCAGGATCTCGCCCTGTTGCTGGTCGATCAGCACCTGCTGGTACGGGTAGGTCCAACCTTCGAGCCCAGCCATCTCGAGACCGAGCGCGAAGTCGCGGATCTCCTCGCGGCCGACCGCCATGAACTCGTCACCGGGACCGACGTTCCAGCCGTACGTGGCGTCCGCGGTATAGAGGTCGGCCATGTGGCGCCAATCTTGCTTGGCCTCACCGCGGCGGTTGGCCTCCAACCACCGCTCCACCATTTCTTCCAATTCGGCACGCGGGTACGCGGGCATGGCTCAGTCCTCCTCAATCCGGAGCGCATGGGTCGGGCAGTACTTCACTGCCAGCTCCACCGCCGCTCGTCTTTCCTCGGGTGGGTTGGGGACGAGCACGGTCAGCTCGCCCTTCTTCGACACGCTGAAGACTTCCGGCGCCTCGCCCTCGCAGGCGGCGTGCCCCTGGCACAGGTCTCGATCGACCACGATCCGCATGGTCACGAGGCGGCCGGTCCCGCCGCCCGGCGCCGGTACCGCACTCGGCACGGTTGCTGGAGCTGCACCACCACCTTGGAGTGGTCGTTGCGGTAAGAGTCGAGCGGCTGGGCCGCTTCGAACTCCCACCCTTGGAGCAGGACCGAGAAGATGGCTTTGAGCTGCATCATGGCGAAGGCGGCACCCACGCAGCGGTGGCGGCCCGCACCGAAGGGGATCCAGGTCCACGGGTTGGCCTGGTCCTCCGCCCTCGGCTCGAGGTAGCGCGCCGGCACGAAGGCGTCGGTGTCAGGGAAGTCCTCAGGGATCCGGTTGCAGATGGCCGGGCTGGCCGCCACCAGCTTGCCTTCGGTGATGGTGAAGTCCCCGTACTCGAGGTCCTCCTTGGCCACCCGCAGCAAGAGGATGAGCGGCGGGTGCAGGCGGAGGGCCTCCTTCAATGCCGCTTCGAGGTGCGGGATCTCGCGCAGCGCTTGGAAGCTGACCTCGGAGCCGTCGGCGTAGAGCGCATCCAGTTCGGTGTTAACCGCCGCCATCTCGTCGGGATGACGCAGCAGCTCGATCAGAGTCCAGGCCGCCGTGCCCGACGTGGTGTGGTGCCCAGCGAACATCATGGAGATGAACATGCCGGTGACGGTGTCCGCGCTGAAACGGTAGGAGCCGTCCTCATCCTTGATCGACATCAACACGTCGAGCAGGTCTTGAGTCCCCTCAGCCGGCGGCGGGCTGGCCACCCGACGCTCCATGATCCCCTCCATCAGCTCGACCAGGGCGGCCCGGGCGGCATCACGCCGGCGGAAGCTCTCGATCGGGGCGTAGGGATCGACATACGCGATGGGGTCGGTCCCACGCTCGAGGTCGTGGTACAGCTGGGCGAAGCGGCCGTCGAGCTCCGCTCGGAAGCGGGCACCGATCAGACAGGCCGACGAGGTGTAAATGGTGAGCTCGGCGAACCACTCGAGCAGGTCGATCTCGCCCTCGTCGTCCCACTGGCTGACCATGCCATCGACCTGTTCGGCGATGGTGACGGCGTGGCCCCGCATGAACTTGTCGCGCAGGGCCTGGTTGTGCAGCATCTCGCGCCGGCGTTCCGGCGGGGCGTCAAAGACCACGCCCTCGCCGAAGATGGGCGTCATGAAGGGGTAGGCCTCGGCTTGGTCGAGCTGTTCCTCGGGGGCCCGGAAGTAGAACTCGTTGGCATCGGCCCCGGTGAGGAGGACGATCTCGCGCTGGCCCAGCCGGAACTGGCCGACGTCGCCGCACTCGGCCCGCACCCGGGCCATCAGCGCGATGGGGTCAGCCTGGAGCTCGCCCAGGTGCCCGTGTTCCCCCTTTCCGCCCGACACCCAGGGCGGTTCGCGACCTGCGGTGGCGGTCATGCCGGTACGCCCCTGTCGGGAATCGGCAACGGACCCTCGGGCTGCACCTCGACCACGCTGAAGTGGGTGCCCCGCGGCGCGGCGACGGCGTGGGCGATGGCCAGGGCGATCCCGTCGGGTCGCAGGAACGAGGAATGCCGGGCCAGACCCCAGCGGGTCCATTCGGTGAGCACGTCGCTGGTGACGTCGGGGTCCCAGTCCATACCCATACCGGTCAGCGTGGGTCCGGGCCGCACGATGATGGCGCGCACTCCGGTCCCCTCCAGCTCCATCTGCAAGGCGGTGACCAATCCTTCCAGGCCCCACTTGGAGGACATGTAGGCGGCCATCAGCGGTCGCGGATGTGCCACCACATCGGAGGTGACGAAGACGAGGTCACCGCGCTGGCGTTGCGCCATGGAGGCGCCGAAGGTGCGCACCAGGTGATGGGGGCCGAGCAGGTTGACCCGCAAGGTCCGTTCGAATTGCGCCGGGCTGGTTTGCAGGGCCGAGCCGGGCTGGATGTGGGCCGCGTTCGACACCACGATCTCGATGGGGCCGAAGGCACCCTCAGCCTGCCGGGCGAAGTGGTCGATCGAATCAGCCTCGGCCATGTCGAGGGCGAAAGCGGTGGCCTCGCCGCCGTCGTCACGGATGGCCGAAGCCACCGCCTCACAGACGTCGATCCGGCGGGCGCCCAGGATGACCGGGTGACCGGCCCGGGCCAACGCCTTGGCCGTCTCGACCCCGATACCCGACGAGGCCCCCGTGATCACGGTCGGTCGCCGATCGGGATTGGGAGTGAAACGGGGCATCAGCGGGTTGTGACTGTGGTCGGAAGCGCAGCCAGCCCGCGCACGTTGATGGAATGCACCCGCTCGATGCCATCGGGATCGATGTCGTAGGCCTTGACCCGCTGCACCAGTTCGGTCAAGGCGATTCGCGCCTCCATACGGGCCAGCGCGGCACCCATGCAGAAGTGGCGACCGCCACCGAAGCTGATGAGGTTCTGCGTGGTGCGGTCGAGGTCGTAACGCTCCGGATCCTCGAAGATCTCCTCGTCGCGGTTGGCCGAGCCGATCAGGAGCAGGACTCGTTGGCCCTCGGCGATCTCGACCCCCCGCACCGTCAGCGGCTGGCGGGTCACCCGCAGCAACATCTGGGTCGAGGTGTCATAGCGCAGCGTCTCCTCCACCCAGTCCGGTACCCGGGAGGCATCGGCCATGGGCTTGGCCAGCTGGTCGGGATGGCGCCAGCCCCAGTACCAGGCATTGGAGAGCAGCTTGGTGGTGGTCTCGTTGCCGGCCACCACCAGCAGGAACAGGAACGAGATCACCTCGTCGTCGCTCAGACGGTCACCGTCGTTGTCCACCTGGAGCAGCGACCAGGTCAGGTCGTCGCGTTCATGGATCCGCCGATCAGCCACCATGCCGGCGTAGTAGCCGGCTAACTGAAGCGCGGCCTCGAACCCCTCTGGTGGCACGTCGTCGAAGCCCTCCTCCCGGTGGATGAGCACGTCGGCCAGACGGCGGATCTCGGCTCGGTCGCTCGGCGGTACCCCGACCAGCTCCGAGATCACATCCATGGGGAGCCGGCCGGCGAAGTCGCCCACGAAATCGAAGTTTCCGCCGTCGAGCGCAGCGGTCAGGTGGGTGACGGCCAGTTGGCGGGTGCGGTCCTCCATCTGGGCCACCCGTCGCGGCGTGAAGCTCTTCCCCGCAATGGAGCGCATCCGGGTGTGCTGTGGCGGATCCATGCCCAGGAGCGACATGACCCGGTGGGCGTTGGGCCCGTAGGCGGCAGGATCGAGCGTGACGCCAAAGGCGTTGGAGTAGCGGTCGACGTCGCGGAAAGCGGCCAGGACGTCGGCGTGGCGCGAGTAGGCGTAGAAGTCGTGCTCGTCGTTGTAGAAGACCGGTGCCTCGGCCCGCAGCCGCGCGTAGGTCGGGTAGGGGTCCTCGTGAATGGCGTAGTCGTAAGGGCTGTAGGTCAATGGCAGCGTGGTACTCACGCGCCACCTCCGGTCAGCAGCGCGGTGGCTTCGGCCATCAGGTGCGGCAACGCATCGAACTCCAGGTGACCGAGCCCGGCGCTGAGTATGGCCCCGGTGTAAGTGATCTGGAGGACCCGCAACACTTTGGCGTCGAAGTCGGGGCCGAGGGCGGCGGCCAGGCGGTGGGCAATCTCCCGGCCGATGCGGGCCCGGACGGCCAGGACGTCGGGCCCGTCACCGAGCAACGCGATCGTGCCGGCCCGCACCACCGCCGGATCCTCGGTGGCGCCGAAGCTCATGCTGGCCACGGCACCGACCACCCGATCGGCCAGTGGTCGGTCCAGGTCGGCCACGTAAGGGCTGTCGTCGAGACGCCGCCACATCACCTCGGACAGCAGGTGGTCCTTGCTCGAGAAGTAGGTGTAGGCGGTGGCCGCGGCCACCCCTGCCCGCTTGGCGATCGATCGCACCGAAATGTCGGCATAGGGGTTGGCCTGACCTTCGGCCGCCGCCGCGGTGAGCAGCCGCTCGACCACCTCGGCCTGCCGTTCGGTCAGGTGCCGCCGGCCGGGCTGGTACGACACACCGACCACGGCCTCGGCCGGTGGCGCTTGCGGATCAGGCTCGGGGAGCGCTTCGAACACTCAGCCGTCCGCGTCGAGGTGATCGGGGATGTGCGGCGTGCCGTCCTTCATCGGAGGGAAGGCGAAGGTGGCCGCCGTCGTCATTTTGGTGATCTTGGTGATGTCGGCCTCGGGCAGCGTCTCGGTCGCGTCCTCGATCACGACTTCCCACCGGCAGTGCGGCGACCGGTCGCTCGGCACCCGGGGCGGCCGGTGGACGTGACGGACGTGGGCCTTGGGATTGATGGCCTGGGCCGTCACGTCGAAGGTACCGTCCTCAATGTGGTGGCACATGTTGGTGACCATGACATCGCCGAAGGGCTCGGCGTCCATGAGCGCGCCGCAGTAAGCCAGTTCGAAAAAGCCGTGGTGCTCGTCAACCACCTCGTAGTGGACGTCCATGTAGTGGTGGGGGAAGCCGGGATCGAGCTGGAGCACTTTGAAGATGGCCTCGATGTCGTCACCTTCGATGCCCATGATCCGCCGCAGCCGCTCCCCGTAAATGGGGCTGGCGCCGGCCCACTCCTGAATGGCCAGTGCCTCGACAGCGTCGGCGCCGTAGCGGATACCGATGGCGGCGCACATGGAGCGGTCGAGTAGGTGCACGATGAGGCCGTACTCCCGTACCAAGCGGACCAGCGCTTCTTTCGACAGGTCCTCGTAGTCGAAGGCGGGGTCGAAGGGCCCGCGGTAGTCGCTGCGCTCGCCCGCGTTGCCATCAGTCATATGTCCAGACTATAGTTCAGACACTTGTCCAGGTCTAGGGTCTTTCGGGGCTGGCCCGAGACACCCGTCAACGACTGTGATGCCAGCTTCAGCCAACGGGGAGGGAGACACCGACATGAGCGAATCCGTCGACCGCCGCCAGGCCGGCATGGCCAAGATGCAGGAGGTCTACGGCTTCTCCATCGACCCGGCCGACGTCCCGGGTCCCTACGCCGAAATGACGGTGGATCATCTGTTCGGCACCGTCTGGGCCGGCGAGGCCCTCGACGTGCGCGACCGGCGACTTGTCATCATCGGGGTACTGGCCGCCCTCGGCAAGAGCGATCTGCTCGACCTCCAATTCAATAGCGCCCTCGAACGCGATGAACTCACGGTGGAGCAGCTGCGCGAGCTGGTGGTGCACCTGACCCACTACATCGGCTGGCCCCTCTCCACTGGCCTGAACCAATCGGCCGAGACGGTGATCGCCCGGCGGGCCAAGGCCGCCATGGGCGGCGAGGGCTGACCGTGAACCGGATCATCACCGCGGACCACGACGGGGTGCGCACCATCACCTTCCATCGCCCTGAGGTGCGCAACGCCTTCGATACCGCCATGTACCTCGAGGTGACCGACGCGCTCCGTGCTTCCGACCGCGACGACACCGTGGGCGCCGTAGTGCTGACCGGTACCGACGGGGCCTTCACTTCGGGCCAGGACCTGGCCGAGATGGCGGCCATCGCCACCGGCACCGCGGTGGAAGGTGCCGGGCAGGGCTTCATGGGTCTGCTCGACGCCGTGACCTCCATCGGCGTACCGCTGCTGGCGGCGGTCAACGGGGTGGCCGTCGGGCTCGGCTTCACCTTGCTGGCTCACTGCGACCTGGTGCTGGTCGACGCCACCGCCCGGCTGCGCGTGCCGTTCGCCGAGTTGGGCGTCCCGCCCGAAGCGGCCAGCAGCTATCTCTTCCCGGCCCGCATGGGCTGGCAACAGGCGGCCCGCATCCTGCTCACCTCGGACTGGGTCAGTGCCGAGGAACTCGTCGAGCTCGGCTTGGCCCTTTCCGTCTGCCCCACCGGCACGGTGCTGGCGGAGACCCAGGCCCTGGCCGAACGGATCGCGGCTCACCCCCGGAGCGCCACCCGGGCCATCACTGCACTCATGCGAGAGGCCCAGCGCGACCAGGTGCTCACGGCTAATCGGCGGGAGCAGGCGGCCTTCGCCCAGCTCCTGCGGGGCGCCGCCCAAGGTGGACCCCTGGCTGATTTCGTGGCCAAGGGCCCCGGCTGACCGCCATGCGTCTCGGCATCACCGCCACCCTGACCGACCAGGACATGGCACCGGCCGACCTGGGCCGGGCCGTCGAGGAGCTGGGCTTCGCCTCGCTCTACCTACCCGAGCACACCCATCTCCCCGTGCGCGCCGACATCCCACCAGCGCTGGTCGAAGGCGTGCGGCTGACCGACTACCAGCGCACCCTCGATCCGCTGGTAGCGCTGGCCAGCGCCGGCGCCGTCACCGAGCGCATCGGCTTGGGCACCGGTATTCTGCTGGCCGCCCAGCACGACCCCATCGTCCTGGCCAAGCAGGTCGCCACCCTGGACCACCTCACCGGTGGGCGGTTCACCCTGGGCATCGGATTCGGCTGGAACCGGGCCGAGGCGGAGGATCACGGCGTCCGCTGGTCCACCCGCCACCGCCTGGTCCGCGAGCAGATGGCCACCATGGTGGCCCTGTGGTCCCAGGAGCAGGCCGAGTTCCACGGTGACCTGATCGACCTGCCCCCGAGCTGGGCCTGGCCCAAGCCGACACAGCAACCTCGGGTGCGCACCCTGATCGGCGGGGGCGCCAGCGACCTGGTCCTCAGCGCGGTCGCCACCTACGCCGACGGCTGGATGCCCATCGGTGGCGGGGGCGTGGCCGAAGCCCTACCGCGGCTGGCGGCCGTGGCCGAACTGGTCGGGCGGGACCCCAAGGAGCTGTCCGTCGTGCCGTTCGGCACCATCGGTTCGGAGGGCAAACTCACCCACTACGCCACGCTCGGCATCGACGAGGTCGTGCTGCGCGTGCCAGCCGGCGCACCAGATGACATGCGCGCCGCGTTGGAGGGTCTGGCCCCCCTGCTCGATCTGGCCGCCACACTGGAGGCGACATGAGTGACGACAACACACCCCGGCTGGGTTCCACCACCCCACTGCCCAAGATCATCAGCGTGGACGACCACGTGGTCGAACCGCCTCACCTATGGGACACCTGGCTCCCGGCCAAGTTCAAGGAGCGTGGTCCCAAGTCAGAGCGGCGCGGCATCGGCGAGATGGAGCACATCGGCGGAGGTAGCTACCGTCAGAGCTTCGATCCCGACGGGCCGCCGGCCGACTGCTGGGTCTACGAGGACCTGGTCTATATCAACAAGCGCCACGTCGCCGCCGTCGGGTTCGACCGCGACGACATGACCATGTCGCCCATCACCTACGACGAGATGCGGCCGGGCTGCTACGAGCCCAAGGCCCGGGTGGCCGACAACGAGGCCAACTGGGTCGAGGCCAGCCTGTGTTTCCCTTCCTTCCCCCGCTTCTGCGGCCAGACCTTCCTCGAAGCCAAGGACCGGGAGCTGGCCCACGCCTGCGTGCGCGCCTACAACGACTGGATGGTCGAGGAGTGGTGCGGCGACAGCGACGGCAAGTTGATCCCGCTCTGCATCATCCCGTTGTGGGACGCCGACCTGGCCGCGACCGAAGTGCGCCGCAACGCCGAGCGCGGCGTGCGGGCCGTCTGTTTCAGCGAGATCCCACCCCACCTCGGTCTGCCCAGCATCCACAGCGGCTCCTGGGATCCGTTCTTCGCCTCCTGCGAGGAGACGAGCACGGTGGTGTGCATGCACATCGGCTCGTCCTCGAGGATGCCGGCCACCTCGGCCGACGCCCCGGTAGCGGTGGCCGCCACGCTCAGCTTCGGCAACGCCATGTCGTCGCTGACCGACTTCTTGTTCTCCGGCGTGCTCATCCGCTACCCGCAGCTGACCCTGGCCTACTCGGAGGGGCAGATCGGCTGGCTTCCCTACATCCTCGAGCGGGCGGACGACGTGTGGCGTGAGCACCGAGCCTGGGGCGGCGTGAAGGACGTGGTGCTCGAACCACCGTCCACCTACTTCCACCGCCAGGTCTACGGCTGCTTCTTCCGCGATCAGCACGGGCTCGACTCGCTCGACGTGATCGGCTCGGACCGCATCACCTTCGAGACGGACTACCCGCATACCGACTCCACCTGGCCCGACACCAGAGCGGTGGCCGAGCAGATGGTGCGCAACCTGAGCGACGAAGACGTCTACAAGATCATGCGGGGCAATGCCATCGACATGCTCGGTCTGGAGCCGGACCAACCCGCCAGCGCATGAAGCTCGGTGAGATCGTCAACCCCGAAGCGCTGCGGTGGGGCAAGCCCCTCGACGGCGTGCGCATTCTGGCCCTCGAGCAGATGCAGGCCCTACCCTGGGCCACCCAGTTGCTCGCTCGCCTGGGCGCGGACGTGGTCAAGGTCGAAGCACCGGGTGGCGGCGACCTGGGCCGGTCGGCCTTGCCGGCCATGACCGATCCCGAAGGTCGGGGCGTCGGCGCCACCTTCATGCGCAACAACTTGAACAAGCGGTCGGTCGTGATCGACCTGAAGGATCAGCGCGGGCGCGACCTGGTGCTGGCCCTGGCGCCCCGCTTCGACGTGGTGGCCGAGAATTTCCGGGCCGGCGCGGCCGAACGGCTCGGGCTGGCCTACGCCGACATCGCCGCCGTGCACGATCGAGTCGTCTATCTCTCCATCTCTGGCTTCGGGCGGCCGGTGCCGGCCGGCACGCCCAGCTCCCCCTACGACGGCTGGCCCGCGCTGGCTTCCATGGTCGAAGCCATGAGCGGCGCCTACGAGTTCAAGCGCCCGCCGGACCAACCGCCCATCGGCGCACCCATGGGCGGCCTGGGCGACATCGTCACCGCCCTGTTCTCGGTGATCGGGATGATGGCCGGACTGCGCCAACGTGACCGCACCGGCCGGGCCCAGCAAGTGGACGTGGCCATGCTCGACGCCATGGTGGCGGTGCTCGACGTCGTGCCCAACTTCTGGTCGATGGGTGCGCCGATGGGTACGCCCTGGCCCGGCATCCTCCACGGTTTCCGGGCTAACGACGGCTGGTTCATGCTGCAAGTGCTGCGAGCGCACCAGTGGCCCGACCTGGCCAAAGCCATCGAGCGACCCGAGTGGGTGGGCGATGCCCGCTTCGACACCCTCCAGGGCTGGCTCGACCACCTCGATTCGGACATCGGGCCGGCCATCGAGGGGTGGGCCGCCGACAAGTCGACCCTGGACGCCTGCACCGCCCTCAACACGGCCGGGCTGGTGGCCGGCCCGAGCCGCACCGACGCCCAGATCGTGGCCGACGAGCACTTGGCGCTGCGCCACATGCTGGTGGAGCACCCGCGACCCGATGGCGTGGCTCAGCCGGTGCTGATCCCCGGTCTCCCCATCAAGTTCGGCGAGGTCTCCGAAGGACCCGAGCGCCGGGTGCCCTGGCTCGATGAACACACCGACGAAGTGCTGACCGACGAGTTGGGTCTGGACCACGACGAGCTGGCCGCGCTGCGAGCCGACGGCGTGATCGGCAAGACCACGGCGTAACGGGCGGCTGGTGGACGGCTCCGTCCCCGGGTGGCCCTAGTACCGGGGCAGTGCGATGAAGGCCACCACGTAGGCGAACAGCCCGGCGCCGATCACCGTGCAGGCATGGAAGATCTCGTGGAAACCGAAGACCCGCGGCCAGGGGTTGGGCTTCTTGGCCGCGTAGACGAGGGCGCCCACCGTGTAGGCCAGGCCGGCTCCCAGCATCAGGAGGAAGCCGGCTGCCCCCAGGCCGCGCACGAGCTGTGGCGTCACGGCCAGCGAGCACCAGCCCACCACCACATACGGCACGGCCACCACCCACTGCGGGGCGTCCAGCCAGACCTGGCGCAGCACGATCCCGACCAGTGCGCCGCCCCAGACCAGGCTGAGCATCAAGACCTGGGACCAGCCGATCAGGGCCAGACCGGCCACTGCGGTCGAGGTGCCGGCGATGCCCACGAAGATGGCGCTGTGGTCGGCTCGTCGCATGCGGCGCCAGGCCGGGGCCGACCAGCGCACACGATGGAACCCGGCGCTGGTGCCGAACATGATGAGCATGGCCACCACGTAGACGGACAGGGCAGCTTTGGCGCCGGCGTCCGGTCCGGCCGCGATCAGGAAGGGGCCGCCGATCAGCCAGCCGGCCAGCGCACCGGCGTGCAGCCAACCCCGCAGGAGCGGGCGCTGGCCCCGGTTGTCGGCCCGCGTGCCCTGCTCGCCCTGGGCCACCGTCACGGCCGGGCCACCCCATCGAGTTCGTCCGCCCGCTCCACCTCGTCGCGTGAGATCCCGAGCAGGAACAAGATGGCATCGAGGTAGGGCACATTCACCGCGGTGTCGGCGGCGTCGCGTACCAGCGGCTTGGCGTTGAAGGCGATACCCAGGCCGGCGGTGGCCAACATGTCGAGGTCGTTGGCGCCGTCGCCCACCGCGATGGTCTGGGTCAGCGGGACCCCCGCGGTGCGGGCGAAGCGAACCAGCGCGCTGGCCTTCCCGGCCCGGTCCAGCACCGGCCCTTCCAGCTCGCCGGTCAGGGCGCCCCGGTCAATGGCCAGCACGTTGGCGGCCAGGTGGTCGACGCCCAGTTCGTGCACGATACCGGCGATGATCTGGGTGAAGCCGCCACTCACCACCGCCACCTCGTAGCCCAGGCGCTTGAGCGTGCGCACCAGAGTGCGCGCTCCCGGCGTCGGGATGATCGATTGGCGCACCACCTCGAGGCCGGCCCGGTCCAGCCCGGCCAGCAAGCGGACCCGCTGCCGCAGGGCCTGCTCGAAGTCGAGCTCGCCCCGCATGGCCGTCTCGGTGATGGCTGCCACCTCGGCCCCACAGCCGGCCACCTCGGCCATCACGTCGATCATCTCGCCTTGGAGCAGCGTCGAGTCGGCGTCGAGGACGATGAGATGCTTGGCCCGGCGGTGCAATCCGGCCGCTTGCACGGCGATGTCGACCTGGCGGGCCACCGCCTCGGTGGCCAACGCGCGTCGCAGGGCGGTCAGTTCGCCACCGGCGAGCACCAACTCGTAGCTGTGCACCGGGTAGGCCGCCAACCGCACGATGCGCTCGATGTTGGCGCCACACTCGGCGATACGGGCCGTGATGCCGGCCAGGCTGGCCGCGTCGATCTCCGGTGCCAGCACCGTGACCAGATGACGATCACGGGTCGACGTGGTCGTCATGTCATGCTCCCCGATCGGGCGCAGCGCCACCTCCACCGCATCATCAGCGAAGGTGCCCTCGAGCCGCCTCGAGAGTTCGTCTGCTTCGGGCGCGCTGACATCGATCTCCACGCACAGCAGCAGACGCCCGTGCACCCGAACCTGCTCGACATCTCGAACCTCGACGGCTTGTGCAGCCAGGGAAGCGAAGAGCTGCTGGGCCAGTCCGGGCCCGTCCTGGCCGGAGAGGGTGAGCAGATGGGAGCAACGCGCCGTCATGTCGATCGACACGGTATCGGGCGCCGCCAGCGCCATTTGATGAACTGCGTTCAGGGGACCGTCACGCCCTTCTCGTCCACCCAGCCCTCGCCTTCGACCCAGCGGCGCACGACCTTGGCCGGCACGCCGGCCACCACGCAGCGATCCGGCACCACGCCGCGCACCACCGCGCCGGCCGCCACCACCACGTGCTCTCCGATCTGGGCGCCCGGCAAGATCACGACGTTGGCCCCGAGCCAGCTGCCCGAACCGATTCGGACTGCCGCCTCGGTCGGCCACTGACGCCCGATGGGCTCGACCGGATCGACGTAGGTGTGGTTCTGGTCGGTGATGTAGACGTACGGACCGGTCTGGATGTCATCGCCGATCTCGATGGACCAGTGGCCCACGATGTGCGATCCCCGCCCGATGATGCAACGGTCGCCGATGGACACCACCGGGTTGGTCGGCATGACCTGTCCCGGCGCCATCCCCGCCGTGATGCAGGTGTTCGGGCCGACCATCGTCTCGGAACCGATCTGGATCAGGTGCTCGTTGTAGATCGCCCCTTGCGGGAACAGGAGACAGGCTCCCCGGCCCATGGCGCCGAAACGCCGGCCCAGGGGATCGTCGGGGCCGACCGCGCCCAGCTGTCCGGCCAGATCCCAGGCGCCATGGATGGCTCGGGAAAGGGCACGCCGAAGCGGAGCAGGGAGCGAGCGGGCCCAAGGCACGGCCGAAATGGTAGGTGCCGGCGAGCTGGCGGGGCGAGGGGTGAGCTCCAGAGGGCCTCGGTACACTGGTTTTCGTGCAGGACCCGTCGGCCCGCGGGGTGTCAGAGCCGACTCCCTCTCCGGGCGCACCACCCATCGATCGTCGTCAATTCCTTCAGCTCGCCGCGGCCGGCGGTGCCGGGCTTGCTCTGGCCTCGCTCTCGGGCGGTGCGGCCGATGCCGCCACGCGCCATAAGGGGAAGAAGGTGCCGGCGAAGGCCAAACGGCACCAGGGGAAGGGCAAGAGCCTGCCGGCGGTCCAACAGACCAGGCTGGCCAGCGGCGTCATCGTCCCCACGGCCACCTGGCTGATCGAGGAGAACAACCAGCCCGGCACCCTCGATTGGATCGTCACCCACAACCAGCCCGATCACACCCTTGAAGGCTTCGCCAGCCAGGTCAGCGCCGTGGCCGGTGACGACCTCACGCTGCACATCAACACCACGGCCCAGGCCGTGCAGGTCCAGGCCTACCGGATGGGGTACTACTACGGGCTCGGTGGCCGGCTCGTCCACCAGAGCGACATGGTCGCAGCCGGGGCACAACCAGCGCCGACGGTCACCCCCGGCGTGGGCATAGTGTCGTGCGCCAACTGGTCGCCGACCTTGACACTGTCCATCGACCAGACCTGGCCTCCGGGCTGTTACCTCCTCAAACTGGTGGGCAACGCGGGGCAGGAGCAGTACATCCCGCTCACCATCCGCAACGATGCCAGCACGGCGGCCTACGTGATTCAGAACTCGGTCACCACCTGGCAGGCCTACAACCTCTACGGCAGCTACTCCCTCTATTACGGACCCACCGGGCGGGGTGGCCAGGCTTTCGCCAACCGGGCCCGGGCCGTCTCCTTCGACCGGCCCTATCCCCAGACCTGGGCCTCCGGCGCCGCCGACTTCATGGGCAACGAACTGCCGCTGCTCTACAACCTCGAGCGGCTCGGTCTCGACCTGACCTATGCCACCGATGTCGACCTTCACGCCAACCCCGCCTACCTGCTCAAGCACAAGTGCCTCTTCAGTCTGGGCCACGACGAGTACTGGTCCCAATCGATGCGCAACGGCGCCGCCTTCGCCAGCGGGTCCGGCGTGAACCTGGCCTTCCTCGGCGCCAATGCCTGCTACCGGCAGATCCGCATGCAGCCCACTTCGATTGGACCCAACCGCCTGCAGGTCTGTTACAAGGACGCCACCGAGGACCCCATGGCCACCCAGGACCCGTCGCTCACCACCGTGAACTGGATCCAGGCACCGCTCAACGATCCGGAGTCCTCGCTCATCGGCTCCATGTACCAATCGGTCGGTGCCGTAGCCGACATGGTGGTCACCGATCCGGACTCCTGGTTCTTCGACGGCTGCAACCTGACCGAAGGACAGGCCCTGCCCAACATGATCATCGGCGAGTACGACCGCTACGTCCCCTCGCTTCCGGGCCCTCGCAACCTCGACGTGCTGGCTCACTCACCCATCCCCGGTCAACGCAACTGGTCCGACCTGACCTACTACACCGCGCCCGGCCAAGGAGGCGGGGTGCTGGCCAGCGGCTCGGCCTACTTCGTCTATCGGCTCTCCAACTCCACGTTGATCCCACCCAATGTGTTGCCGGCGGCCATCCCCGGAGAGACCGAGCTGCTCAACCGGGCCATGGAGAACCTCTATGCCCAGTTCGGCCAGGGCCCGGCCAGCGCGAACGGCACCTCGGGTAGCAACTGGAGCAGCATCTACGCCGGCTCCGCCGCTCAGCTCGGATCGGCCCAGGCAACCAACACGGCATAGGGGGTATGACCCCTGCGAGGTCTCAGCTGCCTCTACGATCAGCGCGCCGTGCCCATGTTCTCGACCCAGCGACCACTCTCCCGCCGCCCGGCTGGGTGGACCCTCCTCGCCGCCTTCGGCCTTTGCGGACTGGTGTTGGCGGCCTGCTCCTCCTCACCGTCACACCCGAGCGCCAAGGCAGTCTCGACCACGGTGAAAACCACGACGACCTCGACCACCGCGCCGCCTCCCACCTGCCCCTTGTCGGGCGAACCTGTTGCCGCCGTGCCGCAGCGGCCCGCCCTGGGCGTGAAGATCGACAACTACCCCGACGCCCGGCCGCAGAGTGGCATGGACAAGGCCGACATCGTGTTCGAGGAGCCGGTGGAGGGTGGGATCACCCGCTACGTCGCCGTCTTCCAATGCCAGGACGCGCCCACCGTCGGCCCCGTGCGTTCGGCCCGCAATATCGACATCGGCATCCTCGGCGAGTTCGGCACACCGCTCCTGGTGCACGTCGGCGGTATCGACCCCGTCATCGCCAACATCGATGCCTCCCCTCTCGTCAACGTCGACCTCGGCGTCGACGGCAATATCGCCACCCATCCGGCCGGCCGCGTCGCCCCCTACGACACCTATTCGACGACGGCGGCCATATGGGGCACTCACCCGACCATGACCGCGCCGCCCCAAGCGGTCTTCACCTTCTCCAAGACGGTGCCCACCGGCTCGCCGGTGAGCAGCATCGGGATCGACTTCTCCGGCACATCCGACGTGACCTGGAAATACAACCCGGCCACCCAGACCTTCCTGCGCTACTACAACGGGAGCACCCCCGACATGCTGGCCGACGGGGTGCAGAACAGCGCGGCCAACGTCGTGGTGGAGTACGTGCAGATCAGTTATGGACCTTGGGTTGAGAACTCCGAGGGCGCGCTCGAGGTGCAGGCGGCTCTCTACCCCAACGCCAGCGGGAACGCCGAGGTGTTCCGCAACGGCGTCGCTATTCCTGGAACGTGGCACCGGGCCGCCCTGGGTTCGGCGACCCAGTTCGTCAACGCACAGGGGCAAACCATCGCCATGAACCCGGGCCAGACCTGGGTCGAGTTGGTGCCCAACACCATTCACGCCGTGGTGACCCCCTAAGCCTGAGCCACCACTCAGTCACCCGGCTTGCGCGCCACCATGGCCAGCAACAGGCAGTCGTCAGCTTCGGCGAACAGGCCCGGGTGCGCGCTGGCCTCTGCGACATCGAATCGGCCTTCGGCCACCCCAGCCCGCATCAGGTTGAGCCCTTTGGACTCGGTGACCTCGAAGCCGGCCCGCACCAACTTGGCGGCCAGCTCGTCGGCCGAGTACTCGATCTTGTGATCCGGGTTCATCAACTCCGCTGACTGCAGTCGCCAGGCCGGTCCGTTCGGCGTATCGAGACAGAACCAGCCCCCAGGTGCCAGCACCCGGAACACCTCACGGGCCACCTCATCGCCTTCGGACTCGGTCACGTGCTCGATCGACTGTCCCGAATACACCAGGTCGAATGAGTTGTCGCCGTACGCGCTCAGATCGACCATCGAGTGGAAGGCGAACTGGACCGGGCCCAGCTCGGACTGCACGGTGTGACCATCGGAGCCGCCCTGGTAGATCTCGTGACGCTCATTGGTCGGGAGGTCGACGACGACCAAATGCTCGAACGGGTACGGATAGCCCAGGTGCACCAGAGCTCCGTCGTCATAGCCCTGGTGGGTCCCACCCAGGTCGAGGATGCGAGCCGCCCGGGGCAGGCCGGCCACGAAGGTGCTGCGGCTGACGTGCATGGACAGCAAGACATCATCGATCGGGATACGCCGACGGAACTCCTCGGAGTGAGCCAAGGCCTGCGCCAAGCCGTGGCGGGACAGCTCGCCATTGGCCAGCTTCTGGCTGTACTCGGTGCCACCGACCGCATCGGGTTCGCGATCGAGGATCACGTTGAAGGCCAGACGCACGCTCTGTCTGGGCCATAGGAACCGAAAGGGCACCGTCGGCGCCACTCGATCGAGAACGCGGTAGGCCCGTTGCTTCCAGGTGGACGGCACGGCGACATTCTGACCCGGCTCCGGACGCGAAGCGCCCCGGACAGAGGCCCGAGGGAGTAGCGGGTCCGGTCCGGAGCGTCTTCGGGGGGTGTTGCTGTGAGAACGGCCCGGGCGGTGGCATTCACCCAGGCCGCGATGGGTGGACTATTTGTCGACCGTGATGGGCAGGTCGTCGGGGTCGACGGCCAAATCGGCTTCCTCGATGACGTCTACCGGCTTCGGGGCCAGGCACTCGCGCACCCGCTCGTCGACCTCGGCCATCAGCTGGGGGTTCTCGCAGAGGAACGTCTTGACGTTCTCACGCCCCTGACCCAGCTGCTCACCCTCGTAGGTGAACCAGGCGCCGGACTTCTTTATGAAGCCGAGCTCCACCGCCACATCGAGCAGGGAACCTTCGCGGCTGATGCCCTTGCCATACATGATGTCGAACTCGGCCTGCTTGAACGGGGCCGAGCACTTGTTCTTGACCACCTTGACCCGGGTCCGGTTGCCCACTACCTCGGCGCCGTCCTTGATGGCTTCGATCCGGCGGATGTCGAGACGGATCGATGAATAGAACTTGAGGGCGCGCCCACCAGGGGTGACCTCTGGTGAGTTGTGCACCACCACTCCGTCGACCAGATAGTTATGGCTGTCCTCGACCTCAATGTCGAAGCGGTGCATCGAGCGGGTCGGAGGCTTCACCCGGATGTCAGTCACCGGCAGGGCAACCAGTTCATGACGCGTCGGCGTGAAGTGCGGCTCGACCGCGAAGCGGCCCCGGTAGGTCGGGAGCAACTTGTACTCCATGCTCGGGTGCACGAACGGGGCAATGAGGGCGTGCAGCTTGGCCGTCTCGCCGTTGGTGAAGACCAGCACGGCCTTCCCCATCGCACCGGAGGTCACCAGGTTGGCCTGGATGCCCCAGGTGTCGGCCAGGTAGGCCACCAGGCGCTCGCGAGTGGCCGGCTCCATGGCCTCGACGCAGATAGTCGCACGCCCGGTCAGACCTTCTGTCCGATGCTGGACACCCTTCGAGCGGACAGTGAAGTTGGCGTCGTCCATGTACCAGAGGGCGAGGGCCAGCGGCGTTAAGCCCTTCAGGTAATCGTCGTCGAATACCTTCTTCTTACCGACGTAGACCCCCTGACGCAACGGGGCCAGCTCGGGCAGCGGAGCGAAGTCGTACGTCACCACCCCGTCCTCACGGACGTGGCGGCTCGAGCCGATGTTCGAGAAGAGCGACGCTTTCCAGTCTGCGTACGCCGTCTGCGCCTCGCAATGCGAGTAGCGGAAGCGGGCGCCGTGGCCGCTGCGCGTCGAGGACAAGGCCCCATCGCCCATGAGCGTTCCGCGCAAGGCGTCCCACTGGAAGTCCGACAGGTAGTGCGGCAGCGCTTCGAGCACCCGGTCACCGACCTTCAGCGAACCGGCCTCGCGCCACCCGCTCGGCGTGCGGATCAGGTGGTTTGAAGTACACGCCAGCTGGGCCCGGCCGTTCTTGGCCGGCTTGGCCACGGTGATCTGCAGGAACTGATCGGTGATGCCGTTGTCGAACCAGTTGACCACTCGCTTGGGCACGATCGCCCCGACCACCGGGTCGTAGGACAGGACCTCGACCGGGAGCCGCTGGTTGACGATCTTGCCGATCTTCTCCGTGGTGCCATCGGCCAGGACGACCCTGGCGCTATAGGAAAAACATCCGTACATGACGCCGATTTTTTCCCGCAGCTGGTTGATGAAGATGGCGATGGTGTTCGACTTGCTCAACGTCCCTGTCAGCTTGCGCAGCGCCTGGGACATCAGGCGGGCTTGCAGGCCGACGTGGGTGTCACCCATTTCGCCTTCGATTTCAGCCCGCGGCGTCAGGGCAGCTACCGAGTCGATGACCAGCACGTCGAGTGCACCGGAGCGGATCAGCATGTCGGCGATCTCGAGCGCCTGTTCACCGGTGTCGGGCTGGGAGATCAAGAGGTCGTCGATGTTCACCCCGATGGCCGTCGCGTAGACCGGGTCCATGGCGTGCTCGGCGTCGATGTAGGCGCAGATGCCGCCATTGCGCTGCGCTTCGGCCACCGCGTGCATGGCCAGCGTCGACTTTCCCGACGATTCCGGGCCATAGATCTCCACGATCCGGCCACGAGGCAGGCCGCCGATACCGAGCGCTAGGTCGAGCGAGAGGGCCCCGGTCGGGATCGACTCGATGTTCATGTGCAGGTTGTCGCCCATGCGCATGACCGAACCCTTGCCGAACTGCTTTTCGATCTGGCCCAACACCGTGTCCAGTGCCTTGACCTGTTCTTCCTCGGCCATCTCTCTCCTCCGTGCCTGTCGCTCTGTGTCTTGTGGCGACCCGTGTCGACCGTTTTCTCTTACAAGGGCCGACGCTACGGAGGGGCTGTGACAGCACCCCGGCCGCTCTGTCAGCTGTCTCACCCTAACGAACATGTGTTCGCTCTGGGTGGATCCTCGGGGAGGAACGGTCGCCTCAGAAGGTCGACGGCGCCGATATTCGGAGCCGATGAGGACCAGCGACACCCGCATGTGTGACACTGGCGGCCGTGCGAGTCTCCAGAACCCTGTGCATGGGTGCGTCCCTGGTGGCGGGGGTCGTCGCCGTCGCCGTCACAGTCCCGCCCCAGGTCGCCGGAGCGACCGGACGGAGCCATCTGAGCGCCAGTGCGCTCTACAAGGACGCGCTGGCGGCCACCAAGGGTTGGTCGGTGCACTACGCCTCAGCCGGCACCGTCTCGGGCGTCACCATCCTCGAAAGTGGGGACGCCGGCCCCACCGCCGGGACCCAGGAGGTCCTGGTCGGGCAGGGCGCCAACACCGACAACGCCGAACTGGTGGTCATCGGGAACACCACCTACATGAAGGCCAACGCGCGCGCCCTGGTCGACCTGACCGGCCTCTCCGATGCCCAGGCCACCGCCAATTCAGGGAAATGGGTGCAGTTCGCCACCGACAACCAGGCCTTCGCCCAGGTCGTGGTGGGCATCCGCTCCCATGATGTGGCGCAGGAGCTCGAACTGAAGGGTCCCTACTCCCTCGGCCCGACCAAGACGCTCAACGGCGTCGCGGTCGAGGCCATCCGTGGCACCCAGCACTTCCAAGGCCTCAAGGCTATGAAAGCCATCCTCTACATACGAGCCAATGGCACCCACGTCCCCGTCGAGGAGGACACCGTGAACGCCAAGGGCAAGGACAACGGGGTGGAGCACACCGTGTACTCGCAGTGGGGGGAGATGGTGCGGCCATTGGCACCGTCCGCTGCGGTCTCCATCGGTCCGGTCGGCACCACCTGAGCGGCCTCCGAACCTGACCCCGACGCCTACTTTTGCGCCGAGGTCAGGTCGTAGATCGTCGTCCCGTCCACCGTTTCGGACGTGAAGTGGGACTCAACCCAGGCGGTGATCTTCGAAGCGTCGTCCGTGCTGCTACTGCCAGCACCGCCGCCGAAGCCGCCCGAGCCATCGGCAATGAAGTAGTGGATCTTGCCCTCTTCCACATACTTCTCGAACTGGGCCAGTGACGGCGCCGGATCAGTCCCGTTGAAGCCACCGATCGCCATCACTGGATCATCGCTGGCCAATTGGTAACCGGCTGCGTTGTTCGAGTTCACCGTGGCGGCCACCCAGGTGTACTGGCTGGCGTCGTGCTCGAGCATGGCGGTGATGGCCTGGCCTGGCGTACTGGAACTGAGGAACCCGGCGCCGCCGCCCGCACCGCCGAAACCTCCGCCACGTGTGAATCCTCCGGTCCCGGGCTTACCCGTGCTCGGCGCGCCGCCCGCAAAGCCGCCGCCACCGCCCGGGAACCCGCCGGAGGGACGCGCACCGGTGCCGCCTGGGAAGCCACCCGTCGAGGTGCCACCGGTGCCGCGACCGAGACCGCCACGGAAGCCGCCTGCTCCCCCACCGGGGAAGCCGCCGCCGCCCGGACCACCCTGACCACCGGTGGGCGTCGGGGTGACCGAAGGAATGGCGCCGTTGTGCGGAGTGGCCGCGGTGGCCACGGTCGAGAACAGCGGCGTGATGAGCGCGCCGCCCAAGCCGAGCACCGCGATGGCGGCGATGAGCCACTTGGGCACCGCCTTGAGCAGAGGCAGGGCCAAGATGCCGGCGATGGCCAGGGCGCCGGCCACCACCAGCAGGGTGCGCAGGGCAGGGAACCAGGTCGGCGTACGATCGAGCAGTTCGTAACCCCAGATCATCGTCACGCCCAACCCGGCGGCCAGGCCGACCCGGCCGTACCAGTGGTCCCGACGCTGCCACAGCCCGAACGTGCTCACACCGATCAGACCGGCCAAGAGCGGAGCCAACGCCACCGTGTAGTACGGGTGGATGATGCCCTGACCCAGACTGATCACCAGCCCGGTGCCGACCAGCGCGCCGCCCCACAGCAAGAGAGCGGCCCGCTCACGATCGGTGCGCTTGGCCCGGATGGTGACGACGAGCAGCACGGCACCCATGACGAGCGCGGCGGGCAGCAGCCACGACATCATGTTGCCGAAGTCGGTATTGAAGAGCCGGGTGATCCCGGTCGGCCCCCACATGCTCGAACTGGCTGCGGTGGCATGGCCACCGACACTGCCCGATTCGCTGCCGGTGAGGCGGCCGAAGCCGTTGTACCCGAAGATCAGGTTGAGGATCGAGTTGTTCTGTGACCCGCCGACGTATGGACGATCTGACGCTGGCGTGACCAGGTCGACCAAGACCCACCAGCCGCCGGCCACCAGCGTGGCCACGCCCATCAGTACGACCTGGCGAACCCGGCGCCACCAGGGGGTCGGCGCCGCCAGCAGGTAGACGATCACCATGGCCGGCACGATGAGGAAGGCCTGCATCATCTTGGTGATGAAGCCGAACCCGATGAGGGCGCCGGCAAACACCACCCACTTGGTCTGCGCCCGCTCCAGAGCGCGCACCGTGCAGTAGATGGCGCCGGCCATCAACAGGGCCAGCAGCGCGTCGGGGTTGTTATAACGGAACATCAGGGCGGCCACCGGCGTCACCGCCAGCACGACACCGGCCAGCAGTGCGGCCTGCGCGCTGAACCAGCGGCGAACGGTCAGGTAGACCACACCCACCGTCGCCACGCCCTCGAGGGCTTGAGGCACCAACATGCTCCAGGAGTTCAAGCCGAAGATGCGGGCCGAGATCTCCATCGGCCACAGGAACATCGGCGGCTTGTCCACCGTGATGAAGTTGGACGAGTCCGAGGACCCGAAGAACATGGCCTTCCAGCTCTTGGTACCAGCCTGCACGGCCGCGGCGTAGAAGGAGTTGGACCAGCCGCTGGCGCCCAGGTCCCACAGATAGAGGACGGCGGTGGCGACCAACAACGTCAGGAGGGCTGGCCGGACCCAGACCGGGTCCGTTTCCTTGCCGCGTACGAATCGACTGAGGCGGCCCGAGCGCGGCCCGGCCGGATCGCTCACCGAAGGCGGCGTCGGTGGCGCAGCAAAGGGATCGACCGGACGCGGCGGTTCGAGTAGTCCGACGCCTCCCCCTCCGGCCGGCGGCATCGTTGTATCGGTCATGACGACACCTCCACGGAGTCGGTCGGTGCGGCCGGGCGGAAGACCCAGGCCCGCAGTACGGCGAAGCGGAGCACGGCGGCAGCGGCGTTGGCCACCGTCACCGCCGCCATCTCGAGCAGGAGCGAGGTGGACGAGAGCAGATCGACGGCCAGCAGGCCCAGTGTGGTGAGCGACAGGCTGGCGGCCAGCAGAGCGATCACCACGGCGATGTAGCGACCGCACTTCAGCTGATTCTCGGGTCCCCGGGCCAGCTCACGGTGCACCGCCGTGTTGAAGATGGTGCAGATGGCCAGCGCCAGCGCGTTGGCGCCCAGGGCACCGGCCAAGGAGCGCCAGGCCACGAAGAGGAACAGGTAACCCAGCGTGCTGACCACACCCACTCCGGCGAATCGCATGAGCTGATCGGCCGCCACCTGCTGGCCGGCGGGCACATTCCGGCCGGGGCGGTGACGCTTGGCCCGCGCCATGCGCCACACGCCATGGAGATCGTCGAGGGCGGTCCGCACGATGTGTACCCGCGAGTCAGGGTCATCCACCCAGTCCACTGGTACCTCGGCGATGCGAAGTCCGAGGCGTTCGGCGGTGACCAGGAGCTCGGTGTCGAAGAACCACTGGTCGTCCTCGACCAAGGGGAGGAGCTGGCGAGCGGCGTCGGCCCGTAACGCTTTGAAGCCGCACTGGGCGTCACTGAAACGACCACGCAAGGTGGCCTTGAGGATGAGGTTGTAGCCGCGTGAGATGAGCTCGCGCTTGGGACCACGCACCACGTGCGCGCCTCGGGCCAGCCGGGAACCGATGGCGATGTCGCTGTGACCCGACAGGAGAGGGGCCACCAGGGGGAGGAGGCCCGAGAGCGACGTCGAGAGGTCGACGTCCATGTAGGCCACCACCGGGGCGACGCTGGTCGACCAGGCCGTGCGCAGGGCGTAGCCACGGCCCTTGCGCGACAGGTGCATGGCCGCCACACCAGGGGTGGTGGCCGCCAGTGCGGTGGCCACCGAGAACGTCTCGTCGGTGCTGGCGTTGTCGACGATGGTGACCACGGTGCGCAGGGGAAACGAGGTGTCGAGGAAGTGGCGCAGCTCGCTGATCCGAGCGGCCAAGGTGGCGGCCTCGTTGTAGACCGGTACCACGATCTCGACATCGAGGTCGGTGCGCCGGGGATCCGTGTCGGCGAGACGTAGGGCGACGGCGGTCATGACATACATGCTCGGGGGGCACGCTCCCGGCAACGTGAGGCTCCGCTGAGCGCGGGGTGTGAAACTCCGGCGCCGGCGCCGATCAGGTCGGCTCGGCCAGCTCCGCCAGCACCGGCAGGCGCACTGTCACGGTGAGGCCCTGGCCCTCAGCCGAGGTGGCACCCACGGTGCCGCCGTGAGCGGCGACGATGGCCGACACGATCGAGAGTCCGAGGCCGCTTCCACCATGGGTGCGGGCCCGGGCGGCGTCGACCCGGTAAAAGCGCTCGAAAACCCGAGCCGCCTCCTCCGCGGGCAACCCAGGCCCGTCATCGTGGACCACGATCTCGGCCATCCCGTCGTTCTGGGCGACCCGGACGGAGGCCGCCGTCCCCGCGGGGGTGTGGGCGCGCACGTTGGCCAAAAGATTGTCGAGCACCTGGCGCAGGCGGATGGCATCTCCCAGCACCTCGACCGGCTGGCTGGCCGTGAATTGCACGGGCCAGGACGGGCCGACGGTCGTAGCGGTATGGACGGCCTCGGCACTCAGACCGACCAACTCGACCGGCACCTTCTCCATGGGAATGCCCTCGTCGAGCCGGGCCAACGTGAGCAGATCGTTGACGAGGCGGTCCATGCGTTCGGTCTCGCTCCGGATGCCCGCGATCACTCGAGGCAGATCGTCAGGGTGATTGTTGGCACCGCGTTCGAAGAGCTCGGCGTAGGCCGAGACGGCCGCGATGGGGGTGCGCAGCTCGTGCGAAGCATCGCCGACGAATTGGCGAAGGTGACGGTCCGATTCCTTGAGCCGGGCTTCAGAAGCGAGCCGGGCGGAGAAGGCCGTCTCGATCCGCTCAAGCATGACGTTGAGGGCGCGGGCCAGTCGGCCCACTTCGGTCGGTTGGTCTGCACCGGGCACCCGCTGATCGAGGTTGCCAGCTGCGATGGAGTCGGCCGTGCGCTCCACGTCCTCGAGTGGGCGCAGACCGAGGCGAACCAACCACCAGCCCCCGGCCATGGCCAGCACGAGCGCGCCGGCCGTCACGGCCAGCTCGATCAGCAAGAGGTCATGCAGGGTGTTGGTGATATCCCCGATGGGCTCGGCTACCACGGCGTAGCCGTTCTCGGTGGCGCCGGTGGCCTGAATGGTGAGAACCACCTGGCTCACCTCGACCCGGAAGGCCGGGCCACCCGAATCAGTCGAGCCCGCAGTGAAGAAGATGGACGACAACGTGCCGTCGGATTGGGTGGTGAAGCCGCTGAAGTGACTCGGGATCTGTGGCTCGTAGGCCTTGTTGTCGACGTAGGCCGAGCACTTCCGGTCGTCGACCAGCTGACCGCTCGTGGTCAGCACCTCGATGAACGGGGAGGAACCGAGAGTGCCCGGACCACCACCGGTCGGGGCACCGGGCCCGGCCCCGGTTTCCCCAAAGGAAGCCCCGGGGTTCGGGCAGAAGTCAGTCGTCGAGTCCAGGAAGTGCCGGATTTGCAGTGGGCTCGAGGAAAGGTTCTGGTCAGCCTGCTTGTAGAGGGAGGAACGCAGAGCCGAGTAAGTGGCGAAGTCGGCGACGACCAGCGCCACGACGGCGATGGCGCCTACGGCCAGCAGCAGGCGAAGGCGCAGCGACACTCAGGCAGATCCGCTCGAGGACTCCGCCTCGCGCAAGGTATACCCGACGAGGCGAATGGTGTGGATCAACGCGGGACCATGCTTCTCGAGTTTCTTGCGCAAGTAGCTGACGTAAGTCTCGACCACGTTGCCGTCGCCGCCGAAGTCGTAGTGCCAGACATGATCGAGGATCTGCGACTTCGACAACACGTGGCGCGGATTCAGCATGAAGTAGCGCAGGAGATTGAACTCGGTGGCGGTGAGCTGGATCTCGTGGTCGCCCCGGCGCACCTCGTGCGCGTTCTCGTCCAGTTCGAGGTCGGCAAAACGCAGCACACCGTCGTCTTCGCTCTCATATCCGGTACGGCGCAGGATGGCGTGGACGCGGGCGATCACCTCGGCCAGGGCGAACGGCTTGGTGACGTAGTCATCGCCGCCGATGGTGAGGCCGGCCAGCTTGTCCTGCAGCGTGTCCCGGGCCGTCAGGAAGAGGATGGGCACCCGGATGCCGTCCGAACGCAAGCGGCGGGTCACCTCGAGGCCGTCGAGATCGGGCAGCATCACATCGAGGATGACGAGATCCGGTGGATCGCTCTGGGCCTGTGCGAGCGCCTTGCGACCGGTGATCGCCTCATCGACCGTGAAGCCTTCGTAGCGCAGCGATGTCGCCACGGCATCGACGATCGAGGGCTCGTCGTCGACCACCAAGACCCGCGGTCCGTTCTCTGTTTTCACTGGGCACACCTCCCTGGGTCACAGGGTGTCATCAGCAGTTGCCGGTCAAGTGTGGCTCCGCTGTGCATCCGCTGGGAGCATGGCGGAGATCCGGCTCCGCCGGCGCAACCTGTTGGGCCAGGTCACGCACCTGATTGGCCCGTTTGGTGACCGTTCACCCAGGCCCGAGCCCCGGACCGTACGATGCGCGGGCGTGCCTCGAACGTGCCGGCTGGAACCGGCCTCCCTCCGACGTTGGCACAGTGCCCTGGTGGTGCTGGCCCTGGGCGTGACGACGGCCGCCTGCGGGACCGGCGGCGGGTCGGCTCCGTCCCATCACCTCAGCGCTTCGGCCAGCGGACACCAGACCACCACCACGTCGACCACGACTACGACCACGACCACGACCACCCTTCCCCCGACCACGACGACCGCTGCCATCCCGGCCTTCGCATCATCGGTGGCTCCGGTGACCGCGGCGGAGCTGGGCGGCACCTGGCATGCCGGCTGCCCGGTCGGGCCAAGCCAGCTGACCACCCTCACCATGACCTACTGGAGCTTTGACAACACGGCTCACACCGGCACCATGGTCGTCAACACCGCGGTGGTGTCTTCGGTCATTACGGTCTTCTCCACGCTCTACGCCGACCGGTTCCCCATCGCCGAGATGGTGCCCGAGGCGGCGTACGGAGGGAACGACAACGACGCCGCCGCGGCCGACGACACCTCGGGCTTCAACTGCCGCTATGCCGTCGCCCCCGGTCCGCCCCAGTGGTCGGTCCATGCCTATGGCGAAGCGATCGACGTAAACGACGTCCAGAACCCCTACGTCGACGGCAGCACCATCATCCCCCCAGCGGGAGACGCCTATCTCGATCGCGCCGACGTCCGTCCCGGCATGGCGGTGCCCGGCGGCGTCCTGGTCAACGCCTTTACCTCGGTCGGCTGGTACTGGGGCGGTCGCTGGGACCCGGGCACGGACTACCAACACTTCTCGTTGAACGGCCACTGACCGGCGGGAGGCCGGTGCGAACGGGTCGACGGTGTGACGTCAGGGCCGCGGCAGGGTCAGCAGCGCCCGGCGCAACAGGTCGAGGGCCGAGATGCTCCCGTACTGGCGCACCCGTTCACGGTCGCCGGGCACGCGCAACTCACGGCTGTCGACGGTCCCATCGGGCAGGGCCAGGCCGACGAAGACAGTGCCGGGAGCCACGCCCTCCTGCGGGTCGGGCCCGGCCACTCCGGTGATGCCGAGACCGACGTCGGCCCGGGTGACCCGCCGAACGCCTTCGGCCATGGCGGCGGCGGCGGCGGCGGTGACCACCGGGCCCTCGGGCACTTCGAGGACGTCGTACTTCACCTGCGAGTCGTAGGCCACCACCCCGCCTTTGAACCAAGTGGAGGCGCCGGGAATCCCGACCAGTCGGGAGGCGATCAACCCGCCGGTGAGTGACTCGGCCACCCCCAACGTCAGGCCGCGGCCGATGAGCTGGTTGGCCACGGCGACTTCCATCGACTCGTTGTCGACCCCGAAGACGATGTCGCCCAGAGCCGCCGTGATGGTGGCCCGGCAGGCCGCCTCCTCCTGGTCGAGCAGGCCGACCGTCTCGGACGTGGTGCGGGCCCGGGCGGTGATCCGTACCTTGATCCCCTCCATGCCCGAGGCCAGGAAGGCGATGGTGGTGCTGCTGTCCTCGACGGCGTCGATGCGCTCCTGGAGAGATTCGGCCAAGCCCGATTCGCTGGCACCCCAGGTCCGCAGCACCCGGCTGGCGATCACGAATTCCTCGCCGGCCGCCGCCATGCGAGCACGCAGGTCCGGGAGAATGCCGCGCTCGAACATCTCGTACATCTCGTAGGGCACGCCGGGAGTGGCGTAAATGACCTTGTTCCCGACTGGGCAGATCAGGCCGGGGGCGGTGCCCATGCGCTGCTCAATGAGGCTGGCTCCCTTGGGCACGTCGGCCTGACGCAGGTTGTTCTCGGACATGGTGCGGCCCCGGGCCCCGAAGAAACCCGAGATCAGATCGGCGATGTGCTGATCGCGCACGAGTTCGACGTTCATCACCTCGGCGATGGCCTCGCGGGTGATGTCATCTTGGGTGGGGCCGAGACCGCCGCAGACGATGATGCCGTCGCTACGGGCCAGTGCAGTGCGGAACGCCAGCACCATGCGCTGGTGGTTGTCACCCACCGCCTGGTGGAAGTGGCTGGTGACACCGGCCGAAGCGAGCTGATCGCCCAACCAGGCCGAGTTGGTGTCGGCGATCTGACCCAGCAGCAGCTCGGTGCCGACCGCCACGATCTCGATCCTCACGAAGGGCGCGCCTCGGCGATGGCCCGACGACCGTCGAGCAGGTATTGGACACCGGTCAGGACGGTCAGCGCGGCGGCCACCCAGACCACGGCCACGCCCACGTCGTGGTGCGGTGCGATGGGCGGGATGATGCACATGCCGACGGCTAGGTCCTGAACGAGGGTCTTGAGTTTCGCCCCCTTACTGGCCGGGATGGACACACCGCGGCGCCCGACCCAGGAGCGGTAGAGCTGCATCCCGATCTCGCGGACGGCGATGAGGATGACGGGCAACCAGGGCAGGTGTCCCTCATAGGCCAGCGCCCCCATGGCTCCGAGGACCACGGCCTTGTCGGCCAGCGGATCGAGGAAGGCCCCCGAACGGGTGGTGCCCTGGCGGCGGGCCATGATGCCGTCGAGTCCATCGGATCCGGCCACCACCAACCCCACCACCACGTTGAACCAGGTCGCACCCCAGACCACGAGCATGGCCACGAAGACCGGAGCAGCCAGCAGGCGGGCCACCGTGACGGCGTTGGCCGGAGTGGCCAGGGCCGAGGGGCCGAAAGTGAATTGCCGGGTGGCCGGCACCTGCTCGGTCACGCCGTGCCCACCGTCTGGGCCTGCCGCACCGCCACCGCGCTGAGGTCAGGCCCTTCGGCACCGGTGATCTCGACCTCGACCAGATCGCCGGGCGCCGAGTCGAAGGCCAGATGGACGATGCCGTCGATCTCGGGCGCCTCGTGCACCGTGCGTCCCACGCCTGGTGCATCGACCAGGACCTGGCGCCGCTGGCCCACCAGGGAGTCACGCCGACGAGCCGTGATGGCATCTTGGAGCTCGCTGACCTCGCGCAGGCGCTCGAGGGCCAGCGATTCGGGCACCTGATCGGGCAGCGTCATGGCGTGGGTGCCCGCTTCGGGGGAGAAGAGGAAGAACCCGGCCCAGTCGAGCTCGGCCTCGGCCAGGAACTCGAGCAGGCGATCGTGATCACGTTCGGTCTCGCCGGGATAGCCCAAGATGAACGAGGAGCGGAAGGTGGCTTGTGCCGACGCGCCGCGGATGTCGGCGATCCGGCGCAAGAACCGCTCGCCGTCACCCCAACGGCGCATCCGGGTCAGGTGCGGGCGCGACACGTGCTGCAGCGAGAGGTCGAAGTAAGGCACCCCGGTCGCCAGCACGGCCTCGATCAGCTCATCAGTCAGCCCTGAGGGGTACAGGTAGAGGAGCCGGGTCCGCGCCACCCGCTGGCTGACCTCCCGGGTCAGCTCGGCGATGGGTGAGCGACCGGCAGCCACCCGCAACCCCGGCACCGACCGATCGCGCCCGTATGACGCCAGGTCCTGAGCCACCAGCACGATCTCGCACACCGGTGGGGCCGGCGCACCCGAGGGGGTGAGTCCACCGGCGAGCAACTGGTCGACCTCGTCCAGGACATCGGCCACGGGCCGCGAGCGCTGCTTGCCCCGGAAGGAGGGAATGGCGCAGAACCCGCAGATGCGGTCACAGCCTTCGGCCACCTTGACGTAGGCCCAGGGCGCCTGGGAGGCCGGGCGGGGCAGTTCGAGCAGGTCGAAGCCGGCCGAGGGGAGCGGCGCCGGAGACTTCTTCTTGCTCAAGGTGACCGGGGTGCCGGTGAGCTCGGCGCCGAAGCCGGCCACCAGGTCGACTTCGGGCAGGGCGGCGGCCAGCTCGTCGCCGTAGCGCTCGGCCATGCATCCGGTCACCACCAAGCGGGCGCCCGAGCGGCGCTGCTCTGACAGCTCGAGCACAGTGTCGATCGACTCCTGGCGCGCCGGCTCGATGAAGGCGCAGGTGTTCACCACCACCAGATCGGCGTCCGCCGGAGAGGTCGCGGCGCGGTAGCCCTGGGCCATGAGACGGCCCTCGAGCTTGTCCGAGTCCACCTGGTTTTTCGGACAGCCCAGGGTCTGTAGCCAGTACCGACCCTCAGCCACACACCCTCCTCGCGCCGGGACGACACCGCCCCACTGGCGGCGTCGTTTGTCCCCGTAGGGACCAATTCTCCCGGATACCCCTGTGCCCGGGTTGAGCGGAGAGGGAGGGATTTGAACCCTCGGACCCGGTTACCCAGGTCAACTCATTAGCAGTGAGTCCGATTCGGCCGCTCTCGCACCTCTCCAGCAGGACTTTTGCGCTTCGACAGCCGAACCCTCGTTCATCGTCACCACGCCAAATTCCGTGCCCAGCAAGCCTATGCGAACAACCGCTCACGGTTCGGCGGGTCCCTGCCGCGCTGAATCCCTGATCAGGGCCTGTCGGCCGGTTGCCTGTGGCCCTAGCCCTTGCCCAGGATCATGGCGCTGCGACCGGCCGCCACCAGCGCGTGCTCGACCTTGGCCACCTGGTTGGCGGCGGTGCCGCGGATCTGGCGAACGCCCTCGATGATGTTGTTGACCCCGTGGATGTACGCCTCGCCCAGGAGCCCGCCATGGGTGTTGACCGGGAGCTTTCCCCCAAGCGAGATGTTGCCCTCGGCGATGAAGTCCTTGGCCTCGCCATGGCCGCAGAAGCCATAGGCCTCGAGCTGGAGGAGGACGATCGGGCTGAAGTTCTCGTAGATCAGGGCCACGTCGATGTCGTCGGGGTTGAGCCCGGTGCTCTCGTACATTTGCCGGGCGACGTACTCGGCTTCGCTGAAGCGGCTCAGGTCGGGTACGTAGTAGTTGAACAGGACGTCGCTGTTCAGGTTGTCTCCCTGGGTGGCCGCCTCGATCAGGACGACCGGCTGGGGGAGGTCGCGGGCCCGTTCGGTCGTGGTGATGACAAGGGCTACTCCCCCGTCGCTTTCCTGGCAACAGTCGAGGAGGCGCAGGATCGGCTCGACGATCCAGCGGGAGTTCTGGTGGTCGTCGAGGGTGATCGGCTGCTTGTAGAACCAGGCGTTGGGATTGGTGGCGGCGTGTTGGCGGGCGATGACGGCGTAACGGCCGAAGTCCTCATTGCTGAGCCCGAACTGGTGCATGTAGCGCTGAAACCACAGCGAGTACATCTTGGCGGGGGTGTCGAGACCGTAGGTTTTGTGCCAGCTCATCCCGGGGGTGACCGCCCCCGTCGGTTGACCGAAGCGGTGCCCCGAGCGCTCGTTGAAGGCGCGGTAAATCACGACGGCGTTGGCTGCCCCCGAGACGACCGCGGCCGTGGCGTGCTGGACGGTGGCCGCGCTCCCGCCTCCTCCGAAGGGGGTACGTGAGGTCCAACGGATGGCCGGGATGCCGACGCTGCGGATGAGTTGGAGCTCGTCGTTGGTGTCCTGGACAAACGTGACCAGGCCGTCGATGTCGGCCGGCGTGAGTCCGGCGTCCGCGATGGCAGCCCGGACGGCCTCGGCTGCCAACTGCAGCTCGGTTCGGCCGGAGTTCTTCGAGAACTCGGTATGACCGATGCCGGTGATGGCGGCGGCACCCGGGGCCAGCGCCATCAGTCCACCGCCCCGACCGGGTCTGCGGCCGGGGTGAACTGGGGGAGCTTGACTCCGTCCAGCTCCCTGAAGGTGATGGCGACCGCCATGTCGTTCCGCACCGCCGAAGGATCAACATCGACCAGGTTGGTCACCAGCCGGGTCCCCTCCTCGAGATCGACCAGGGCCACGATGCGGGGTGCATCGTCGGAACGGGACGGGTGGCGCGAGACGATCCAGCTGTGGACCGTTCCCTTCCCCGATGACTCGACACTGTCCCAATCGGTGGACCCGCACACGGGGCACATCGGAGAAGGCGGGTGCTGAAGCTTGGAACAGCTGGCGCAGCGAGCGATCAGGAGCTTGTTTTCGGCCACTCCCTGCCAGAAGAACTCTTCATCACGGGTCGGCGAGGGAGGGACGACGTGGGGCATACAACTCCTTTTAGCTCAGAGGTTCCAGACCCGCTTGGAGTTGCCCCAGAGGAGCAGCTCGCGTTCCTCATTGGTGGCGTCGGCCAGCTGCTCTTGGGCAATCGTCTGCGACTTCGGCCAGCTCGACACTGGGTGTGGGTAATCCGATGACCACATCAGGTTCTCTACGCCGATGCGGTCGTGGGCGTGCCGCAGGATCTCGGGCTCGTCGATGAAGGTAAGGAATATGTTCCTATGGAAGTACTCGCTTGGCAGGCCCTTGATACCGGGGAACTCGTAGCCCTGGCGGGTGGCCATATCGTCCACGATGTAGAGCCACCACGACACCCAGCCGACGCCTGGCTCGACAAAGACGATCTTGAGCTTGGGAAACCGCTCGAGGATTCCGGTCAGGACCCACATACCGAGCGCCTCCGCCGCGCTGAGGGCGGTCATCGGCACGAAGATCCCCTTCTGCGGCGTGGGGTCCCGCTGAGCCAAGCCTTCGAGCTGAGTGTTGAGCCCGATGTGGAGTGCGATCGGTAGGTCCACCTCGGTGATGGCCGCCCACAGGGCGTCATAGCGGCCGTCCCAGTAGTCGGGCAGCCCCAACTCGACGGGGAACACCGGCAATTGCAACGACTTGCAACCCTCGGCGGCGGCGTGGCGCACTTCGGCCACCGCGGCGTCGATGTCGTGGATCGGGATCTGATAGTTGATGACGAGACGGGCCGGGTCGGCCGAAGCGAACTCGGTGAGCGCCGCGTTGAACGCTCTGGTCGCCTCCTTCCACCCGTCCTTGAGCAGGTACAGATAGCGGAAGGCGCTGACCTCGCAATAGGTCACCGACGATTCCACCCCGTCGATGTCCATGTCCTCGAGCCGGGCCAGGGGATCGGTATGGCCGGCCCGGCCGGCCGCGTCGTGAGCCCGCCGGTCTCGCATCGGGACGTAGTCGTAGTCGACCTCGAGGCCCTGTTGCTCGCGCCAGCGCTGATTGGACTGCGCGCTGGTGGTCGAGCCCATGGATTGGCCGAACTCGCGCAGTGCGTTGTCATAGTCGTCGTGAAATTTCGAGGTCAAGAACGACTTGATCTTTTGGTGGCTCAGATCCACGTGGTCGTCAGCGGATATCAGTCGGGTCGTCATCATCGCCCTCCATGGCCTCGGGAAAGTGTCCCGCCACCATCATATAGTAGGTACTATGTCGACGCGGGAGGCGCCGACTCGCCCGGGGATCCGCTCAATCCGAAGACGGCAGAGGCTTGGCTTGTTGGGAGTCGAGCAGGTCCGCACCGACCGACAAGGAGCCGTTGCCACCCTTGGTGCAGAGGATTTCCAGGCCGCTGGGCGGATGCGCGTAGCGCTTGCCGAGAAGCGTTCCCCCGTCGCACCCCGGTTGAGGCACCCCTACGGCCGACGGTGGTCCGTCGATTTCCTCCATCGGAGATCCGCCACAGAGCAGATCGATCTCACCGTCGACCGCTTTCACCACGACTATCTCGGTTGCGCAAGCAGTGCTGCGCAGCCGCTTCCCAGCGTTGACCCTCATGGCCTGACATAGTAGCTGCTATGTAGGCCGTCCGCTGGGGCTGCTCAGGCCTTGGCCTCGGAGACCTCGGCTGCCTCGATATAGGGAGCGATCATCTGGGCCAGGAGCTTGCGGTGCAGGGCGGCGCGATCGCGCTTGGGAGCGACGGTGTCGTACGCCATCGAATCGAGGAGCTGCTGGCTGAATCCGAAACCCCGGATGGCCACGAAAAGGGTGGTGGCCAGATCGGGGCTGTGCGCCGGCCCCAGGGCTTCTCGCAGCAAGCGACGGACATGGGCATTCGATTGCTCGCCCGCTTCGACCATTGTCTTGCGCACGTCGCTGCTGGTCCGCGGATCGTGATCCATGTTGAGCAAGACCTGCAGACTGGCTAGATAGTCGGGCCGTGCATAGTGCTCCGAGAACACATCGATCAGCTGGGTGACGCGATCGAGCACCGTGGGCCCATCGATGTGCGCTCGCTCCACCGTTTCGAACATGTGCTGGGCACCGTTCTGCAAGACGGCCAACATCAGCCCTTCTCGGTTCCCGAAGTAGTGCTGGATGACCCCCCAAGTCACGCCGGCGCGCCTGGCTATTTCGTTGGTGCTCGACCCCCGATAGAAGCCCAGCTCGATAATCGATTCGACCGTGGCGTGCAGGACTCGTTCCCGGGTATCTACCTCGTTGCCGGCCTGGGTCGCCTTTGCCTTGGTCACCACGCCGGCAACTCTACGGCCCCCTTGTCGGAGCTATGCGCCGAAGGGAACTCGGGACAAGCCGCGGATATTTGATGAGTGGAAGCGCTCGATCCCAGTTCGGTCGACCTCATAGATCGGAAACCTCCTCAAGAGCTCCTCCAGTGCGATTCGAGTCTCCATCCGAGCGAGTGGTGCACCCAGACAGAAGTGGATGCTGTGCCCAAACGCGAGATGCCGCTCGATGTTGCGGTCCGCCACAAAGCGATCGGGCTCGGTGAAGACCCGAGGATCCCGATTGGCCGCTCCATTGATCAACAGCACGATCGACCCCTCAGGGATCACCTCGCCGTGGCGTTCGATCGCCGCAGTGGTCACCCGACCCTGGTAGTGAGATGGGGGATCGAACCGGAGCAGCTCTTCGACCGCGGTCGGCCACAACCCGGGATCGTCGACAATGCGCTGACGCTCGTCTGGAAAGTCGAACAAGGTGACCACACCGGTGGCGATCATCTTGGCCGTCGTTTCGTTTCCGGCGACTCCCAGCAGTAAGCAGAAGTAGACGATCTCCTCTTCCGTCAGCCGCTGTGGCACGCCGTTCTCGGATGGCAGGTCCGCCGCGATCAGGGCGCTGATCAGGTCGTCTTCTGGATCAGATCGTCGGGCGGCGATGAGTTCGGCGAAGTACGCCCACAGCTCCGCACCAGCGGCGACGCCATCCTCGGGCATACTCATTGACCCGTCTTCACGATGAAGCAGACGGTCCGAGAGAGCCTTCAGCCGTGGGTAGTCCTCGGCCGGAGCGCCCAGCAAGGCTGCGATGACCGCCATCGGGAGTTTGCCGGCCAGGTCCGCCACCACCTCCCCACCGCCCACGTCCTGGAGGGGATCGAGCCATTCGATGCACATGGCTCGCACCTTTTCTTCCAACTCAGCGACGCGGCGCGGCGTAAAGGCCCGCCCGATCAGACGTCGAAGCTGTTCATGCCTCGGCGGATCGTGGAAGATCATCATGTCTGGCGGCGAACCACCATTTTGGATTTGTTCGATCAGTGTTCCGCGCGCCGAACTCAAGTGCGCCCAATCGGCCAGACCACTGACGACATCTTCGAATCGGGTGAGAGCCCAGAAACCCATCGCTTCGTTGCGGTACAGGGGCGCTTCATCCTGCATCCGCCGGTACACCGGAAACGGGTTCTCATGGATGTCGTACGAGGATGGGTCGTAGACCAGCGTGTCGGATCTCACTACTCTCCCCAACTCATCTGGTCCGCCATAGTAGGCACTATGGCCCTCACCCGCAAGGTGCCGCGCACATGGCCCAGCGCATCAGGCGGTCCCAGAGCACGTGCCGGTTGGCCGCAATGTTGTGAGTATGCCCAGCCCCCTCAACCAGAAACAGCGTGAGGTCACCGCAGGCCGGAAGTTGACCGGGCAGGACGTTCAGCGACCCGGCCAGATCATGCTGGCCCAGCGCGGCGAAGACCGGAACGGAGATTTGATCGAGCTCGGGTTGGACCGACCCCGGAATGATCGCTGACATTCCAACCAACGCCAACAGGTTTGACGTTGCCTTGGAGAGGGCGGCGTCGACGGCACTGGTGTCCTCGGCGGGGTCCTCTTCGCCAGAACTGTGATTGGACCACTGAGGGAGTGCGTCCCCGAACCGGTCCCGAGCGAGCTCCGCCAAGACGGCCGCCAATAACTCGGGTCGACCCGAAAACGACAGCTCTCGCTCATTGAGAACCGAGGGCAGCCCTGACGCGGAAAACCCCAACAGGGCCAGCGCATCGTAGGAATTGTGATGTGCCTGCACCACCGCGGTGAGCAACGCTCCGGCGGAGTGACCGAGTCCGATAACCACCGTTGGCGAGTCCGCCGGGGCGTCGCCTACTTCGCCGTCGTCGATGCGTTGGCGCAGCACCTCGATCGCCTTGGCGAGAACCCGCGCCGTCACTTGCGGGGAGAGTTGATATCCATCGAAAGGCGAATCACTACCGCCCACCCCCGGTGGATCAATGGTGGCGACCAGATGACCCTTGGCGGCCAGTGCCATGGCCATGCTGAACGAGTGATCGGCGCCGTGCACATCCAGGTCGAAGTACTGTCGATTGATACCACCCCCCGGGATACAGATCCAGAGGGTGCTCGGATTGACCGCGACGGCAGGAACGAACACATCCGCTTCCAGAGATCGACACCCTGCAGGAGCTACGTCAGCGACGTCGAGCGACAGTGAGAGTTTCTGCGGCGTCACGTCTTCCCTCGCCGGGGGCTGGTCGTCGTGGGTGGGCCGGCGAAGGCCTGGGCCATTCCGAGCCACTCCGTGGCCACCGGTCCCCTGACGATGAGATCGGTTTCGGCCAGAGCACTCCGCTGGGTGACGACGCGGCAGAAGTCGATCGCAGATCCTTCCACCCGGTCCTGCGCATTGGCATCGCCCCAGTCCCATGGGGATCCGTCTGGCGACAGCAGCCGAACCGAGATCGGTGAGTCAGGGGAAGGGAGTCCGTGGACCTGGAAGGAGAAGTTGAAGGTGCGTACGCCCAGATACGCGATGTGATGAATCCGGTTGGATTGCGGATACGGCACATCGACCGCTTCCGCGATGTCCTGACCGTGCGCCCAGGTCTCCATCAAACGAGCCGTCAGTGAGCTGGCCGGACTCATCGGGGGTCCAAACCAGGGAAGCTTTCGCTCGGGATCCAGCTCTTCAAAGCTCGAAACCAGTTGCGCCCGGGCCCGCCTGAACCACTCATGCTGTTCGGCCGGGGCCAGCGTGCGATATTCGGACGCCACCCACGCCGAAAAGTCGGGTCCGTGACTCTCCAGGACCGCGGCGTGGTCTCGAAATGCGGCGGGGTCGACTGCCGCCTTGGCGGCGGACTCGTCGAAATAGGCCAGATGCGTGACGTGATCACCCACGCTCCAACCTTCGGCTGGCGTCATCGACTTCCACTGGCCCGCATTCAGACCAGCCAGAATTCCCTCAACCACCGAGGTCTCGGCCCGGATGTCAGAGAGGAGGTCGTGGAGGAGATCGCTCGCCGTCATGCCGTCTGATCAGCTGCCGTCGAACTCGCGCCAGATGGCCTCTACCTGGGTGCTCGTCACCACGCTCGAAACCAAAGACAGGGAGTGATCGAGCACCATCTCTCCGTACTCGATCGGCACCCCGACCACGCCGTCTCTGATCAGGACGACATTGAAGGAGCGGTTGACGGCGTCGAAGACCAGGTTGGGAATGGCCAGATTGAGGGAGACCCCTAAGACGACCAGGGTGCTGATCGACTGATTCCGGAGGAGGGACGCCAGCGGTGTTCCCGTCATGGGGCTCAGTCCGTGGTACCGGGGCAGCACGAGATCGCCCGGCTCATGAATTTCAGGCATGGGCTGAACCGAGGTGGAGCCGGCCCGGTTCTTCATTCCGTTCTTCTTGGCCGCGGCAAAGATCCTGGCGTTGGTGTTGACGCCGAAATCACCATCGAGGTTCTCTGCCGTGCAATGGATGACCGGGACACCAGCTTGTCTCGCCGCAGAAGTGACCGCTTTGACCGCGGCAATGAGCTCTACGTCCTCGACGGCGGTGGCCAGCGCTTGGAGGCCCGATGACGGGCCAACGACGCCTTCTTGGAGCTCTTGGAGAAGCACCGCGCTGCAGCCGGGATCCAGCAACTGCCGAAGCCGGTCCGCCTCGGGCGACTCACTCATCCGCCACCTCCGGCAAGACCAAAACGGATCGGTTCGTCACAAGCTTTGCCATCTCTTGAGCCGAGTACCCCAGCTCGACCAGCAGCTCCTGGGTATGTTCGCCGCAGGCACACGGGCCGCGTTGGATGACGCCGGCTGTCGGTGTCACGTTGACCAGGAGTCCAGGGTCTTCGAATCGACCCACGTTGCGTGAATGGGTTTCTGAGATGAGATTCAATCGTCTTGCTTCAGCGTCATCGAAGAGGTTCCGGCAGAAATACTGATCAACGATTTCGACCGGCACCCCCGCATCATCGAGTGATCGAAAGGCCTCGGAAGTGTCGGTTTCTTCGAAGTAGGCCGCAAGCCAGGCGGCAATGTCTTCAGGAGCTGCCGACGCCGGAACGCCGGGAAGGATCTCCTGCAGCCTCGCCTGATCTCGTTCCGTCACCGCGGCAACAAATACCCAGCCGCCCTGTGCGCACTGATACAGCCGGTAGAACGGGCCGAGCCCGTACTGGCCCTGGTCGACATGCCCCCAATCAGGTTCGGTTCCATCGGCGTGAATCCAGGCATACGAGGTGTGGAGCAACCCGGCATTGACGATGGAGGTGCTCACCGCTTGGCCCACCCCGGTTTGGTCCCGGTGGTAGAGAGCCATCGTGATCGCGATGGCGGCGAGGAGCGCGTTTCCCGTGTCTCCCATATTTGATCGGCTCCAGAGGGGTGGGTTGCCGGCGCCACAGGCACCGTCCTCCCACTCGGTGCCGGTCATCGCCGCCGCATTTTGATCGGTGCCGGGGAGTTCCGATCTCGGACCCTTTTCATAGCCCCGGGTATTGCAGTAGATCAGTCGGGGATAGCGCTCGTGCAGGCTCTCGTAGTCGATCCCGAGTCGAGCGGCCGCGCCGGGCCGCCAATTCAGCGTCACGACGTCAGCATCCTCCAACAGCCGGTCCATGACTTCGCGTCCACCCTGATCCTTGAGGTTCAGCGCGATGCTTCTCTTGCCGCGGTTCGTGCCAAGCCCCATGTGCGTGCCGTTCCAGTACGCATCGTGCAAGGCGTTGACCTTGATCACGTCGGCACCCAGGTCGGCCAGCGCTCTTCCGGTGAAGGGGCCAGCAACGCCCAGGCCGAGGTCGAGAACTCGCACACCGGATAGGGGGTGATCGAGAGGTTGACTCTGGTGGCTGAGCGCCGATGGTGGCGAGCCGGACCTGGCCTCGGCCCGGACCTCTTCGGTGTGCTGTCCAGAACGAGGTGCCGGTCCACGCACGCGGCCCGGAGTGGCCGAGAACTCCAACAGTGGTCCCGCGTGCAGGATGGGTCCCTGTACCGGGTCTTCGACCTCGACCACGCAGCCGTCGGCCTGGAACGATTTGTCGGCCAGCGCCTGGCCCGGCGAGCGCACCGTCGTGATCCCGAGTCCCGCCGCTTCTGCGGCCTCGACCCATTCGTCGGAAGTGAACTTCTTGAAGGCTTCGGCCAACTGCGGATGCAAGAAGATGCCCGTCAGTAGGCCGTCGGGTTCCATGGAGACCCGGTCTGGATCGTCTCGGTACGAGGTGTCCAGCGAAAATCCGCGCAGTTGCTCCTGCTCTGCTGCCTCCAGGACCCAGCGAGGTCGGAGCGTCCAATGGTGAATCCACTTGCCGTCAGCACATTCGTAGAGCCCTTCGATGGATCTGGCATCGATCGGCCACATCCAGTACAACGGGGCATCTGGGTCCTCAACCCGCTGCCAATTGAGGCAGACCGCGGCCAAGGCGCCTTGAAGCAGTGAGGTTTCGACATGCTGACCGAGGCCACTCACGGCTCGGGCTCGGAGAGCCGCCGCGATACCCAGAGTACCGAAGTAGGCCGCTCCGACGCTGGGCCAAGGCGTGCGCGGGAAGACCGGACCGTCACGATCGGCCCCGCGCACGAGACCCTCCGGTGCTTCGAACTCAGGAAGCGGGCCGGGCCGTCCGCAGATGAATTCCATGGCCGTGCCCTTGCGTCCCTTTTGGTCAAAGAGCAGGCCGGTCCGGGCCGCCACGAGTGCGTCATAGCCCGGTCGATCCCGATGAACCACGTGGTCTCCATAGGCCGTGAACGAGCAGGTGATGACCCGCTCGTTCACTTTGGCCAGCGCGTCGTGGTCCAACCCCAACTTCGACATTGTCCCAACGGAGTAGCTGTCCACCACCACGTCGGCCCTGCGCACCAGATCCAAGAAGCTCTGGTGGTCGTGGGGATCCTTGAGGTCGAGGCGCGCGCTGCGCTTGCCTCGATTCCACACCCGGCTGCCGGTCTGTTGGCCGTAGGGGTCACCGTCGGGTGGTTCGACCCGGACGACATCTGCTCCGTTGTCAGCCAGGAACATCGTGGTCATCGGACCGGCGATGCCCCAAGTCAGGTCCAACACCTTCAGAGACGCCAATGCTCCGGCCATGCGACTCCACCCCTTGCCGTCAGTCGTTGATCCTGGGCCACCATAGCAGTTACTATGGTTGGGTTGGCAATAGTCCCGGCCCGGGTCATCGCGACAGACTGAACCATGGACCTGGGACTGAAAGACAGCGTGGTCGTGATCAACGGCGGCTCCGCCGGTATGGGACGGGCCGCTGCGCTGTGCTTTGCCGCCGAAGGGGCCCGGCTGGCCATTCTGGCCCGAGATCCAGAGCGCCTCGATGCCACCGTCGATCAGTTGCGGGCCGCTGGAGGCCAAGATCCCGTGGGGATCCCCACCGACCTGACCGACAGCAGCTCGGTCGAGAACAGCTTCGCCGAGATCTCGGAGCGGTGGCCCCATGTCAACGTTCTGGTCAACGCGGCGGGCCCGACCGACGTCGGCATCGGGCGGTTGGGCGGCATCTCGGATCGAGAGTGGTTGGATACGATGGAGATTGGCCTGCTCTCCGCAGTCCGCTGTGTGCGAGAAGCCTTGCCGCAACTCCGGAAAGCTTCGTGGGCCCGCATCGTCAATGTGTCAGCCCACTCGACGCGACGGCAGTCTCCAGACCTCGTTGCCTATACCGCCTCCAAGGCGGCGCTGACCAGCTTCAGCAAGAACCTGAGTCAGACCCTGGCGCCAGAGGGCATCCTGGTGAACACCGTGTCCCCGGGGTCCTTCCTCTCCCAAGGTATGAAGGCCTACTTGTCCTCGCTGCCCCCGGACCGCAAGGTCGACCCGGACAGCCTGGTCGATGCCATGCGGATCATCGCGGAGGATTTCGGCCATCCTGCCTACTTGGGGCGCGCCGGAGATCCGGCTGAGATTGGTCCGGTCATCGCCTTTGTTGGCTCTCAACTGAACTCGTACATGACCGGTGCGGACATCAACGTCGACGGGGGCTCTGACTTCTAAGTGGAAGCGACCTTCATCGGACTGGCCGCCCCAGGGCAGGCGCGGGCGGGTGCCGGGGGCTGGCCCTGTCAGGGCGTCTACTACAGGCCGACCGGGAAGCGACCCACCGTGGCCATGGTGGCCACCCATTACAACATCGACTTTTCCCAGCACTACCTGGCTGAGCTCGTGGCCGAGAGGGGTCTCGGCTTCCTCGGGTGGAACACGAGGTTCAGGGGTGATGAATCCCATTTCCTGCTCGACCATGCCCTGGTCGACATCGGTGTCGGCGTCCGTTGGCTGCGCCAGGAGATGGGCGTGGAAGCGGTGATCCTGTTGGGGAACTCGGGCGGCGGTTCGCTCATGGCCGCCTACCAGTCGCAAGCGGTGGAGCCCAACATCACCCCCTTGCCCGGCATGCGCCTGGCCCAGGGCACGGAGGCACTCGATCCCTGTGAGGGATTCATCTCGCTGGCCGCGCACTCGGGACGACCTGACGTGCTGACCAACTGGCTTGACGCCTCCGTGGTCGAGGAGGCGGATCCGGTGTCAGTCGACGCGAGCCTCAACCTCTGGAACCCCGAGAACGGCCCCCCTTACGCACCAGCCTTCGTCTCCCGCTACCGGGCGGCCCAGGTGGCGCGCAATCAGCGGATCACCGATTGGGCCAAAGCCGAACTCGAGCGGGTGACCGCGGCGGGTATGACCGACCGCCTCTTCGCAGTGGCCCGGACCTGGGCCGACCCTCGTATGGTCGATCCGACCCTTGATCCGAGCGCCCGGGTGCCCAACACCTGTTATCTCGGCGACCCGAAACGGGCGAACTACTCCCCCTGGGGTATCGGCAGCACGAACACGCTCCGCACCTGGCTCTCGATGTGGAGCCTCGAAACGTCACAGTGCCGGGCCGAACCCCATCTGCGCCGGGTCACCGTGCCCACGTTGGTGATGAACGCGGAGGGCGACTCTGGAGTGTTCCCCAGCGATGCCGCCACCATGTTCGACGCGGTGGCCGCCGCCGACAAGGAGCGCAGTTCGCTCCCCGGGGACCACTACTTCCTCACGCCGGATGGGGCCCGGGTTGACGTCGCCGACCTGCTGGTCGAATGGAGCACCCGGCACTTCGGCAGCGGGTGAAGGCGGCCATCCTGACCACTTACGCTGTCGAGAACCTCGGTCCGGCGACCGCCACATGACTGGTCGGCGCCTGGCCGACGAAGGCGCAGGCCTGGGCTGAGGCCTCCAGCAGGAGATCGAGATCGATCCCGGTCGGCACTCCCATTGCCTCGAGCGCATGCACGAGATCTTCCAGCGCCAGGTTGCCCGAGGCCCCTGGGGCAAATGGGCAACCGCCCAGGCCTCCGACCGTGGCGTCGAGGCGATCAGCGCCGGCCTCGATAGCGGCCAGGGCATTGGCCAGGGCCAGGCCCCTGGTGTCATGGAGATGCACACCGAGTTCGGCCAGCGTCCCTGCCTTCCTCACCGCGCTGACCAATGACCGCACTTCGGTGGGAACTCCCGTCCCGATCGTGTCGGCCAGGCTGAGCCGCTCGATGCCCAACTCCACCACGCGGCCGGCCACGTCCACCACGTCGGCTTCGGCCACTGCACCGGCATAGGGACATCCGAAGGCGGTGGCGAGCACCACTTCGATCGACGCCCGTCCGGCGGCCACCTCAATGATGTCCTGCAATTCCGTCAAGGACGCGGCAACGGTGCGTGCCGCGTTCTCCAGATTGTGAGGTTCGGAGACCGACACCACGAACTGCAGGTGATCGAGGCCCGCCGCCAGCGCCCGTTCCGCTCCTCGCCGGTTCAACACCAGACCCCACAAAGTGATCGAGTCATAGCGGGCCAACGCCTGCTGGGCCAGACGATCGGCGTCGGCCATGGCGGGCACCCGGTCCGGGCGGGTGAACGACGTCAGCTCGAGGTCCGAGACTCCGGCGGCCACCAGCAACTCGAGGATCGACAGCTTCTGGTCGGTCTCGATCGGGCCTTCGTCCTGCAGGCCATCGCGCAGGGTGACATCACGGAGCCGAACCATCAGCCGGTCGTGACGACTTCAGGGCCGAGTGCTCGGTGGTGCGCCCTCGAACGCCTTGGCCAGCAGCTTGCGCAGTTCGGTTCGTTCCGACGGTGAGAGCGCGCCGAGCACGTCGTCCTCCACGCTCTCCATGGCCGCCTCGGCCCCCTCGAGAGCCGAAATCCCTTCCGACGTGATCTCGACCAGGTGCCGGCGGCGGTCATCGGGATCCCGCCGACGCAGGGCATAGCCAGCGGCTTCGAGATCGTTGAGCAGCAGGACCAGGTTGTTGGCATCGATGCAGAGCAGTTCGCCCAGGTCCTGCTGGGCCGTGGGGTTGTGCTCGCGCAACTGGGCCAGGGTGCCGAACTCCTTGAGGGTCAGGCCGAGCTTCTCTTCGGGCGTGCGCCGGTAGACGAGGCGCGACAGACGGGTCAATAACACCGTGACCCCGGGTGCCGTCGTGCGGGTGGCCATGCCATCAATCATAGGCCCGGGTCCGTCCCGACAGGGAGATGATCACTGATATGGTGATTATCACGCTACCAGGGTTGAACGACCCGATCGCCCCTCTTTCCCATGCCTTCCTCTTTCTCCACTTTCGTCCACCAGCACCGCCGCTGGATCGCCCTGGTCGTCGTCTGCTTCGCCATGCTCATGAACACCCTCGACCAGACGATCGTGAACGTGGCGCTCCCGACCATCCAGCGTGAGCTCCACTTCAGTCAGGCCTCGTTGGCCTGGGTGGTCGACGCCTATCTGATCACCTTCGCCGGCGCGCTCTTGCTGGCTGGGCGGCTGGGTGACCTGATCGGGCGCAAGAAAGTGTTCCTATTCGGCATCATCGTCTTCACCGTTGCTTCGGCCGCCTGCGGTGTCGCCGACAGCGAGCTGATGCTGGTGGGGGCCCGCTTCGTGCAGGGCCTGGGCGCGGCGCTCTCCTCGTCGGTGATCCTGGCCATCATCGTGGCCGACTTCCCCGACCCGGGCGAACGGAACCGGGCCATGAGCTCCTACATCCTGGTCGCCGTGGGCGGTGGATCGCTCGGGCTCCTGCTCGGTGGCGAGGTGACCCAAGCGCTCAGCTGGCACTGGATCTTCTTCCTCAACCTGCCCATCGGCGCGGCCACGCTGGCGGCTGGCTGGTTCCTGATCGACGAGAACGTTGGACTCGGCATCAAGAACGGCGTCGACTACCTGGGTGCGCTGCTCAGTACCGCCGGCATGATGCTGGCCGTCTACGCCATTGTGAGCGCCAGCCAGTACAGCTGGGGCTCGCCGCGTACGTTGTTGTGCCTGGCCGGTGCGGCCGTGTTGCTGGGCGCGTTCGTCCTGGTCGAGAGGCGGGTGGCCACGCCGATGATGCCGATCCGCGTGCTCCGTGCTCCGGGACTTCTGGCCTCCAGCGGGGTACGGGCCCTGATGGTGGTCGGCATGTACAGCACGTTCTTCATCGGCGTCCTCTACCTCCAGCACGTTCTCGGATACGACCCGATCCGGACCGGTCTCGCCTTCTTGCCCCAGACCATCTCGGTGGCCGCCATGTCCACCGGGCTCACCGCCCGCATCATGAAACACCTTCGCCCGAAGATGACCGCGCTGACCGGCATGATCATCTTGACGGTGGGTTTGGCCGGTCTGGTGGCCAGTGGATCCCACACCCGTTACTTCCCCGAACTCTTCTTCGCCTTCCTTCTGATCGGGATGGGTGCCGCCATGGCGTTCACCCCGTTGCTCACCATCGCCGTGAAGGATGTGCCGGCCGCCGATGCCGGCATCGGATCGGGTGTGGTCAACGTGTCCCAGCAGGTGTCGGCCGGACTGGCTGTCGCCATCTTCGGCAGCGTGGCCAGCGACCGGACGGCCAGCGTGCTGGCGCAACACCATCTCCTCATCCCCGCTCTCGACTCCGGCTACCGGCTGACCTTCCTCATCGCGACGGCCTCGGTCATTGTCGCTGTCGTGCTGGGCAGCTTCATCCTGCGCTCGACCGACGACGAGCCGGGACGCCACGACCTGGCCGAGCCCTCCCAGTTGCTCATGGCCGAGGTGCTCTGAGCCGCACTCCGGGCGACCTGCGTTGGTCCTCTTCACCCCAGCCTGGTTATGTTGACCGCCCGGGGACCAAGATCAGCCGAGAGGGCGTGGGCACGTGGAGATCAGCGGGAAGAAGGCCGTCGTGGCCGGAGGTGCATCGGGGATGGCCAAGGCCACCGCAGAGCTCTTGGTGCGCAAGGGCGCCTCGGTCGCCATCTTGGACCTGCCCCAGTCGGCCGGGGCCGAGGTGGCCAAGGAGTTGGGGGGTACCTTCCACCCGGTCAACGTGATGGACGAGGTCAACGTCGAGACCGCACTGGCCGAGGCGGTCGAGCAGTTGGGCGGGCTCCACATCGCGGTCAATACGGCGGGCGGTGGCGTGGCCAAGCGGACCCTGACCAAGGAAGGGCCACACCCCCTCGATGACTTTCGCCGCTGCATCGAACTCAATCTGATCGGGACCTTCAACCTGAACCGGCTGCAGGCCTTCCACATGTCGAGCAACGAGCCCGAGGACGGTGAGCGCGGCGTGATCGTGGACACCGCGTCGATCGCGGCCTACGAGGGGCAAATCGGCCAGGTGGCCTACACCGCGGCCAAAGCCGGCATCGCCGGGATGACGCTGACCATGGCCCGCGATTTGGGCAGCCTGGGCATCCGGGTGCTGGCCATCGCACCCAGCCTCTTCAGCACCGGCATCACCAAGGGCATCCCCGACGAGTTCGCCGAGGTGTTGACCAAGGACGCCGCCTTCCCCAAGCGCATGGGTCGGCCCGAGGAGTACGCCAAGCTGGCCGTGGCCATGGTCGAGAACCCCATGCTCAATGGTTGCTGCATCCGCCTGGATGGTGGACAGCGCTTCGCGCCGAAATAAGCGGGACGCCCGCTATGGACCTGGCCGCCGATCTCCCGTCACTGCTCGCCCTCGAGCAGATCGACCGGGACATCTTCCGCGCCACCAACGGCCAGTACGGTCGGCCCACCCTCTACGGGGGGCAAGTGGCCGCCCAGTGCCTGGTGGCCGCGGCCGCCACGGTGGAGGACGATCGGGTCCCGCACTCGCTCCACGGCTACTTCCTGCGGGCCGGCCGCTCCGATCTGCCCGTGATCCTCAAAGTCGACCGCGACCGGGATGGACGGTCCTTCTCGGCCCGCCACGTGGTGGCCCAGCAGGAAGGCGAGGTCATCTTCTCCATGGTGACCTCGTTCCACTTCGAACGCGACGGCGTCGAATACGACAACGCGGCGCACCGCGACGTCCCGCCACCGGGCGATCTCCAGGGTCACTCGTGGTCCCAACTGCTCGACGTGCGCGAGGTCACCAAGACCGACTTCGAGAAGGGGCTCTTCACCGATTGCCTCTGGGTCCGCTCGGCCCACCCCTTGGGCGACGACCCGGTGCAGCACCGGGCCGGCCTCACCTACCTGTCCGACCTCGGGAGTGGCTTCGGCCAACTCGGACCCGACATCATGGGGCGCGGCGGTCCGAGCATCGACCACTCCATGTGGTTCCAGGAGCCGATCCGGGCCGACCAGTGGGTCCTGATCGACTTGCGGCCGGTCAAGGCCAAGGCAGCCCGAGCGTGCTACGACGGCTCGCTGCGCGATGAAGCCGGCCGGTTAGGGGCCACCTTTTACCAGGAGCACCTTCTGCTCCCCGGCAAATTCAGCGACAACCTGCTGACCGAGGGCTGAGCGCGCCGGCTTCCTAGTGGCCGGCCCAGACCGGGTCGCGCTTCTCGATGAAAGCGGTGGCGCCCTCCTTGGCGTCGTCGCTGCCAAACACCTTGGGCTGCCACTCCGCGGCCAGCGCCCGGGCCCCCTCGAGATCGGTCGAGGCCGTCCGCACGATTTCCCGCGTCACCTTGACGGCCAGAGGGCCGTTGGCGGCGATGCGCTCGGCCAGCTCGAGGGCGCGCTCCACCACCTGCTCGGCCGGCACCACCTGGTTGATCAGCCCCAGCGCGGCTGCCCGCGGCGCATCGATGAGATCGCCGGTGAGGGTGAACTCGAGGGCCACGGCCAGCGGGATGCGTGTGCTCACGAACACCCCGCCGCCGGCGGCGAAGAGACCGCGCTTGACCTCGGGCAGGCCGAAGGACGCTGTCTCCGCCGCCACCACGAGATCGCAGCCGAGCAGGAGCTCGAAGCCGCCGGCCACCGCGGTGGCCTGGGCGGCGCCGATGACCGGCAAACCGATCTCGCCCCGGGTGAAACGGAGGAAGCCGGCCAGGCCGCCCGGATCGCCGCCGGAGCGGTCACCCTCGGCGAAGGCCCGCAAGTCCATCCCGGCGCAGAAGGCGCGGTCGCCGGTGGCGGTCAGCACGGCGGCCCGGGTGTGGGCGTCGGCTTCAGCCGCCTCCAGGGCCCGGCCCAGCGCCCCGATCAGTGCGGGGTTCAACGAGTTGCGCGCCTCGGGCCGGTTGAGCCGGAGGATCTGGACCTGACCCCGTTGCTCGACCACCAGGACGGGCTCGCTGCCCTCTGCCATCACGTCACCACCTTTTCATAGACACTGGTAGCAGGCCTCGATCAGGGCCTTGTTCCGCGGGTTCTGCCACCGGGGGCCCATGGAGTTCATGGCGTAACCGAAGGCCAGCCCGGCGTCGGGGTCGCAGAAGCCAAGCGATCCACCGGCGCCGAAGTGCCCGTAGGCCCCGTCGTTCGGCCCGAGCGGCCGCTCGGGCTGGGTCAGCTGGAAGCCGAGGCCGAAGCGCGAGCTGCGGTGGAGCACCCGGTCCTCGCCGTAGACCTGTTCCTGGCGGGCTTCCCTCAGCGCGCCGGCGTCGACCACCAGGGTCCCGTCCAGCCGGCCTCCCCTCACCAGCGCGTCGTAGAAGCGGGCGATGCCACGGGCACTGGCGTGACCGTTGGTCGACGCCAACTCAGCCTGGCGCCACCGTCGCGTGTTCACCACGCCGGACCCCGAGAACTCGGGCGGGTTGAAGTAGGCGTTGAGCTCCATCAGCTGGCCGTCGGACAGGAGGGACCGGTCGACCTCGGGCAGCTCGCTGTGCCCGACGAAGTCGGCCACCCGTCCGAGCTCCCGGTCGGGCACCCCGATGAAGAGGTCGGCTCCGAGCGGTCCGGCGATCTCGCGCTGCACCATCGTGCCGAGCGTCGTACCGGTGACCCGGCGCACCAGCTCGCCCACCAGGAAGCCGAAGGTGTTGACGTGGTAGCCGTGCGCCGTGCCGGGTGGCCACCACGGTGCTTGTTCGGCCAGGGCCGTGCACAGGCGCGACCACTCGAAAACCGATCCGGGCGCCATCGGCGGCCGCAGCGCCGGCAACCCGGCCTGGTGGCTCAGCAGTTGGCGCACGGTGATCGCCGCCTTGCCGCTTTGTGCGAACTCGGGCCACACCTGAGCCACCGGCTGGTCGTAGGCCAGCCGCCCCTGCCCGACCAGTCTGGCGACGCATGTGGCGGCCACCGCCTTGCCCACCGAGAACACGTTGACCAAGGTGTCGGCCTGCCACGGTCGTCGCTGCTCGGCGCCCTGCCAGCCACCCCACAGATCCACCACGGTCCGTCCCCCGAGCGTGAGGCAGACGCTGGCCCCGAGCTCACCACGGCTGATGAAGTTCTCGCTGAAGGCGGCGCGCACCGCTTCGAAGCGGGGATCGCAGTCACCGACCGGCGTAGGAGTCACGGTCAGAAATTAGATAGTGCCGGCGGTGCCCCAGCCGATTGACGTCAATCGTGTCTCGAGTCCCTTGGCGATGGGATCCCGGACCTCGGCTGGGGCACGCACGCCGGCAATTTGCGATCAGGCGGTGGATCGCTGCCGGACGTAATGCCCGCAAGCCGGCGGCCCCAAACACGGAATTCCGAAAAAGTTCGGAAAAACTTAGACGACGCGTTCTCCCTGGTCAGAGGCACTCAGCACATCGAGCAGATCCCGATCCCGCTCGTAGGAAAGCAGGCCGGCCGCCTCGGTCAGCGCCAGCCAGCGGATCTCGTCGACTTCCTCGTTCGGCCTGAACTGGCCGCTGGTCGCTTCCATGACCCAGTAGGCCACGGCCTTGGGTCGACCCTTGCGGTCGATGTATTCGGTGTGCCCGAGGAACCGGACCAGGCGGCAACACAGCCCGGTCTCCTCCTCCACCTCGCGCTGGGCCGCCTGCTCGAAGGTCTCACCCATCTCGAGCTTGCCCTTGGGGAAGGACCAGTCCTGATGGACCGGGCGATGCACCAGCACGATCTCCAGCGCGTCGCCGCGACGGCGGACGATCAGGCCACCTGCGGCCTGCACTACCTCGTTTGCTGTTGGATCTTCCATGACTGCGACGCGCCGACTCACCTCTAGGCACACTACCGTCGGGCTCCGGCGGAACCGTGGCAATGACCTGCCCCAGAATCACCTGGGAGACACCTTGTAGCCTGGACAAATGGCCGAGGCCTCGGAGCTGGTCGAAATTGAGTGGCAGTTCGATGCCCTCGACCTGCGTCCAGTCGAGCGTTGGTTGTCGACCTTGCCCTCGCTGTCGCTCGAGGAAGACCCGTCCCGCACCATCACGGCATTGGCCAAGCCCCCGCGGCGACTGGTTGACGTCTATCTCGACACCGACGATTGGCGCATTGCCGGTGCCGGGTTCGTGCTCCGGACCCGCAAGCGGGGCCGTCAGGACGAAGCCACCCTCAAGGCCACCCGGCCGGCTGAGCAGAGTGGTTTGCGTCAGCGCCTCGAGGTCACCGAGACCCTCCCCGATGCCGGCATCGCCCACCTGGGACTCGAGGGTCCGGTCGGGCGGCGGGTGCACGCCATCGCAGGTCGGCGCAAGCTGCTCGAGATCCTCCAGGTCCGCACCCGGCGCCGGCCGTTCTCCTTGCGAGTAGGTGGGGTCGACGCGGCCGAGATCGCGCTGGACGACACCCTGATCATGGTGGGGCAAGGCCAGCGCCCGATGCAGCTGCGGCGGGTCGAGGTCGAGGTGCTCCCCGAGTGGGTCGAGGCCCTCGAGCCCATCGTGTGGCAACTGCGCACGGCCTGCGGTCTCCAACCGGCCAGCCTGTCCAAGTTCGAAGCCGGCCTGTTGGCCACCGGGGCCACCGTGCCCGGCCCACCCGACCTCGGCGCCACCGAGGTGGCGCCCGGATCGTCGATGGGCGACCTGGCCTACGCCGTGGTGCGGCGTCAGCTGGCTGTCCTGCGCCAGAAGGAACCGGGGACCCGTCTGGGCGAGGACCCTGAGGAGCTCCATGACATGCGGGTCGCCACCCGTCGCCTCCGGGCCGCCCTCGATCTTTTTGTCGACGTGCTCCCGGTCCGCACCCACGCCTTCCGGGACGAGCTGGGCTGGGTCGCCCGCGTCCTCGGTGACGTGCGCGACCTCGACGTGCAGCAGGAGGCCCAGGAGGAGATGGCAGCGGCGGTCGAAGGCTGGAGCGGTCCCCTGGGCGCGCCGAGTGACCAGCATCCGCTGGCCGCGCTCGACGCGCTGCTGGATCGAGAGCGCGAGATCGCCCGGGCCGCCATGCTGGCCGCGCTGGACTCCCCCCGCTGGGACCGTCTGGTCCGAGGCCTGGCCGCCATGGTCCAGCAGGGTCCGGCCCGGCGCGCCAGCGCCACCCGGCTGCCCGCGGTGATCGGCGTCCCCGAACTGGTGGTGGCTCGCCACGATGCCGTGATGAAGGCAGCCAAGCGGGCCAAGAAGTCCGGCCAGGCCCCGGACTTTCATCGCCTGCGCATTCGCTGCAAGCGGCTGCGCTACTCGCTGGAGTTCAGCGCCGAACTCTACGGCGGCAAGACGTCTCGCTATGTCCGTCGGCTCGCCGCCTTGCAGGACCAACTGGGCCTGCTCCAGGACAACGAGGTGGCGGCCGGGCGGCTGGCCACCCTGGCCACCAGCCAGCCCGACCTGGCCCCAGCCACCATCTTCGTCATGGGCGTGGTGGCTCAGCAGCACCGCCGCGAGATGGATCAGTTGCTGGCGGCGCTGCCCCACGAGGTGGCCAAGGCCAGTGGCAAGGCCTGGCAGGAGTTGGCCTCGCTGATGGACGACGGCCGCACCGAAGCGGTGGCGACCCAGCCGCCGGTGCGCCGGGTGCTGCGCTCGGTCCCGCCACCGCGGCCCGAACTCGCCCCGGCGTCGCTCCCCTCGCCGGCGCCGGCCGAAGCCGACGCCAGACCCGAGGCGCCGCCCGCTCCGGTCGTGCCGTTCGGACCCGCCTGATCAAGCCAGCGGGAAGGGCTCCTGGTCGCCCATGATCAGGCGCGGGTGCTCGGTCAGGATGAAGTGGAGCTGGCCGGTGTCCAAGAAGCGCTCGATGTCGTTCCAGATGTCACCGAAATCGGGCTCGGCCATGTGGGCCCGGTAGGCGTCCATGCTCTCGAACCACTGCACCGTGACCCCGTCGAAGCCCGCGTCGTCCTCCCCGTCGTACGCCTCGAGTGGTCGGGGGTGTTGCTCGTAACGCAGGACATGGCGGCCGCTCAGGCTCTGGGCGATGAGGGGGCCGTGCACCGAGCGCCAGTGCTCGTGGAACTCGGCCGGGGTCATCCCCTCCTTGCGTCGCAGCATGCACGTCAACCTGACCATGGCTCAGCCCTCCTTGCCGCAGCCGCACCCGTCGGGCAGCGCCTTGGCACAGTAGGCGCGCGTCACGTACGGAAAGCGCACGGTCGCTCCGAGCGGTTCGACCAGCGCCGCCACCTCGGCCAGGACGGCCCGCCGCTCCGGCTCGCCCAACACCCGGACATAGCTCCTCGAGGCCACCAGATCGCCCACCTGTACGGGCGTCATCTCGACCTGGTGCCCAACCTGGAACCGGGTGAACGGGCCGAAATGACGGTCGCCGTCGAAGTCGGCGGCCACGATGTCGCCGGGCCGCTGCGCCGATCGCCCCACGCCATGCAGGATGCGCTCGAGCGTCGCCATCCAGTCCACTGTGGTGTCGCGTTCGTTCCACACCAGGGCCAGAGTGCCTCCAGGTCGAAGCACCCGAGCCGCTTCGTGCAGGGCCCGGGGTGGGTCGAACCAGTGGAAGGCCTGCGCCACCGTGATCAGGTCGGCGCAGGCCTGGCGCAAGGGGATGGCTTCAGCCGATCCACCGACCACGGCCACTCCGGTCGACGACAGCACGCATTGGGTCCGCATGGCAGCAGAGGGTTCGACGGCGATGACGCGTGCGCCCGCCCGGCTCAGCTGGCGAGCGAGCTTGCCCGTCCCAGCCGCCAGGTCGACCGTCCAGGCGCCGGGCCGAAGAGCCCAGTGCGCGGCGAGTTCGTTGACGAAGGCAGTGGGGTAGTCAGGACGACCACGCTCATAGACATCGGACGCCGAGGCAAACCCGGCAATGCCGAGCCGCTCGGGCGCCGGTTCAGCCGGCGCAGACGGTGGCGTCGCTCGATGAGCCGCTGGTGCTGACCCCGACCGAGACACCCAGCACCGACACGGTGCCCAGCTTGAGGGGCAGGGTCGGCACCGGAACAGCCAGGCAGGTACCGCTGGTGCTGCTGTTGGAGACGGTGGGGACCGGGACCGTCACTGCGCCTACCACCGGAAGCGTGATGACCGGCAGCTTGGGCAGCGTGCCCGACCCGGTGGTGACCGGAAGGCTGGGGACGATCGTGCCCGCGCTGGTGATCGAGGGGAGCGGCAACGAGGGCAGCACGGGTAGGCCCGAGCCGGTCGAACCGCCGGCCGCCGCGGCCACGCTGTTGAGCACCGGCACCAGGGCCGTGGCCACCGTGCTCGGGGCTGACTTCTTCAGGGTGCTGGCCACGGTGTTCGTGAGGGCGGCCAGCGGATTGCTGGCGGCCGGGGCGTCGGCCGAGTCGCTCAAGTTCGGGGCGCCGGCGCTGACGCCGGGCAGCGAGGACAGGCTGGAGAGCGGCAACAGGCTGCTCAGGTCGCTGAGGGTACCGGTCACGTCGCTGACGATCCCGGTCAGCGGCGTCACGATGCCTTCGAGGCCGGCCGAGGGGTCACTGGGCAATGTGAGGATCGACCCGAGAGCGCTGGTGAGGTTGCCCAAGATGTCGGTCAGGCTGGTGGTCAGCATCTGCGTGGGCGAAGTCACCGCGCCTTGGGTACCGGTCGTAGCCGTGCCATCACCGGTGTCAGTCGAGGTGGAACCCGCCGTGGAAAGCGCCGGGGTGGTCGAGGTGATCACCGTGGGCAGTGAGGACACCAAAGGCAGGGTGGACAGCACCGGGCTGAGCGCCGTGGCGACCCCAGTGACCGAGCTGAGCGAGCTGGTCGAATCGGTGACCGTCTTCGCGGCCTCGACGGCGGCCTTGGCGGCCGGCGTCATGGCCTGCTGGACCTGGAAGGCGGCGTCGGCCGAGGCGCTCAGGGGCACCTGCTCGCTCGAGGAGCTGATGGGAGAACCCGAAGCCGGCGACACCGTGAAGTAGCCGCCCAGACCACCCAGGAAGGCGCCGGCCGTGGCGGCAGCGAGTCCACCGGCGCTGACCAGCGCGGCGGTGCGGTAGCGGGCCAGGCCCTTGGCCGGCCGCTCCGAAACTGCCTTGACCGAGCTCGTACGGAACTCGTCGTGCAGCATCTCGTCGTACATCTCGTCGAAGCTCATATCCCTTTTCCTCCTCCGAATCCCCGGCACCCGGTCCTCGGTAGGTGAAACGGGCCACCCCAGCTCGCCTTACGGTCGGGATGGCCCTATTTTCCAAAAATCTCCTATGTGAACTGCCAACTCCCGATGGTCACGGTCGAACCGTGCACCGGGAGAACCACCGTTTCGGAATAGGTGCCTGGAGCGCCGCCTCCACTGATCGTCACAGTAGTCCGTAACACCACCTGGGTCGGGCTGCCTCCGGACGAATCGATCTCCACATTGAGGGCCGAGTCGTAATGGGGACTCTCGTTCGCCCCTTGCAACTGGGGTGGCATGGCCACCCCAGGGGCCAGGGCACTCCACCAGGCAGTCTGGTCCTGGGAACCGGCATGCCAGCCGCCGAAGTAGTCCTCCAGCGCGGTCGCCTCGAGGGTCAACGGTCCGGCCGACTGGGCGAAGGCGTTGCTGTCGTTGACCAGCGCCATCGTCCCCATGGGGGCGTAGTTGTCGTCGAGGGTGAGACCCTGGTTGACCAGGACCTGCGGCGCCGGGCTGGTGTAGCTGTAGGACGCACTGGTGGCGATCAGCTTCTGGCCCTTCGAGAGGCTCGAGCCCTTGGTGACGCCGGTGACCTCGGTGGCCCGGACCAGGTAGCGCTGGCTGGTGAAGAACAGCGCGTTGGGTGGGTAGCAGGTGTCGAGCACCATGGTGGGCGACCCCGGGGTGTTGGCCACCGGCGAGCCGGCTTGGACGATCTGGGACCCGCTCACCCGATATTGCACCGTGCCGCAGGCCGTCTGGTACGTGATGATGTCGCCCGGCTTCAGGTTGTTCAGGTGCACGAAGTAGCTGACGTCGTGGGCCAGGAAGACGGCGGCCCCGTTGAGGCCGGGCCACACCGAGGAGGGGTCGTGCCCGACCGCCACGTTCAATTCGGCGTCATCGGTGCCCTCTTCGACCGGGGCGCTCAGCTTGAGGGACGGGATGGACAGGATGCCCGAGAGCTGGCCCAGCTTGACCCCGGTCAGCTGGCAGTCCGCTCCATTGAGCCGACCACCCACTTGCTTCATGCCGGCGATCTGCGCCGTCGAGCTCTGCTTGGAGATCGCTTCCCGCTCGCTCTTGATCAACACCTGGGCGGCGTGATCCTGGTGCAACTGGTGGGCCACGGCGTAAGCGCCGGCGAAGGCAGCCACCATGAAGAAGCACGCTCCCAGGATGGTGACGGTCCACCCATTGCGCCGGGTGGCGGCTCGTGCCCTCATCAGACCAGTCCTCCATCGGACTGGGTCTGCTCGGAACGGGATTCCGCCGTCCCGTTCCGAGCAGTCCGCAGCATCGGTTCCCGCTGCATTTCCTGCGCTCCCTCCAGATCCTCCGCGATCTGTGTGTTTCCGTATTGAACTTGCGCCTGGTGTGGCGGATCACTCCAGGTATGTCGGGCGGTGCCTCCTCCGTCCCCCGGGTTCAGCCGGGGTCCGGAGGCTGCCGCCGGGCCGGCCCCGAGACCGGAGGGGGAACGGAGGAGGTCCCGGAAGCCGGGCCCGGAGGCAGTCCGCCCGGGAACATTATGACCGGGATCGAGTGACGTATCCCGTAAGGCTCCGAGTCACCGAGAAGAGCCGGCGACGGCTGACCATGGCCAGACCCATGAGGCCCATGCCGGTGATGAGGAAGATTGGCAAGCTGCCAGCCCAGAACTCGCCGGTGTGAACCGTGGTCACGTTCGGCACCACCGCAGCGGCGGCAGGCGCAGCCGGGGTAGCGGCCGGGACGATCGGCGTGGTCGCAGCCTGCGTGGTCACCGCGTTCGGCGTGGCCGCCGTGGTGCCGGCGTTGGCCGAGACGTTGCCGAGCTGGAGCGAGAGCAGCGCACCGTTCACAACCGGCAGGTTCGGCAGCAGGTTGAGGTCGATGGTGTCAGCGCTGGCGCCAGTGGCCGTGATGTTGCAGCTGAGGATGCCGTCCGGCTGGAAGTTCAGCAGGTCGCCGAGCAAGGAGCCCAGGACGCCGCTGCCCAGCTGGCTCAGCAGGTTGTTCAGCGTGGTGCCCAGCGAGCCCAGTGAGTTCAGGCCGAGGACGGTCGGGAGACCCGAACCCGTGGTCACCGAGATCACGCCCGAGCTGCAGGTGGGAGTGATGACGCCGGTCGACTGGTTCAAGGCAACCGCAGCGTCGGTCGGCGTGACCTGGATGTCGAGCATGCCCAGCACGTTGATGTCCACCGACTCCTGGTGAGCGTGGGCGGTCACGACGGTGGCGCCACCGGTGGTCGAGTTGCTCACCGTGGAGCTCGAGCCACCGAGGGTGACTGAGAGCAGCGGCGGCAGGTTGGCCAGGTTGACCGTGTTGGTCAGGTCAGTCAGCAGGTTGGTCAGCACCGAAGCGCCAGGCAGGCTGCTGATCGAGCCGAGCAAGCCGCCCAGGATCGAGCAGTCACCAGTGGCCGCCGACGTGTCGTCGACCGAGGTGGCGTTGAGGGCCGGCAGCTTGACCACACCGAGCAGGCTGTTGACTGTACCCAGGAGGCTGGTCACCGGAGCGAGCAGGCTGCCCGTGCCGAGGCCAGCCGCCGAGGAGGCCGCCGGAGTGCTCGAGCAGTTCGAACCGCCGATGGAGCCCAGCAGGCCGGTGGCGTTCAGGAAGCTGGTCATGCTCAGGTTCAGAACCTGGATGCTGGCCAGACTGCCGGTACCGGTCGCCGTGGGCTCGCCACTCGCCTCAGAAGCGCTGGCGCTTCCACAGAAGAGGCCGATGTTGGCCAACGGGGCCAGGTTCAGCGGTGCACCGGTCAGGCAGTTGGCGGCCCCGGCGGGCGACGGGGTCGCCGTGCCGTTGGCACCGTTCTGCACTGCGGTCTGGGTGGTCTGGAAGGCCACCCCGCTGTTGCTGGACGACGGGCTGGTCGGGCATGGGTTGGTCGACGCGGACGTGTCCACGCAGACGCCGGTACCCAGAGCCTCAGCCAAGTTGTTGCTGTTGGCGTCAGCTGCGGAGCCACCGCCTGCCAGCTGGATCGTGTTAAGCACCTTCAACGAGAGGAAACCTCCGTTGGCACTCACGTTCCACGTACTGACGGACGCTCCTGCGGTCGATGAGAAGGCAGCAACCATTGCGGTTATCGCCAGTCCCACCGTCGCAATTCGAATGCGACCCTTCATTGCATTACCCCTTCCATCCCCGTCGCTCAGAACGGAGTGCTCCTGTAGTTGGGAATGAAACGGGGGGCGTTCGCCAAACTTGCGGCCCCAACTGGGAGAAAATTCCCTGGGTAGCACCCCGTCTACGCAGCCTGTGTTTCGCTGAGGCAGAAAAATAGCGCATTTACCTGGTCACCTACGCTGATACCTCATGACGGCCTTGAGCCCCCATCTAGCTCATCTCAGTACATCTCATGTACTTTTGTTGCTGGTGGCCGGCTTCGGGGCCGGGATCTTCAACGGCGTGGCCGGCGGGGGCAGCCTCATTTCCTTCCCGGTGCTGCTCGGCCTGGGCTACCCGGCCCTGACCGCCAACATCACCAACACGGTCGGCATCTGGCCCGGATACCTGGGCGGCACCGCCGGCTTCCGCACCGAGATTGCGGACCAGAGGGACCATCTCAAATGCCTGGCTCCCCTGGGTCTCGGGGGCGGCATCGTCGGAGCCATCCTGTTGCTCACGACGTCGTCGGCCACCTTCGCCCGCCTGGCGCCCTATCTGATTCTGGGGGCCGCCGCACTGTTCGCCGCGCAACCCCTACTGCGGCGAGCCCTGGCTGACCCGACCGACAGCCGCCGACCACTCCTGCTCTACCTCGGCACCTTTCTCGCTGCCATCTACGGCGGTTATTTCGGCGCCGGCATGGGCGTCGTGCTGCTGGCCGTTCTCGGCTTGGCCCTGCCCGATTCGATCGCGCGCACCAGCGGGTTGCGCACCATCCTCTCGGTCGTCGTCAACGGCATGGCGGCCATCGTGTTCATCGTCCACCGCGGCCTGGCCTGGGAAGCCGTGGGGTGGCTGGCGCTGGGCAGTCTGATCGGCGGCTGGATCGGAGCTCGGGTCGCCCTCGGCATTCCGGCCTGGGCCTTGCGCGTCGTCGTCATCCTGATCGGCGCCGGCACTGCGGTGAAGCTGCTGGCCTTCTGACCGCTACTCCACCGCCAACGGGTGATGCCCGACGACGGCACGCTCGAGGATCCGGCCACCCTCCACCTCCAACTGGCGTGCCGCGTCCAGCGTGATCGGCTGCAGGACTACATCGTCACCGGGTGCCAGTTGACCGAGCCGACCAAGGTCGACCCGCACCACCACTGCGATCACCGGATAGCCGCCGTGCGTGGCGTGGTCGGTGAGCAACACGACCGGCTCGCCGGCTGGCGGCACCTGGATCGCGCCGTCGACCATGGGCAGGCTCTGCAGCTCCCATCCGAGTGACTCGGCCCGGCGCAACGACGGTCGCGCCGCGCGGGGGCGCAAGCGCACGCCAACCCGGTTGCTGGGCTCGATCACATCGAATGCGGTGTGGCGCAACTGCTCGAGCGCTTCTGGGACGAACCATTCGGCATGAGGACCGGCCACGACGCGGACCACGACTGGCGTCTCGCGTGGGAGCACGGCGCCGCCATCGAGGTGATCACCTAAAGGAGGAGTGAGGGGACCGACATAGAGCCGCTCCCCCGCCACCAGTGGTCCGGGCCCCAAGCCACTGAGTTGATCGCTGCTCAGGCTGCCGAACAGCTGTGGTCCGAGCAGCCCGCCCGCCACCCCGAGATACGCACGCAGTCCCCAGCGCAGTGGGCCGCACGCCAGCACCTGGTTCGTCCGCACCGGAACGACGCGCCCGGCCGCCACGGGCTGGCCGTCGAGGGTGGCCGATGGCAGACCGACCAGCGCGATGAAGCCGTCGCCTTCGGCCCGCAAGGTTGGTCCGGCCGCCGTCACCTCGAGTGCGCCGGCTTGGTCAGGGTTGCCTACCAACCGATTGGCCAACCTGAACCAATCCGGATCGGCCGGCCCCGCCCGCGGCACGCCCACGCCGGCCACGCCGGTCCGGCCCCCGTCCTGGCGCACGCTGCGTAGCCCAGGCGCCAAAACGGTGAAAAGTGGTGTCGCTCCCTCCGACGGCGTCCAGGCCGCGGTGGTCGGTCCGGGCGGAGGGTCAACTTCGAGGACGTGCTCGAAGCGGACACGGTCTCCCGCCGAGAGACGCGCGTAGGGAGGGCAGTTCGGGTCGAACATCGCGGCATCCGAGCGCCCGAGCAGATGCCACCCTCCAGGCGAGGTGGATGGGTACACCGCAGCATGGCCGTTTGCCACGGCGACCGAACCGGCGGGCACCTGTGGCCGGGGTCGAGATCGGCGCCCGATCCGCTGGAGTGGTTCGGGCAACCCCGATAAGTAGGCGAAACCCGGTGAAAACCCGACCATGGCCACCGACAAGGTGACGCCGGTCAACAGGTCGATAAGTTCGTCCGGCGCGACATCGGCCGCCTCGGCCGCCTCCTCGAGATCGGGCCCGTCGAACGCGCACCGGATCGTGGCCAGAGGGCCAACCTCATCCTCCTCGCTGGCATTCGCGGTGAAAGCCAACACATCAGCAATGACCGAGTGGGCCCGGATGACCGCATCGAGAGATTCGGCTCGCAACATGACGGTACGAAGCCCGACCACCACCTCGCCCTCGTTCCAGTGGGCCAAGACCCGGCGACTGACCGTGCGCGCCTGGGTGGCGTCGCGCGTCCCAACGAGCACGGCATGATCACCGAAGGCGCGGGTCTCGCCTTCTGGGATCTCGGTCACGCCGCCGCCGGACCAATCACCATCCCAGCCCGTTCGAGTGCCTGACGCACTGCTCGCGCCATGGCGACGGCGCCCGGCGAGTCCCCGTGAATGCACAGAGTGTCGATCTGGCCGCCACCGGCGAGTTCCACCGCTTGCCTGGCCGCCTGCACGGGATCAGTGAACACAGCGCCTGGCACGGCGCGATCGACCAACGTCCCATCGGCGGCGTAGGCGCGATCGCAGAAACCCTCCTGACGGACCAGCCGTCCGGCCCTCCGGCAAATGCCGACCGCCTCCGAACCCGCCGGGAGCACCAAGACAGTGTCAGGTGCACAAGTGGCGTCGACTGCCGCCAGCAAGGCACCCAACGCGTCCATCCCTTGGCCGACGACGCCGTAGAGGGCGCCGTGCGCTTTCACGGAGCGGATCCGGACCCCCTGCGCGGTGCAGACCTCCACCAACGCGGCCATCTGCTCGCGCAGCGAGTGCTCGAGTTCGGCGCGGCCCATGTCCATTGGCCGACGGCCGAATCCGAGACGATCGGGGTACGACGGATGTGCTCCGACGGCCACGCCATGTGCGCACGCCGCCTCGACCGTGTCTCGCATGGAGAGTTCATCACCAGCGTGACCGCCGCAGGCCACGTTGACCGACGTCACCACGTTCAGCAGCTCTCGCTCTACGGCGATGCCATCCGCCTCGGTCGCCTCGCCGACATCAGCGTTGAGATCGACTGAGGGCGACGCGTTCACGACGTCATCCCGCTTGCAGGTCGTCGACCACGATGCCGTCGACATAGACGACCCGCTGATGGCGTCGGATCGGCACCCGGGTCCCGCCCACGATCGAGCCGGTCAGGTTCAGGGGATCGGCGCCGGCCACCACTAATCGGTCGCCACTGGCTGTGCTCCGGTGCACCTTGTGCAGGAGCTGGGCCGCCTCGGGCAAGGCGTACTGCTCACCGGAGAGACCGGCGATGAACCTGCCACCGAGCACCAGACCGCGCGCCTCGAGCCGTCGCAGGGCCCAGACAATCTCGCGCCAGGGCACCTTGAAGGACTCGCGTCGTGTCACTTCCCAAGCCACCACGCCCCAACGGGCCAGGAGCTGCCAGGCCACCGACTCGGCCAGCTCTTCGTTCTGGGGGATCAACGAATCGATCTGGGGTGCGACATCGACGGGGAGCAGTGACCACCGGCCCTCTCCGATACCCGTGCCCACCGGGGCCCGGCGACGCCCCAGACCCGGACGCACCGACGGCCGACGAGCGGTTCGGGTGCGCCAGCGGTCACGCGCTGAGAGCAAAGACCGTACGGCCGAGAAGGCATCGGCGGTCACCAGGCCGCGAGCCACCAAGTCCCAAAGGCCTTCGTCCACCTCGGCCGGCAGACGCCCCGCCGCCGGTGCGAGTTCAGGGCGAAAGCAGGCGCCGCGGGCCCGCAGCGCGGCCAGGACATCGGCCGCCACACCGACCTCAGGCTCGGGGGCGGGAGTGCCAGCGCGCACCGCCTGCAGCATGACGCCGAGGTCCTCGCGCAGGACGAAGGTCAGCGGAGTAGCCGGCGACGGCGTCCCCGATCTTCCCGTGGTCTCTGCCCGCGGGGTCAGTCGTCCCCACACCACCTCACCCGAGAGGCACAACTCATCGAGCCAGCGCGGGTCGTACTCGTCCAACCGGCTGGGCAGGATGTTCGCTTCCCACTCCACCGCCGGCGCCTCGATGCCCTGCAACTGCTCGATGACCGCGAGCAGGCCGGCCCGGCCCTCCAGCCGGCTCCCAGGCACGACGTGCTGCCACTTGGTGAGAAACCGGACGTAGTCGCTGACCGGCACCGGGTCGACCAGGCCCCGTCGCCGGTTGCGGCTGGCCGCATGCAGGCGGACCAGCAAGTGCCGGGCACACCACCGTCCATCGGGCAGGGCCAACGCGAAACCCTGCTGTTCGAGCCGGGCCAACGCAGTGCGGGCCCGCGCCCCAGTCATCGGTGCTCCAGAGGGCAGGCCCGCCGGGAGCGGGGCATCCGCCGTCAGCTCCTCGATCGAAACCGGTCCAGCCATCTGGAGGTGACCGGCCAGGCAGGCCGCGGCGGCATCGTCGTCACGCTCCAGGGCGCGCGCCAGGTCGGCCCGTTCGGTCGGAACCCAGGCGCCCGCGATCACGCTGGCCCGGCCGTCACCCACCAACTGATCGAACCACGACTGCCACACCCGCTGGGGGCGACAGGCGACGAGCGAGAGCAGGAGGTCGTGGAGTTCGTCGGCGTCACGGGGCCGAGGCGCCACCTGTTCGAGCACCATGGCCACGGCATCAGGATCGAGGACGTCCAGCTGATCTACCGCGACCGGAAGGCCGTTAGGCCCGAGTTCGCCCAGTCCCCGGCGCAGCGAGAGCGCCCGGGTGCGCCGCTCCTCGAGTGGTGCCCCGTCGAGGAACGTGAAGGGCCGGCCACTCAAGATGGCGTGCGACATGGGTGACGGTTCAGACGACTCCACCGTGTGGACTTCGATCTCCCCGGACTCCACCTTGGCCCAGACATCGACCAGTCCCTCGACCGACAACCCTTCGTGCAGGCAGTCCTCGACCGTCTGGCGAGCCAGCACGTGATCGGGTACCGCGACCGGGCCAGGCGGCGCATTCTCTTGGCAGGCGGCCAGACCGGGCCAGACAGCCGCCAACAGATCGTCGGCCTCCATCCGCTGAAGGTTGATGGGCCGGCGTTGACCACCGCGCATACGCGGCAAGACCAAGGAGCGGTTGAGGTTCCAGCGCCAACGGGCACCCAGCATCGGGTGGAGCAGGACGGCCTGGATCAGCACCTGGCGGGCCTGGGCGCTCGACAACATCGACTGCACCGAGGTCAGGGGAAAGCTGTGTTGGGGTCCGAGGGAGAGCACCACGGTGTCGTCGTCAGCGGCTGCCTGCAGCTCGAAGTCGAATGACACGCAGAATCGCTTGCGCAGGGCCAGGCCGAGGGCACGGTTGATGCGGCCACCAAACGGGGCGTGGATGATCAACTGCGATCCCTCGCTCTCGTCGAAGCAGCGTTCGACCACCATTCGCTGGCGTGTGGGGAGATGACCGAGCGCCGCCAATCCGGCGGCGCAGTAGGCCACCACTTGCTGGGCGACGTCCATTGACACGCCGGCCGCGTTGATGACCAGATCCCGGGCCCCGTCCCCGTCCCCCTTGGCCAAGAGCGGCTCGAGCGCGGCACGCAAATCACTCACCGCTTCGGAGAGCTCCGCGGTCCGGGCCGGCGCTTCGCCCAACCAGAAGGGAACCGTCGGTGGTAGGTCACCGGCGTCGTGCACCCGGACCGTGCCGACCTCGACCTTGTCGACCCGCCACGAGTGCGTGCCCAACAGGAAGATGTCCCCGGCGGTGGCTTCAACCGCGAAATCCTCGTGCACCGACCCCACCGTGATGCCATCGGGATCGAGCACCACCCGGTAGTCGCCCGTCTCGGGGATGGCCCCGCCGCCGGTCAGCGCGGCCAGCCGTGCCCCCCGTCGGGCCCGGAGCCGGCCGTTCACCGCGTCGTGATGCAGGTGGGCACCACGACGACCGCGACCAGTTTCAATCCCCCAGCTCACCAGCTCGATCACGTCGTCAAAGTCCTGGCGTGACAGATCGGCGTACGGCGCCGCCTGGCGCACCATCGACCACAGCCCTTCAACCTCGTGCTCGTCGGTCGAAGCGACTTCGGCCACGATCTGTTGGGCCAACACGTCGAGTGGGGCGATCGGCGGTTCGAGCAAGTCGAGCTGGCCCTTTCGCACCGCAACCAGCAAGGCGGTGCACTCGACCAACTCGTCACGGGTCATGGGGTAGAGGCGCCCGGCCGGAGTGCCGTCACGCTGGTGGTTGGCCCGACCAACGCGCTGAAGGAAAGTGCCGATGGCCCGGGGCGATCCGATCTGGCAGACCAGTTCCACCGGCCCCACGTCGATTCCCAACTCGAGCGAGGCCGTGGCCACCAATGCCTTGAGGTCACCGGCTCGCAGACGTGACTCGACGATGCGTCGACGGGCTGCCGACAGGCTGCCGTGGTGGGCCGCCACGAGCAGCGAAGCATCGACATCGATGCCGCCCCGCTGATCCTCCTCGCCGGCCAGTCGTTCGGCCAGCTGGTGGGCCACCCGCTCAGCCATCTTGCGGGTGTTGACGAAGATGAGGGTGGTTCGATGCTGACGGGTGTGTCCGGCGATGTTGTCGAGAATGTCAGCGAACTGGGCACTGCTGGCCACTGCCTCGAGTTCGGATGCCGGCAACTCGATGGCAACATCGAGGTCGCGCCGGTGTCCGCAGTCGATGATGGTGGTGGGCGGACGGTCGGGATGAATGCCGCAGAGCAGTCGCGCCACCAGGTCGAGTGGCCGTTGGGTGGCCGACAGACCGATGCGTTGAAGCGTGCCACCACTCTCGGTCACCAGCGCATCCAGCCGCTCGAGGCTGAGTGACAGATGGCTGCCTCGCTTGTCGCGAGCGAGCGTGTGGACCTCGTCGACGATCACGGTGCGAACGCCGCGGAGCATGGCCCGAGACGACGGCGCCGTGAGCAACAGGTAGAGCGACTCGGGTGTGGTGACGAGCAAGTCCGGCGCCTGCTTGCGCATGGCGGCACGCTCCGATGCCGGCGTGTCCCCGGTGCGGACGGCCACCTTCAATCCGGGGTCGGGAAAGCCCAGGCGCGCCGCCTCCTCGCGGATCTCGCCCAGCGGCACGTGCAGGTTCTCGTGGACGTCGACTGCCAGGGCGCGCAGCGGAGAGATGTAGAGGACCTCGGGCATCCCGCTACGGCCCGTTCCCGCCGCCGCGGCTCGGTAGGCGGCATCGATGGCCACCAGGAAGCCGGTCAGCGTCTTACCGCTACCTGTCGGCGATGCCACCAGGACGTTCTCACCCGCCGCGATATGCGGCCAGGCCGCCTGCTGGGGCTCGGTCGGGCCTAGGGGGAAGCGGCGCTCGAACCAGCTGGCCACGGCCGGGTGGAACAGCGTGTCGGGCCCGGCGGTCAGCATCCCTCTATTCCACCAGGCAGCTGTGACCTTCGCCGCGGGGCTTCACCGCCCGTTGCCGCCGGCAGGTGATCAGCGGCCGCTTATTCCTGGGCCCTCATGAGGTGGTGACCAGATCGTGCGAGGTGCCCGCATAGCGATCGAGGACTGCGGCCACCTCGGACCGTCCTTCTTCGATCAAGGTGGCGGTGGCCGAGAAGTCGCGGTACTGGGCCGATGGATCGCCCCCACCGCTGAAGACCACGACCTCGACCCCCGGTGGCAGCAGGGCCAGTTCGCGCACAAATCGGGCGTGGATGGCCACAAAGAACGCGGTCAAGGCGGCCTCGGCCGGTCGCCTGGGCTGCTTGGGGTGGTAGTGCAACGGCCCGCACAAGAGGACGTAGATGCGGGTGCAGCCCTGCTGGATGGCCCGGCTGATCGGCACGTTGTTCACCACGCCACCGTCGACCAGGACGTCACCGTCAATGAGGACAGGCGGGAAGATCGAGGGGATGGCTGAAGAGGCCATGATCGCCTCGACGGCGGGGCCGTGGCTGATCCAGCGCTCGCGCCCGTCCGTGAGCGAGGTGGTCACCACCTCGAGTGGGATCCTCGACTCGTCGAGATCCTCGAAGGTGATGCCGGCTTCGATGATGCGGCGCAGGCCGGTGTTGGCGTGCACGGCAGCGCGCTTTTGGAGAAAGGCCCAGGGGCCGTCGAGAGCGGAGCGCGGGAAGATGTCGTCACCCTTGATGCCGAGCCAGATCTCGACCATTCGCTCGGCCCCTTCAGGGGTGGGATCGCCGGCATAGGCGGCGCCGTTGATGGCGCCGACGGAGGCACCGTAAACACGGTCCGCGGTGATGCCGCGACGAATCAGCTCACCCAGCATGCCGACCTGCACGGCACCGCGGCTGCCGCCGCCGGCCAGCACGAACGCGGTGCGGGCGGGTACGAGCTCGGGTTCGGCCTCGCGGCCGTCGCGACGCCGACGGTCGGCCCAGCGGGTGCGGAGCCGACCGGTCCAGCCGTCAAGGTCAGCTGCGGGCGAAGAGCTCGGCGACACAGCGGAACGAATCAGTGGGTGGGGCCCGGAGGGACGGGCGGCGACTCCCGCCGCTGCTCCTCCCAGGCCTGACGACCGGTCCGGTCGCGGCGGATGGCCCAGCGCACCGTGATGAAAGCCAGAACAACGAAGGCCACCACGAAGACACCGAAAATCACGAAGAAGGCCGTGTTGGAGGCGGCCAGCACCGAGGACAGCAGTGCGGGAGCCATGGGCCAAGGCTAGAGGAGTCACAACGCCGCGAGACACTGCAGCGCATGGTGCTGGTAACCCCGCAGGCGGGACTCGACGAGAAGGCTGAGGTGCTGGCCCTGTTACGTCAGGGATCGGGAGAACGGCCGCGTTTTGACCCGGGACTGGCCGGTGGCCTGCGAGCCTGGCTCGAAGACGCCGCCAGCCTGGTGGTGCGGGTCCGGGGGGAAGATTCCCCGGCGCTGCATCTTGGGACGGGCCAACTCATCGCGGACGAGCCCCTCTCGGCGGGCGTCGAACGGGTGGGCTTCGCTGGCTCCGAGTTGAAGGTCGCCGGCGCGGCCGTCATCTCCTCTTTGGTGCATGCGTTGTTCCGTCAGCTGGTGGTGACCGGGACATTGGACGAGCCGCTCGGCGACGCCTTGGGGGCGCTGGGCGCCGAGGACGGGACCAAGGCTCGAGCCGTCCTGGCCTACGTCCAGCACTTGGATGCGAGCGAACGCGGGCTGCTGGCCGGAGAACTAGCCGAGCACGCGCACCAACTGCGCACACTCACACCGCCGCTCCAGCCGGGGTGGCTGCCACGAACCGACGAGCGGGTCGCCGTGCCGCTGGCCGGCGGGCGAGTCGTCCTGCACGGGCGGTTCGATCTGCTCATCGGCACGCCCAGCCCCGGGGTGGCTTCGCTATGCGCGGTGGGGGTGACGGCGGAAGAGGCCTGGGCCGCGGCCCGGCGGCGCCTGCACGTCCTGGCGCTGTTCGAAACGATCCGGCATGGGATGCCGCCCTTCCGCCTCGCCCTCTTGCATTCTGGTGACGGGCGCTACGGGGCCGAGGATGTCCTCGAAGAACACCTCCGCTCGGTAGCCGAGCACGTGGCGGACCAATTGGCAGGAGTGGCCCGTGCAGCCGACTGAGGCCCTCATGGCACCGGCGGCAACCGCCGATTCTCTTTCCTGGACGAAAGCAGTGGAAGGGCTGCCGCGGGTATTGGCCGGATTGGCTGCCGCATCGGCGGGTCCGCGCCCGTGGCGCATCACTGGTTTCGACGTCCGCAGGGCGGCCGAAGGCCCCGAGGCGCTCACCGACCGTCCGTTCACCTGGTCAGCCCCCACGGCGCAACGGATGATCGGCCTGTCAGCCCTGCGCTCGCTCATCTCGGGGAGAGCGCGGGCGCCGGCCCAAGCTGTGCGGGACGTGGTGGCCGAGCTGTCTGGAGGTGGACAGCTGGGCACCCGAGCGCCGACTTCCCTCGAACAATGGCTGAGTGGGCTGCCCCCGGCCGGACGGGCAGCCACCGGAGCGGCCGCGGTGACCTGGGTGACCCGGCTGTGGTCGGAGCTCGATTGGGTGGCATTGGCGGCCAAGGGACCGATGGTGATCGGGCGGGACCACTGGTGGGACAGCCCGCACACATCGTTGCTGGCCCTGCGCAGTCGGGCTGAGGTCCGGTCGGGGCGGGCCCATCTGGTCGTGCTCAACGGCGCCCGGCGGCGGTCGGCCGACACTGAGCTGAGCCTGGTGGCCCTGGTGGAGACGCTCCGGGACGGCGTCCATGGTGCCCCGGCGACGGTGGTGGGCTGGTGGCCCGACTCCGGCCATGTGGTCCGGATCGACGCCTGTCCAGCCGTGCTCGATCGCGGCGTAGCCGCAGTGGCCGCCGTCCTCCGGGCCCGGCGGAGCGCCCTGGCGGCGTGACCCCACTCGGGGGGCGCCTAACGTGGGCACCCCCATGCCGACACGCGATGACATCCGCAACGTGGCCATCGTGGCCCACGTGGACCACGGAAAGACAACCTTGGTCGACGCCCTGCTGCGTCAGACCGGGGTCTTTGGCGCGCACCAGCAACTGACCGACCGGGTCATGGACTCGGGCGACCTCGAGCGCGAGAAGGGCATCACCATCCTGGCCAAGAACACCGCTGTCCGTTGGGGCGGGGTGAAGATGAACATCGTCGACACCCCTGGCCACGCCGACTTCGGCGGCGAGGTGGAGCGTGGACTGACCATGGTCGACGGCGTCCTGCTGCTGGTCGACGCCTCGGAAGGCCCACTGCCCCAGACCCGCTTCGTCCTCCGCAAGGCGCTCGAGGCCCGGCTGCCCGTCGTGCTGGTCATCAACAAGGTGGACCGGGCCGATGCCCGCATTGAAGAAGTGGTGCACCAGGTCGAGGAGCTCTTCTTGGACCTCGATGCCGATGAGCATCAGATCGATTTCCCGATCCTCTACGCCAATGCCCGGGCTGGCTGGGTCAGCACCGAACGCGGAGTCGAAGGCACCAACGCCGATCCGCTCTTCCAGGCCATCGTCGACCACATCCCGGCCCCGGAATACGACGAGTCGATGCCCACTCAAGCGCTGGTCTGCAATCTGCAGGCATCGCCCTATGTCGGGCGTCTGGCCGTGTGCCGCGTTTACAACGGCACGATTCGCAAGGGCGCCATGGTCGGGTGGTGCCGCCTGGACGGGACGGTCGAGAAAGCCAAGATCACCGAGCTCTACGTCACTGAGGCCTTCGAACAGGTAGCCGCCGAGGAGGCCGGGCCGGGCGAGATCGTCTCGGTGGCCGGCTTGGCCGAGATCACCATCGGCGAAACCCTGGCCGATCCCGACAACCCGGTCGCCCTGCCCGCCATCACGGTCGACGAACCCAGCCTGGCCATGACGATCGGCATCAACACGTCACCGCTCTCAGGTGTCGACGGCACCAAGGTGACGGCCCGCCTGCTGAAAGGCCGGCTCGATTCCGAACTGGTCGGCAACGTGGCCATCCGAGTCGAGAACACCGACCGGCCGGACATGTGGGAGGTCTTGGGCCGGGGTGAGCTGCAGCTGGCGGTGCTGGTCGAAACCATGCGCCGCGAGGGCTTCGAGCTCACGGTGGGCAAGCCACAAGTGGTCACCCGCGAGGAGGACGGCAAGACGCTCGAGCCGGTGGAACGGGTGTCGGTGGATGTGCCCGACGACTATCTCGGCGTGGTCACCCAGCTACTGGCGCTCCGCAAAGGAACCATGCTCGAGATGGTCAACCACGGAACCGGGTGGGTACGCCTCGACTACAAGGTGCCGGCGCGCGGCCTCATCGGCTTCCGCACCGAGTTCCTGACCGAAACCCGGGGTACCGGCATCCTGCACCACATCTTCGACGGCTGGGAGCCCTGGTTCGGCGAGCTCAAGACCCGGCGCAACGGCTCCATGGTGGCCGACCGCCGCGGTCTCACCACGACGTTCGCACTGATGAACCTCCAAGAACGAGGCACGCTCATGGTGGGCCCGGCCGAGGAGGTCTACGAGGGGATGATCGTTGGCGAGAACGCCCGGGACGAGGAGATGGACGTCAACCCGACCAAAGAGAAGAAGCTCAACAACATCCGATCGGCGACCGCCGAAGAGTTCACGCGGTTGACTCCGGTCATGCCCTTCTCGCTGGAGCGCGCTCTGGAGTTCATCGCCGAGGATGAGTGCGTCGAGGTCACACCCAAATCGGTCCGCCTACGCAAGGTCCTCCTCAACCAGAGTGAGCGGGGCCGGATACGCAGCCGCCACCGCGACCAGAACGCTTCGAAAAGCTGATCGGCGGCGGCCACCTAGAATGGCCACTGTTGGAGGGATGGCAGAGCGGACGAATGCACAGCTCTTGAAAAGCTGCGAGGCGAAAGCTTCCGTGGGTTCAAATCCCACTCCCTCCGCCAACTGATCACAAATGGGGTCCAGTGGCTTCGTGCACTGATGCACGTCCGAGTGAACGGCACGACCTTGTTCTTCTTGTTTGCGGGGCTGCGGACCCTCATCATCGGCTGGCTCGCCGACTAGCGGTGGCTCGGCAGTGTCTTCACGATGAGGCGCGCAATCACCCGGTAGCCGGCGGCCCGGGGGTGGATGTCCTGCACCTGGCAGTAGTAGGTCAGATGGCAGAGATCGGCGACGGCCTCGGGAATAGTTCCGTAAGGCGCGAGATCCGTCGTCTTGTCCAAGGGAATGTACGACCCAGCAGCCTGTGTCACGTCAACCAATGATCCACCAACTGCGTCGTATTGTGCCCGAAGCGTCGGATTCAAGAGCCGTCTGAACACGCCCACCGATGTCCTGGCCAGGCTCTCCTCGGCGGGGTCGCTGACATAGAGACCCAGCACCACATCCGGATAGGTCGAGCCGACGATCCGGGTGCGCGAGCCGGCGGCCCGGCGGAGTCCATTCAGAAGGGTGGCCAAGTTGGTTTTAATGGTGGCCATCACTCCTGCTTCGCACGACAGCACGACGGCCGGAGTCGTACAACTCAAGATGTCGTTGCCACCAATCGACACGGTGACCAGGCCCACCTCGCCGCGATGTTTGGCGATGAACTGCTCCGCCGCCACGGCTTGTGTCTGCTTCGGATAGGTCGCTCCGTCCCCACCCGAAACCGGGTACTTACACCCCTGCTCTGTGAGGATAGAAGTCGTCGTCGCGGCATCACATGCGAAGTTCTTGAGGATGAACCGGTAGCCCTTGGCCCGGGCCAGCTGGACAACCTGGTACGCGAACCCGTTGCTGTCGGTTCCCGTGAGCGCGCTGGGGATGGGCTGATAGCCGGCCCCATACGAGTCGCCGAGCGAGACGTAATAATCGGGCGGTGACGTTGCGGCGGCTCGGCCGCCGCCGCCTGGCGGGGCAACGGTGACGAGCGCGGCCACGACAAGGACGAGGCATGGCCAGGGCAACCTGTGGCTCCACCGAGTACGCCGCACGGCAAGAACAGACCGTAGACGCCGCGAGACGCCGCGACCGGGCAGGGGAGCTAGCTGGTGGCGCTCAGCTCGGCTCCTCCAGCTGCTCCATGAACTCGAGACGGATACCGCCCGGTGCTTCGACGAAGGCGATGCGCCGGGTACCGAACGATCCGCTGACCACCCGGGGACCCCACAGCACGGTGTCGTGGCGAGCCAGCTCCGCGTCCAGATCATCGACGAAGAGTGCCGGATGGAGGAACCCTTCCTCGGGCAGCGTGGCGGCGTCTTCGTAGATGGCCTTGGTGAACAACGTGATCTGCAGAACACCCAGCGTCACGTCGGCCCGGCGACCGTTTTCCCAAGCCACCGGTTGGGTGACCGTGGCTCCGGCCGCGACATACCAGTCACAGGCCGCTTCCAGATCCGTGACTTTCACGGCCAGATTGGCCATACCGGTCACTCCCATGGAGACGCATCGTAGGCAACTCGATGCTGGTGCCGTCAGCCTCGGAGGGTGAGGATCATGGTGTCGGACGACCCGACCCGGCCGACCACGTCGAAACCGAGGCGCTCATAGAGGCGACGGGCCGGGTTTTCGTCCTCGACACTGAGACTCATTCGGGTGGCGCCTTCACCAAGAGCCCGCTCGACCAGTGCGTGCAGCATTGCCGTACCCAGGCCGCGACCACGCTGGTCCTCGACCACACCGATCGAGAGCTCGGGCGTCTCGTCGTCGACGTAGCCGTAACCGGGATCGTGCCGGGTAAACCTGCGGATCCAGGCCGCGCCCAGCGGCGCGCCATTATCGGCAACCACACCGAGGTCACCGCGGCGACCCCAACCGTCGATGTAGTGAGCCACCTCAGGACGGGCCAGAACCGTGGCTCGTTGCTCGGGCGTCATCACGCCACGCCAATCGAACGCCAACTCCAACATCTGACGGAGGAAAGGTGTATCCGACCCGAGCACTGGGCGGAGTGGCGGCAGGGCCAAAGTGTTGACCGCGCTCGACGGCTCAGACGCCGGGCAACCAGGCCGCGTTGCCGCCCATGAGGTTCTCGCGGGCCCGGCCCTCGAGACCGGCGGCAGCACGGTTGGCTGCGGCCATCGGTTGTGCCACGCCTTCGGCATGGGGCCAGTCGCTGCCGATCATGAAGGTGTCATCCCCGACGCTGGCGACCAATCGGTTCGGCATCTCATAGGGCAGGGCAGCCACTCGCACCTGGCTCAGGAAGCAGTCCGATGGTCGGCGGCGCAACGGGAAGATGGGGCCGCCATGGCGGATGGCATGGAAGTCCGAGGCGCCATCGAGGTGGAGGAGGAAGCTCGGCACCCAGCTCGCAGTCAACTCAACGACGCCGATGCGCAGGTCCTCGAAACGGTCCAATGTGCCGGTCAGGATCAGGTTGGCCAGGGCCACCGCAGGTGCCAGCCACAAGAAGATGGAGTCGAGCAGGAGCTCCCCATCTTCGAGAGTGCCCAGATGCCAGGCCGGATGGAGCGGACTCTCGAACCCAGAGACGTGGAAGACGGGCGCCACGTTGTGATCGCAACAGGCGGCCCAGACCGGGTCGAAGTCCGGATGGGACAGGGGCTTCCCGTCGACCGGAGCCGGGGCGATCATGGCCAGGCGGATGCCGTCACGGCTTACCCGGGCGATCTCCTCTACCGCCCAGGCCGGGTCGTGCAGCAGCAAGTGCGCCACTCCGTGGAGACGGCCATGCCCGTCTGCGATGGTGTCCGCCATGTAGCGGTTGAAGGCGCGGGCGTTGGCGCGTTGCGCCCCAGGGTCGTCGGCCAGCATGCGTTCCCACAACAACCCGTAGTTGGGGAACATCACAGCGGTGTCGATCCCGAAGGCATCCATGGACTCGAGTCGTGCCGATGCCGAGTGATACGAATTCGGCACCTGTTCCTCAAAGCTGGCCTCAGCGCGTTGCCCACTCGTCCGCCGCACGTGATCGCGGCCGATGGCCGCCGAGTCCTCTGGAAACGGCACCTCGATGTTGGTCAGCTGGCGCCCCCGCCAGACCAGATAGGGCCAGCCCAGTTCATCGTCGACGATGGCCAGTGCGTCATCGCGGTACTCGGGATCGATGTAGTTGGCCCAGGTCCGACGGGATTCGAACAGGTGCTGGTCGACGTCGATGGTCCGCATGAGCATTCGACCTCCGCCGTGAGCGTACGCCCGGATGAGTGCCACGCGCCGGGGATCAGTCGATCCCGGCGCGCAACCTTTCGAGCCACTGGTCGGCGGCCTGCCAGGCGGCATCCGCTTGGCGGCGCTGTTCGGGCCCGTGCTCGCCCGCCGCGGGATAGGAACCCAGGAACTTGACCTCAGCCAGGGTGGCATGCAGATCACGTAGGCAGTCGGCGACGATCTCATCGGCCAGGTGGCCTCGCAGATCGATGACGAAGCAGTAGTCACCCAGACCCTGTTTGGTCGGCCGGGATTCGAGCTTGGTCAGGTTGATGTTGCGTGCGGCGAACTGACCCAAGATCCCGTGGAGGCTGCCCGGATGGTCAGCCCGCTGGAAGCAGACGATGCTGGTCTTGTCGTGGCCTGACGGCGGTGGCACGTGGCCACGGGCTACCGCCACGAACCGGGTCTGGTTGTCGGGGTGGTCCTCGACATCCTCATGGAGAATCTGGAGGCCATAGCGGTCGGCGGCCAGGCGTGGGGAGATGGCGGCGCCGTCCGATGACGGGGACTCGCCGAGCACCCGTGCCGCGTCGGCGGTCGAGTTGGCCGCCTGTTGCTCTACCCCGGGCAGGACTCGGGCCAAGAATTTCTGGCACTGGGCCAGGGCATGGGGATAGGACGCCACATGGGTGATCTCAGCCAGCGTGGTGCCCGGCCTGGCCATCAGGTGCAGGTGGATGTCCATCACGACCTCGCGCTGGATGTGCAGCTCGACGTCATGGATCAGGCCGTCGATGGTGGCGCTGACCGTGCCCTCGATCCCGTTCTCGATGGGCACGAACCCCAGGTCCACCTCGCCCTGGGCGACGGCCTCGAGCACTTCGGTGATGGACGGCAGCGGTCGCAGCTCGGCTTGGGCCAAATCGGGCTGGCTGAGCAGGGCTTCCTGCGTGAAGGTGGCCGGTGGGCCGAAGTAGGCCACCGAGGTCGCAGGCGGGGTCACACCCGGGCAGGATAGAGCAGCCCATGGACGTCTCAACGCTGCGCTCACTCATCGACGACATCGCTTCGGGGGCTTGCACTCCCGACGAGGCCGTCCGCCAGCTGCGGCGCCTGCCTTATGCCGATCTCGGTTTCGCCCGAATTGATCACCACCGTGCTCTGCGCCAGGGCATTCCCGAGGCGGTCTACGGACCGGGCAAGACGCCGGGACAGTGCGCCGCTATCGTCGCCGAGTTGCTCGAGCGGGGGGACGGACCGGTCCTCCTGACCCGGGCTGGCGACGACCAGGTCAAGGCGGCGGCCGCGGTGGCCGCCAGCCTCGGATGGGCACCAGAGCCGACCAGCGAGACGGCCGGCCCCACCGCCACGGTCGTCTTCCGACCAGCCCCCGCTCGGCCCAGTGCCATCGTGGTTCTCACCGCCGGCACCGCCGACCTCCCGGTGGCCGAAGAGTGCATCGGCGTGCTCAGAGCGTTCGGTTTCGCCCCCCGCCTCTTGGCCGATTGCGGCGTGGCCGGGCTGCACCGCTTGCTCGAGCACGTCGACACCGTGGCCGCCGCCGACGCCGTCATCGTCATCGCCGGCATGGAAGGAGCGCTGGCCAGCGTGGTGGGTGGGCTGACCTCTGCACCGGTGGTCGCGGTGCCCACCAGCACCGGCTACGGCGCCGCCCTCGAAGGGGTGACCGCCCTGCTCGCCATGTTGGCTTCGTGCGCCTCGGGCATCGCGGTGGTCGGCATCGACAACGGTTACGGGGCCGCCTGCGCCGTGGCCCGCCTCCTCCCATGACCTCGGCGGGCGAGCGGCCGGGCCAGACGGTGGCCTGGTTCCATTGCTTCTCCGGCATCGCCGGCGATATGGCGCTGGGCGCCCTCCTCGACGCCGGGGCCGACCTGGCCGAGGTGAAGGAGCTCCTGGGTCGGATCCGCCTGCCGGGCTGGGAGCTCCAGGTCGAATCCGCCCTGCGGGGCGGCGTGGCCTGCACCCGGGTCATCGTGAAGGGGGACGACGACGTGGTCGTCCGCACCCACGCCCACATCGTCGGGCTCATCACAGAGGCCGCCCTGCCCGAGCGGGTCACCACTCGCGCCCTGGCCGTCTTCCGGGCACTGGCCGACGTCGAGTCGGCGCTGCACCGCCGACCGGTGGATCAGGTCCACTTCCACGAGGTCGGCGGGCACGATGCCATCGTCGACATCGTGGGCACCGCGGCCGCCCTCGATGTCTTGGGCGTCGACCGGATCACCGCCTCGGCCATTGCTACCGGAACCGGCACGGTTCGCGCCGCCCACGGCCTCCTGCCCAACCCCTCACCAGCCGCGGTCCGACTCCTGGCCGGGGTGCCCACCTACGGGCGAGACACCCGGATCGAGCTGACCACGCCAACCGGCGCCGCCCTGATGGCCACGCTGGCCACCTCGTTCGGGCCGATGCCCGCCATGACCATCGCGGCAACCGGATTCGGCGGCGGGGCCGGCGAGATCGAAGAACTGCCCAACTGCACCCAGGTCATCGTGGGCACCACCGAGGAGGCGGGCGGGGTCGGCCCGGGCCAGCCCTCGCTGATTCTCGAGACCAATCTCGACGACGTCACCGGGGAGCAGCTCGGGTACGCCATCTCCACTGCTCTCGAAGGTGGGGCCTACGACGCCTGGATTTCCCCGGTGACCATGAAGAAGGGCCGACCGGGTCACGTGCTGCACGTGCTGACCGACACCGCACACGCCGACCAGTTGCGACAGGTGATGGTGGCTGCCACGGGCACCTTCGGAGTGCGGGCCACCGTGGTCGAACGCTGGCCGACCGCTCGCACCTTCGATGAGGTCGACGTCGACGGCATGACGGTCCGCATGAAGATCAGCGCCGGTCGGGCCAAGCCCGAATTCGAGGACGTGGCCCGCATCGCGTCGGCCACTGGCCTCCCGCTGCATGAGGTGGCATCGCGGGCGGAACAGGCCTGGCGGCAGACCCGGAGCACCGGGGTGCGGCAACCGGGCGACCACCAACCCGATCCGGCCTGATGGCCGGCGACATGTTCGCCTACGACGAGGCCATGACCGAACTGATCATGGCCGCCTGTCGGGACCGGTTGAGCTGGCGCCCGGTCCCCCTCGACTTCGGCGGTCTCATCGAGTCGCTTGACCCGTACCTGGAGGGCCTGATGCGCCCGGATGGGAATGACGCCGCCGCCGTCCTGGACACCTTCGTCGAATCACTGGCTACGGCTGTGGTCTCCTGCGACAGCGAACGCTTCCTCTCCTTCATCCCGGCCGCACCGACCAAGGCGGCGCTCCTCTTCGACATGTTCGTGTCGTGCTCGTCCCTCCAGGGCACCTCGTGGCTCGAGGCGGCCGGCGCGGTGGCCGCTGAGAATCAGGCCCTCCGCGTCCTGGCCGATCTGGCGGGATTCCCCGAAGGGGCCGGTGGCTGCTTTGTCGCCGGCGGTTCGGCTGGGAACCTCTCGGCGCTCCTGGTCGCCCGAGATACGGCGGCGCACCGGCGCGGCCGGGCCAGTAACCACCCGTTGGTCGCGGTGAGCGACGACGCCCACTCCTCGGTCAGCAAGGCTCTCCACCTTCTCGGCATCGAGGCGTTCGTGGTCCCCACCGTGGATCACCGGCTGACCGGATCCGCTCTCGACGCCGCGTTGGCCAGCGATCCCAGAGGCGACGACGTCATCGGTGTTGTGGGGACCGCGGGGACCACCAACGCCGGCATCATCGACGAACTTGACGGCATCGCCGACACCGCGGCCCGGCGCCAGCTTTGGTTCCACATCGATGGTGCCTACGGCGGGGCCGCGCTGTTCGCCCCCGCCCTCCGGCGGCAGATGCGCGGTTTCGAACGGGCCGACTCCTTCATCGTCGACCCGCACAAGTGGCTGTTTGCCCCGTTCGACTGCGCCGCCCTGCTCTATCGCCAGCCCAATCTGGCCAAGGCGGTGCACACGCAGGATGCCTCGTATCTCGACATCCTGCACACCGACAATCCCGAGGAGTGGAACCCAAGCGACTACGCCTACCACCTGACCCGACGCGCCCGCGGCCTCCCGCTGTGGTTCTCGATGGCGGTCAACGGACTCGACGCCTACCGCGATGCCGTCGAAGCCGGCCTGGCCATGGCCGGGCGCGCCGCCGAACTGGTGACGGCGACGCCACACACCGAATTGCTGCGCGCGCCGGGGCTTTCCATTGTGCTCTTTCGCCGAACCGGATGGACCCGGCCCGACTATGAGGCCTGGTCGACCCGCATCCTCCTGGCGCAGATCGGCTTCGTCACCCCCACCACCTGGGAAGGCGAGACGGTGGCCCGGTTTGCTTTCCTCCATCCCCACACCACCGAGAACATGGTCCAGGAGATTCTCGACTCGATGGCCTGAGGAGTCGGGGACCCGGCCGTCGCCACCGCGGCCGGACCAGCACCGAAACGATCATGGCGGAAGTAGATCTGGAGCAGGCCCGGGCTGACCGGCGGGTTGGAGATGGCTGCGCGACCGAAGGCCCGACCGCTACGGCGTGCTCGGCCGCTTGCACGGCTGAGCACCCGTCTCTCAGGCCGAGGTGCTCTCCGTCCGCTGCCAGGCCCGCTGTAACAACAAACCGAGCGTTTCGACGTCTTGGGCGCCGGGAATGGCCCATTTGCCGTTGATGAGGAAGTAGGGGACCCCCGTCACGTCGGACTCCCGGGCTTGCTCTTCTTCACCGCGCACCTCGGCGGCAAAAGCGTCACTCTCGATGACCGCTTTGGCCCCGACCTCGTCTACCCCGGCCGTCCGGGCCACGTCGAGCAATACCACAGGGTCGGACAGGAGACGGCCGTCGGTGAAGTAGGCGCCGAAGAGGCCCTTGACCACCGCGGCTTCCTGCGCCGTGCCCTGCACCGAACGGGCCAGACGGTGCGCATCAAAGGTGTTGCCCAACTGGATCCGCTCGAAAGCGAACGTCATGCCGACTTCTGCGCCGTATGCCGTCAGCTGGGCGTGGCCGGCCGCCACCTGCTGGGGATTCATGCCGTACTTGGCCACCAAGACCTCTTCCATGGTCTGAGGACGGCGGGCCGGGGCCCGGGGGTCCAGCTCGAAGGCCCGGTGGATCACTTCGACGGCGTCGGCATGCTCGAAACGGGCCAAGGCGGCATCGAGCCGGTAATCCCCCAGGGCGCACCACGGACAGGCAAAGTCGGACCAGATGTCAATCTGCATGTTCGGTACAACGCCGGCCTTGTCGGCCTATTCCGCTCAGCTGCCGGCCATATTGACGACAGGTTTATTCAGTTTGATGCTGCCGGTCGAGCCGTAGAAGGTGGCATCGCCGAAGCTGAAGACGCCGCCGTCTGCCGCCACGAACCAGTAACCCCCGCCGTCACCGGTGGCGGTCATCCCCACCACCGGCTTGTTCAGCCTGATGTTGCCGGTGGAGCCATAGAACGGCGCATTGAAGCTGAAGACGCCGCCGTCCCCTCCGAGTAGCCAGTAGCCGCCGGTGGCCGGATTGACGGTCATCGAGATCATGGGGGCATTGAGGTGGACCCCGGACATGTCGCCCTGGAGGCTGCCGTCGCCTTGCAGGTTGAAGACGACACCAGTGGAACTGACCAGGTACATGCCCTGGTCGTCGGGCGTGAGCGCCCCGCCCACGATGTTGTTGACGTTGTATCCGAGGGTGGGCAGGTCGCCGAAGGACGGCGCGTGGAAGGTCCAGACGGTCCCGTTGGACCCGATGAGGTAGTACCCGCCGGTGGCCGGATCGTTGACGATGGCCACCACGTTGTCGACATGGATGTCTTCGGCCGGAAGCGATCCGAACCAGCCAGCGTCACCGAAGGTGAATACGCCGCCGTCGCGTGCCGCCAGCCAGTAACCGCCGTCGTCGTGGGTAGCCGCCATGCCCACAACCGGCTGGTTCAGTTTGATGGAGCCGGTGGACCCGTAGAAGGTGCGGTTGAACGAGAAGATGCCGCCGTCGCTGGCACCCAGCCAATACCCCTGGGTCGTCCCGGGTGCCGCGAGCAGGGACAACGCGATCGGAGTGCCAGTCAACTGCGCGATCGTCGGCACGGTACTGGCATCCACCGCGGCAAAGACGCAGTCGTCCGGCTGCAGGGTCTGATCCGAGAAGTACTGCCAGCTCGTACCGTCGAAGAATTCGAGCGAGCTGCCCGCCCCCACATCGCAAGCGATGACGAAGAGTGATGCGAAGTTCGAACCCTGACCAACGCTGACATCGCCGTACTGCAAAATTTCACCGGTGGGCGAGACCTGGCTGGGGTTGGCGCTGTAGTTGGACACGGTGATGGCGCCCGGTCCGTTGCCCTGGCCATAGAAGTTGCCGTCGTTGACGACGACGTCCCCCGTCTGGTCGGTGCCGGCACCAGACTGGGACGAGCTGACCCCGGAGGGCGCAGCCGGTGGTGTCACGTTCACCGTCAGGTCGGCGGTGTTGGACGACGAACCCCACTCCGTATTGGCCACGAAGATCCCCGTGATGACATCCACACCGGCTGACGCATTGCTGGCGCTGCACGAACCGACGCCGTAGGTGTCGAGCCCGAAACTGCAGAGGATGGTGTTGCCGTCCTGAAAGAACCCCTGACCCTGGGGGGTACCGGAACTCGACGTGACCTGGATGGTGTAGATGACCGTGGCACCGTAGGTGACCGACGTGGGCGACACGGTGACGAGGGCGTTCGTGTTGGGCGTACTGGCTTGCGCCGAAACGACCCACCCGGCTCCGAGCAGCACCGTCATGACGGCGATCAGCGCGAAGCGAACACGCCAGCGAGAAACGCCTGGCCATCTGGCCATGTCTGGACCCCCGGGGTTGGCGACTGGGACAGGGATTATCCCTGCCCACCCGGCATAAGGGCAATTAGCCTCGGGGAAGCCACCCCGCCGCCGCCTCCAGGCATGCGCCGAAGGCCAATAACCGCTCTTCGCTGCCGGCCGGTCCGATCACCTGCAGGCTGGCCGGGAACGGGCCACTCGTGCTGACCGGTAGGGACAATGCCGGGACACCGCCCAGGTTGACGGGGATGGTACAGCGGGCCACCAGCAGTTCGCGCCCGTCATCGAGCGTGGGCGGCGGGATCAGCAATGTGGGTGTCACCACGAAGTCCACGAGGGAGAAGGCCATCGACAGCTCGTCCCGCCAGGCCTGCTCTCCTCGTCGGGCGGACGCCAGCACCCCCGCTCCGAAGGTCGACCCGATGAGCAGCCGTTCGCGCACATCGGTACCGATCTCGTCGGGATGCTCCTCGACCAGCTCGCGGTCGGTGGCCCAGGCCTCGGCCACCAGCAGGAGCCCCCCGTCGGTGGTGGCCTGGTCCCAGCCGGGCAGTGCGACGTCGACCACCGAGGCGCCACTGCCCGCCAGGGCGGCATCGATGGCAGCGGTGATCGAGGGATCGGCCTCGACCGAGAGGCGGCCCACGATGACCTCGCTGGCCGGGGCGACCGAGAACCCGGGCTCGAGCAGCTCCATGCCGAGCACCAGGCCGGCCACCTCACGGGCCAACGGGCCGACCGTGTCGAAGCTGGGCGACAGCGGCCACACACCGGCCAGTGGAATCCGGCCGAAGGTGGTCTTCAATGCAGCCACCCCGCAACAGGCCGCCGGAATGCGGACGGAGCCGCCGGTGTCGCTGCCGAAGGCCACGTCCGCCTCACCGGTCGCCACCGACACCGCGGCACCACTGGACGATCCGCCGGGAACCCTGGTCGGATCGAGGGGATTGACCGGGGTTCCGAACCAAGGATTGATGCCGGTGACGCCGAGCGCCAGCTCATGCAGGTTGGTTCGGCCCACGATGCGCGCGCCGGCCGCCCTGGCTCCGGCCAGACATGCCGCGTCGCGGTCGGCCGGTTTCGCCCGTTCGGCCACGGCACGACAGCCGGCAGTGGTGACCTCGCCGGCCATGTCGATGAGGTCCTTGACCGACAGGCGCGGTCCGGATCCCGAGGTCTCATAACGCGTGATGAAGGTGCTCACGGCTCGCTGGTCCAGGCCGGGGTGGCACGTCCTGTCAGGTGTGCCGCGATCATCACGGCCACCAGTATCACCAACGCTGCGGTCAGGGCCGTGAACTGTCGCACGTGGAGGATCAAGGCCACCCCACACAGTGCGCCAATGAACAGGGTGGCCACGGCCACGACACTGCGTCCGCTGGTCGCGCCGGCACCGCCGGCCAGCACGCTGTGTGAGGCCGCTTCGGTGATGGTCCTCGTCACCACCGTGGTGGTGAGGCCGCGAACGCCGAGGGCGGCCGCGGTGGCGTTCTGTACGCCCATGGCGGCCGCCAAGAGAACAACCAATGAATCGGCGGCGCCGGCCCCCAGCGGATGATGCGACAGGGAAAACAGGATCAGGCCCAGCGTGGCCAACACCACCTCGGCCAACAGGCCTCGCACCAACCGGCGGCCGCGATGAGTGACGGACCGGTTGACCCGGCCGTTGATGGTGGCGCCAATCCAGAACGCGGTCAATGCCAGGAGCGAGGCCGTGATGGAGAACCCGCGCTCGCCGGCCAGGGCGAAGCCGAGGAAGATCACGTTCCCGGTCATGTTGGCGACAAAAACGTGACCCAGGAGCAGAAAGCTGAAGGCGTCGACCAGCCCGCTGACCAGGGTCATCGCCACCAGGAGTGGCGGGAGCGGGCCCTGTTTGGGATCAGCCCGGGGCGAGAGAGTGTCGAGGATCTGTCGGGCCAGCCGGTTCACCGGTTCGCGCTCAGGCGGCGGCGGATGAGGTTTCGGCCGGCGGCGGCTCCTGCTCGGGAGCCACCTCCTGAGCGCCTGCTCTCAAACCGAGCAACGCCAACACGAAGGCCAGCGCCATGACCCCGGCCATCACGTAGAGCACCGACTGGGTGGCATGGGCAAAGTCAACAGAGGCGAAGTGCGGAATCGACGACTCTGTCCCGGTCCCACCTTGCGATTGTGAGAGCGCTGCCGCCTTCGAGGCCGGGTGGGGCACGTGCAGGGCCCGCAGTGAGGTCGTCAGGTGCGAGCGGAACTCGGTCAAGAGGATGGTGCCGAGCACCGCCAGACCCAGGCTGGCCCCGAAGTTCCGGATGGTCTGGGTGATCCCGGTGGCCTCGCCGTAGGACAGGTTCGAGGCCCGGTTGATGGCATCGGTGTTGGCCGGTCCCAACATCATGCCCATGCCGGCGCCGGCGAAGATGACCCACAGTTCCTGGTGGGAGAAGTTGAGGTCGGTCACCTTGCCGGCCCACAGGAAGAAGCCGACCGCGGCGATGGCGCACCCGATCACCACCGGTCGTTTGGCGCCGACTCGATCGAGCATCCGGCCGCCGATCTGGGCGGCCACCACGAAGCCCAAGAAGAAGTAGAGGAGGTAGAGACCGGCCTGTGACGCCGACTTGTGCAACGAGATCTGGGCGTACTCGCTGGCGAAGAAGAACACCGGGATGAAAGCCATCATGGCCACCGTCAGCACCAGGTTCTCGACCAGGAAAGCCCGGATACGGAAGATAGCGACCGCGATAAGCGGCGAGGACGTGCGGAGTTCCAGGAGAGCGAAGACCACGGTGATGGCCACGCCGCCCACGATGCAGAGCCACGTCCCAGCGTTGCCCCAGCCCCACAGCGCTGACTGCTGCAGTCCGAAGATCAAGAGGCCGATACCGGCGGCCACCAACAGGGCACCGCGATAGTCGATCTTGGCTCGGGTGTACTGCGTTTGCGGACGGGACAGGGCGATCAGGACCAGCGCGATGAGGGCCACCGGCACGTTGACCCAGAAGATGGCCCGCCACGTCCACTGGGTGAGGACGCCACCGAGAATCGGGCCGATGGCGGTGAGACCGCCGGCGATGCCGAAGAAGATGGCCAGAGCACGACCGCGTTCGCGCAGGGTGAAGTTGTTGACCACGATGGCCAAGGCGGCCGGGAACATGATGGCACCGCCGGCCCCCTGCAGCACCCGGAAGGAGATGATCCAAGTTTCGGCCGCGCCTCCTTTCGGCGTCAGACCGCACATGGCCGACGCGATGGTGAAGACCACCACGCCGACGACGCACATGCGGGCATGGCCGAAGATGTCCGACAGCCGGCCGCCCAGGGCAAAGAGGGCAGCCAACGACAACAGGTAACCGTTCACCACCCACTGCACACCGGTCGAGCTCAGACCTAACTCGCGTTGGATGTTCGGGACGGCAATCGACACGATGGTCTGGTCGATAAACGTCATCGACACCGCGAAGATCATGGCGGCCAGGACCCAGTTACGACCTCGTACGCCTTCTCCGGTCATGACTTGACGTTAACGTTGTGTCAGCGTGCTTGCTGGGGTCGGGAGTCCGTTTTTCGCCATGATCACGAAGCTGCCCGAAATGATTCAAAGCGAAGAGCCAGTCGATCCTGGTCGGGATGCTGCAACCGATGCTTTGGAAGAGCGATCTTCGAACCATGCATCTCTTGAAGCCCATGACGCAGCATGGGTCCGTCGATTTCATCCAACAAGGACTCACTGATCTTGATCTCATAGTCCGGGGTGATGCCCATGATGTTCTGATCGTAGGCAGCGTGATGGATCTTGCAAAGCGCCAACCCGTTTGTGATGACGGGATCCCCTCCCACCTCAGAATCTGATGTGATGTGCGCGGCATCAAGTAGCTGGGAATGTCCCAGCCGACACACGGTGCATCGACATTGATATGCATGCAAGACCTGTTCTCGAAACACAGGCTGGTGCAGACGCTGTCTCGTCATTCGCGCGGCATACACCTTCTCTGGTGCGCTGAGCGACGAGAGGTCCAGCGAGAGATCCCCGCGACTGAATCCAAGCGTGAACTCCATGTTCGCGGAATCCTCGTCAATGACGTACATCGGGTAATTGGCTTGGTAAATCCCAGGCCGAATACCGAGGAAATAGACGATGGGAAGCTCGAGGTCCTTCGCTGCCCTAAGAGCGCGGTTGGTTGAGAGTTGTGGGTCGGTTCGCTCGTACTTGTATCGAGGAAACCCTTCCACTCCAATCGAATCGTCATATGGAGGTTGCTGGCCGAATGGCGTGAACTTGGTGGTTATCGAAAGCGCTGCGGAAAGTTGCCGCGGTTTGTGGATCCCTCGACCGCGTGTCTGCCGAATCGCGTACGTCTCTCCAGCGAACTCAAATGACGCGGTCTGCTCCCAAGAAAGGCGCCCGTCAGGGGCGACTTGATCGAGGTGAGTAAAGAGAGCCTCCCTTACTGCCATCTCAAGAAAGCCCACCACATTCAGAAGCTTGCCACCACGGCTCTCACGCCGCTTTGCCCAACGCGCGAACTAACCGCGCCCAGGAACTCGGTCAGCCCTCGATGGCGTAGCGGTACACGTTGGTGTCGCGCTGCTCGAAGCCGAGCTTGAGATAGAGCCGGTTGGCCGCCAGGCGCGAGGGACGTGACGTCAGGTCGACGGTGCGCGAACCGATCGAGGCCGCGTGGGCCAGCGAGGCCTGCACCAGGGCGGAGGCCACCCCTTTGCCCCGCGCCTCCTCGTCGGTGACGACGTCTTCGATGATGGCACGCCGGCCACTCGGGACCTCGAAAGCAGCCAGCGTCAGCGTGCCCACGATGGTCCCGTCCTCCTCGGCCACGAAGAGGGTGGTGGCCGGGTCGTCGATGATGCGCTGGAGCTGCTCAGCCGTCGCCGGCGGCGCCGAACTGGTGAGTTGTGGCAGGAGGGTGTGCACCGCCTCGATCAGGCCAGTGTCGGCCGATGCGGCCACCCGCACAGTGATCACGTGGTGGAGGGGTCGCCTCGCCAGAGCGGTTGGCGGACGCGGTCGTAGAACACGTCGCGGTGTTCGCCTTCGATAGCGGCAAAGACGTGGTCACCCCAGCGGGCCGAGCCGATCAGCGAGGGGGGCAGGTTGTCACGGGTGAACCAGCCGACGTCGCGCGTCTCGAGCGGGTGGGGGCGCAACTCGCCCCCGATGGCCCGGCAGTAGAAGAGGATGGAATAGAAGCCGATGTCGCTCATGCCGAGACGCAGCCCGTCGAGCAGACCGATCAGGCGCACCGGCTCGACGATGATGCCGGTCTCCTCCTCGACTTCCTTCACCGCCACCTCGGCGGCGGAATAGCCGATATCGCACCAGCCGGTGGGATAGAGCCAGATGCCCGAGTCGGCCCGCTGGATCAGCAGCAGCTCACCCTTGTCGTTGCCGACGGCGGCCCCCACGGCCACCTTGGGCGTGACATAGCCCGGGACGCCCTTGCCGACGGTGTCGAGCCAGTTGGCCACCAGCCCGTTGGCGTAGGACTCGTCGCCGGGAACCTCGTCGGCCTCGGCCCGGATGTCGCCGGCCACCTTGAGGATCTCCTCGAAGCGCTCCTGCTCGTAGAGGCTCTCGGTGAAGCCCAGACCCGTCCGGGCGATGCCCGACAGGGCCTCGCTCCAGCGCAGCAGTGTCTTGAGGGGGACGGAGCGGTCCACGAACGGTGACGCTACCGCGGTGGCGTTGGTGGGCCAGAATGGGTCGTGCCTGTCAATGAGGATTGCCGCCACTACGTGATGCGCACCACGACCAACGGCGAGCGCCTCGAGCGCTGCAAGATGGACGCCAACGAACCCCTGCCCTTCGCCTGCCCCGACGGCTGTGTCTTCTACGAGCCGCGCCAGGTGTCCTCGGCCGGCTGGCATGTGGCCCCGCCGCCCGACAAGGACCGCTGACTCTTAGCTCTCGAGCACGTCCCCCAGCAGGTCCACCGCGATGCCCTCGGACCGCAGCCAGTCCAGAGCGGCGTCGAGCTGGCCCGCCGCGCCGTCGATCTCGCAGACGATCCAGCCGCGGTGCTCCTCCACGTCAGCCCGGCGGATATCGGGGTCGACATCGAACTGGCGGACCAGGATGGCCAGCACGGGACGGCGAACCTCGGACTCGGGGAAGGTCAACTTCACCTGGATCTGGCTCATGGCTGGTCCTCCGAGACCGGTGCGGGGGTGACGTCAAGCACTCGGTTGAGGCTGCCCGACCGGAATCCTTCCAGGTCGAGGGCGACGTAGGAGAACCCGGCCTGGCGCACTGCCTCGACCACCTCAGCCCGGCGCTCGAGCACGGCCGGCAGATCGGCCGCCTCGACCTCGATACGGGCCACCTCGCCGTGATGGCGCACCCGCACCTGGCGCAGGCCCAGCCGGCGCAAGGCCGCTTCGGCCCCGTCCACTGCCGAGAGGCGGCCCAACGTCACCGGGGTCCCGTAGGGCAGGCGAGAGGCCAGGCAGGCCGCCGCCGGCTTGTCCCAGGTGCGCAGACCCAGCTGCTTGGAGAGATGCCGGATGTCGTCCTTGGTGAACCCGGCCGCCACCATGGGGAAGAGGGCCCCGGCCTCGGCTGCCGCCTGCTGGCCGGGCCGGTAGTCACCCAGGTCGCTCACGTTGACGCCGAGCACGACGGTGGCCTGCTCGGCGGCGGCCACCGGACCCAGCGCGCTCATCAGGGCAGACTTGCAGCGGGCGCAGCGGTCGGCGTCGTTGGCCACGTAGGTCGGGTCGTCCATCTCGGTGGTGGCCACCTCCACCCAGCGCAGGTCCCACTCTTCGGCCAGGGCCCGGCAGTCGTCGGCTTCGGTCCGGGCCAGCGAGGGCGAGACGGCGGTGGCGCACAGAACCCGGTCGCGTCCGAGCGTGTCATGGGCCACCTTGGCCAGGAGGGAGGAGTCGGCCCCGCCGCTGAAGGCCACCACCACCCGCTCCAGGGCGCGCAGCTCACTCTGGAGGTCGCGCAGGGAGGCGGTCACCGCAGCAGCGACGCCAGTACCTGGTCCAGCGTGCCCACCATGCCGGTGTAGAAGGGCCCGAACTCGGCGTAGAGGGCGGAGGCCTCGTCGAAGCGCATCTCGTAGACGCACTCCTTGAGGTCGTCGGGGTGCACGCCGAAGAGGGTGACGCCCCACTCGAAGTCATCGAGGCCGGCCGAGCCGGTAATCACTTGCAAGATGCGGCCGGCGAAGGTCCGGCCCACTTTGCCGTGGCCCATCATGAGTTCCTGGCGGGCCTCGAACTCGAGCCGGTACCAGTTGGCCTCGGCGCGGCGCCGCTTGGACATGGGGTAGAAGCAGAACGCGGGCTTCCCCTCCGGCGGGAGCTGGGGAAAGAGGCGGGCCTGTCGCATCTCCTCGGGCAGGCCGGCCGCGTACTCCGAGATCTCGGTCAGCGAGACGTAGGACTGCACCAGGGTGACCCCGGCCGCCACCACCTCGCTCTGGAACTGGCGCAGGCGCCACAGGTCGGGCCCCAGGACCATCAGGCACAGGTCGGCCTTGTGGCCCAGCATGGCGGCGGGCACCACCTGGTACCCGTCCTCCTCGGCGGCGGCCACCGCCTGGCCCAGGGCGCCGGCATCGGCATCGGCCGAGACGGCGGCGAAGAGGTGCAGGACCGATAGCCCGGTGGTGGGCTCGAGGGGGGCGAGGCCGGCGGTCACCGGTTCAGTGTAGAGAACGAAGTCGCGGGCCCCGAATGCGCCAGGAGCGCCCCGAAGGGCGCTCCTGCACACAACACAACTGGGCTCGGGCCCGAGGGCCCGTGCTTAGAAGTCGTCCATGCCTCCGCCGGGCATGCCGTGGCCGTGGCCGTCATCTTCGGGCTTGTCGACGATGACCGCCTCGGTGGTCAGGAACAAGGCCGCGATGGATGCTGCGTTCTGCAGGGCCGAGCGGGTGACCTTGGCGGCGTCGATGACACCTTCCTTGAACAGGTCCTCGTAGACGCCGGTGGCGGCGTTCAAGCCGTTGGCACCCTTGAGGCCGCGCACCTTCTCGACCACGACGCCGCCCTCGAGGCCGGCGTTGACCGCGATCTGCTTCAGCGGCTCCTCGACCGCCTTGGCCACAATGCGGGCACCGGTGGCCTCATCGCCTTCGAGCTTCTCGGCCCGCTCCAGAATGGCCGACTGCGAGCGCAGCAGGGCCACGCCGCCGCCGGGCACCACGCCCTCTTCGATGGCGGCCTTGGTGGTCGACACGGCGTCCTCGATGCGGTGCTTCTTCTCCTTGAGCTCCACCTCGGTGGCGGCCCCGACCTTGATCACGGCCACACCGCCGGACAGCTTGGCCAGGCGCTCCTGCAGCTTCTCCCGGTCGTAGTCCGAGTCGGTGTTCTCGATCTCGGTCTTGATCTGGTTGATGCGGCCCTTGATGTCGTTCTCCGAGCCCGCACCCTCGACCACCGTGGTCTCGTCCTTGGTGATGACCACCTTGCGAGCGGTGCCCAGCAGGTCGAGCGAGACGTTCTCGAGCTTGAGGCCGACTTCCTCGGTCACGACCTGGCCGCCGGTCAGGATGGCGATGTCCTGGAGCATGGCCTTGCGGCGCTCACCGAAACCGGGGGCCTTGACGGCCACCGAACGGAAGGTGCCGCGGATCTTGTTGACGACCAGGGTGGCCAGGGCCTCGCCCTCGACGTCCTCGGCGATGATCAGCAGCGGCTTGCCACTCTGCATGACCTTCTCGAGCACCGGCAGCAGGTCGCGCACGGCCGTGATCTTGGAGCCGACCAGCAGGATGTAGGCGTCCTCGAGGACGGCCTCCATGCGCTCGGGGTCGGTCACGAAGTACGGGGCGATGTAGCCCTTGTCGAAGCGCATGCCCTCGACGAGGTCCATGTCCATGCCGAAGGTCTGTGACTCCTCGACGGTGATGACGCCGTCACGGCCCACCTTGTCGATGGCCTCGGAGATCATTTCGCCGATCTCGGTGTCGGCGGCGGAGATGGACGCCACCTGGGCGATCTGCGACTTGGACTCGGTCTCCTTGGAGATGGCGTGGATGGAGGCGACGGCGGTCTCGACCGCAGCCTCAATGCCCCGCTTGAGCGACATCGGGTTGGCGCCGGCGGCCACGTTGCGCAGGCCCTCGCGGACCATGGCCCAGGCCAGCACGGTGGCCGTGGTGGTGCCGTCACCGGCGACATCGTCGGTCTTCTTGGCTACTTCCTTGACCAGTTCGGCCCCGATCTTCTCGAAGGGGTCCTCCAGGTCGATCTCCTTGGCAATGGAGACGCCGTCGTTGGTGATGGTGGGGGCGCCCCACTTCTTGTCGAGCACTACGTTGCGGCCTTTGGGTCCGAGGGTGACACGCACGGCGTCCGCCAGCTTGTTCATGCCGGTTTCGAGCCCGCGCCGGGCATCCTCCTGAAAGGCGATCAGCTTGGCCATCTGGTGTGTTCCTCCATCGCTCTGCTGGCCCATCGAGGGCCATTAGCACTCTCATCTGTCGAGTGCTAATAGGAAACCACGCGACGGCGCCGCGCGCAAGAGCGACAACGGATGCCCAGCTCAGCCGGGCTAACCTCCGGCGACGGCGGGGACGATCGAAAGAGTCTGTCCGTTAGCAACTGGTGTTGCAAGGCCCTCCAGGAAGCGCACATCCTCATCGGCTAGGAACACGTTGACGAAGCGCCGGAGAGCGCCGGCGTCGTCGAAGAGGCGGTCGGCCAGGCCCGGATGCGCGGCATCGAGGGCCTTGAGGGCATCGCCGACGCT
>DASXFC010000036.1:0-12912 GCA_036489775.1 Acidimicrobiales bacterium | reverse complement strand
GTAAACATTCAGCCCCTCATGTGACCTGCACTTCTTGAGGCAAGGCAACGTTCGAAAGCAGGGCAAGGCGCGACCCCGAAGGGTTTGATCAGACGGCCCGGCGCGGCAGGACGAGGCCGGGGTGTGGCTGCGTAGTCGGTCGCGGTGGGGAGACGCTCAGGTGGTGCTCGGCGGCATCCAGGCATCACCACGGAAGAGCATGGCCAGCGCGTCGAGCGCGTTCACTCCGTGCTTTCGGGCAGTCGAGATGTATGAGCGGATGGTGGCGAAGTTGCGCGCACCGTCGTCACTTTGGAAGCAAGACGAGATTTTCGAGTGGAGCTTCAGCATGCGGACGTCACGCTCGGCCAAATTGTTGGTCATGGGAACGCGCAGGTCGGTGACGAAGCGCGTCGCCTCGGGCTTGAGCTTCTCGAGCGCGGCAACGAGGTTGAACGACCTGCGCTCGAGGTAGTCGCGCTGGCGGTTGCGCGGGGCAGGGTTGGCCGAAAGGCCGGCCTCGATGATCGCGTCGTAGCGGGCTAGAAAGGACTCGAGGAGCGGGGGTGACAACGCAGTGGCGCCACTGCTGCGGGCAAGGTGGGCTGCGTTGTTCATCTCGGTCAACAGTGCTCTCATGTCGTTGGCCCAGCTCTGGCTCCAGCCGACCCCGACCGCCTTGAGCTCTCGAACTATGTGCGCCAGACAGATCGCATGTGTGGCGTCCTCGTACTTGAAGTACATGGCGAGGCGATCGTGCACCATCACCCCGCTGAACCCGGGGAGGACGCCCGCTTCGTCGGGGGCGGACTTGGCCCGGGTGGAGCTGGCGAAGAGGTAGGTGTAGAGGTCGTTGGAGACCACGTGGAACCACCATTTCTCGGTCCGCACCTGGTCAGAGGTCTCATCGGCGTGGACGAGGAAGCTGGACCCGAGACGTCGCCGGATGACGTCGATGAACCCATCGAGCCCGCCGGCGGCCTCTTGGGCCAAGGAGGCGACGAACCCCGTCGACACCTGCGCACCGAGCATGGTCGACATGGCGTCGGCGGTCCGCTCCACCGAGAGGTGCTGGCCGAAGAGCAGGTAGAGCGCGGCCGCACGGACGTTGGGCCCGTAACTGGCCGGTGCGGTCGCCTCTTTGGGAAACGCGCCGGCGTTGAGCTTGCCGCACGTGCAGCGCTTTCGAATCGAGCGGTGCTCGGTGGACAAGATGATCGGGTCCACGGTATCGAAGACTTGGCGTCGTTCGAATCCCTCATCGCCGACCTCGCTGAGATCCTCCCCGCACGAGGTGCAGTTGGTCGGCCGGTGAGGGACGATCTTGTCGGGAACTGACTTCATCGCCAGGTTCTGCCCCGGTGCACCGGGCTGCTTGCCCCGGCGCCGCTCGACCTCGTCCCTTCGCTTCGCCTTGGCCTCGGCCCGACGGTCGGCCCGCGTCTTGGTGGCTTCGGCCTGCTGCCTCGGCGAGTCGCCCGACGGCGGAAGCGACGAATTCTTCGACCCCTGGTTCAACCGCTGCTCGAGCTCGGTGATCTTGCGGGACAAGCGCTCGATCTCACCGGCCTGCGCGGCGACCTCGACACGTAATGCCTCGTTCTCGGCTTGGAGGTGCTCCTCACGATCTACGTCCGCCACGGCCGAAATTCGAGCACGTTCGAGGCGACTTCGCGAATCGCGAGGTCAGGGCCCTGTTTTAGGCCGCAGCCTGCCGGGGAGGTGAATGGTTACGTCTCGCCAGATCGCAAGGAAGATGGGTCACCCATGAGGGTTGCCGCACCGTCACGGAGTCGAGTCCAAGAAAGAACAGACGGCATCAACGAAATCTGACATGTGCAGGCTCATCATCGTGATGTGGCCGCCCGGGAGATCGATCAGCTTGCTGCCAGGTATTGCACCGAGCTCCACTGTGTCGCTCGCTGAGACGACGCGGTCGCGTCGGGCCCGAACGATCAGAGTCCGAGCCGTCACCCGAGGCAACAGATCTCGTCCGTCGAAACTTTCGGAGGCTCGCCGCTGGGCCTTGAGGGCATAGGACGGCTGGTCATCGACAAATTTTGGCAACGGGATCTTCGAAACCACGTCCATCATCAACCAACGGAACGAGAACCTGCGGGTGACCGCCGGCCGTGCGGCGGTCACGGCGAGAACCAAGTGGTCGACTAGATCGGGACGAGTGGTGGCCAGGGCGAGGGCCACCTTGCCACCCATCGAGTACCCGAGAACGTCAGCCGACGCGATCTGCAGCGTGTCCATGAGAACGGCGACATCGTGAGCCATCTGCTCGATGCTGTAGTCCCCAGTTGGCTTGTCGCTCTGGCCGGCCCCTCGGGGATCGACGGCGACGACCTGGCGCCGCTCGGCCAGCTTCTGGATGGGCACGGTGAAGAATCGGGTACTGGACCCCAGCCCCGGGATCAGCACGAGCGGGACCCCACTCCCGTGAACCTCGTAGTACATCGTGATGTCGTCTACTTGGGCGAAAGGCATGTCGTTACTTCTCTCCGAACGCCGTGAGGGCATACGGCCCAGAGCAATGCTGGCTCACCAGAGGGTCTCAGAACAATCCGGTCGTGCCGGCACGAGGACTCCTACAATCGCGCCCGTGTCCCTTCGTCTCAGGCCCTTCCGCCCTGAGGATGAAGAGGTGGCCCTCGCCGCACAGCGAGCATTGGCCGCGGAGGAGTTCACTTTTCTTCTGGGTTATCGCGAGGGCGTGCCGTGGCAGGAATGGATCCAACAGATCGAACACATCCGTACCGGTGCCGATATCCCACCCGACATGGTGCGTTCGGCCATGCTGGCCGCGGAGGTCGAAGGGGATCTGGTCGGCCGTGTCTCCGTCCGCTTCGAGTTGAATGACTGGCTGGCACGCCAGGGCGGGCACATCGGATACGGAGTGGTGCCTGAGTTTCGGCGTCGGGGCTACGCCACCGAGATACTTCGTCAAGCCATCGAGTTGGCGCACCAAGAAGGTGTTGACCGGATTCTGGTCATTTGCAACGAAGACAACGTCGGCTCGGCAACCGTCATCGAGCGTTGTGGCGGTGTCCTCGAGGGTCGAGCCACCTCAGACGAGGGCAGGGCGATCCGCCGGTACTGGATCTAAAACAGCCCGACCTAACGCTCAGCGGGCCGCCAGTTGCTCGGCCAACGCCCGGAAGGCCCGGCCGCGGTGCGAAATGGCGTGCTTCTCCTCGGTGCCCATCTCGGCGAAGGTCCGCCCGTCGTCATCGGGCGCGAAGACCGGGTCGTAACCGAAGCCGGCCTCGCCTCTCGGTTCGGTGGTAATGGTGCCTTCCACTGCGCCTTCGGCCCAGGTTTCGGTGCCGTCAGGAAAGGCGACCAGGGCCACCGTGCGGAAGCGGGCTCGCCTCGCGCCGCCATCGTCGGGCAACGCCGCTAGTTCGCGCAGCAGCTTGGCCACGTTGTCGGCGTAGCTCGCGCTCTCTCCGGCGTAGCGGGCCGAGTAGAGGCCGGGCGCTCCGCCCAGCGCGTCGACCTCCAAGCCGGTGTCGTCGGCCACTGAGGCGGTGCCGGTGGCGGCCAGCAGTGCCCGTGCCTTCAGCCGGGCGTTGTCGAGCAAGGTCTCGCCGTCCTCCACCACATCGGGGACCGAGTCCGGACGAGGCAGGATCTCGACGTCGAGTGCCTGGCGCAGGATGGCGGCGATCTCGGCCACCTTGTCCCGGTTGGCCGAGGCCACCACCAGGACCAGTGGCTCGCCCCCGCTCACCGCGGTGGTGGCGGTGTACCCAGTACCGCGGCCTGCAGCGCCGAGAGCTCCTTGATGCCGGCCTCGGCCAGCCCCAGCAGCTCGTCCAGCTCGCTGCGGCTGAAGGCCATCCCCTCGGCCGTGCCCTGGACCTCGACGAAGCGTCCGGCGCCCGTCATGACCACGTTCATGTCGACCTCGGCCCGGGAGTCCTCGGCGTAGGGCAGGTCGAGCATGGGGACCCCGTCGATGATGCCCACCGAGATCGCCGCCACCGAGTCGGTCAGCGGGTGCTGTCGCAGCTGGCCTTTGGCCACCATACGGGTCAAGGCATCGTGCAGGGCCACGTAGGCGCCGCAAATCGATGCGGTGCGGGTACCGCCGTCGGCTTGGAGGACGTCACAGTCGACGGTGATCTGGGCCTCGCCCAGGGCGACCAGGTCGCTCACGGCACGCAGCGAGCGGGCGATCAGTCGCTGGATCTCCTGGGTCCGACCCGACTGCTTGCCCTTGGCCGCCTCACGCGAGGCCCGCTCGGGCGTCGAGCCCGGGAGCATGGAGTACTCCGCGGTCACCCAGCCCTTGCCCGAGCCTCGCATCCAGGGCGGGACCCTGTCCTCGATCGAGGCGGTGCACAGCACCCGGGTGTTCCCGAAGGTGACCAGCACCGAGCCCGGGGCCATGATTGTGAAGTCCCGCTCGAACGAGACCGGTCGCAGCTCATCGAGCGCCCGCCCGTCGCCGCGAGCGGTCTTGGCCGCATCGTCCTGTGCCACTGCTGTCCTCTCTGTCGTGTCCGAGATGAGGAGACGCCTACCAGGCGAACACCGCACCGTCGTGGGCCTGTTCGACCCCCGGTCCGAACGAGGCCTCGGCCTCCGTCCGCACCGCTTCGGCCGACACCGTAGGCCACCGGTGGGTGAGGATCAGGCGCCCCACGTCGGCCGCGCTGGCCATGACCGCCGCCTCCCGGCCACTGAGATGCTTGAAGGAGCCTTCGCGCTCGGCCGTGTAGGTGGCTTCACAAAGGAAGGTCCCGATGCCCGGGCCGAAGGCGTCGGCCATCGACCAACCAGTGCCGGTATCGGCCGAGTAGACCAGCGTGCCCTCCCCATGGGCCAGTCGGACGGCCAAGGTCGGCGGCCCGTGGTCGGTGCGGTCGAAGCGCAGCGCGAGCTGGCCGACCAGCAGCTCCGACCGCGGTTCCACCTCGCGCCAGGCCACGACATCGGCCTGTTGTTGGTAGTGGGACCAGCGCCGCAGCCCCGGCGGGGCGTACACCAGTAGCGGAGCGCGGCGACGCCGATACCCTGCGACCCCGCTGCCGCAGCTGGTCCAGGTGGCGAAGGACTCGAGGTCGGACCAGTGGTCCGGATGCTCGTGGGTCAGGACGACGGCGTCGATCCGCCCCGGGTCGCCCCACTGCTGCAGCCGGGCGAACGTGCCCGGCCCGGCGTCGAGCAGGATCACCGTTCCGCCCGCCTCGACCAGGTATCCGCTGCCGGCGCCTCCCGGCCCGGGCCAGCTGCCGTCGCACCCGAGCACGGTCAAGGTGCGGGCGGCGTCCTCAGTCGTGCGCCACCTCGCGGATGCGGCCGGCGGGGATCTCGAGGGCGGCCTCGATGTCGGGGTAGGTCTTCAGCTCCACCACGTTCCCGCTGGGGTCGGTCAGTTTTGCTTTGGTCTGCTCGGTGGGCCGGCCGGCGTCCTCGGTCGACACCGGCACCAGCCAGGTCACACCGGCCGAGGTCGCCCGGGCCACCGCGGCGTCGAACTCGGCGCGGGTCAATGTCACGCCGAAATGACGTGAGCCTCCCGGCTGCAGGCCGGCCTCATCAGGTCGGTCCTGCAGAGTCAGCTGCATCCCGTAGAACCAGACATCCACGAAGTCGGCCCGGGACCGGGCCAGGTCACAACCCAGCGCGTCGACGTAGAAGGCGCGGGCTTCGTCCAGGTCGCGCACCGGGATGGAGAGGTGCAGGATGGCCACGGCGGCCAGGTTACAAAGCTGTCCGTTGGCCGGACACCGCGCCGTCGTGGGCCAGCACCACGCAGCCGGACATAAAGAGCGGATCGGCGCGGTGATCGGGGGCCGAGGAGGCTAAGCGGCACAGGTAGAGCGAGGCGCCGAACGCAGCCGGCGCCAGGTGGCGGGGTACCGCCCAGACCCAGGCGTGATCCACATAGCGCGGCGCCGTACCCAACACCTCGGTCAGGAAGCCTGAGCTGTAGACCGGGTCGGGGCTGGCCCCGTCGATCACCACATCGGTCACGTGCCAGGCCACCAGCGCGGACCGGACGGTGTCGATCTGCGCCTTGGTCCCGTTCGGTTGCTTGTCCCCCACCACGCTCAGGTCGCTGAGGATGTGCCGGGCTGAGCCCGGTGTGCCCTGGCCCACCGGGCCACCGTGCGCATTTGGGGTCTTCAACCCGCCACCGGCCAGGGAGAAGTGCATGTCATCGACCGCCTGCCACAACATGGGGGCGGTCGACCCCGAGACGGCGAAGGGCACGGTGAGCAGCACCCGGTTGGCCGCGAGCTTCGGTGCGTCAACCCGCATCCAGAGGGGGATCTTGGTCGGCACCACATGGAAGGGCAGGTCGAAGGTGATGAAGATCGGCACCAGGGCCAACACCGCCAGCGCCGCGGTGGCGGCGGTGGCCACTGTCCGGCTCCGCGACCGGGACCAGCCTGCCCGCCGGCGCAGCTCGGTCACCCCGTAGTCCAGGCCAAGAGCGAGGGCGAAAGCCAGGAACAAGGTGATGAACGGGGCGAACTGGTCGCCCAGGAGCTCCTTGAGCACCGGCAGCTTCGAGAGGGTGCGCCAGGGCAGCCAGATCCGCATCCAGCGGTGCGGTGCGCCCAACAGGTACTGACCCAGGGCCAGCCAGCCCGCCACCAAGGCCAGCACGAAGAAGACCCACACGACGACTCGACGCCGAGCCAGAAACAACGACAGTGCCGTCCACACCCCGACGCCCCAACCGAGGTAGTTGGGCCATGGGCCGATCCGGCCGCTGTAGCCGCCGAAGCGGACGTAGGCGTTGTGGCTGCCATAGGGTCCGGGCGCGAAGAAGCCCGAGAGTGGGACGCCGGCGAAGGCGGTGAAGGAGAAGAGCACGCCCGACACCGCCTGGGGCCCGTTGACCCCGTACCACGCCGGGTAGGCCAGCAGCAGCACCGACACCGCGCCCCCGAGGGCCAGCGCACGCGCCGCATGCGGGAATCGGGCTGTCAGCTGCCGCCGCCCCACCACCGCCGCGAGGACCAAGCCCACCAGGCCAAGCAGCCCGGCCATCACCAGGATCTCGGGCGAGATGAGGAACTGCACCACCAGCAGCACCGCCAGCTCAATCCCTTGGCGCACCCACGAGTGCGCTTGTGTGACCACGATCTCGTAGAGCAGCACCACGAGCAGCGGGGGCACCAGCAGGAACGTGATCGACACATGGCCGAAGGCCAGTGAGGTGACGATGGACGAGGAATAGCCGTAGAGCAGAGCGGCCGGCGCAGCCGCCGGGGTCCATCCAATGAGTCGTCGCAGCGCCACCCAGCAACCCCAGCAACTCAACGCCGGTGCCAAGGTGAGCGCCACGTTCGTGGCGGTCACTGGCCCCCATAGCCAGGTGATCGGCGCCAGCACGATCCCGACCAGGGTCCCCGCCGTGTTCGACAGCAGGTTGGCGCCATGGGGCACGTTGACCGCGCCTGAGAAGAACACATTGGCCCCGTGGGCCATGGCCCAGGCCGGCCAGGCCATGAACCAGACCTCCTGGGCCGGATCCCCGCAGGCACAGGTCAGGGTGGACGAGGGGTGCCCGGTCCAGACGTGCCACCACAGCAGGACCGCGGGAATGGAGAAGATGACGATCCAGGTCAGGTGGCGTCCCACCCGACCGGGGAGCGCCGAGCGCGGCCGCTTGCGACCCTGGTGGCGCGGCGCGCTGGGGCGCTGCTCCATCCCGACGCTCACCCAAGATGAGCGTACTGCTGGGTCCCCGGGGTCGGCCGGATGCCTCAGCGTTCCTAAGCTGGTCCGCCGTGCCCGCCAACTCCCGACGCCGCCCACCGGCGCACGAATGCATCGTGGTGGGCGCTGGCTTGTTGGGCTTGGCCACGGCGCGCGCCCTCAGCCAGCGGGGCGTGGAGGTTGTGGTGCTCGAGACGGCCAGCCCGGGTCACCCCGCCTCGGGCTCCCAGGGTCGCACCCGGATATTCCGCCTCGGGTATCCCGATCCGCTCTACGCCGACATGGCCGCCCGCTCCCTCCTGCTCTGGCGTGACCTCGAGGACGAGATCGGTCAGACGCTCCTCAGCACCACCGGGCAGCTCACCTTCGGGCCCGAGGTGGACGCCATCGCCAAGGCGATGGAAGAGGTGGGCCACCCCGCCACCGAGCTCTCCGAAACGGCGCGCCAGGAACGGTTCCCCGACTTCGCCATTGACGGACCGGCGCTGTTCGAACCGGACTCGGGCGTGCTCGATGCACCGGCTGCGCTGCACGCCCTGGCTGAGACCGCCGACATCGATCTGCGCACCGGCACTCCGGTCCGTCTGCTCGAGGACGAAGGCGACCGGGTCGCCGTCACCATGGCCGACGGCACCGAGCTGGCCGCCACCGTGGCCGTCAACTGCGCCGGACCGCACGCCGTCGGTCTCATGACCCGGACCCGCATCCCCTCGGCCCGGCCACCCACCTTCCAGCAGGTCGCCTATGTGGCGGCCGAACAACCCCTCCCCATCTTCATCGAGTGGGGCGAGGACATGATCTACGGACTACCCGTCCCGGGCGAACCCCTGTACAAGTTGGCCCAGCACCGGCCGGGGCCGTTGCTCGATCCCGACCATGGCCCGCTCGAGGACGATGCCGACCTGGTCACGGTCCTGACCGACGCGGCGGCGAGAATCTTTCCCTCGCTCGACCCCACACCGGTGGCCACCGAGTGCTGCGTCTACGACAACACGGTGGACGGGGACTTCATCCTCGATCGCCTCGGTCAGGTCGTCCTCGGCTGTGGCACCAGCGGGCACGGCTTCAAGTTCGGCCCGCTCTTCGGCGAGCTGCTGGCCGACTTGGTCACCGGGGCCGAGTCCTCGGTGGACCTGGCCCGCTTCGCCGCCACGCGCTCGTTCCTCCAGGTCCTGCGCAACCCATAGCGTGAGGCGATGCCTCGATACGTCGCCCTGCTGCGCAGCGTGAACGTCGCCGGACACGGCCGCCTCGCCATGGCCGACCTGCGCAATTCCTTCGACGCGCTGGGCTTCAGCGAGGTGACCACGTTCATCCAGACCGGCAACGTCCTCTTCACCACCAAGTCGACCAAGCTCCCCGCCTTGGCCCAGGCCATCGAAACGCAGTTGGCCCACGACTTCGGGCAGGCGCCGGCCGTCATCATGCGGACAGTCGATGCCCTGTTGCGTATCGGCGCCGCCAGCCCTTATGCCAGGAAGGGGGATCCATCGCGGCACCACGTCACCTTCCTGGTCGAGGCCCCGTCCAAGGATCGCCTGGCCGCTTTCGTCGTGCCCAAGAGCGGGCGGGACGAGCTGCGTATCGACGGGTCGGAGGTCTACGTCCACACGCCGGACGGGTACGCCGATACCAAGCTGACCGGGGCCTACCTCGAACGCCACCTCGGCGTGCTCAGCACCACGCGCAACTGGAACACGGTGACCAAGTTGTGTGCGCTGGCCGGCGACACCGTCTGAGCCAGCCGCCGCCATGACCGATGTGGTGGCCGTCGACTGGTCGGGTGCCCGCACCGGCGAGGGACGACGCCTGTGGTTGGCCCACGTCCGCGACGGTCAGATGCTCGAGCTGACCAGTGGCCGCACCCGGCGCCAGGTGATCGACCATCTGATCGAGCTCAAGGCGGCGTGCCCCGAGCACTTGGCGGTCGGACTCGATTTCTCGTTTTCCCTGCCGGCCTGGTTCCTCCACCAGCGAGGTCTCCGATCAGCCGCCGACCTCTGGCGTGAGGTCGCCGAGCACGGCGAGACCTGGTTGCACGACTGCCAGCCACCGTTCTGGGGCAAGAAGGGGGACCGCCGACCCGAGCTCGAGGAGCACCTGCGTCGCACTGAACGGGTGGCGACCATCGGCGGCATCGCGGCCAAGAGCACCTTCCAGATCCGCGGCGCCGGCACCGTCGGCACCGGTTCGCTCCGCGGCATGCCCTATCTCCTCGACCTACAGCGAGCGGGGTTCTGCATCGCCCCGTTCGATCCACCCTCGTGCCACACCGTGGTCGAGGTCTACCCCCGGTTGATGACCGGCCCGGTCCACAAGCGCAACCTCGCCGATCGCGCCGCCTACCTCGAGCGGAGCCGCTGGACCCTCTCGCCCGGGCAACGCGCCCTGGCCGCTTCCTCCGAGGACGCCTTCGACGCCGCCATCACCGCCTTGGTCATGGACGAGCACGCGAACGAACTGCGACGAGTCCGACCGACCGATGACCCCGACCTCCGACTGGAGGGATGGATGTGGGCGCCGAATAACATCGAAGCGTGACCGACGCCGCCCGCTCTGACGACGCCGAGGCCGCCCCCGACCCTCGTCCCACCCTCGATGCAGCGGTCCGGCGTCGGCGTGCCGATCAGGCCTTTTTCATTCGCCTCGGTAGTGCCATCGCCCAGCACGAAAAGCTGCTGGCCCGTCTGCGCTGATGGCGGTCACTCCACTCGAGCTGGCCGACTTCCTGCTCATCGCCGAATCAGTTCTCGAGATCCCGGCCCGCCAGATCGCGCAGGACGCCAACCTCACACTGGCCGACTCCGCCCTCCACGCGCCGCTGGCCCGCTTCGCCGGCGAAGACTTCTACCCGGGCTTCGTCGCCAAAGCGGCCGTGCTTTGCGCCCATCTGATCAAGAACCACCCGCTGGAAGACGGCAACGCACCGGTGGCCCTGATCAGCACCATCGAGTTCTGCCACCGCAACGGCTTCACCTGGACGCCGGCCCCCGACGACCCCGATGGCGCGCTGGCTGCGGACCTGTTCCTCCGGGTGGCCGCGCAACCACTCACCGACGAGATCACTGACGAGTTGGCGGCCTGGATCGCCGCCCGCATCGGCCAGAGCGTGACGGCCGCCGAAGCGTAAAGCGAAGTGAGGTTGAGGGTATGGGCTTGGAGTGGGAACAGACGAACATCGACGCCCGCGATCCGGCTGCTCTGGGACGCTGGTGGCAGGAGGCACTCGGATGGGTTGTCGTCAATGACGATCCGGAGGAGTTTGAGATTCGACCAGCAGACCACTTGCCTGGGCTGCTCTTTTGCTCTGTCCCTGAACCCAAGACGGTGAAGAACCGACTCCACCTCGACTTCCGACCTGACGATAGGGACAGGGAGGTTGAGCGGATGCTCGCGCTTGGAGCGACCCTGGCGGATGTCGGTCAGCACGATGCGTCGTGGGTTGTGCTGGCTGATCCCGAGGGAAACGAGTTCTGCATACTCAGCTCCCGCCGGCGCGCAGAGAACTCGTTGGGCTGAGGTTAGAACCTGAAACGAGTCAGCCCGCCCGGCTCGGTTCCCAGTGTCACGGTCACCGAATGTGGCTTGATGCGATAGACGTTCCACGGGGGTGGTCCCTGCGACGGCGCGTTGAACGGGGCGGTGATACCTGTGCCGGTCTCATCGAGTTCGGCGGGCCACCCTTGGTCTGCCCAAGCCCTGGCAAGGCGCGTGAGTGTGGCCGGATCAGTCTCCCGCACTGCTTCACCTTCGGCGACGACGTCGGCATCGAGGATCGACACCGCGATCGAGCAGCGCTGGTCGCGGGCGACGTTGCGGCCCTTCCGAGTGCCCGATCCGGTCTGGAACCAGAAGCTTCCGTCAAGCCAGAGGGCACCAACTGCAGTCACGTGAGGGCTCCCGTCCCCGTTCACCGTCGAAAGCCACGTCGTTCGAGCATTGTGGGCGTCTGGAGCCGGCGAGGATCCGGCATCGAGCTTTTCGAGGACGTTCTCCCAGTTCACCGGGGGCAGCCCATCTTTCGCACCTAAGTTGATGATCTCCATGACGTTTTCCTTCCCGTGTTCCAGCGATCCCGCTCAGAATCATGTCCTACAAGAGTTGCTGCGTATCCGGTGGAAGATCGCTTCATGGAAATTGGAAGGCTGTCCTCTGAAAGAGTGACCCAGTTCCGCTGGGACCGGGACGCCAAGAGACCTCCGTCCTATGGAAGAGTCGGCGGCGTGCAACCATCTCACTCATACGACGGAGGGCTTTGCTATCCAGACTTCCCGCAGCTCGCAGCCCACTCTGGAAAAGTTAAGGACTAAAGGTGGTTCAACGTGGTGAGGTCGGTTCGAACGACTAGACGGTTCGAGTGAGCGAATCCACAGATCCACAGCTCCCGGAAACGACCGTCGACACCAGTCGGTTGGAAGCCTTCAGCGATGGGGTCATGGCCGTGATCATCACCATCACGGCGCTCAGCCTCAAGGCACCTCTGAGCGGGTCGTTCACCGCGGTGAGCCGGCGCCTGCCAGAACTGCTGGTCTATATCCTCAGCTTCACCTTCGTCGGGATCTACTGGAACAACCACCACCATCTACTTCGTGTCACACGTCACATCAGCGGTGGCGTCATGTGGGCCAACCTTCATCTGCTCTTCTGGCTCTCACTCATCCCGTTCATCACTTCGTGGGTCGGTAGTTTCTACGGCGACCACTGGCCCGCTGCGACGTTCGGCATCGTGGCCCTAGGTGCTGCGATCGCCTTCTCGATCCTCGTGTCCGCGATTATCCGTGCCAATGGTCAGGATTCCGCCGTCGGGCGCGCTATCGGATCAGACTTCAAGGGAAATGTCTCAATAGCGCTCTATGCGTGCGCTGTTGGGCTTGCATTCCTCAGTCCTTACGTGGCGTATGCCTTGTACGCCCTTGTCGCTGTCATCTGGTTTGTCCCGGATCGACGTTTCGACCGTCCGGGTGTCACGCGTTCTGAAGGCTGAGTGACCAAGGGTCAGCTTGGTCCTAGTGAGACGCGGTGGCCCCATTCGTCGGATCGGAGTGCCTCGAAACCCGACGCGTTACTGTCCGCAAACACGGATTGGCAATACATCTCAAAAAAGGGACAACTGACGCTCTCGGGGGTCAAGAAGCTTGATCCCAGGGGAGCTCCGGAGCGATGCCAGCGCGGTCCAACATGACCATCGTGATGAAGCTCTGCGCGTCATGAAAGCCCCGTGCGTTGGCACGGATCCGTCCGATG
>DASXFC010000006.1:0-86329 GCA_036489775.1 Acidimicrobiales bacterium | reverse complement strand
TTGCTTCGGAGGCAGGCGCGGGGCGGGCGCCGCCGGGCGGATAGCGGGTGGCGGTTGGGCGGGTCGCCTCCCCGTTGGTCGGCGCCCACGATGGCCGGGCCGCGCATGACAGGCGGCGAGAAGGCGGCGAGACGTTTTCGTCGTGGAGCTGGAGCTGTTTTCGTTTTCAGAGATGCCCGATGCCGTGTGGTGTCGCCCGTACGTAGCGATTGGGCCTTCGGCGGTTGAGGGTACAGCCGAGGCCAGGATTTGATTTCAATATGAAGTCAAACGTTCTGGTAGGAGATTTGCCTGAGGAAGTACACGGGCGCTTCAACGGCGGGTCGAACGAGGGGGCCAGTCCCTTCAGCAGTACCTCGGGGGCGAGCTGCGCCGCCTGGCGGAGCGACCGAGCCTCGACGAGGTGCTTGACCACGTTGATCGTCGGGAGGGCGGCCGAGTCGGACTGAAACAGACGGTGGAGGACGTGGCTGTGGAGCGCTCCCGGTCTTGATCGTCATCGACGCTTCGGTTCTGGCGAACGTCGTCGGCGCTGATGGAGCCGACGGACAGCGACCACGGCACGAAGTTCGGGTCGCAAGCGACATCACGGCACCCGATCCCGTTGAAGCCGAGGCAGTGGCGGTGCTCCGCAAGCGATGGCTCGCAGGTGCGGTCGACGATCGGCGGTTTGCCGAAGCGGTTGGCGACCTCGAGCAACTCGACTTTGAACGGGTTCCCACCCTTCGATTGGCGCGCCGTGCCTATGAGCTCCGTGCAAACGTCGCTGCCCACGACGCTACCTATAAGGCGCTGGCCGAGACCCTGGACTGCGTACTCTTTACCGCAGACCAGCGGCTCGCGGATGCTCCCTGGCCCCGATGTCAGATACGAGAGCTGCAGTAGTGGTGGTCGAGGATGTAATCGCGGCCGGGGATCTAGTCGAAGATCGGGCCCTTGTCCCGGGTGCGCTTGATCTCGAAGAACCCTTCGGTGCCGGCGACCAGCAGACAGCCGTCCCAGAGCTTGCCGGCAGCCTCGCCCTTGGGGGCCGGAGTGACCACCGGGCCGAAGAAGGCGACGCCCTTCACATGGATGACCGGGGTACCGACATCCATGCCGACCGGGTCCATACCAGCGTGGTGTGACTTCTTGAGCGCATCGTCATACTCGGTCGAAGTGGCCGCCTCGGCCAGCTCGGCCGGCAGGCCGACTTCGGCCAACGCGTCCTTGATGACGTCGTCGTCCTTGCGACCACCGGGGTGGATCAGGTTGCCCATGGCTGTGTAGAGCGGCAGCAGGACTTCGTCGCCCTCCTTCTCGGCCGCCGCGATGCAGACCCGGACCGGTCCCCACGCCTTCTTGAGCAGTTCCTTGTATTGCTCAGGCAGATCATCACGTCCCGAGTTCAAGACAGCCAGCGACATGACATGCCAGCTGGTCTCGACATCGCGGACTTTCTCGACCTCGAGCATCCAGCGCGACGTGATCCAGGCCCAGGGGCACAGGGGGTCGAACCAGAAATCTGCCTTGTCTGTCATGGGATACCTCCATCGACGCGCAGGATGGCGCCGGTAGTGAACGACGATGCCTCGGATGCGAAATAGAGGGCGGCACCGACCACCTCGTGGGGCTGGCCGCCGCGCCGGAGGGCGTGACGCTGCATCCCCTTCTCGAGGATGGACTGGTCCCACGCCTTGGAAATGTCGGTCAGGAATGGTCCGGCCATGATGCAGTTGACCCGCACCGTCGGTCCGAAGGCCTGGGCGAATCCTTCGGTCAGCGTGTTGAGCCCTGCTTTGGCGGAGTCGTAGGGGAGCATGTGCGGGGCCGGACGGATGGAGCCGGAGCTCGAGACGTTGATGATCGAACCACCATATGGGCCCACGGCCATTTTCGTGCCGACCAGCGCGGTGAGGCGGAAGGGGCCACGCAAGTTGAGGTTGAGCACCTTGTCCCACAGCTCCTCGGTCACTTCGGGCAGCGACGGGTAGAGCGGTGACATGCCCGCGTTGTTCACCAGGACGTCGACATGGCCGAAGGCGCCGTACGCGGTGTCGACCAGTTGCTCGATCTCGTCCCAGTGCCCGAGGTGGCAGGCGACAGCCAGGGCCTGGCGACCCTTGGCCCGGACTTCGGCGGCCACGTCCTCACAGGTATCGAGTTTGCGGCTGGCGATGATGCAGTCGGCCCCGGCGTCGGCAAAGGCCAACACCATTTCGCGGCCCAGGCCCCGGCTGCCGCCGGTCACCAGAGCCACTTTGCCGGCGAGGGGGAGGTCTGTCATGAAGTCTGAACCTACGGGTCAGCGGAGGAGTTCTGCCACCGCCTGCGTGACGGCCTTGGCCGTGGGGATGTGCAGGGACTCGTTGGGGCCATGGGCGTTGGAGTGCGGGCCGAGCACACCGGTCGCCACGAATTGCACGCCGGGGAAGCCCTTCTGGAGGTTGACCAGGAAGGGAATGGTGCCGCCCTCTCCGATTATGGCGAAGGGCTTGCCGAAGCGCTCGATGGACACCCGGTCGAGGGTCTCGGCGATGTCAGCCGAGAGGGGTGGGGCGACCCAGCCCGTGGCCGGGGGCTCCAGGTCGATGGTGATGTGGGCACCTTCGTCGGTCGTGATGGCCGAGATCAGCGCGTCGGCCGCCGCTTCGGCGTCGACGTCGGGTGGCAGGCGGAGCGAGAACTTGAGCGTGGTCGAGGGGCGCAGGACGTTGCCGCCGTCGCGAGGGAGGGGTAGGCCGGCGGCCCCGGTCACCTCGAGAGCGGCTGACCAGGTTCGGGCAATGAGCCGATCGACCGGGTCCGGGGTCAGGAGCTTCAGGCCGTCGACCACCGGGGCGACCGAGTCGGGGAACTCCGCGGCGATGGTCTCGATGTTGGCCCGGTACGCATCGGGGATCCCGCTGCCGAGGAGTTGGGGGAGGAGGATGCGGCCATCCGTCTCATCCTCGATCCGACTCAGGATGCGCCGCAGGATGCGGAAGGAAGAGGGAACCACCCCGCCACCCTGCCCGCTGTGGATGCCCTCGGTCAGCACGTCGACCTTGACCGTGACGACCAAGTTGCCGCGCAACGATGAAGTCAGCCAGAGGCGGTCGTAGCTCAGGCCACCCGAATCGAGGCAGATGACCAGCCGCGGCGTGCCGATGCGGTCGCGCAGATGTTCGACATAGGCGGCCAGGTCGGGGCTGCCGCTTTCCTCGCTGGCCTCGATGAGGACGAGGACGCGTCCGCTGCCACCGCCGGCGGCCAGCAGCGCGGTGACTGCAGCGAAAGTGGAGTAGCCGTCGTCGGCGGTGCCCCGGCCGTAGAGGAGGTCACCCTCGCGGACCGGTTCGAACGGGGCCAGCCCGTCGCGCCAGGTGCCGAGCGGCGGCTGCTTGTCCATGTGGCCGTAGCAGAGGATGGGATCGCCCGAGCCGCCGTTGTCGATGAGCAGTACCGGGGTGCGCCCGGGGAGCTGGACGATCTCCACGTCGAGGGCGGCGTCCTGGTCCTTGACCCAGTCGTGCAGCAGCTGCGCGGCCTGGTGGATATAGCCGTGCGATTCCCATTCGGTGTCGAAGGCCGAGGAAAGGCAGGGGATGCGGGTGTAGTCGCTCAGGGCGGGGAGGACGCGTTCCTCCCAGGCGCGGTCGATGTCGAGCATGAAGCCCGACGTTAGGGCGTGGCTGAGGGCTCCGTGATCTCGGCCAGGCGCTCGAGTGTCTTGGTCATGGAGGTGACGGCATCCTGTGAGATCTTGCCGATGCGCTTGAAGATGGCCCGCTGCTTGTCCCGCGAGATATCCCAGCTCTCGGTCACCTTGGTACCTCCATCGACCGGCTCGAAGTCATAACGCCAGATCCGGCCGCCTACCAGGCGGCTGAGTGGGCCGCCTGAACCGGTCCGCCAGGCGATGCGCCGCTCCGGCTCGTACTCGACCACCGTGTTCTGCATCGAGTAGGACACGCCCGCCTTCATGGACATGCCGAACTTCGATCCGAGGGTCAAGGTGTCGGGCGTGCCGGCCTTGGTCTTGATCACCGAGCCCGAGCCGTCGATCTCGGGGTGGCGGTTGGCATCGGCCACGATGGCGAACAGTTCGGCCGGCGGTGCGGCGATGACTCGGTCCACACTGAGCACATATCCGTCCATGGGTTCTCCTCCGTACACTGGCGGGCCATGAGCGATCCGGCGATCTACTTCAACCCGCGATGCTCAAAGTGTCGCACGGCCCAAGGCTTGCTGGCTGAGCGGGGCGTCGAGGCCAAGGTGATCGAGTACCTGGAGACGCCACCCGGCGTGCCTGCATTGCGTGACCTGATGGGGCAGCTGGGCATCGGCGATCCCCGGGAGATGATGCGAACCGGCGAAGCCGTGTACTCCGAGTTGGGGCTGGCGTCGGTGGAGGGGGACGGACTGCTCGAGGCGATCGCGGCCCATCCCATCCTGCTGGAACGACCGATCTTCGTGAAGGACGGCCGGGCGGTGATCGCCCGCCCACCCGAGCGGTTGCTCGAGTTGCTCTGATCGAGGTGCCGGTGGGGGATGCAGATCCGGTGGGGGACGCTGATGGCGTAGGGGCAGGCGACGGTGCGGCCGAGGAGCGGTCGCCCCGGGAGCGCTACCTCACCGTCTTCGGGCGCCAGCCGGTGCTCGAGGCCCTGGGCGATCCGGCGCTGGTGGTGGCCCAGGTCTTCGTGGCCGACGATGTCGAGCCGGCGGTGGCCAGGGGGATCCGGGCGGCGGCGCAGGCGCACGGTGTCGAGGTGAAGACGGTGAACCGGGCCCGGGTGACCCGGTTGAGCGGAACGGGCAAACAGCATCAAGGCGTGGCGGCCGACATCGAGACGCCTCACCGCTCGTCGCTCGAGTCGTGGTTGGAGCAATTGCCGGCGGCGGGACCGCCAATCGGGGCGGTATTGCTCGATGGAGTGACCACGCCGGCCAACGTCGGCATGATCATCCGAGTGGCGGTGGCCGCTGGTCTGCACGGGATTGTCGTGCCCAGCCGGGGCGTGGCCGACATCGGTCCCTTGGTGATCAAGGCTTCCGCCGGCGTGGCCTTCCGGGCACCCCTACTGCGGGTGCGTGAGGCCGAAGAGGCGGCCGGGTTACTTGGTCAGGCCGGCTTCGATCTGGTCGCGCTCAGTGCCGACGCTGGCGAAGACCTGTGGTCGGCCCGGTTCGCCCCCCGCACTGCCCTGGTGTTGGGCGGGGAACACGGTGGGTTGTCCGATGCGGTGGCCACAGAGGTGACGCGCACGGTGAGGATTCCCATGGCGAACAATGTGGAGTCCCTCAATGTCGCCACCGCGGCGGCCGTGGCCTGTTTCGAGTGGATGCGCCAGATGGGCGAGGTCAGCGAGGTCAGCGAGGTCAGCGGGGTCAGTCAGAGTCGGTGACGGCGAACTCCTGGAGGTCGCTCAACTGGACCCACTCCAGCGTCGAGGCGTGCGTCGCTTCCAAGATCACCGGTGGCGCCATGCCCGCTTCGAAGGCTTCCTGCCACCGGGGCGCGCACAAGCACCACTGATCGCCCGGCTGGAGACCTTCGAAGCCGAACTCGGGTCGCGGGGTCGAGAGGTCGTTGCCGACGGCGGCGGAGAACTCGAGAAAGTCGGAGTTCACCCGGGTGCAGACAGTGTGGACCCCAGCGTCCTCGGCACCGGTGTTGCAGCAGCCGTCCCGGTAGAACCCGGTCAGCGGGTTGAAATTGCAGGGCTGGAGTTCGCCCCCGAGCACGTTCTGAGCCATCGCTCCTGTCTACTCGCCTTTCCTCGTGCGTCGTCTTCACTCGAATGGGGTCCGCAGCTCAGAACGGTCTTGAGGAGGGCCTTGTTTGTGGCCAACGATTTTCTGGCGTCACACCACCTGTACTCCGGACCATTGACAAGAGACCTTGTGACAAGTAGTCTTGTGAGAAGAACCCTTGTGAGAGAGATCAGTGACCCCGATGCACACAGCAATGATGGAAATGGTGGCTGAAGCCAAAATGGCTGACATGCGACGGGCAGCTCTCAGGCGTTCGGATGCTGTCAGGGCCGGCGAGGCGGGAATTGGACTGGGGCGAACGCAGCGTGGAGCGATCAGAACGGCTACCCCGCGACGCGCGATCGGTTGGTTCTTGGTCAATGTCGGCCTGCATCTCGTGGTGCCCCGGCCCCGCTCGGCGTCGATTCGGTGAGCGCCGCTGGGAAATCGCAACCCGCCAAACGCGCGCCGGCTCGAAAAGAAGGGCCGGTTGCTGATCCACCATGGGGCCAGGGCGACGCCGATCGAAGGTTCATCTCGGATCCCCGAACGATGCGAGCTTTAGCGCATCCGGTGCGCGTGGCACTTCTCGAGGCCCTCGCACGCGAGGGCCAGTTGACTGCAACGGGCGCCGCCGAGCTCCTCGATGACAGCCCAGGGAACATGTCGTGGCACCTTCAGACGCTGGCCAAGTATGGCTACGTTGAGGAAACAGGAGGTGGCAAGGGCCGCAGCCGCCCGTGGCGCCTCGTCTCAACGTCGAACCGCTTCAAGACATCCGGTGACGACCCGGTTTTCGGAATCGCCGTAGAAGCGCTCGAGTCAACCTTTGCCAACCGGGCCTATTCGCGGCTTCGTGAGTGGTGGGGGAGACGTGCTTCGTATTCACTCGCTTGGCGCGACGCCGCCTTTATGTCGGATTCGCTCGGCTACCTCACCGCCGAGGAGATGGCCGAGGTCGGCGACGAGATTTCAGCGCTGTTCTCTCGCTATCGCGATCGAGTCGTCAACAAGGAACTTCGTCCGGACGGAGCCGAACCAGTCCAATTGGCCGCCTTCGGGTACCCGATACCGCCGACTGCTTCCGGCAACTAAACCGCCCCAACGATATCGGCCAATCCGAGATTGGATGGCTCACTTCATCATCTTCATCGGACCCGTCATCTTCATCTGACCCATGTGGTCGGCCAACAGCGCAGGCGCCAGGTTCGGGTGCAACGCAACGGCAATCCCGTAGGCGAGCGCAACCAATCCGAAGAGGACGCAGACACTCCGGCGATTGATGTGCCGCTCCACGAGGAGGGCAGCACCAATCACGGCCATGCCTTCGAGCTGCATGAAGCCCAGGGCGAACAGCAACGACATGGCCAGCGCCGAGGCGCCCAGGCAGCTTGCTCCACATCGAACGCCTTCGAGGTAGGGAGTGGTCATTGGCGTGAGCGGGATCGCGCACGATCGGCATCGTTCGAGAAAGCGCCACTTCAAGTCCGAAGCCTGGTAGACGCCACAGGCGGTGAAGAGTGCGACGCTCACGGCCACGGCGGCTGAGGAGTGGTGCTCGACCAGAGCGGCGAATGCCTCGCTCGCCGGGTAGCACATGAAGCCAATGGCGGCCCAAACCACGAGGTAACCGAGCGCGAAGAATGCGGTGGCTTTCCCACGCGCCAGGGCCGTCCCATTCGCACACTTGGTGACGGTGAGTGACGGCAGCATCATGGCCGTCATCATCACGACCCAGACTCCGACGAACTCCCATAGCTCCAGGCCCATTGGCCCGACGCCATTGCCCATCGAGCCGACCCAGCGGATCATGATCACCCAGGCCGCCGTGCTCGGTACCAGCAACACGCCGAGCGGCAGCCGAGACCGTTGGCTCTGGCTGCGCCACGGAGTCGGGATGCCGGGTCGGCTAATGGCAGCAGTGGGATTCATCTGGCTGTCCTTGGGGACCGAGGTCGTCTGAGCGCCCGGCTTCGATACGGGACCATTGTGCGATGGGGCGCCCATCAGGCCACCCGGGCACCGGTGACCAACTGGGCGCTCCGGTTCCGGTGCGGATGTTGGAGCACTCTTGGGGCCATTCCTGAGGTGAGTCCTCCCACGCCTCCTGGCGTCCGTAGACGGTGAGGTCCATGAGCCCGTAGCTGATGTCCACGACCTCGACGCCCCGATTTGTCGTCCAGTAGGTCTCGAAGACCCGGTCGCCGACCCGGAGGTAACAGACCAGGTGCATCATGCCGATGTGGCGACCTTCGAGGAGTACCTCGAGGGAGGCCTGGGCCGAATACCACGGCATCTTCCAATCCATGAAGTCGTGGTAGCGGGCGCTTGGCTCGTAAGGACCCTGGCAGAAGACGGCGTAGGTGATGTCCCGCGAGTGCAGGTATGACAGCTCATCGAGTTGAGTGTTATTCCAGGTGCATCCTTCGCATTGCTCCGCCGCCGGGTGACCCTCGTGCCACATGAAGTAGTAGGCCATGAGTTGGCGGCGTCCCTCGAACGCCTCGAGCAAGGTGGTTGTGCCGTTGGGACCGATGAGGGGGGTGGTTGGGTTGACCGCCACCATCGGTAGACGGCGGCGGGCGGCGGCGATGGTGTCGCCTTCATGCGTGTGGGCCTTCTCACGGACGCGCAGCCGGTCCAGCTCGGCCTGGAATGTGGCCCGGTCGACGGCCGGGGGCAGGCTTGATGCCCCCGAGGCCCGGTCGATCGGTGTTGCCGTCTGTTCATTCATGTCGGTGTCCTTCCGCTTCAATGTGCAACCAAAGGTAGCACCTATGGTGGTCAATATGCAACCAAAAGTTGCATATTGGTGGATGACCTGCCACTATGAGTTGCAGATCAATCAGCGGGTTCGGTGATGACCGACCCGTTGACTTCGAAGACCCGAAGATTGGAGAGTCATGGCAGGCCTGACCATTGAACGAGAGGTGTTGATCGAAGCGCCGGCTGAGGTGGTGTGGCGCACCATCACCGAACCGGATGAGATCAGTTTGTGGTTCGCCGACCGGGTGGACTTGGTGGTGGAGCCCGGGGCCCACGGCTACATGGGTTTCGGGGATCAGGGCGGCCCCGTCGTCGTGGAGACGGTCGATCCCCCGAATCGCTTCTCGTTCCGTTGGAACCATCTCCACGATGAGGAGCCCGCGGTCGGCAACTCAATGCTGGTCGAGTTCACCCTGTTTCCGGCGGGGGAGGATCACACGCGTCTGGTGGTGACCGAGAGTGGCCACGAGCTGCGCGACTGGCCCGAAGCCGAGAAGCAGCGATACGCCGACGAACACCAGGAAGGTTGGGGCGAGTTCCTGGGTCGTCTCTCCGGGGTGGCGGAGCGCCCATCGAAATGACTTCGCCGGCTGATGACGAACTGTGGTCGGCCATCGGCGACCCGTCACGCCGTCGGGTCCTCGACCTGATCGTCGCCAATGGCGAGGTCAGTGCCAGCTGGTTGGCCGGCCGCGTGCCGTTCTCCCGTCAGGCCGTGTCGAAGCACCTGGTCGTGCTGGAGGAGGCCGGGTTGGTCAGTCGGCGCAAGCAGGGACGAGAAGTGCTGTACCAAGTCGATGCCGGCCGCCTGGACCTGGCCACCCGGGCCATGACCGACGTCGCCGCGCAATGGGACCGTCGGCTTCTGGCGATCAAGCGACTGGCAGAGGCCGCCAACGCAGAGGCAAAGAAGAAGCGATAACCGAGAGATGGTCGCTACTCACAGAGGGCGTCGCCTTGGTAACGGTCGACCCAGGCGAAGGCACCCACCCGGTCCCGGCGCAAGTGGCGTGGTACGGAGACCGGCTTGCCCAACACGACCAGGGCTGCCACCGCGCAGGACTCGGGGATGTCGAAGAGTCGGCGGACCTCATCCTCATTGCGGGTGGCCACGCTGGTCATGACCCCGGCCAGGCCCTCGGTGCGCGCCGCCAGCAACAAACTCCAGACGAACGGGTAGATGGAGGCCCCACCCACCAAGGTGTACCGAGGTAGGTCCCGGTCCACCGCGGCCAGGCAATGCAGGTCGGCCAGTATCAAGAGGAGCGCCGGGGCCTGGTCGAGCGCCTCGGCGAACCCGGGTGGGTTTGCCGCGGCGGCTTCAGCCAGCTGGGGGGCGTTGGCCACGGCGGCGGCTTCGGCTTGGCGATCGCCCAGCGGCGACCAGGGCACCAAACCGGCGGCGCCCATGGCCAGGTACTCGTACCAACCTTTGAGGTAAATATCGCGCAGGGCCACCCGCTTGGCCTGGTCCCGCACCACGATGACGCGCCAGCCCTGGCGGTTGCCGCCGCTCGGGGCGAAACGGGCGGTGTCGAGCAAGCGGTGGAGAACTTCGTCATCGACCGGATCCGGATGGAACTGGCGGGCCGCTCCGGTGCTGCGCAAGGTGTCGATCAGGTCCATGCTGCGAACGTAGCGGGGTAGACGAGGCCGTGCCGTGGTTCACTGTCGCCGTGAATATCGAGCGCTTCGGGGCATTGTCCCGTTGGCCCATTGCCGTGGCCCCCATGGCGGGCGGTCCATCGACTGTCGACCTGGTGCTGGCCGCGCTGGAGGCCGGAGCCTTCGCCTTCCTGGCCGGTGGCTACAAGACCGCCGACGCGCTGGCGGCCGAGATGGCAGGGGTGCAGGCGGGGACCGATCGACCCTTCGGGGTAAACCTCTTCGTCCCGGGCGAACCGACCGAGTCGCCGGCGGCACTGGCTTCGTATGTGTCCTCCTTGGGTCCCGATGCCGCCGCATTGGGTGTGGAGTTGGGGGAAGCCCGGTGGGACGATGACGACTACCCGGCCAAGGTGGCGATGCTGAGTGCCGATCCGCCCGCGCTGGTTAGCTTCACCTTCGGCTGCCCGAGCGCCGAGGTGGTGACGGCCTTGCAGGAGAAGGGCACGTTGGTGGCGGTCACGGTGACCACGCCCGAAGAGGCGATGGTGGCGCTGCGTTTCGGAGTCGATGCGCTGTGCCTGCAGGGCTGTGAGGCCGGCGCTCATCGTGGTCATTTCGAGAACGACGACCGGCCTGATCAGGACCGTCCGCTTTACGCGCTGCTTGCTTCGGTGGCTCGACGGACCCGGCTGCCCTTGCTCGCGGCCGGCGGGGTGATGACGTCCGATGACGTCGTGCGGGTTCTGCGGAGCGGGGCGGTCATGGCGCAGCTCGGGACTGCCTTCTTGCGTTGTCCCGAGAGTGGTACCCATGCCGTGGCCAAGGCGTCGATGGCCGATCCTCTGTTTGAGCGGACCGGGGTGACACGCGCCTACAGCGGACGGCGGGCCCGGGGCCTGGTCAACGATTTCATGGTCGAGCGCGGGTCGAGCGCACCAGCGGCCTACCCGGAGATCAACAACGTCACCCGTCCCTTACGAGCTGCCGCCGCTGCCGCCGGTGATCCCCATCGCATGAGCCTCTACGCCGGGGCCAGCTACCGGTTGGCTCGGGCCGTACCGGTGGCCGAAGTGGTGGCGGACCTGGTGTCAGGATTGCCGGCGTGAGCCGGCGTGAGAAGCAGGAGTTCGAGTTCAGCCCACCTGACGTGTCACGGGTGTCGGCCTACCTCGAGACGCTCGGCGAGGCCGGTGATGGCTGGATCAACCTGCTGCCCGGGGTCGAGCTGGCGGAGGAGGACCAACCCTCGGCCTCCCCCGGTTTGTTCGGGATCCTCTTCGGGAGCAAGACCCCGCCGGTGACCATGGGCACCTTGATGCCGCCGAAGCTGACCCGTCGCCAGTTCGACGGCGTGACGATTGGCCTCATGCATCCGACCGGGAACAAGGCAGTGGCCCGGTTGTCCGGCCTCGGGGTGCCGCTGCCCACCGGGTGGGTGGTGCGCCAGGATCATGCCCGGCGCGGTCTGGTCATCCGGACTGCCCTGGGCACCCCGACCGGTGATGTGGTGCAGTGGACCGTGCGGGCCGGCACCGCGCTCTGCCGCGAGGAATTGACTGGTCGCTGGCAAGCGATCGTCTACCTGCCGTAGGTGGCGACCGGTCCCGCTCGTGATCTCGAGGCGCTGACCGAGGGGCTGCGCCGCTGGGTGGCGGCCTGCCCTGGGCAGGTGCCTGGTCGGGTGGTGTTGCCGATGTCAGTGGTGTCGGTCGCCGTGGCCGACGGCGGGTTGGCCAACGAGACCCTGCTGGTCGATCTGGGCGATTCGCATCCCGGCGTGGTGGTGCGTCTACCCCCGCTGGTGGCCACCTTCCCCGAGTACGAACTCGGGCCCCAGACCCGGGTGCAGAACGCAGTGGCCGCGGCCGGCGTGCCGGCACCGTCGCCGGCTGTCCTGGTGTCGGAGCTGGAGTGGCTGGGCTCGCCGTTTCTGGCCATGCCCCGGGTGCCCGGGCGCGTGCCCGGTGCGGCTCCGATCTTCGACGAATGGCTCACGGCGCTCGATGAGCCGGCGCAGCGCCGCCTGCACGATGGTTTGATTGATGCGCTGGTTGCCATCCACCGGATCGATTGTCGGGGACTCGGTTTGGAAAGGCCCGACGGCGGGACGCTCGAGGGTGCGCTCGATGAGTGGTCCCGCTACATCGAGTGGGCGGGCGAGGGTGAGCCGCTGCCCGTGCTCATCGACGCGATGGCCTGGTGCCGAGGACGGGTGCCCGATACGGAGGCGCCGGCAGGGCTGCTCTGGGGCGACGTGCGACTCGGCAACCTCATGGTCGACCAGGACCTGGCGGTGGTCGCGGTCCTGGACTGGGACCTGGCTTCCATCGGGCCGGTCGGGATGGATCTGGGCTGGTACTTCGGGCTCGAGTTCATGATGGAGCAGCTCTTCGAGCGCCGGGTGCCTGGGTTCCCATCACGCCAGGAGGCGTTGGCCCGCTACGTGGCGCAATCGGGTCGGCCGGTCGAAGTCGAGCAGCTCGATTGGCACGAGGTCTTTGCGTTGAGCCGGGCGTTGGCCATCAACGACCGGCACCAGCGCATTGCCGGCAGCCGACGAAGGGCGGAGAATCCGATGGGACCGATCCTGCGGGCCCGGATGGAGCTGGCGGAGGCTTAGGGGTAGATGGGAAGCAGGTGGACAAAGGCCGCCAGCACCACGATGGTCAGTGCGCCCTGGGCGCAGGCCATAAGGCCGACAACGGCGCCGTCCCATTTGGGCTTGAGCTTCCAGGAGTAGGCGGCGAACAACGGGAAAGCCGCCATGGTGTAACGCAGGATGCTCGTCGGTGTATAGGCGCTGAAGCCGACCAGAACGACGCCAATGGTATAGATCCACCAGTGGGTCGGGATCTGTGTGCCGCCACGGCGGAACCGGACCATGAGCGTGATCCCGACGTAGGCGAAGACCAGTGCGATTGCGGCGAAGTCGGAGCCGGGCAGCTGGACGCCGTGCGTACCGGCCCGGAGAACGACGCTGAGCGCCACGATCGGTGTACGGAACCACACGAAGTGGGCGCCCCCGTTCCAGTACTTCTCGGCCGTGAGGAAGGCCACCGGAGTCCCGACCCGCATCCAGGAGTAGGCCATGAAGACGGCCAGCCCGAGGGGTGCGATCAACACGGCCAAGGTGGGCCGGACGCCCCGGTGCTGGCGAAGTTCGCTCAAAGCGGCGATAACTACGGCCACAATCAGGATGGCCCCGGCATCTCGGGTGAGGCTGCCCACGATCGCGCTCAGAGCGGCGATCAGCCACCAGCGTCGGGAAATGGCGTAGAGGCAGGCGCCCGCCGCCGTCAGGAAGAGCCCTTCGGTGTAGCCCATTGACAGCACCAAAGCCATCGGGAAGAAGACGTAGAAGAGCACGGCACGGTCGGCGATCTGTCGACCGAGATGCGCCTGCACCGCCAACCAGATGGTGATGGCTGAGGTCAGGCCGAAAAGGAAGGCGAGGATGGTGGCGGCGTCAGCCAGAGAGAACCCGGTGAGGATGCCGAAGCCGCGGATGGCGAGGGGCCAGGCTGGGAAGAAGGCCCAGCGGCTGCCCGCGCCCTCCTGGAAGAGGTGAGTCGGATAGCCGTGTTGAGCGATCTTGATGTACCAGCCACCGTCCCAGGACGAGCCCAGCGCGCTGAAGGGGTGGATCGAGGGGAGGAGCCAACTGGCCATGATGGCGGCGGCATAGACGGCCAGGCGCGATAGCAGGTAGTAAATGCAAGGGGTGGCCAAGGGTCGAAGTCGAAGGATCCAGTCGGCAGTGCGAACCGAATGGTGGTGCGACCGGTCCGGGGAAGGCTCGGTGCGTTGAAGAACCTGTTCCCGTGGCGCCGCCGGGGGAGCGGTGATGACGTCAGTCATCCCTAGCGGTGGTGCCGGATGCGGGCCCGTGCCCTCGGGCCGAAGAGCCTGACTATGCCGTGCAGGTCCTCGAGGATGGTGGGAAGGATGTCGACCCTCGAATCGGTGTCGTCGACCCAGTCCACCGGCACCTCCCACACCCGGTGCCCCAGGCGTTGGGCCGTGACGAGGAGCTCGGTGTCGAAGAACCAGTCGTTGTCCTCGACCAGCGGCAGGAGTTCAAGGGCGGTTTCGCGCTCGAGGGCTTTGAAGCCGCACTGGGCATCGCTGACCCGTGAGTGGAGCACGGTGCGCAGCAGGAGGTTGTAGATCCGGGAGATGGCTTCTCGCTTGGGGCCACGTAGCACGCGGGAGTCGCGGTCGAGACGGGTCCCGATAGCGACCTGACGGTGCTCGGAGAGAAGGGGCGCCACCAGTGGCAACAGGCCAGTCAGCGAGGTGGACAGATCGACGTCCATATAGGCGACGACCTTGGCGCTCGAGGTGGACCACGCTGTCCGCAAAGCAAAGCCCCGACCCTTCCGGTCCAAGGTCATGGCCGCCACGCCGGGCAGGCTGGCGGCCAGCTTGGCCGCGATCACCGCTGTGCCGTCACGGCTGCCGTTGTCGACGATGGTTACGAGGGTCTGGAAGGGAAAGGATTGGTCCAGGAAGGAGCACAGGGTGCGGATGCGAGAGTCGAGCTGGGCTGCCTCGTTGTAGACGGGGATTACGATCTCGACGTCAACCGGCGTCGCCCGGGGGTCGATCTCGACATGGATGGGATCGGCGAGGACTCGCAGGTGGGGTGCTGTGGCCGGACGCTGCGGTTCCGCCAGTGTCATACCGTTCCCCCTCCCACCGATCAGCCTGCGCCAAACCATGTTGCCACGAACGCGGGTCCCCCCGATTCCCTTCAAGGATACGGACGGAGGTGGGTTGGCACATGGGCCGAAAGGCCCAGATTTGTTCAGCCGGCGCCGTAGATCGACTTGTATTCGAGGTAGCCGTCGAGGCCCAGCGGGCCGTATTCGCGCCCGATACCGCTCTGCTTGTATCCGCCGAAGGGCGACCAAAGGTCGGGAGCGAATCCGTTGAGGCCGACCATGCCGGTCCGCATCCGATCGGCGACGGTCCGACCGTGAGCCTTGTCCTTGGTCCAGACCGACCCGGCCAGCCCGAAGGGCGAGTCGTTGGCCATGGCGATGGCATCCTCTTCTGTGTCGTAGGGGATGACGCAGACGACCGGTCCGAAGATCTCCTCACGAGCGACGGTCATAGTGTTGTCGACCTCGGCCAGCAAGGTCGGGCTGACGTACCAGCCGTCTCCGGTGTCCGGTGGCCGTTGCGTGCCACCGACCACGATCCGGGCTCCCTCCTGCACCGCGGCGTCGATGTAGCCGTTGATCCGGATCTGCTGACGCTGGGCCACCATCGGTCCGATGTAGGTGCCCGGGTCGGACGGATCGCCGACAGCCAGGCCGTCGAACATGGCGGCCATGGCATCGACCATCTCGGTATAGAGCCGACGAGGAGCGAGGACGCGGGTCTGGGCCACGCAGGCTTGCCCGCTGTTCAGGAGGGAGGCGAACTGCAGCCCTTTGGCCGTGCGCTCGAGATCAGCGTCATCGAGCACGATGGCGGCCGATTTGCCCCCGAGCTCGAGGCTGCAGCGGGCCAGGCGCTCCCCACAGATGGCGGCGATGCGCCGGCCGACTGCGCTGCTGCCGGTGAACGCCACCTTGTCCACGTCCGGGTGTCGGACGAGATGCTCGCCGGCATGACCGCCTCCGACCAGAATGCTGACCACGCCGACCGGCAGTTGGGCCTGCTCGATGATCTCGGCCAGGAGCAAGGCGTCGAGTGGTGACTCGGGTGCTGCCTTGACCACGATGGTGCAGCCGGCGAGCAGCGCGGGGGCCAGCTTGGGCATGATGACCAGCTGCGGCACGTTCCAGGGCGTGATGGCACCAACCACCCCCACTGGCTCGCGGCGGACGACGGCGCCAGCGTTGTGACCCTGACCGGCCACCTCCCAGTCGAAGGTCTCGGCGGCATCGAGGAAAGTGGCAAGCATGGCGGCACCGCCTGGTCCCTGCGCTAGCTCGGCGAACCAGCGCGGTGAGCCCATCTCGGCAATGACAATTTCCGTCATCTCGGCCGTCCGGGTGCTGTACACGTCCAGCAGCCGCCGAACGTGGGCCATGCGCTCAGTCGGTGCGAGCTGCGGCCAATCGGACTGATCAAACGCTTGACGGGCCAGGTCGACGGCGCGATCGATGTCGGCCACGGTGGCACTGGGCGTGTGCCCGATCACGGTGCCGGTATGAGGGGAAACAACCTGGACCTGGTCGTCTCCTGATGACGCCGACCATTCGCCACCGAAGAAGAGCGCGTCGTAAGTCGTGCGCACGTTTGGTACCTCTTTCCCTTGGTGGCGTCACAGTACGCTCAGCCGTGGTGCACGACCATCTGCTCGACCCGCGGGAGCCATCGTTCTTCACGCAGGATGCGTACTTCGACGTGCTGTCGTGGTTGCGGGCCGAGGCCCCCGTGCGAGAGGTCGAGCACGGCTTCTGGACAGTGGCTCGCTACAGCGACATTCGTGACTTGAGTCGCAACCCGGCTCACTTCTGTTCGGGTCAGGGCGTACTGGTCAACGATCCGTTGCGGGGGATCGGCCCTTTGAACGTGCCGTCCATCCTGCACATGGACCCACCGGAACACGCTGAGTTTCGTGGTCTGCTCAATCGGCGCTTCACGCCCCGGGGGCTGGCCCCGCTCGCTGACTCCATTCGGGCCACCGCGGTGGAGGTGCTCGACGCGGTGGCTGATCGGGCCACGGGCGAGATCGACTTCGTGTCCGAGTTGGCCGCGCCTTTCCCCCTGGTGGTGATCGCCGAGCTCCTGGGCATCGACAAGACCGACCGCGGCGACTTCCGTCGCTGGTCCGATGCGGCCATCGAGTCGCCCGACCTGCCACCCGAGGAGACCGGCGCGGCCCTGACTGATCTGAGCACGTTCATCATGGAGCACATCCGGGCCAAGCGCGACCATCCCGGAGAGGATCTGGTCTCCCTGCTGGTGCAGAGCGAGGTCAACGGATGTCCGCTGCAGAAGATGGAGCTGTTCATGTTCCTTCTCACTCTCTTGGTGGCGGGTAACGAGACGACGCGCACGCTGCTGAGCGGAGCGACCAAGGCTCTCTACGACCACCCTGATCAACGAGCCGTCGTGGTGGATGCGCCCGAACTCATGCCGGTCGCGATGGAGGAGTGCCTGCGCTGGGTGACACCCGTCCACGCCTTCTGCCGCACCGTGGTCGAGGACTGTGAGGTGGCCGGTAGTGCGGTCCGCCAAGGGGACTACCTCTGCATGCTCTACGCCTCGGGCAATCGCGACGAGTCGGTATTCGGGACCGATGCCTCAGTGTTCGATGTGCAGCGACCGGCCAATCCGATGCACGTCGCCTTCGGGTTCGGCGAGCACGTCTGCCTCGGTGCCAGCCTGGCCCGTCTCGAAAGTCGTATCTTCCTCGAGGAAATGCTGGCCCGGTACCCGTCCTATGCCGTGACCGGCCCGGCTGAGCGGGTGGCCTCGACCACGGTGGCGGGCATCCGCACCATGCCGGTGGTGCTGGCGCCCTAGTTAAACGGTTCTGTTAGACCGTCTCGAGTACGTGGGGGTTGGTGCCATCGGCCACTACGCCTCGCAGTTCGTGCAGCATGCCGTCGACGGCGTCGGCATCGGCCTTGAGTTGGAGGCGTCCCGAGACGCGCTCAGCGTGGACCAGACCGGCCTCGCGCAAGAGCTTGATGTGCATGCTGACGGTCGGCTGGGCCAGCCCGAACGAAGTGGCCAGGTCGCTGACCGAACTCGGCCTGGTAGCCAGGAAGTGCAGGAGCGCCAACCGGGTCGGGTCGGCCACCGTCTTGAGCCGGCGGGCCAGTGCCTCGGTGCGGGCCCGAGCCAGGGCTCCATGGTTCTCGAGGCCGACGCCCACCAGCGTGAGGTGGGGGAACTCGATGTACAGGCTGCGACCAAAGAACAGACAGGGTGTCACCATGAAGGAGTGGTCGCCCCCGTCGAGTAGCGCCGCGATGGTGGGGATCCGGCGCTGGTAGCTGTCGCAGTGCACCGGCGCGGCTTCGGTGAAGGGGCGCCCGCCCTCGAGTTGGGCCAAGGCATGTGCGGCCGATTCCTTCAAGAGGGGGAGCGAAGCCTGCCAGAGCTCATCGATCGGATCCCACACCTCTCGCATGAGATCGAGGTAGGTCTGCAGGAGTGCTGGGGAGTCGCGCAGTTGTCGCAAGCGGTCCAGGAAGCACTCACGATCGATGGGGTCCTCCGACTCAAGTGCCAAGTCGAGGGGAATGGTCGCCACTGCGGCCTCAATGGCCGGCCACAGGGCCTCGGGGGAGGTCTCGCAAATGGCCCCGCCATGATGAGCCAGAGCCTGCAGTTCGGTGTAACAGACGGCGGTGTCGTTCCAAAAGGTGGCCACCCGCTCCCTCAGCTCGTCCCGTCCGACGAAGACCTGCGCGCGCAACTCGTTGCTCTGAGGCTCATCGGGCGGTTTGGTGGCGAAGGACAGCGCCCAGGTGAGATCGGTCACAAGGGAAGGGAACGCCTTGAAGCGTGGCCGTTCTGGGCGTTCTCCCGGCGTCTCTCCGTAGGACATAGGCATACACCTATATTAAGATATAGTTGAAGTTCTGTCAACCTTCGTGTACAATGAGGTCATCGAATCGGAGCCCGCTTAGGCGGGCCAAACCAGGGATGGAGGTGGCGCATGCTGCAGGGATGGGCGATGGAGAAGCAGATGGAAGGTCACCGCCGTGACCTCGCTGCCCTGGCCGAGCCTCGTCGGGTGAAGGTCACGGCCGATGCGCTGGAGACCGCCGCCAACATGTCGGAGTGGTCGCAGCTTTCGGTGACGGGTCTCCCGCTCACCACGGCACCCGTCCGCCGGCCGGTGGCGGAGCGCTTCGGGTCCTGGCTGATTCAGACCGGCACCCGGTTGGGCGGTGCCAGCATGTCGCCCATGGGCTAGGAGTTGCCGGCTGGGCGGCCCGCGGTCGCCATCGGCAAGAGTGAGGCCCATGCCTCCGCTGCGCAACGTCTTGTTCATTACTGTCGATCAGTGGCGCGGCGACTGCCTTTCAGCGCTGGGCCACCCCGTGGTGCAGACGCCGGCTCTCGATGCGCTCGCCGCACGCGGGGTGCTTTTTGCGAACCACTGGGCCAATGCGGCCCCATGCGGGCCCTCGCGTGCCTGCCTGTACACCGGGACCTATCAGCACCGGAACCGTTCGGTGCTCAACGGGACGCCCCTCGATGCGCGGTTCACCAACATCGCCCTCGAGGCGCGGGCGCTCGGGTATGACCCTGTCCTCTTCGGTTACACCGACACGTCGGTTGATCCGAGGACGGTCGAGCCCGACGATCCACGGCTCTTCACCTACGAGGGGATCCTGCCCGGTTTGCGCGAAGTCGTCCGCGATCCATGGGAGGAGGGGAGCCCGGCTTGGGGACGCTGGCTGGCCGCGCAGGGTTTCGATGTGCCGCCCAATCCGCACCAGCTCTACGAACCAATGGACAATTTCCCCGGCGCTGACCGACACGGCTCGACCTGGGCCCCGGCCCGGTTCCCCATGGAGCTGTCGCAGACCTCATTCCTGCGCCAGTCGATTATCGGATGGCTCGAGGAGAACGGGGATCAACCCTGGTTCGTGCACGCCTCCTTCATCCGCCCGCATCCGCCCTACCGGAATCCGGTCGGCTACCACGATCTTTACCAGGCCGACGATCTGCCGCCCTTCGTCGGTTGTGCCACCAAGGAGGAGGAAGGGGCCGTCCATCCGCTGGGCTCGGTGGCCATGCTCATCCCCGGCGTCGGCGCTCCCGACGACGAGCGTGATCGGCGCCAGCTGCGGGCCACCTATTACGGGGCCCAGCGTGAGGTCGACGACGGGCTGGCCCAGCTGTTCGGGTGGTTGGACCAACAGGACCTGACCGAATCGACCCTCATCGTGTTGACCAGCGATCACGGGGAGATGGGCGGCGACCATTGGCTGATCGAGAAGCTCGGATTCTGGGACGAGAGCTATCACGTGCCCTTGATCGTGGTCGACCCTCGTCCCGAAGCCGACCGCGGTCGGGGCCGCGTCGTCGACGCCGTAACTGAGTCGGTCGACGTATTTCCGACGATCTGTGAATTCATGGGGGCGGAAGTGCCTCTACAGGCTGACGGGTGGTCGCTGGCACCGTTCCTGCGGGGTGAGGCTCCACCGGAGCACTGGCGTGACACCGCACACTTCGAGTGGACGTTCTCTGATCCAGTCAACCGCCTTGCCGAGCAGGGCTTCGGGGTCCCGATGAGTCACTGCCAGTTGGCCGTGTCGAGGGGGCCAGCGTACAAGTACGTCCAGTTTGCCACGGCGCCAGAGATCATGCCTCCGTTGCTGTTCGATCTGGCGGCCGATCCGCAGCAGGTCCACAACCTGTGCCACGAGCCGGGGGAACAATGGCGCGATCTGGCCTGGGCCGGTGCGCAGGAACTCCTGCAGTGGCACATGCGGACGGCAGAGCGCACGATGAGTGGGTCGCTGCTTACCCCCGAGCACGGGATGGTCTCCGCACGCGACGAGTGGAGCTGAAGGGTTTAGAAGTCCTCTGTGCAGTGGCTGCCAGCGGGGAGCCGCACCAGTGCGAAGCGCATGTCGGTAAACAGGCCACGCGAAACCGCGCTGACGGCAATGGTACCCGTCGGTATTGGGTGACCGGTCGGGACCGCTCGGACTTCGAACGGTGCACACTGCGAGAAATGAGCGGTGTCGCTGTAAATGAACGATTGAGCTTGGTCGTGTGAGACGAATTCGAAGTCGCTCGAATCCTGCACCGAGTTTGTGACCTTTGGACCTGTGGCGTAGCGCAGCCCGTCCCACGGCATCGATACCGTAATGTCGAGCGCGCCGTAGCCAGCAGGAAGATCGGCCACGGCGGCAGTGGCGAAGTTCTCGCTCCCATACCGAAGTGCCGCCGTGTCCGTGGCGACGGCCAGCGCGTAGAAGGCCAAAATAGCCAGAGCCACCACGGGAGCGACCCGGCGTAGTGGGCGGGCCAAGGCCGCCGTTTCGGGCCGGGTGACGAGCGGACCGAGGCGACCCAGCGCGATGGTACTTAACGCAATAACGACGAACCAGTAGCGGTCCCAGACCGGTCGCCCCGCACTGGTGCTGATTGCCATCGCCCCAGTACCGGCACTGACCGCCATGACCACGGTATAGGCGACGATGACGACACACACACCTTCGATCTGGCGACGGGCGTCGGTGGGCAACTTATGCCGTGCCTTCCAGGTGGCTGGAGCCATCAGCGCGATGACGGCGAACGAGACCAAGCCCACGATGGTGAGTCCGATTTGGAAGACGCCGGGGAGGAACGGGTCGACCGAGGTGAGATTGCCGATCTGCAGGGAGCCTTCCCGCCAAGGCAGCGTGAGTAGGGGGATGCCGCAGGTCAACGTCACGACGAGCACCGAGTAGAGGGGTCGTTGGCGGACCAGGCTCGGCAAGCTGCGCCAGGGACGAATGGCGCAGACAATGGGCAACAGGAACAAGCCCACCATGGATGGCAGCCACTCCCAGCGCAACGGCGTCAACAGCGTGGAGAGAGAAAAGCCGAATCCCGAATGGGTGGCCGAAGGGAGGCCTTGGCGCCATTCGTAAAGCAGCACAAGGAAGATCACCCAGGCCCCGACCCCTGCTCCAAGGCGGAAGCTACGGCGCCGGTCGCCTCGCCGGTAGGCCGCAAGGATGGGCTCGCTGAAAACAGGGATGGCGGCGCAGACCATGGGCTCGCGGATGGTGAAGGCCACTGTGACCAATACCAGAGCCAACCATCGGCGCCGATCGAAGCGGTCGGCGTCCTGGCAGCGCACCCAGGCGCAGAGGGCCAGTACCACCACAGTGAACGCGGGCACGTCGGTCATGAACGTGGTGTCCAGTTCGAGGAAGAGCGGACAGAGCGAGAGGGCGGCGATGAGGACCAGGACTGGTCCACGCGCCACACCACAGGCGCGGGCCAGATAAGCGGTGGCCGCGATTCCGACCATGCCCATGGCCCACACCCACAGCACGGCGAGCACCGGGTGAACGCCGAAGATGAGATAAAGCGGGCAAGCCAGCAAAAGCTGACCGATCTCGAAGGTGGACGACCAGTGGTTGAGATTGATGGTGCCGTGTTGGGCAAGGTGGGCCAGGCTGGCCAGGTACGACCAATCATCGTCGGAGGGAAGTCCGAGCGAGTGATAGTGGCCGGCTAGGAGAAGTGGCAGGGCTCCGGCGAGTACGGCAACGACCAGGGCCTCGAGACCCCAATCGTTCCAGAATCGTCGTTTCGGTTGGGCCGGTAGTTCGGCCCGAACCTGGGCTGACGTCTCGGTCAGCATCGATCGTTCCCCTCTGACCCTGACCCGCACCGGACCACTCCCCACGATGACGGTACCGATTGGTCGCCGGGCGCGCCTGAGCCATTCGGCCCATTTGGACAGGCGGCCGAGCCCGGGAATCGGTGTGGAATGCTGGCGCCGACCTGACGGTGGGGAGGAGATGGCTGGTGTCGGACATGCGGGGCAAGACGGTCGTGGTGACCGGTGGGAATTCGGGCATTGGCTTCGAGACGGCCAGGGCCCTGGGTGCTATGGGAGCCCGGGTCCTGATCACCGCCCGCAACGCCGGACGGGGCCAGGCCGCGGTCGAAGCCCTCACGACGGCAGTCGAAGGCGGGGGAGGGGCAGTGGAACTGGTCGTGTTCGACCTGGCCGACCTCTCTTCGGTGCGCAGCGGCGCCGCTGAGATCCTCGAGCGCTGCCCTCGGCTCGACGTGCTGGTCAACAACGCCGGCCTGATCCTGACCGAGCGGATCGAGACGGTGGACGGGTACGAGTCCACCTTCGCCATCAACCACCTCGGCCCCTTCTTGCTGACCAACCTGCTGCTCGATCGACTGAAGGCATCGGCCCCGGCCCGGGTGGTCGATGTGGCCTCGACCGCCCACAACCAGGCCCGGCGCGGCATGTCGTTCGACGACCTGCAGTCGAAAAAGAAGTACTCCAGCATGCGGGCCTACGGCGAATCGAAGCTGGCCAACATCCTCTTCACCAACGAGCTGGCCCGCCGTTTGAGTGGCACTGGAGTCACGGCCAACTCGCTGCACCCGGGGACGGTACGCACCGGCTACGGCGCCGACGGCGACACCAAGGGCTTGCTGGCTATCGGGATCAAGATCGCCGGTCCGTTCTTCCTCTCACCCGCCAAGGGTGCCCGCACGTCGGTCTACCTGTCTTCTTCGCCCGAGGTGGCCGGCGTGAGCGGCCAGTACTTCGCCAAGTGCAAGGCCAAGACGCCCAAGCGCCAGGCCCTCGACGCGGCGGCGGCCACCCGCTTGTGGACGGTGAGCGAGCAGCTGACCGGGTTGGCCCCGAGCGGTCCCGTCTGAGCGGTGCGGATCCTGGTAACTGGAGCCGGCCGCGCCATTGGTCGCGCCACCTGCGACGTGCTGGCCGGTCGTGGCCATGCGGTGGTCGCCACGGCGCGGGACGTCGCCCTGCTCGAGGGTCTCGAGGTCGAGCAGATCCTTCCGCTCGACGTGCGGGATAGTGCGTCGGTCATCGCGGCGGTGGCGCAAGCCGGTGACCTCGATGCTGTGGTGAACAACGCCGCACTCACCGGCCTAGGTCCGCTCGAGGATTATCCGCTCGACCGGTTTGCCGAGGTGCTCGACGTGAACACGCTCGGGCCGCTGCGCCTGGCTCAGGCCGTGGTGCCGGCCTGGCGGGAGCGAGGGAGCGGAGTCCTGGTCAACATCAGCTCTGTCCAGGGCAAGATCGGCACGCCGCTCGAGGGCCCGTACGCCGCATCGAAACACGCCCTGGAGGCCATGTCCGAGACCCTGCATTTCGAACTGGCGCATTTCGGCATCCGGATCGTCATCATCGAGCCGGGATACATCGCCCCCGGCATGAAGCACAGCGAGGACCACCAGGGACCGGCGATCTACGAAGACCTGCACGCGCAATGGGGGGCGACCGACGCCGTGCTGAGCGGACCCGGTGGGCGACCCGGACCCGAGCTGGTGGCCAACGCGGTGGCCGACGCCATCGAGGATCCGGCTTCGCCGCTAAGAGTGGAGGTGGGCGACGACGCCACCATGGTGCTGGGCCTGCGCAAGGCCATGAATGACGCCGAGTTCGAGGCCACCATGCGTCAGGCCCTCGGCCTGACCTGGTAGCGCGACCGTGGAGAAGGTCATCTACCTGGTTGAGCTCGATCCCGAGATCCGCCGGGACGAGGTCGGATCGCTCATGCTGGGCCAGGTGGCGCCGGCCTTGCTCGATCTGGGCCCGCGGGGATTGAGCCTCGACCTCTGGGATGAGCACAGCGACATCCCTGCACCGGTGCCGCTGTCCGAAGGTGAATCCCCGGTGCACGCCGTGGTCTCGCTCTGGTTTGACGCGGTCGACGAGCGCATGCCCTATGCCTCGGTGCTCGGTGCCACCGCGCGTCGCCTGGCCGGCTATTCGGTGGTCGAGTCCCTGTACCGGGACTACGGCCAGAGCCGGTGGGCCTCGCCCCGGGACTGGCCCGACGGGACACGCTCACCCGGCGTGTTGACGGTGGCGCTGCTCCAGCAGCATCCACGGCAGAGCTTCGAGGAGTGGATGACCCGCTGGCACACCCGGATCTCGCCCATCACCGAGGCCATCCAGCCCCGGTGCCGTTACGTGCGCAACGCCGTCTTCCGGGGGCTGACCGAGGGGGCGCCGCCGTGGCGGGGCATCGTCGAGGAGGCCTGGCCCTCGCTCGAGGTGGTAACCGATCCCATGCAGTTCTTCTGTGGAGAGGGGGACCAGGCCAAGATGGAGGCCAACCTGAGCACGATGATCGAGGAGATCTCGGCCTTCGTCGAGATGGAGACGTTCCGCAGCTACACCATGAGCGAATGGATACTTCTGTCATGAGCACCTGGAGCCGGGCCGAGCTCGACGAGGCCCATCAACATTTCATCGAGACCGCCAACCGTTGCGCCGAGTCCGGCGAGTGGCGGGACTGGGCCGATCTCTTCACCGAGGACGCCACCTACGTCGAGCACACCTTCGGGGAGTTTCACGGCCGGGAGTCCATCTTCGCTTGGATCTCCCAGATCATGGCCGAGTGGCCGAACAAAGCCATGACATCGTTCCCGCACTCGTGGTGCGTGTGTGACGAGGAGCGCGGCTGGTGGATCTGCCGCATCGAGAACCGCTTCGCCGACCCCGGTGACGGGTCGGTGCACCAGGCTCACAACATCACCGTGCTGCATTACGCCGGCGACGGGAAGTTCTCATCCGAAGAGGATGCCTACAACCCGGTCAACTTCGGCCCGGTGGTCCAGGGCTGGCTGGAGGCCTACGCCGCCCAGGGCGGCCAACCCTGGTAGTCCCGGGGTTCCGGCCAAGGAGAAGGGTGAGGACCGTCGATGCATCGCAGCCGCTTGACCGCCGCTCTTTTTGATGTACAGGCGGACTCCTTCACGGCCGAGGTGGGCTTCTGGTCCGGCGCCGTCGGGCGGGGCGCCGTCCTCGAGGAAAGTGAGCCCGACTACGCCGAACTCGAGGGGCCGGTGGCCGGCTTGGCGCTCATGGTCCAGCGCATCGGCGGGAACCAGCCCCGTATCCATGTCGACATCGAGACCGACGACGTGGAGGCCGAGGTGCAGCGCCTCGAAGCGCTCGGCGCCACCCGGGTCGAGAAGATCCAGACCTGGTGGGTCATGCGTGATCCGGCCGGCTTGCTCTTCTGCGTCGTCCGGGTGCAGCAGCCCGACCTCTTTGAAGCCGAGGCCATCTCGTGGGAACTCGGCGGCTGAACTGTCCGAGTAGGTCAGCCGGCGGCCGGTGCCGGTGATTGGGAGGGCAGCCGATGTGGTCCGCCGGAATCGATGGGGAGGGCCGGCGTGCGGCGCTTCCGATGATGGAACATGCCGAGCGGCACAATGGCGATGGCGGCCAACAACAAGGCCAGCATCAGGTTCAGCAACTGGTTGCCGTGGTCAACCAGTGTGAAGAAGGCGCTGACCCGGGTGGCGCCGACGATGGACCAGTAGCTGACCAGCACGATCAGCACCGTTCGGAGACGGCCAGTGGCGTACGGGGCGAGCACCACAACGCCCCACGTCACGTACCAGCCCCACACCACCGGCCCGAGCAGCGCCAGGAAGAGAAGGGTCAGGCCCAACCCGCGCACCAGCCCGTGTTCGGGTGAATGGAGCAGCAGGCGTATTCCGATGATGCCGGCCACGGCCAGGCCGACAACGCTGAACACGCCGTGCAGTGTGTGGACCGAGAGATGGAGGTCCACCACCCCGGCTATGGCGGAGACCAGGTGGGACAGTGAGCTGACCGGCGTGATGCCGGTGAAGGAGCTGCCGGCCGCATCGGACGTCTTTACCCAACCCCAGCCCAGCCCGGTGATGAGGCCGGCTACTTCGAGCACGGCGGCCGCGATGGTGAGGGCGATGGAAGTCTGGCGCACCCGCCGCCAGAACGAGGCGCCCGGACCGGCCCAGGCCCAGCCGATGAAGACCACGCCCAGGAGCGCGGGGAATTTCACCCCGGCCGCCACCGCACAGACAGCGATCCCCGGTATCGGACCAGCTCGCTTCCAGATGGCCAGGCCGGCCATCAGCAGGCCGACCATGAGGGCGTCGTTGTGGGCACCCCCGATGAGGGTCAGCATGACCAGAGGCGACCCGGCGCCGAGGAGGACCGCTTCGGCGGGATCTCGGCCGAGGCCCCGCGCCAACGTCGGCGTGGCTGCCGCCATGAGGGCGACCCCCGCCAACTCGAGCAGGCGGAGCAGGACGATGTCGGCCAGGATCGTGTGGCCCGAGAGGTCATCGAGGCCGCCGTCGATGCCGAGGAAGACCGGGCCGTACGGCGAGGCCGTGTTGTTCCACACCTCGTCGGGGAGCGAGCTGAACGGGGTCGATCCGAGCACGCCTGGTCCGTACTTGTACGGGCTGATGTTGTGGCTGACCAGCTCGCCCTGACCGGCGTAGCTGTAGACGTCCCGTGAGAACAGCGGCGGGGCAATGAGGAGCGGCAGGACCCAGATGGCGGCCATGGCCACCACCTTCTTGACCGGGAAGCCACGGTGCCGCCGGAGTTGGCGCATGACGCCCCACCAGACCCGGCAGAGCAGGATGATCCCGCCGTAGACCAGGACCAGCGAGATGGTCGAGGGATTCCTGGAGTCGGTGGCCAGCGAGCCGAGGTGGCTGCCTTGGGAGCCGAAGAACCAGGCCCCGGGTAGGTGGGTCTCGAAGGAGGAACCGCCGTAGAGGGCGCCGATCACCACGGCCGTGGTGGCCACCAGGCCGTAGAGCGCTGGCCGGACCAGGCTCAGTTCGGGTTCGGGTGTGGGCACGGGTGGGGGCGCGTCAGGACCCTGGTCCGCGTTGCGCCCGATCACGCTGGCCGCCCCCAGATTGGTCTGCACCTTCGATGTCCTACCGTTCTGTTTGATTCAGATGGGCCGTCAACGGTTTTGGGGATTTTACGACAGTGGGGGCCACCGCACAGGGCGGACGGGTAGGGTGCAGCGCTGCCGAGCCCGAGGGCTGCCCATCCAGGCGTCGGTGCCCCGCCGCCCACTCGAGGAAGCTGCGAACCGCCTGTGGACCGACTTCGAGCACATGTAGGACCGCTGTGGCCCTACGTCGTGCTGATCGCGCTGCCGGCGGCCGTCTTCATCGTGCCCGACCTGGGCTGGGGCAAGCTGCTCATGACGGGCGACAACGTCCAGCAGAACTACCCCCTGCACGTCCTGACCGGGTCGCTGTTGCGCCAGGGTCAGCTGCCCTACTGGAACCAGTACATCTTCAGCGGGTCGCCGCTGCTGGCCGGGTTCAACGCCGGTGCCTTCTATCCACTGGTCGGTTTCTTCATCGTGCTGCCGGCCCGGGCGGCCTGGCTGGCCACCATGGTGACGCTGTTCGCGGTGATCGGCACCGGGATGTACGCCTACCTGCGGGCACTGCGCATCTCGCCCCGAGCCGGGGTGGTGGCCGCCATCACCTTCACGTTCGCCGGGACCGTGTTCAGCCAGGTCAACCATCTCGACATGACCGAGGGCTTCGCCGCCCTGCCCTGGATGCTCCTGGCCGTGCTGCACATCGTGCGCGACGGGCGCTGGCGCTGGTCGCTGCTGCTCGGTGGGGGACTGGCCACCGTGATCTTGGGTGGGGCGCCCGAGGCCATGCTCGACGAGGCGATCTTGCTGGTGGTCTATGCCGTCTTCACCGCCGGCATCGACTGGTCGCGCTGGTGGAGGGTGCTGACCCGGGCCGGGTTGGGCGCCGCCCTGGGGCTGTCCATCGCCACGGTGCAGTGGCTACCCGGGCTGAACTTCATCGCCAATTCGCAGCGCGGTGCCAATGGGTACGCCTACGCCACCGCCGGCAGCTTCCCGCCGCCCTACAGCTTGATGTCGGTGGTGCCGTACCTGCTGGGTGGCTACGGCCACGCTGGATTCTCGTACTTCTTCGGCTCCTACAACCTGCCCGAAGTCGGTCTCTACTTCGGGCTGCTGCCGATCATCGCCATCATCGCCCTGCTCCACCCGCACTGGCCCAGCCGTCTGGCCCGGCGCGACCGCCTGACCTGGTATCTCTGCGGCTTCGTCGGGATCCTGCTGGCCCTGGGCAGCCACACGCCCCTCGAACACCTCTTCAACGCCTTGCCCCTCTACGGCCACCAGCGGCTGCAGAGTCGCAACATGATCGACGTTTCGATGGCGGTGTGCGTGCTCTTCGCCGGCTGGTTGGACCGGGATGTGGCGCCGGTCGGGGCTGGTGCTGGTGCTGGTGTGGGTGCGGTCGCCGTCGATGGGGGTGGTGGTGGTGTCGCCGTCGGGCCGGTGGGCGAGGTCAGTACGCGGTGGGCCAGCTGGCGCTGGTACGACCGAGCCGTCGGCGTCGTGCCGGCCGCGCTGGCCGGGGCCCTGCTGATCTGGGGCTGGACCTCACCGGCCTCACTGCTCCACGCAGTGAACGGGTTGACGTCCCACCCGAGCTTCGTCCGCACCCTGCACGAGGCTTGTCTGGTCGCCTTGATCGTCGGTGCAGTGGCGGCGCTCCTGGTGTGGGTTCGACCCCGGATCTCTTCGGGCGTGTGGATCGGTGTCGTCGCCGTGTTCGTCGTCTTGGACATCGGCTTCGTGGCCGCCACCGGCCAGTTGGCGTCGGCCCCGTCCAACACGGTCCTGGCCGGATCGTCGCCCATCGAGCACTTCATCGGTGAGCATCTGGGGCCGGGCGGGCGCTATGTGGCCTACGACCCCGAGGGCTACGGCACCGAAGACCTGGGGATCTACGACCTCAACATCTTGGCCCACCTGCCTTCGATCGGTGGCTACGCCTCCATCGTCAACGGCGACTACAGCACGCTGACCAACACCCACACACCGGGGGACGTGAACGTCGCGCAGTTGAAAGCGGGGACACTGGCCGGTCTGGACCTCCAAGACGTGGCCACCGTCCCCGAGTACTTCATGGTCCCGATCGACGGGGTGCCGGCCGGTTTGACCCAGGTCAAGCAGCTGCCCGAGAGCCGTGGCGGTGATCCCGAGCTGCCACTTGGGACCAAAGCGAACTATCAGGACAGCGCTTACCCCTTCTATCCGGGGCCACGCGGGACATTGGCCGCTGGCCACACCTCCACCTGGTTTTTCGGCGAGTCGGTGGCACCGTCATCGGCCTCCTTGCTCTTCGCCCAGCCGGCCACGGCGGCGGTCGTGCGTTTCGGGTTGATCGATGGCGCCAGCGACGCCGTGACCTGGGGTCCGCCGACTGAAGTCGACACCGGAGCGACCCAGGTCACCGGCTCGCTCATCCCACCGGGTACGTCGGCGCTGGGGCGAGCCACCGCCCCCAGCGGTGTCGGCCTGGCCATGCAGGTCATGTTGGGAACAGTGAATGGTTTCCAGGGGACGGTGCAGGTGGATTCTCGAGCCTTCGAGCTCGACGGGTCACTCTCGGCGGCCTTGCGTTCGCCCCGTTGGCGGGATGTCGGGGGGGTGGAGGGCTACACGCTCTTCGCACGGACCATCCCGCCGACGCCGATCTACTCGCTGCTACCCGGTGGCCGGCACGGCCCATCGCTCGAGGTAACGAAGAACCAGACCAAGATCGAGACCGTGAAGGTCGATGCCAATCAGCCACTCACCATCGTGCGCGACGTGGCCTGGGATGGCGGGTGGCACGGGAGCGTCACCGTCAACGGCCGGCACACCGAACAGCTCAAGGTCACCCATCACGGCCTGGTGCAGCAGGTGGTGGTGCCGCCCGGTGACGACGTCGTGACCTTCAGGTACGTCCCGCCCCATATGGTGGTCGCCATCGTGGTGAGCCTGGCCGGTGTCGGATTCTTGTTGGCCGCCCTGCTGCTGATGGCGGTGCGCCGAATGCGCCGCCGCCTGGCCCGGAGCGTTGCGGTGTGACCGAGGAGAACGGGCAGAACGAGGACGGCGGGGACCAAGGTTCGATCGACGACTTGCCGAACGACCCGGGGCTGGGATTCGGACTCGGAGCTCGGCGGTCCCCTGGGGCGTCCCTTCTCTACGGCTCGCCCAGGGTCGTCTATCACCCGAGCAAGTCCACCTCCTTGGAGGACGACGACCCCGACCCCGATTCGACCATTCCACCGATGGCCATCTGGGTCATGAAGTACCGGCGCCACCAACGCCTCCACCGCGACGAGCCGGATTCCTCGCGCGGACAGCTCGGGACGGGGGACGAGGTCGTCTACACCCTGACCGACGGTGACGATCACCTGATGGTGTGCCGCCGGGTCGGGGTGGATCCCCGGGGCGCGGAGTACTACCTGGTCGGTCGCATGGAGGTCGGTGACCACCTCTGTTACGCCGCCGGCGAGCGGCCGCTGGTCGGTTGCTTTGCCGATACCCGAGAGCTGGCCCTGTGCAGCGTCTTCGCCGATCTCGGCGGCGTGTCGAACGCGGCCGTCGTCGAGAACTACCGCAAAGTCAAGGAAGTGCCAGCGGAGTACCTGCCGCCGTCCCCGTTCCTGGAATTCAGCGACGACTGAGAGGCCCCGTTTAGCAGTAGGGATGGGCCAGTGTCAGGAGGAACTCGCCCTCCTCGCCACCCCACATCTGCTCGACCACGAAGTTGGCCTCCGTCAACTCGGCCGCGATGCCCTCAGGTGTGAACTTGGCGCTGATCTCGGTCAGGAGGTCCTCGCCCTGCTCGAAATGGACAGTGATGCCGGCACCGGTCAAGGTGACGTCGTGGCTCTCGGTGGCTCGCAGCCGCATCTCGATCCACTGATCGAGTTCGTTCCAGCGGGCCACGTGGGTGAAGCGTTCGGGCACGAAGTCCCCACCCAACTGTGCGTTCAACACGCGCAGCACGTTGCGGTTGAACTCGGCCGTCACGCCGGCCGAGTCGTCGTAGGCCGCCACCAGGCGCCGCCGGTCCTTGACCAGGTCGGTACCGAGGAGCAACGTGTCGTCGGCCGACATGGTGCAGTTGAGGTCGAAGAAGAAACGGGATCGCTGCTCGGGGTTGAGGTTGCCCAGGGTCCCGCCCAGGAAGGCCACCATCCGTCGCCCCTCGTCGGGGATCTGGGGCAGGTGCTGGAGGAAGTCGCCGATGACCAGGTGCACCGCCAACGACTCGTACTCGTCGCTCAAGGTCGAAGCGGCATCGCGGAGGAAGTCGTCGCTGACGTCAAACGGGACGTAGCGCGCCAGTGTGCCCGACGATTCGAGGGCATCGAGAATCACCCGCGTCTTGTTGCAGGAACCGGCACCCAGCTCGACCAGCGTGTCGGCCTGGGCCATCCGGGCGATGGCCGGAGCGTGCAGTTCGAGCAGCCGGCGTTCGGCCCGGGTCGGGTAGTACTCGGGAAGTTGCGTGATCTCCTCGAAGAGGACGCTGCCCCGTTCGTCGTAGAACCAGACCGGCGGGATCGATTTCTCGACCGCCTGCAGACCGCGAATGGCGTCGGCCTCCATCTGGCTTCGGACATCCTCGGGCGAGAGGTGGACGTCGATGGTGTAGGTCATAGTGCTCAGGGATCCCGGGCCAGGCGCACGCCACTGAAGGCCCAACGCGCGGCGGGCGGGAAGAAGTTGCGATACGTGATCCGGGTATGGCCGGGCGGGGTGGCGCAACAACCACCGCGCAGCACGTACTGGCTCACCATGAACTTGCCGTTGTATTCGCCGACCGCCCCCGGCGCGGTCCGGAAGCCGGGGTAGGGGGTGTAGTCACTCGAGGTCCACTCCCACACGTCGCCGAGCATGGCGTTGGTGGTGATGGCCGGGCGGGGGTGGGGGGCGCCCTGGCCTAGGAAGTTGTCGCCTGCGGCCACGTCGACCGCCACGTTCTCCCACTCGGTCTCGGTGGGCAGGCGCCGTCCGGTCCAGTGGGCGAAGGCATCGGCTTCGTAGTAGCTGACGTGACAGACCGGCTCGTTCGGATCCACCGGCTTGAGCCCCGACAGCGTGAACTGGTACCAGACCTTGGAGTCGGGGTCGAGGTACCAGTAGAGCGGTGCTTCCCAGCCCTGCAGGTTGACGGTGGCCCAGCCGTCGGAGAGCCAGACCTCGGGCCGGTGGTAGCCGTCGTCTTCTATGAAAGACAGCCATTCGCCGTTGGTCACCGGCCGATCGGCCAGAGCGAAGGGCGGCCGGTAGTCCTTGTGGCGGGGGAATTCGTTATCGAAGCCGAAGCCGACGCCGTTGTGCCCGATCTCGACCAGTCCTTCAGGCCGTTCGATCCATTCGGCCTTGGGCGGTGACTCACTGGTGGTCGTCGTGGTGGTCGAGGGCAGGTAGGCCGGCCGGAGCGGATTGCAGGACAGCACGTGCTTGATGTCCATGAGCAGGAGCTCCTGATGCTGTTGCTCATGGTGGAGCCCCAGCGTGACCAGGTCGGCCAGGCCGGGCTCGTCCAGCGTGGCCAGCAGTGTCTCCATGGCGGCGTCGACGCTGCGCCGGTACTGCGAGATCTCTTCGACGCCGGGCCGGGACAGCAGCCCGCGCTGGGTACGCGGGTGCCGGTCACCCAGCGCTTCGTAGTACGAGTTGAAGATGTAGGGGAAGTCATCGTCGTAGAGCCGGTAGCCCTCGGCGTACGAAGCCAAGATGAAAGTCTCGAAGAACCAGGTGGTGTGGGCCCGGTGCCACTTGGTCGGGCTGACGTCGGGCATCGACTGCACCGTCTGATCCTCGGGGCTGAGGGGCGCGGCCAACCGTTCGGTCGTTTCACGGACAGCCGCGTAGAAGGGTGTCAGTTCCGCCGGTGTCGTTCGCCGCTCATCCTCGGCCATCAGAACCGTCCCTTCGGCGCTCAGGAGCGCGGGTGCCAGCAAACCTGGCTCGTCCGATCGGATGACCATACCCAGGAGGTGTGTCGATTCAGCGCGCGCGGGACGGATTTCACCGGGAATTCAGGCTGCACGTTCCTGGGGCGGATGCCTTTACGCTCGATTCATGACCGTCATTGCCACCCATGAGGGGACTGAGATTGCCCGGAGCGACGACACCGTCGTGGTGGAGGGCAACCACTACTTCCCCGAGAGCGCCGTCACCGGAGCCGTACTCGAGCCCACGGACACGCACACGACCTGTCCCTGGAAAGGGGAGGCCAGCTACTACGACGTCGTGGTGGATGGGCACCGGAATGCCGACGCCGCTTGGTACTACCCCGAGCCGAAGGATGCGGCCAAGGAGATCACCGGCCGGGTCGCTTTCTGGAAGGGCATCGAGGTCACCCAGGCTTGAGTGACGGGCGGCCGGTTGGGCGCCCGGATCACATGGCGATGGCCGAGTCGAGGTCGGCTTCGTCGAGCTCGTTGTCCGATCTCTGCAGCAGTTGTCGCCTCGCCCGTCGGGCTGCCCACCGGTCCAGGAGCTTCGAGCCGAAGTACCAGGTGGCGATGGCGTAGATCCACCCGACGAAGATGTCGGCCGCAAAGTGTTCGCCGGTGTAGACGAGGGTGAAGGCCATGGCGATCGGGTAGGCGGCCAGGATCACCCGCTTCTTGTTGCTCGATCCCTTCCAGAAGAAGACGCAGATGAGCATCGTGTAGGCGGCGTGCAGTGACGGCATGGCGGCGACGTTGTTGTCGAACTTGCTGCCACCGGTGAAGATGGCCGCCCCGGTGTGGAAGTGCAGGTGGTCCAGCACAATCGGGATGATGCGGGTGACCTGGGGGATGTAGTGGAAGCCCATGGAAGGGTCGCCCGCCATCCACGGGGGCATGGCCGGATAGAGCACGTAGGTGATGTAACCGATGAAGGTGAGGCCGACGAAGAGGGGCACGTAGCGCCGGAACTTCTCGTGGTTCGTCTTCCACAACACGGCGGCGATGATGAACGACGCGAAGAAGTGGCTCATGTAGACGCACCAGCAGATGTAGTCCCAGAAGTGCAGACCGGGCGAGTAGAGCCACTTCTGGAGTTGCACGGTGGGATCGACGCCCCACAGGTGCGTATCGAGCCACACCTGGGGCTTGACGAGGGGACCCCAGAGGGTGTGTGCGGCGTAGCCGCGGAGCAGGCCGTAGCCCCAGAGCACCAGGAACAGCGGCAGCCAGTCGGCCAGCATTCGCTTCCAGCGCACGCCGCTGCCCAGGCTCGAGATGATGAGCCCGGCCATGATGTAGATGAAGACCCAGTCCAATGACCATGGGATCCCGGCCACGAAGAAGTAGACAACCAGCGTGGCGACGAGGACGACCCAGCCCCAGGTCACCCGGAGGACCTTGGGTTCGGTGAAGCGGTAGTGGACCCAGGTGCCGAATGAACGCTTTACCCGCGGCGTGAGCGCACCGGCTGGAGCCAGCTCCAGTCTGGGTGCGTTGGTGTCGTCGGCCGGGGTCATCTGCGCTGGGGGAGTCCTGGGTTCTGGCTCGTGCACGCCTGAGCCGAAGATGAGGGGCAATCAGAGACGACCTGGTCAGGGCCTCTTGATTACGAATGTGTGACAATCCTAACCCCATGACCTCATCGTCGTCAGGGCAAGCGGACGACCTGCTGGGGTCCTCGTTCCTGAGTGCAAGCTGGGGATCGGCGCGAATGGCCTGGATGGGGCGCTGCCTTTTGCTCGGCGCGGTCATCGCCTTCCTGGTGCTCGGTGGCCTCGAAGCCTGGTGGGACTCGGCCACCTACGACGAGCCGGTCTACGTGGCCTCGGGTGTCGCCACCGTGCTGCACCACGACGTAGAGATCAACGACGAGCACCCGCCGCTCTTCAAGGTGCTGGCGGTGCTGCCGGTGTTGGCCGTCCAGCCGGTGGTGCCGGCCGACGGGCACTGGAATCTCAACGACGAGCGCAGCTACAGCGCCCGCTTCGTCGACGCGCAGTTGCGCGCCGGGAAGATGCATGCGGTGACGGTGGCGTCGCGACTGGTGCCCTTGCTCGAGACGGCCGCGGTCGGCCTTGCGCTGTTCGCGCTGGCGTCGATGTTGTTCGGTCCGTGGGCCGGGCTGGTGGCCGCGCTGTTGTGGTTGTTGTCCCCGCTGGTGCTCGGCATCGGACACCTCGACGGCGTGGACATGCCCTCTGCGCTGACCTGCGTGCTGGTGTCGCTCACCTTGGTGCGCTGGCTGCGGCAGCGCTCCCGGCCGGCGGCGGTGTGGCTGGGCCTGGCCTGCGGGTTGGCCGTGGCGGCCCAGGACACCGGGTTGCTATTGGCGGCATTGGTTGCGGCCGTGATGGTGATCGCCGGTTGGCGTCGCGGGCAACGGCGGTGGTCGTTGATGGTGCCCGCGGTTGGGGTGGCGGTGGTGACCTGGCTGGTGCTCTGGGTCAGCTACGTGGTGGTCGACCCGGCGTCGGTCCTGCACCCGTGGCTGATCTTCCCGCACGCCTATGTGGACGGGATCCGATACCTCGGGAGCCATGACACCGGTGGGTCGCCCGGCTTCCTGTTGGGTCAGGCCTGGTCGGGCATCAGCGTGTGGTTCTGGCCGGCCACGCTGCTGGTGAAGCTCTCCACTCCGGTCCTCCTGCTGCTGGTGCTGGGGACCATCACCCTGATCGCCCTGGCCCGGAGCCATCGGGTGGACGTGACGGTCTGGCGCTACGCCCTGGCCGCGGTGGCGCTGCCCGCTCTGGTGCTGTTCGTGTTCGAGCTCACCAATCCCAAGACGCTGGGCGCCCGCTATCTCCTGCCCTCGATCGCCCTGTGGTGTGTGCTGGCCTCGCCGGTCGCCCTGCTGGCCGGGCGGCGGCTGATGACGGTGGCGTTAGCCGTGGTGCTGGCCGCCGCCGCGGCGGCCCTGGCGACGTCGTTCCCGCACTCGATTGCCTACACGGCGCCACCCTTCCGGCCCTCCTACCGGGTGGCCACCGACTCCAACGTCGACTGGGGTCAGGACTTCGGTGCGTTGGTGTCGTGGAGCCGGACGCACCTTCCCTACGTGGCCTATTTCGGGCCACGGGGTCTCGGTACGGCGCAGATACCGGGGTCGCGGTCGCTGGTCGGAGCGTCACCGCCCACGATCACCGGCTGGGTGGCGGCATCGGCCAGCGACCTGACCAGCGCCGATCGCCACTCGCTGGCCTGGCTGCGTGGCTACTGTCCGGTCGGCACTCTCGGAGGTTCGATCCTGCTGTACCACTTCACCTCGCCACCGACCGCCCGCCCCGGCCCTGTCACGCCGGCGCCGATGTGCGCCGGCTCGGTCAGTCATCGGGTGAGTTCGTGAACGAGCGCATCCTCGAACCCGAGGTCGCCGCCTATCTCGATGCGGTGGATTGGGTGCTCGGCTTGGTGGCGAGCCCCGAGGTGGCCGCCGCCTGGACCGGGCCCAGCTCGCTGGCCCGCTACAGCACCGGCGGCGTGGCCGCCCACGTGGTCATGGGTGCCATCATCCGCCTCGACGGGTTGCTGGCCGAAGCCGAACCCCTCGAGCGCCGGCCTGTCGGCCTTCCCGAGTCCTTTCTGCCCAACCGGGTCGAGGATCCCGAGGTGGAGGACGAGCTGTTCGCCCGGGTGCGCCAGGCGGCGGAGAAGTTGGCCCAAGGTGGTCCGGCCGGCGTGCTGGCCGCCGCCGCCGAGTCACTGGCCCACCTGCGCGCCATCCTGCCCACGGCCTCGCTCGATCGAGCCATGACCCTGCTGCGCGTCCCCGACGGCCGCATGACGCTGCGCGACACGCTGCGCACCCGCATCCTCGAAGTGGTGGTGCACGGTGACGACCTGGTGGCGTCGGTGCCGGGTTGGGCCGCGCTGGGGCCGCCAGACCGGGCCGTCGACATCTGCCTGGGCGTCTGTCTCGAGTTGGCCAAGGCCCGGCTCGGCGGGATGGGCGCGTTACGCGCCTTCACCCGCGCTGAGCGGGCCGAGCCGGATGCCCTGCGGGTCCTCTGAACTCCGTTCGGATTAGGCCGAGATGAACCCACCGGACTGGTGGGCCCACAGTCGGGCGTAGACGCCGGCGTCGCCCATCGCGAGGAGAGAGGCGTGCGTGCCCTGTTCGACCACCTTTCCGTTCTCGAGCACCACGATCCGGTCGAGGCGGGCGATGGTGGCCAACCGGTGCGCCACCACCAAGGCCGTCGTCCCCTTCATGAGCCGCCACAGCGCTTCTTGGACCATGGACTCGGACTCGGAGTCGAGGGCCGAGGTGGCCTCGTCGAGCAGCAAGATGGGTGCGCCCTTGGCCATGGCCTGGGCGATGGCCACCCGCTGGCGCTGACCGCCGGACAGCTTCAGGCCGCGCTCGCCGACCACAGTGTCGTAGCCCTGGGGCAGCCGGCACACGAACTCGTCGACGTATGCGGCCTGACCCACCTCGCGGACCAGATCCATGTCGACCTCGTCCGCGCCGATGCCGTAACAGATGTTCTCGGCGATGGTGCGGTGCAGCATCTGGGGATCCTGGGGGACATAGGCGATGTTGCGCCGCAGCGAGTTCTGGGTCACCGTGGCGATGTCCTGGCCGTCGAGCTCGATGGCCCCACCATCGATGTCCGACAGGCGGAGGATCAACTTGGTCAGCGTCGTCTTGCCCGAGCCCGATGGGCCGACCAGGCCGACGTGCTCGCCCGGGGCGATGCGCAGGTCGAGGTCGTCGAAGAGCGGTGCGCCGTCCCTATAGGCGAAGCGCAAATGCCGGAACTCGATGCCGCCGTTGGGCACGTCCAGGTCGGCGGCGCCCGGCGCGTCGATGATCTGGGGGTCGGTGGCGGCGACGCCGGCGAACTTGGCGCATCGGCCGATGGCCCTCGCCATGATCCGCACGAACTCGAACGACTCCTCGAGGTTGGTGCCCACGAAGGTGGCGTAGAAGAGGATCAGGTAGGCCTGTCCCGCCGCCACCACATGGTGCAGGGCCAGGATGATGCCGACCAGAACGGCGCCCCAGTTGAGGATGGCCATCGCCCCCTCCATCTGGAGGCGGGTGGCCGTGAAGATGCGCCGGGCCCGGAAGTCGGCTTGGAGCGAGCCGTCGACCAGCCGGTCCACATGGGCCGACTCCCGGAGTTCGGCCGCCTGGGACCGCACCGTGGTCAGGTTCAAGATGGTGTCTGCGATGACGCCGGTGGCCCGCGAGTGGGCGTCGGAGAACTCCGTCTCGGCGGCCACCACGGTCCCCATCCGGCGCTTGAACACCACGGCGAAGACGCCGACCAGGCCGCCCATGACCAGAGCGACCGGCCAGGCCACGATCCCGAGCACCACGATGGCGCCCAGCACGGTGACGCTGATACGCAGGATGCCCCACACGAAGGCGTCGATGATCTCGACGAAGGCCCAGCTGGAGGTCTCGAGGGCGGCGATCACCTCGCCCGACGGGCGATCGGTGTGCCAGCCGTGGCTCAGCAGGATCAGGTGGTCGTAGCCGTTGGTGATGGCGCGGCCGAACGAGCGCAGGGTGGCGCCCCAGTTGAGCCAGCCGGCGATCCGCCCGAAGACGGTGGCCGCCACCAGCACGATGGCGTAGCCGACGATCAGCGGCCCGAAGGTGGGGCCGAGCGAGGCATGGTGACCGAGCGTGGCGATGCGGGTCAGGAGCGCGGCGAAGATCAGCGGTGCCGCCACGGAGTTGGCCATGGTGCCGAGCGCGATGAAGGTGCAGGCGACGGCGAAGGCGGCGCGGTCGGGCTGCATCTGGCGCCAGCAGTAGGCCAGGGTCGATCGATTGGAAGCAGTCGGGAAAAGGGTGTGGTCACCCATGGGAATTCTCCAGGAAGAAAGGGGATGCCGAAGGGATGGCGCACCGGTGGGGCGCGCTCGAGTGACGGGACCCGCTGGGCGGGCCGTGGGTGGATCCGGACGAGCCGGATCGCTCAATTGGGCCGGGTGGGCCTCGGGGCGGCGGTGGCGGGCGTCAGTGGCTGCTGGTCATGCAGGTGGGCCCGTCGAAACGGAACCATCCTTGAGCCACTCGCAAGCGCGCGGTGTCCAGCTGTCGGGTCATCTGAATGCCTGCCACTGGGCCACCTCCTCACCTGTGCGTGTGGTCTCTGCATAAAACGGTAGCGCATCGGGGGTGCCGAGCGCGACAGAGTTGGCGTGGCCGGCCCAACCGCTGATCAGTTCGATCCCGCCGGCGGCGCCACGCGGTGGATGCGGTTCTTCTGATGGACGAAATGCGTGCCACGGAGCGTCCAGCGCATGGTGCCGGCCACGTTCGGGCAGCACAGGCCTGTCTCGTCCGTTGCCGTCACACCACGCACCTGGAGCAGGACGGCACCCTTGGACACGGAGAGGTGGGAGCCATACCAGATGGTGACGTTTCCGGCTATGGGCGGGGCCAGCAGCGTCTGGAGCACGTGCGGCTGGGCGGCGCCCCGAGGAAAGGTGAAGGCATAGAGAGAACTCGGCGGGTTGTTGGCGTTGCAGTGGACCAGGGCCAGTGCGATGGGACTGGTGGAGCCCTGCACCCGGATGTAGTGCACTTGCTGGACCACGACCTGGAACTTGTAGGTGTTCCCCGGATTACAGCCGATGTTGCCCGGGAAGTGGACCGCGGACACGTTCAGCGCGGGGTTGAAGTACGTCGTCCACACGACATCTTGGAAGGGCCCGGCTGAGGTCGTCTCGATGGCCGTGGTGGGCGCCGGTTCCTGAGCGCTCAACGCGATGAGCGGCACGGCGACGGCGCAGACGGCCAGGGCGACCAGGCCGGTCCGGATGACGAAGTTCCGCCGCCGGATCTGCGTGCCTCGCTGGACGACACGGTCTTTCACTCGTGCCATGTCCTGGTCGGACACGTCCTCGAAGAGATCGTGGAGCTCGTTCATGCTGACTTCTGTTCAGTCAGGAAGGTGCGAAGGTGAGCGAGAGCCCGGTGCAGATGGGTGCCGACGGTGCTGGTGCTCATCCCGAGAATTCGGGCGACATCACCTTCGGGTAGGTCCACGATGTAGCGCAGGACCACCACCTCTTGCTGGCGCTTGCTCAGGATCCGGAGCGCCTCGACCACGCTGTGGCGGATGACGAAGTCATTCGAGGTGTCATGCACGGCGATTTCCCCGAGATATGCCTTCTTGCGGCGCACCTCGTCGATGGCGATGTTGGTGACCACCCGGACCACCCAGGCCTCAGGGCGCTCCATCTTGGCCACCGACTTCCAGTGGGCAAAGGCGCGGGCGACACCTTCGATGGCCACGTCTTCGGCCAGCGACGGTCCGACGATGCGCCGAGCCACCGCCAGGGCCCGGGGATAGACCGACAGGTAGAACCCATCGAAGTCCCTCCCGGCATCTGGCTGTCGCCTCTGGGTTGCCATCTCGATCATCACAGCCCTTCAACGTCCGGCGGGACCATTTCCTTGACGTCGTTGGTCGCTTTCTTGGGCATCGTCCTCCGCTGGTACCTTCGATCTTGGCAGCGTCAGTGACACGAGGGATTGGACCGTGACCGAGACAGCGGGGACATCAGCCGACGAGGTGGTGCTGCGTTCGGCCACCGCAGACGATGCTCGGGCCATTGCCGCCCTGCACGCCGACAGCTGGCGCCGTCACTATCGGGGCGCCTATTCGGACCACTTCTTGGACAACGAGGTGGAGGCCGACCGCCTGGGCGTGTGGACCGAGCGCCTGGCCACGCCCGATCCCGAGGCCAGCACCATTGTGGCGGCGGCCGACGGCACCCTGATCGGCTTCTCGCACCTTCGCTTCGACCACCATCCGGCCTGGGGCACCTTGCTCGACAACCTGCACGTGCGGGCCGATCTCAAGCGGGGCGGCGTCGGAACCCGTCTGATGGCCGAGTCAGCCCGACGGGTCTTGGCCCGGCCCAGCCCGGGCCCGATCTGCCTGTGGGTCCTCGGTCAGAACACCGACGGGCAGGCCTTCTATGCCGCCCGGGGAGGGGAGTGCGTCGAGCGCGTCTCGCGTGCCCCGGACTCCGGCGACAAGCTCCGCTTCGTGTGGCGGGATCCGGCGGTGTTGCTGGACTAGCTCGAGGATCCTCAACTGCGCAGGTCGGTGTCGCCGAGGATCTCCTCAATGACCTGGCGTGGGCCGACGCGCCAACCCCACCGCCGTGCTTCCCCGAGCCCATCACTGCCCCGAGCCTGGGCCTGGTGCAGCGTGATGAGCGCTTTCCAGAGCGCCCATCCGGCGCCTCGCGCCCACGTCGCTTCGTCGAGTTCCAACCTGCTTCGGAAGGCCTGGCGACTGGGGCCGGAGAAGAGGGTCCAGGCGATGGTGAGGTCGCAGGCGGGATCGCCCACCGCGCTGGTGCCGAAGTCGATGACCGCGGCCAGTTGGCCTTCCCGGACCAGCAGGTTGGTGCCGGTGATATCGCCGTGGGCCCAGACCTTGCGCTGCGCCGCCGGTGGCGGCGCATCCCACGCCGCCTGCCACAGGGCGCTGGCCGCGGGGCCGTCGATCACGCTGCCCAAGCCATCGATGGCCTGACGCACCTGGGTGTCGAAGGCGTCGGTCAATGGTCCGCCCCGATCGAAGCTGTGGGGGCCGGCTGGAGGACCAGCGCTCCCGTCGATCCGGTAGAGCGCAACCAGGAACCCGGCCAACTCCGCTGCGAAGGCCGTCAGGTCGGCGATGTTTTCGACCGTCGCCGTCTCACCGTCAATCCATCGGTAGACGGACCAGGCCCACGGGTAGCCGCAGCCGGGCCGGCCCTGCGCCACCGGCGTCGAGATGGGGAGCGGAAGCTGCGGCGCCAACTGGGGGAGCCAACGCTGTTCCTTTTCGACCTGCGCGGCATAGCCTTCTGCGCTGGGCAGGCGGACGGACAGCTGGTCACCGAGACGGAAGGTGGTGTTGTCGATGCCGTCGAGTTCGACCGGGTGCACCGGCAGATCGGCCCACGGCGGGAACTGCTCGGCGATCAGCCCTTCAACCAGCGCGACGGTGATGTCCCCTTTGTGCACCTGGCCATCAGGCCAGCGTCTTGCGCCGGAAGTTGCGCAGGCCCAGCGACAGGAAGAGCACGCTGAAGCCGATCAGCGCCGGGTAGATCACGTACAGGTGCATGTGGGTCGAATTGGTGAAGGCTGCTCGCATGCCGTCGTTGACGTAGATCAGCGGATTGATCAGCACCACCGTCTGCAGCCAGTGCCAGGCCCCCAACTTCACCGGGGCCAGTCGGGTCCACTGGTAGTAGGTCCCTCCCAGGAAGGTGATGGGCAGCACGATGAAGCCGAACATGAGTCCCAAGTTCCGCGGCTCGAAGCTGGTGCCCAGTAGCAGGCCCAGTGACGTCATGGTCAACGCGGACAGCGGGACGATGGTCAGGATGAAAAGCCAGTGCAGGTTGATGTGCGCTTCGACCCCGCTGGCGTGCACCACCGAAGCGATCGGCAGCACCAGGATGGCCGAGATCAGTCCCTGCGCCCCACCGGAGATCACCTTGGAGATGGCCACCAGCCAGATGGGGCAGGGGGCTTGCACCCGGTCCTCGATCTCCCGGGTGAAGCCGAACTCCTGGGCCAGCTGCATGGCCACGGCCTGGATCCCTTGGAACATGATCGACAGGCCGACCACGCCGGGGACCAGCACGGTGGCGAAGGCTGATTCGGCCCCGGGGACGCTCGAGGTGCCGATGCCCTGGCCGATCTTGGGGAAGACGTAGAGGAAGACGAAGCACAGCAGGAACGGCTGCACCAGGGTCCGGATGACGAACTCGACCAGGTGCTTGCGCAGCACCACCAGGTCGCGGACGATCAGCGCCTTCAGCGACAGCCAGCTGGCCCGGGTGGCCGAGCGGGTCGGGGTGAGCGACACGTGCGACGAGGGGTCGCCGAAGGTGGTCGGGGTGACAACGGTGGTGGCCATCAGTCGCGCAACTCCTTTCCGGTCAGGTTGATGAAGACGGTCTCGAGGGTGGGCTCGCTGATCGAGAGGTCGGCCAGCGAGAAGCCCCCGGCTTCGGAAGCTTCGACCACTCGTGGCACCAGGCGGTCACCGCCCTTCACGTGCAGCTCGATCCCACCGTCGACCGCCCGGGTCCCGGTAATCCCCTCCACCCGCTCGGTGAAGCACGCGGCCAGCGCGTCGGGATCGCCGCCCGCCTTGACCGTGATGATGGTGTCGGCCTCGACACTTCGCTTGAGGGCGGCCGGCGTGTCGAGAGCCAGGATCTTGCCGTGGTCCACGATGGCCAAGCGGTTGCAGAGCTGATCAGCCTCTTCCATGTAGTGGGTGGTCAGCATGATGGTCTGCCCGTCGGCGTTGAGGCTGCGCAGCAACTCCCACAGGGCAAGCCGGCCTTGTGGGTCGAGCCCAGCCGTCGGCTCGTCGAGGAAGAGCACGGCCGGTCGGTGGAAGATGGACCGGGCCACCATGAGTCGCTGGGCCATGCCGCCCGAGAGGGCATAGACCGAGGCCTTGGCGAAGCGGGTCAACTGAAACCGCTCCAGCAGGTCGTCGGCCGTCTGCTTGCACTCCTTGACACCCATGCCGAAGAGCCGGCCATGGAAGTAGAGGTTCTCCCAGGGCGTCAGTTGGCGGTCCAGCGTGTTCTGCTGGGACACCACCCCGATGATCTGCTTGGCCAGCGTCGGATGCTTGACCACATCGATGCCGCCGCCGAAGGCCTGGCCGCCGGTCGGGATGACACGCGTGGTGAGCACGCCGACCGTGGTGGTCTTGCCGGCACCGTTGGGACCGAGGAGGCCGAAGACCTCCCCGGTGCCCACTTTGAGGTGGAGGCCATCGACGGCCTTGAAGTCAGTCCCTGGGTACTGCTTGGTCAGGTCGATGGTTTCGATGATGGTCGGCCGTCCGCCTGAATCGCTCAGGTCTGACGCGGCCGACGCCGGCGAGGCTTCAGTGGTGGTCATAGGCGCAAGTGCACAGTACTGGCGCGGCCGGCTCAGTCCTCAGCCAGGATCCGGTAGATCTCCTTGCGGGCTTTCCCGATGATGTCGAGCCCGCGCCCGATCTGCTCAGTGGACCCGACCCCGGAAAGCTGCTTGGCCGCTTGCATGAGTTGCCCCATGCTCTGGCGCAGGTCACGAGCCTGATCGCCACCCAGGCTGTCCTCTTCCCACGGCAGTTGTTCCGACAGGGCGGCCTCGGCCTTTCCGGCGTCGGTCAGCTTGTAGGTGCGGTTCCCGTCCTCGTCGTAGGACTCGACCAGTCCCTCGTGCTCGAGCAGGGCCAGGTGCGGGTAGATCGAGCCAGGGGAGGGCCGCCACAGTCCTCCGCTCATGTCTTCCAGGCGGCGCATGACCTCGTAGCCGTGGGCCGGTTCTTCACGCAGTGCCGCCAAAATGACCCGGCGGATGTCACCGCGCCGCATGCGGCGTCCGCCACCCCAGCCCGCGGCACCCATGCGATCGTCGACCAGGTGGCGCCGGTGATGGCCTAGCCCCCGTGGTCCGGGGCCGCCGCGCAGGCCGCCGCCGCTTCCACGACCCCCGCCTCCCATGCCGCCGCCTCGACCGCCGCCCCTGCCGCCGCGCTCGGCGCGCTCGGCGCGCTCGGCGCGCGGATTGTTGTTGTCATTGTCGTTCTCGAACTTTCCCATGATGGGACTCCTTCTTCTCGAAATTGAGTTGTTGCCTCTGTTGTTGTTATGTCTGAGTTGGTTGCCGGGGCCGGCCGGTTCAGCCGGCTGCCGGCATCAAGGTGATGGCCGATTCAGGGCAGGCCACCACGCAGAGACCGCAGGCGTGGCAGGCATCGGCCCGCACCGCGTAGGCGGTGTGTCGCTGGTGGGCGACGCTCTTCAACTTGTTGAGCACGCCCAGCGCCCCGAAATCAGCGTTGCTGATGCGGGAGACCTCGAAGACGTCGTAGGGGCAGACCTCAACGCAGTCGCGCTTGCCCTCACATCGGCCATGGTCGATCACGGGGATGAAGCGACCTGGTTCGGCTCTGCACTTTTCACCCGGGCGGTTGGGGTTGGCCCGGGCCTGCTTCACCTTGGCCGGATTGGTGCGCCGTGCTGCGCCGGCCGGGACCGGCTCGTCGCCGAACTCTGCTGTCGCTTGCCCATCGCCCATGGCCGGCCTCCTCATCTCCTGTTTCCGTACGCTAATGATATATCATAACGTATTGGCGATGTCATGCGATACTCAGGAAATTGGTGAAGGAAACCGCCACACGCGGTATTGGGCGGGCGTGTCGAACCCGGGCTGACCTGCCAAGATGGCCAGGGTGCTCGCCTTCACCGTGCCGGCCGATGAGATCGTCATCTGGGCGCTGGTCTGGGGTTTTCTGAGTTTCAACTACGCCAGGACCTTTCAGCGGCGTCGAGGACAGCTGCCTTGGGGCCTGCACCCAGGGTTGTGGGGTTTGATCGGGGTTTTCATTGGTCTGATCGGGTTCATCCTCTTGTTCATCGCGACGCGGACGACCAAGCCGCCGATGCAGAATCCGTTCGGCCATGGGCCCTATGGCGAGCCCAGGCAGTTCGGGCAGCCGCCGCAGTTCGGCCAGCAGGGCTGGAATCCGTCGTCTCCGCCTCCCATTTGGAATGCGACTCCACTTCAAGCCCCGCCACCTCCCATCCCGCCGCCTCCCATAGAGCAGGAAGTCGACACGCTCCTCGAGCTTCCGCTCCCGCCTGCGGCTACCGCGGCGGCGTGGTTGGCGGACCCCAAGGATGGAGCGCGGTACCGCTACTTCGACGGGTCACGTTGGACCGATTGGATTTCAACTGAGTCCGCCGGCGTGTCGGAAGACCCCGTCTGACGCCGGTGTTGCTGCTCAGGCCGAGCTGCGAAAACTGCGCTACCGACCTGCCTCCGGCATCGACCGCGGCGCGCATCTGCAGCTACGAATGCACCTTCTGTGCCGACTGCAGCGATGGGTTGCTCGGTGGCATCTGCCCCAACTGTGGCGGCAACCTGGTGCCCAGACCCATCCGACCGGCGGGCTCGCTCAGTGTGCACCCGCCCAGCGAGGAACGGGTGCACAAGCCGGTCGACCTCGAAGCGCACCGCCAGCGACTGGCTGATTCACCTCAGCAATTGCGGCGGAGAGGTGATCCCCGCCGCGCCGATTAGTGGAACGAGGGGATCCGGCTGAGCGCCGCTTCGGCCTCTGCCATGAAACGCCGGACCAACTCGCCGGCCGGGACCAACTCGGTGATGCCACCGACGCCTTGGCCGGTGGGGTAGCACTCCCGGTCGATGTCGACGCCGTCGGCGAACGAGTCCCCACCGAGATGCATGGCCTGGGCCCCGTAGGAGACGCCCAGCTGCTCAGGGAACTTCTTGAGCTCCTCGGGATGGGCGTCGTAGTGCTCGGTGTACGAGTTGCGCAGCACCCGCATGGTCTTGCCCGAGTAGGCCCGGCTGATGGTGGTCTGATCCTCACGGGCCGCAATCAACTTGTCCTTGTAGCCGAGCACGCTGCGAGCCTCGGGGGTGGCGATGAAGCGGGTGCCCACCCAGACCCCGTCGGCCCCGAGCGAGAGGGCTGCGGCCAGGCCGCGGCCGTCGAAGATACCGCCGGCCGCCACCACCGGGACGTGCTGGCCCACGGCGTCAACAATCTGGGGGACCAACGGGAAGGTGGCCACCTGACCGGTGTGGCCGCCGGCCTCGGTGCCCTGGGCCACCACGACGTCGCAGCCGGCTTCGACGGCCCGCACGGCGTGCTCGACCTTGCCGCACATGTTGATGACGAGCACGTTCTGGCTGTGGCACTGCTCGATCACCTCGACCGGCACGCCCAGCGCCGCCACGAAGGCCTTGGCCCCGCCGTCGATGATGATCTGCACCTGCTCGCGCATGCCGCCCGGCATGGCGGTCAGGAGGTCGACACCGAAGGGCTTGTCGGTCGCGCTGCGCACGGCGGAGATCTCCGCCTCCATCACCTTGGGGGACATGGTGCCCGCCCCCAGGGTGCCGAAGCCGCCGGCTTCGCTGACGGCGCTGGCCAGTGCGGAGTACGAGACCCCACCCATGCCGGCCAGCATCACGGGGTGCTCGACGCCGAGGATCTCGGTCAGGCGCGTACGCATGGTGTCGCTCTGGTCCCTTCGTTCGGATTTGGGGGGTGCCGCCCCGATGGGTGCGGATCCCCGATGGTTCCTTCGGGCGTGGACGGTAGCGCGTGACCGGCGGCGAAAGCCGGTTCTGACCCCCGGTCCAGGAGCATGGGTAGCTCGTCGGGGCATACTAAAAGCACGTTTCATTGAATAGCCCAGTTGAGAGCCCAGGCGAAAGGGGAGGTCGGCCATCCGTGACTGAAGCCGTGGTCATGCCGGAAGGTGCTGCCGCACCGGTGGCCGAGCAGATCACGAAACGTCGGCTCTGGGTCATTCTCGGCGCACTACTGCTCGGCATGCTGCTGGCCGCCCTGGACCAGACCATCGTGTCGACGGCGCTGCCCACCATCGTGGGCGACCTGCACGGCGGCTCGCATCTGGCCTGGGTGGTGACCGCCTACCTCTTGACCTCGACCGTCTCGACGCCGCTATGGGGAAAGCTCGGCGACCAGTACGGGCGCAAGACCTTCTTCCAGGCCTCCATCGTCATCTTCGTCGTCGGATCGGCCTTGTCGGGCTTCAGCCACACCATGACCGAGCTCATCGCCTTCCGGGCGGTGCAGGGTCTGGGCGGTGGCGGGTTGATGGTCGGGGCTCAGACCATCATCGGCGACGTCGTCTCGCCCCGGGACCGGGGCCGCTATATGGGGCTGTTCGGGGCCATGTTCGCCTTGGCCACCGTGATCGGGCCGCTCATCGGCGGCCTGTGCGTGACCTACCTCTCCTGGCGCTGGGTCTTCTACATCAACCTGCCGCTTGGCATCCTGGCCCTGTTCGTCACCGGCGCCGTGCTGCCGGGGAAGCTGCGGCGCCTGCCCCATTCCATTGACTATCTCGGGGCCGTCCTGCTCTCGGCCGGCACGACTTGTTTGACCATCTTCGCCAGCGTGGGCGGCATCTCGTGGTCGTGGAAGTCGCCCCAGTCGATCGTGCTGGCGGTGGCCGGAGTGGTGCTCATCATCCTGTGGCTGGTGGCCGAGCGCTTTGCCAAGGAACCGGTCATCCCGCTCCGTCTCTTCCGGGTGCGGGTGTTCTCGGCGGCGTCTGCCATCGGATTCGCCATGGGTTTCGCCATGTTCGGCGCGCTGACCTTCCTGCCCATCTTCCTCCAGGACGTGAAACTGGTCAGTCCCACGGTGTCCGGTCTGCGCATCCTGCCCCTCATGGCCGGGATGTTGGGTGCCTCGGTGCTGTCCGGTCGTCTGGTCACCCGTTTCGGGCGCTACCGGATATTCCCCATTCTGGGGACGGCGCTGATGACGGTGGGTGCGTTCTTGATGTCGCTCATCGGGGAGAGTACCGGCGCCTGGACCATGGCCGGCTACATGTTCGTGTTCGGGATCGGGATGGGCCTGGTCATGCAGGTGCTGGTGGTGGCCGTGCAGAACGCCGTCTCGTATGAAGACCTCGGGGTGGGTACGTCGAGCGCCACCTTCTTCCGGATGATCGGCGGTGTCTTCGGCACATCGGTGTTCGGTGCCATCTTCGCCAACGTCTTCGCCTCGAAGGCGGAAGCGCAACTGCATGTGAAGAAGCTGCCGTCGTCGCAGTCGGCGCTCGACCCCAACGCGCTCGAGGCGCTCGACAAGATCAGCCCGATCGTGTATCACACCCTCCTGAAAGTGATCACCGAATCGGTGCAGACGGTGTTCAAGTTCGCCATTCCGGTCGCCGGCGTGGCCTTCTTGTTGAGCTGGCTCTTGCCCGAGGTCGAGCTGCGCAAGACGGTCGGCACGGTGGCCTCGAGTGAGACGTTGATACCGCCCGACACGCGTTCGTCGTTGCAGGAGATCGAGTTGGCGCTGCAGCGCTTGGCGTCGAAAGAGAATCGTTCCGAGCTGTACCAGACGCTGGCTCACCGGGCTGGTATCGACTTGCCGTCACGGTCGTGCTGGTTGCTCTACCGCTTGGCCGATTGTCCCGCGGCCACGGTGACCGAGACGGCGGCCCGGTTGAAGGTGGACCCCGAGATCATCCAGCCGGGGCTCGACGGCTTGTTGGCGGCCGGGATGATCGAAGAGGTGACCAACGGCTCGTCGACCGATCTGGTGCTGACGCCCCTCGGGCTTAATGCGATCGACCGGCTGACCGAGGCCCGGCGCGCCGGGTTGACTGAACTGTTGGAGGGGTGGAACCCCGAGGAGCACCCCGAGATCATCGACATGGTCAAGCACCTGGCCAATGCCTTGCTGGCTGATGACCAGCGATTGGTGGCCGACGCCATGCCCCACGAAACGGCGGGGGTGGGGACGGCCCCGGGCGGCGGAGGCGTCGTCGGCGGTGGCGGCGGTGGCGGTGGCGGGGGCGGTGGCGGCGGTGGTGCGGCGTAGGTCCTGAGGTTCGCTCAGGCCGGCCCACCGATGCCGGTGCGGAGTCGATCCTTCGCCGCGTCGTCTGCGCCGATGAGGTCCAGGCCGATGAGGGCGGCGCCGGCCACCGGAGGCAGTTGGGGGTAGATCAGCACGGCTTCGGGTGCGGTAGCGAGGACGCCGGTCCTTATGCGGTGGTGGAAGGCGTCGTAGCGGGTGGCGAAAAGGCCACCACCCAGGACGACCTCGACCGCGTCGTCGGTCAGGTGGAGGCGGGTGACGGCCGCGGCGACCCAGCGCACCACTTCGTCGGCTTGGTAGTCGGCGGCCTCCCGGGAGAGGTCATCGCCGTCAGCGGCGGCATCGAGCAGGGTCTTGGCTAGTTCAAAGAGACGCCGGTGGGGGATCTCGCCGACGTAGACGCCGGTGAGGACCGCCTCGACACTGGGGAGGCCGAAGTGCTCAGGGATCCGTTCGGTGAGCACCGTGGCCGGGCCCCGGCCGTCGATGGCGCGTTGGGCCAGCCCGAGGGCCCGCACCCCCAGCCACGATCCGCCGTGGGCGAAATCACCCGAGAGCAGATCGAGCGCAGGGAAGCGGACGACCGTGCCGTCGGGACCGGTCCCGACGCAATTGAGGCCGGTGCCGCACACGACGCCGATGCCCCATTGTTGGCTGGTGCCGGCCCGGGTCACGGCGAAGGTGTCGTTGCGCAACACGTCGCGTCCGGTCCAGTTGCGCAAGGCGATGGCCGGGGAGATGTACTCCTCATCGACGGGGAGATCGAGGCCGGCCAGGCAGTACAGGCCCAGGGGGACATAGGGCGGTTTGGCCAGGTCGATCCCCGCCATGAGACAGGCATCGGCGATGACCTCGTCGAGAGCCTCGATGGCTCCTTCGGGTCCGACCAGCTGATGGCTGCTCGGACCACCGCGGACTTGGGCCAGGACGGTGCCGTCGGTTGCCACCACCACGGCGTCGGTCTTGGAACGTCCACCGTCAATGGCCAGGACGGCCGGAGCCGAAGCAGAGGTTTGGGACACGGAGCGGATCGTAGGTGGGTAATGAGGTGAAGTGGTCAGGCCCGGTCGAGGGTACGAGCCCATTGTTGGGCCCAGGCGTCGAGTGAGGCGATGGCCTGGCCGAGCTTGGATCCGAGGCCGGTCAAGCGGTACTCGGACTGTTCGTTCTGTTCGACCAGACTCGCATCGACCAGCTCGCCTAGGCGCTCGTACAGAACGCTCGAGGACATGTCGTCGCATCGAGCCCGCAGGGCACGGGCGCCCAAGGGTCCATCGCGGAGCTCCCACAGCATGCGAAGCGACCACCGCCGGCCGAGCAGGTCCAGTGCGGCCATGAGGGGCCGCCCGGTGGTCGAGCCCCGAACCTTGGTGCCTGGGATCCGTCGAGGTCGTCGTTGGGGTTGGGGTCTGTCTGGCACGGCATCTCCAAGCGGTCCGGACGATCGGTGGTGATTCTGAATCCGAAACGCTAGGATACTGGCCATGAGGTGTTTCGGATAACAAAACATGTGCGCCAGGCTGGACGACCGGGCTGGACGAGAGGAGGACCGCCGTGACCGAACGCATCAGGCCGTTGGAGCCACCTTTCGAACCCGAGGTGGAGGAGCAACTGCGAACGATGATGCCACCCGGCGTACCGCCGATTGCCCTGTTCCGGACGTTCGCCAAGAACATGCCCATGGCTCGGGCCATGAGGGGATGGGGTGGTTACGAGCTTTCACGAGAATTGAGCCTCAGCCTGCGCGATCGCGAGATCGTCATCGACCGCACGTGCGCTCGCTGCGGGTGTGAATACGAATGGGGCGTCCACGTCGCCTTTTTCGCCGAACGAGCTGGGCTGACCGCAGAGCAAATCACGTCACTCACTCACGGTGGGGCCGGTGATGCCTGCTGGGAGCACCGGCGTGACCAGTTGCTGATCGAGGCGGTGGATGCTCTCCACTCGTCGTCGGTGATCGGTGACCCGCTTTGGGTCTCGCTGCGAGAGGAGTTCTCCGAAACCGAATTGCTGGACCTGACCATGTTGTGTGGTTGGTATCACGCCATCAGCTTTACGGCCCGATCCGCCGGCGTTCCGTTGGAGGAGGGCTCGCCCCGGTTCTCGGCGGTCTGATCCCGAGGATCCACTCGGGTCGGCCTTAGCCGGCCTTAGCCGGCCTTAGCCGGCGTTGTCGGTGGGAGCGGTGGTGGTGGCCGCGGCAGCGGTTGTGGTCGTCGTCGTTTTCTTGGCTGCTGTCGTCGTGGTGGTGGTGTCGTTGGAGCTGGTCCCCGTGACCGAGGTCGTGGTGGTGGTCGACGTGGCGGCTGTCGTCGTGGTGGTGGGTGGTGGAGTGAAGTGTTCGGTCTCACCCGCCTCAGTTGTTTGGGACGCCGATGGGGTCTCCGCCAAATTCGTGCAACTTCGTAACTCGCCCCACCCCTGGATTGCTTCCTCCTCGGGTGCACCGGCCAGGGGCTGAGGCAGTCCAGCCAGGTCGGTGGCCGGGCGGAAGCTGGTGGTCAGCACCTGGCGCCCTTCGACGGTGACCAGCAATGCGCCGCTGTCGGTCTCGGGCGCGGTGTCGTCATAGAAGGCGAAGTTGCCCAGGCCGTAGTCGATGTAGGCATCGCCCAGATAGCCCGCGCCCTGGAGGACGTGAGCGTTGGAGCCCACGATGATGTCGGCGCCGGCCTTGACCAGCTCGGTGGCCAGTGTCTCCTGGTCGGTGTTGGCGCACGTGTCGGTCTCGGTGCCCCAGTGCATGTAGACGATCACGGTGTCGGCCCTCTTGCGGACCTTCTGCACCTCGGCAATGAGTTGCGACGGATCGATGGCGCTGGCCACACCGGACTGGCTGTTGGTGGCGGTCCAGGTGCTGACCAGGTTGGCCGCGATGATCTGGGTGGCCGAGATGATGGCGATGCGCTGCCCGTCGATGGTGATCCGGTAGGGGGCGAAGGCCGCAGATGCGTTCTTGCCGAGTCCGATGATGGGGAACTTGGCTTGGGAGGCCAGGGTGAGATCTTGGGAGAGGCCCTCGTTGCCGCAGTCGACCCCATGGTCATTGGCTTGGGTGGCCAATGAGACGGACGCGCTCTTGAGTGCGGTGAAGGCGGTGGCCGGCGCATCGAAGATGTAGGGCTTGCTCGCCGGTTCGGGGCAGACGGCGTTGTCGGTCACCGCGGTCTCGAGGTTGACCATGCTCAGGTCGGATCCATCGAAGAGCTGGTTGATGGTGTCGCCCAGGGCCGTCACGGGGTCGGCGGTCAGCCGTGACCCGACGTCGCCGGCGAAATGGACATCGCCGCCGAAGGCCAGGGTGACGGCCTTGCCGTCACCCTTCCAGTCCGGATTCAGCGGTGAGTGCTCGGGGAAGGGGAGGACCTTCTGCGTGGTCGGGGTCGTGCTGTGGGACTGGGCGGTCGGGGGCTTCTTACCGCCGCCACCGCCGATGAAGACGAAGTACACCACCAGGACCAGGAACACGACGGTGCCGGTCGCCACCTGGCGACGGCGTCGGAGCACCCGGCGGGATACCACCTGGTCATGCTGTCACACCGCCTTCAGGCCGCGACATGCGGCGTGTCATGCGGCGGTGTGCGAACGGGTGTGCTCAGTCCGGGCGAAGCGTGGATCAACCCGCGGTGATGGTCTCCCAATTGGCGGCCAGGGCGGACACCAGGCCGTGGCAGGCGGCGGTGATCTGGTCGCGGCACTCATCGAAGACGGCGGCGTCGCCGTAATAGGGGTCCGGGACGTCGACGGCAGCTCCGGTGGCCTCGTCGAACGCACGCAGGAGGACCAAGCGGTCGGGGTCGGCGCCGAGGCCGCGAAGTGTCTGGAGGTGACGACGGTCGAGGGCCACCACCAGTTCGTAGGCGCCGAGCTGGGCGCTCACCACCTGGCGGGCCACATGGGGGTAATCGGGGAAGCCGCCACGGGCCAGCGCCCGGGCGGTGTTGTCGTGCATGGGTTCGCCGTCATGCCAGGGGCCCGTCCCGGCGCTGGTCAACTCCAGGTGGGACCCAAGAGTGGAGCGATCGGGGAGCACGGTGTCGTCGGCCAGGGCCCTGGTGATGACCTCGGCCATGGGGGAGCGGCAGATGTTGCCGGTGCAGACGAAAACGATCCGATAAGGAAGGCCGCGACGAGCCGCCAGCAGCGTGGTGGAGGCGCTGGGCGATCTCGTCACGCTGAGTACTCGTCGCGTAGCGTCTTCTTCACGATCTTGCCGGTGCCGGCCCGCGGCCAGTCGGTTCGGATCTCGAGCTGCTCGGGGATCTTCTGGGTCATCAACCCGGCGTCTTTGCAGAAGGCGATGATGTCGCCGAGTTCGAGGCCGTCGATGCCATCGGCCAGCTGCACCACGGCGCAGACCCGCTCACCCCGCTGGGCATCGGGCAGTCCGATCACCGCCACTTCGATGACGCTGGGGTGGGTGTAAAGCAGGTCCTCGATCTCCTTGGCGCTGATGTTCTCGCCCTTGCGGACGATGACGTCCTTCAGGCGGCCGGTCAGGGTGAGGTGGCCGTCGGCCCGGAGGCGGCCCAGGTCGCCGGTGCGGAAGTACCCCTCCTCGTCGAAGGCCTCTTTGGTCAGTGAGGCGTCGGTGTAGCCGTGGAAGACCATTGGGCCCTTGACCCGGATCTCACCCTCTTCGTCGGGTGCGGCAAGGCGCCCGTCAAGGGTGACGACGCGAACGTCGGCCCCATCGACCGGCTTCCCGTCGGTATTGGCCAACTGCTCATCGCTGTCAGTGGGCGAGCCGTTGGCGATCATCGGCACTTCGGTCATCCCGTAGCCGTGGACGACGCCGCGCCCGCCGATCTCGTCGCGCACTTCGAAGTGGACTTCGGGCGGCTTGGCCGCGCCACCACCGGACATCAGGCGAAGGGTCGGGAGGATCGGGGTGTCGGGGGCCTTGCGCTGCTCGGCCAGATAGGCCACGTAGAAGGCGGTGCTGCCGCCCACCATGGTGGCGCCGTGCTGGCGGAAGAGCGGGAGGACGTCAGGCGCCGAGAAGGCTTCGACCAGCACGGCGGGGAAGCCGAACGTGAGCATGGTGACGAGGTAGTCGGGACCGGCGATGTGGGCGTAGGGGAAGGCCATGCTGCCGACGTCGTCGGCGTTCATGGCCAATGCCTGGGCCAGCCCCCACCCGCCGGCGATCAGGGTCTGGTCGGTGTGTTGGACGCCCTTGGGGTCGGCGGTGGATCCCGACGTGTAATAGATCCAGCGGATGGGGGCGTCTTGCGGCGCGGTGGCTTCGGGCGGCGCGGGCAGGTCCGAGGGGTCGCCTTCAGGAAGGCCGTCGTCGATGTTGAGGATGCGGGGTTTGGTCGCTACGGGGTCGCCCTCGAGGGCCCGTTCGGCCATGGCCACAAAGTCGATGTCCCGCCACACACCGGGGACGACGAAGAGGGTGGCGCCCGTCTGGCGCAGGGCGAAACCGACCTCGCGCTCCCGGTACAGGTGAATGATCGGGTTCTGGACCGCGCCGAGACGGGAGAGGGCGAGGGAGAGCACGACGGTGTTGATCCGGGTGGGCAGCTGCCAGGACACCACCGACCCGGGGCCGACGCCCATGGCGTGCAGGCCGGCCGCGGCACGCAGGGCCCGGTCCCGGAACTGCCCGAAGGTGACGATCTCGCCGTCAGCCGAGATCAGCATGGGCTGGTCCGGACTGGCCTCGGCCCGGCGTTCCGTGAGCTCCCACAGCGTGCGGGCTCCGGAAATGACGTCAGTCTGTGGGGACATGCCCTCGCCCTCCCTTCTTCGTTCGGATTTCGGGTCCTTGTGATAGCAGGTGGGGGTTGGTGGTCGGCCGGGGTTGGCAGTCGGCCGGGGTTGGCATGGCAGGGATCGCTGGATGACCGGGCCGCTGCGGCAGAATGGGCGCAATGGGACACGATGAGGAGGGGACGTCGGAGGACCGACCGGTCTCCCGGAGGCGGGACGCCCAGCTGGTCCTGCTCGGGTTCGCCACCGTGGCCCTGGTCTGGTTCGCCCTGAGCAATTTTCGCAGCGTCACCATCGACTTCTGGCTCACCCATGCGCACGCCCCGCTTATTCTGGTGATCCTGATCTCGGGACTGCTGGGAGCCGGCATTGCCGCTCTGGCGATGCGGCGACGCTCGCCCCGCTGACCTGGGGCTTCGATGAGACCCGGTCCGCGACCTATTGGTATCCGGCGAGCCATAAGCTGAGGCCAGTGAGGCGCGCGGGACAGCAGGACGCAAGCTCTCGAAGCTCCATTGTGCGGGATCGGACCGCGTGCAAACATGGGGCCCGAATGGGTGGAGTCATTCACGGGGGCACTCGGTAATGCCGCTTTCCGACCACGAACAGCGCATCCTCGCGGAACTCGAGGAGTCCCTGGTTCGCCAGGACCCCGAGTTCGCCGAGCGCGTCCGCTCCGAAACCGTGTACAAGCACGCCGGCCGCCACTGCAAGTGGGCCGCCTTCACCTTCGTGGTGGGTTTCGTCATCCTGATCGCGCTCTACTCGAGGTCGGTGGCGGCCGGGTTCTTGGGCGTCCTCATCATGTTTGCCTCGGTCGTCTGGTTCGAGCGCAATCTGCGCCGGATGGGCAAGGCCGGCTGGCACGACCTGACCCGGTCCCGTGACGGGGAGAAGTCCCGGGTGGCCGAGGCCTCCAGCGGTTTCGAGGGCGCCGTCAGTGACGCCCGCGACTGGTTCCGCGCCCGCTTTCACCGCCGCGACAACTGACGCCAGAGGCGCCCGCCCCTCCGCCGGTCAATGAGCCGGCCGTGGTAGTCATGCGCCGTGACTGAGTTGGCCCTGGCCGTCGACATCGGCGGCACCAAGATGGCCGCTGGATTGGTCGACGTCTCCGGTTTGGTCTTGGTCCGAGAGCACATCCCCACCCAGCTGGCCCCTGACGCCGGACCGGTGGTCGACGAGGGCGAGGGCGAGCGGCTCTGGAGCAACCTGGCCGAGATGGTGTCCAAGGTGCTGGCCCAGGTCCCGGTGTCGGATCGGGTCGTGGTGTGCGGGGCGGGGAGCGGGGGACCGATGGCGCCCGGTGGCGAGCACGTGTCGCCGTTGAATATCCACGGCTGGCGCCACTTCCCCTTGCGGGGCCGGCTGGGCGAGTTGACCGGGATGCCGACCTTCGTCGACAACGACGCCAAGGCGTTGGCGCTCGGCGAGGGCTGGATCGGCGCCGCCGCCGGTCACGACAACTACATCGGCATGGTGGTCTCGACCGGCGTCGGGGGCGGGATCGTCCTCGACGGCCGGCTGCTCGAGGGGAGCAGTGGCAATGCCGGTCACATCGGGCACGTGATCGTCGAGCCCGAGGGTCGGGTCTGCCCGTGCGGTGGGCGAGGCTGCCTCGAGGCCGAGGCATCGGGCACGGCCATCGCGGCCGTGACCGGTCGACCGGCGCAAGAGGCCACACCCGAGGTGATCGAACGGTGCGGGACATTGGTAGGGCGGGCCCTTGCTTCGGTGGTCAATCTGCTCGACCTCCCCCTCGCCGCCGTCAGCGGATCGGTGGCTTTAGGTTTCGGCACTCCATTCTTTGCGGCCGCCCAAGCCGAGATGGATGCCCGCTGCCGTCTCGACTTCGCTCGCGGCGCCCGGGTGGTGCCGGGCGGGCTGGGGGACCTCGGCCCGCTGATCGGTGCGGCCAAAGTGGGCTGGAATGGCCTGGAGCGCTCGGCGTGACGTCAGGTGAGCAGGCGGGAACCGCGCCACAGCCTCCGATCCAGTGGGGCCGGGACGTGCTTGTGGTGCTGGGGGCGGTGCTGCCTCGTCCATGGTTATGGGGGACTGCGCTGGCCGCCCTCGTCCGCCTGGCCCGACGCGGTTGGTGGCGCCGGCCACCGTTCCTCCCCCTGCCCGGGAATGACTACTGGCACTTCCGCTTGGTCACGGTGTTCGGTGGCACCGGCACCGAGGAGCAGCTCACCACGAAAAATGTCGTGGACTACCTCGAATGGTGTCGCAGGTCACGCCCGTCGCGCGGTTAGCCTGACGATCGTTATGGAGCGCGTGCTCCTCCTGAACGCGACTTACGAGCCGCTTGCCTTGGTCTCGGATCGTCGCGCCGTCGTGCTCCTGCTCACCGGGAGGGCGGAGGCGGTCGCCCTCAGGGAGGACTGCTCCGTCTTCCACTCCGCCCGACTCGATGTCGAGGTGCCCTCCATCGTGCGGCTCTCGCACATGGTGCGGATTCCCCGGTGGGCCCGGACGCCGCCGGTCACTCGTCGCTCCGTACTCCGCCGCGACGGCGGGCTGTGCGTCTACTGCTCAGCCCCGGCCGACACCATCGATCACGTCATCCCACGTAGCCGCGGCGGGACGCACACCTGGGCCAACGTGGTGGCCGCCTGCAAGCAGGACAATCTGACCAAGGCCGACCTGCTCCTGTCCGAGCTGGGTTGGACCCTGCGAGTGAAGCCCGGGCCGCCCGACGGGTATCTGTGGCGGCTCCGGCACCTCTCGGAGATCGACCCGTTGTGGGAGCCGTACCTGGCCACCGCGTCCTGAGCCTCGCTGACGCGTTCGCCCTTACCCCCCCTTCGTTCTTGCCTGCTTCGACCCTCTTCGACGTCGAGGGCTTCCGGAGCGAACCCGACCGCCTGGCGGTGGTCCGCCGGGTCAGCGGGCCCACGTTGGTCCTGGGCAGTACGCAGCCGGCCGAGCTGGTCTCCCGCTCCCGGGTGAAGGAGCGGGAGGTCGAGGTGGTGCGCCGTCGTGGTGGCGGCGGGTCGGTGTATCTCGGGCCGGGCGGCTTTCTCTGGATCGACGCCTGGATTCCTCGGAGCGACCGCCTCTGGAACGGGGATGTGTCGGCCGCCGCGGCCTGGGCCGGAGCCTGGTGGACGGATGGGCTGGCCTCGGTCGGCGTCGACAATCTCGAGGTGCATGCCGGCCGATCCCGGCCGGGCGAACTGGGCGAACTGGTCTGCTTCGCCGGCCGGGGCCCGGGCGAGGTCTTCCACCACGGGCGAAAGGTCATGGGCCTGTCCCAGTGGCGTTCCCGGGAGGGCTCCCTCTTCTCCATGTGCGTCTACGCACGGTGGGACCCCGTGCCGCTGCTCGATCTGATGCCGCTCGAGGACGATGTGCGTGAATCCCTGGCCGCCGACCTGATTGCGGTGGCGGTGGGGACGGGGGAACTCACCGAAGGCGGGGCCGATCTGGAAGCCCTGGGCGCCCATTTGTTGGTCTCGTTCCCGCAGTGGGGTTGAGTTTTTGATGCGCTGAGTTCCCGCTCGGCTCATTTTCGCCCCACTCCGGGAGTTCTCCCACCACTTCCCTCCACCGGACCTCCCCGGCAGCGCTTGGCGCGGCCCGGGGGCTGTCCTTATCTGCTCCTTTTCTGTCCCGCCTAGGCCATTTCGTGCCTGAGCCCGGCGTCTTCCGCCGGCGGGGGCGATGCGGCGGGGTGGCGGAGACCCCGCGATCGCCGCCTTCGAATGAGGGGTGGCCTCGACCTCGAAGCGCAGGTGGCGGCCCTCGATGCGGCCAAGTGGGGCCAAAGGGCGAATTGGGGTGGGTTGTTGTTGCTAGGTGGAGGGAAAGGGTTTAAAGTGGTGCGAAATGGTTTGCAGGGGCGTTCGGGGGATTCTCGGATGGGACCCAGGGAGCAACGTGGGAGTCAAAGCCGGTGGCAGGCTTTTTGGGGAGGTACGAGCATCAGCTCGACGTCAAGGGACGAGTCATCGTCCCGGCCAAATTCCGCCCCGATTTCGAGCGTGGGGGTTTCCTGACCCAGCACCTCGAGGGCTGCCTCGCCCTCTGGACGCCAGCGGAATTCCAGCGCCAGATGGAGCAGATCCACCGGCGCGCTGCATCGGGGAGCGCCAAGGCCCGCCAGCACGAGCGGCTGTGGTCGGCCAACTCGGCCGAGGTCGAGATCGACAAACAGGGTCGTATGCCTATTCCGACGCATCTTCGGAGCTGGGCCCACTTGGAGACGGCCGTCCTGGTCAATGGCGCCATCGACCGGGTCGAGCTCTGGCAGCCGGCGCGCTGGACCGACGCCGTGGGACCCGAGGAGAGCTGGTTGCTCAGCGGCAACGACAGCGACGCCGACGAGGAGGAGTGACTACTGAGCTGATCAACCGGCCGACTACGGCGCGGCATGTGTTCCGCAGGACCATGTGCAGCCTTCCGACGAGCGGCGGGGAAGGGCTTACCGCCTCCCCCTTCCACGCGAATCGAGCAGGGCTCCACCCTTTACTCCTCGACCTCGTCGGGGGGCTGCAGATGGCCCAGGACCCAACACCTTTCGAGCACACACCCGTCCTGAGGGACGAGGTCGTCTCGCTGTTCGCCCCGGTTCCGGCCGGCTGGGTGGTCGACGCCACCGTGGGTGGGGGAGGGCACACCGAGGCCCTCCTCGAATCCCACGCCCACCTCTCGGTCATCGGGCTCGACCGCGACCAGGCGGCCATCGACGCCGCCCAGCGCCGCCTGGCTCGATTCGGGGACCGGGTCCGACTGATCCGCACCCCCTTCTTTGGGCTGGGCGCCGCCATCGATTCGGTCCTCGGGACCGACGGGGCCGTGTCGGGCGTTCTGTTCGACCTCGGAGTGAGCTCCCCACAGCTCGACCAGGCCGAGCGTGGGTTCTCGCTGCGCAACGACGGCGCCATCGACATGCGGATGGATCAGACGTCGGGACCCACCGCAGGTGATCTCGTCAACGGCGCCACGGAGGGAGAGCTCGCTGCGCTGTTCCGGGCCAATGGGGAGGAGCGGTTGGCTGGGCGCATCGCCCGGGCCGTCGTGGCTGCTCGCCCCTTGAGCTCCACAGTGCAGTTGGCCGAGGTGGTGGCGGCGTCGGTCCCGGCGGCCGTCCGTCGGAAAGGGCACCCGGCCGTCCGGGTGTTTCAGGCGCTGCGCATCGCCGTGAACGACGAGCTGGGCCAGCTGGCCGAGGCCCTGCCGGTGGCCCTCGATCGCTTGGCTCTCGACGGCCGCTGCGTCGTCATCAGCTACCACTCCGGCGAGGATCGCTACGTCAAGCAGACCTTCGCCTCTGCGGCGACCGGTGGCTGCACCTGCCCCCCGGGCCTGCCCTGTGTCTGCGGTGCCGTGATTACGCACCAACTAGTTTTCCGGGGCTCTCGCAAGCCGTCGGCGGAGGAGATCTCCGTCAATCGGCGCGCCGAGAGTGCCCGGATGCGAGCCATCGCGCGGACGAGTGAAGGGCCGTCGTCATGACGCCTCCACCGCCCGTGGGAACGGCGACAGCTCGCAAAGTCAACACGGCGGCCCAGCCCCGCCGGGAGAGCGCACCGCCACGGCGCGCCCCGCTGCGCGTCGTCCCGTCGCGCCAAGAGCCGGGCCGTCGCCGCGACCGGCGGGTCGGCCCACTCCGCCGGCTCCGTGAGTCCGGCCATCTCCTGACCATGATCTCGCTGTCCTTGGTGGTGGGCGCGCTGCTCGTCGTCGTGGTCGGGCAGGCCCTGCTGGCTGACGGTCAGGTGCGCCTGCAGTCGGTACAGAGCAGCCTCTCGAAGGCGGAGACCATTCACGGGCAGAACGAGTACAACAACTCGCAGCTCGAGACCCCGGCTCGCATCGTCTCGGATGCCACCGGCTCTCTGGGCTTGGTCGTCCCGTCGGGGGTCACCGAGTTGCCCTACGTCTCGCTGAATACGCCGCTGCCCACACCCAAGGTCACGCCGCCCCCAGTCGCCCCGACGACCGCCACCACCACCCCCACGACGACGGCCACCACCACTACCCCCGCCACCACCAGCACCACCTCCTCAACCGGCTCGACCGCAACAAGCCAATGAGCACCCGCGGGCGGCAAGACGTTTGGCGCGCGCGCGCCGAATCCGATCCAACGTCGGTTGGACGGCCGGTCCGTCGGCGCCCGGTCGAACCGTCTCCAGCACGACCCCGCCGACCCGCCAACCCGCCGCGCACTAGCACCGCCGCGCGGCGCCCCCACCCGCGTCCGAACCCGAAGACCGCCGTCCGTTCCCAGGTCCGCCGCGATGCGTGGGCCGCCGGCACCTTCCACCGGCGGGCCAAGTTGCTCCGGTTCGTGCTGATGGTGGCCCTGCTGGCCCTGGTCCTGCGCCTGGTCGACGTGCAGGTGCTCCACTCCGCGCAGTACGTGGACGATGCCCGGGCCGAATCGTCCATCTCGGTCGCCCTACCCTCGCTGCGGGGCGGCATCTACGCCCGCGATGGTGAGCCGCTCGTCATCTCCGAAGCCACCGACGATCTGGTCGCTGACGACTTCCAGGTCAGGCACCCGGCGACCACCGCCGCCGCCCTGGCTCCGCTGCTCAAGCAACCCGAGGCCACTCTGGCCACCGAGCTCCACCGGCACTCGGGTTACGTCGTCCTGGCCCGCCAGCTCTCCCAGTCGCTCGGCACCAAGATCATGAACTTGGCCATCCCGGGCCTGACCACGCTGGCCGACTCCAAGCGGCTGACCACCAACGGCATCCTGGCCTCGCCGGTCATCGGCTCCACCTATGCATCGGGGGCCGGCGCGGCCGGCATCGAATACGGCGACAACTCGCTCCTGGCCGGTCAGAACGGCAAGGAGACCCTCATCGAGTCCCCTTCGGGTGTGGCCCTGCCGCAGTCGCCGGTCACCAGCAAGGTGGCCTCCAAGGCCGGCACCGGCGTCGAGCTCACCCTCGATACGCAGCTCCAGTACGAGACCGAGCAGGCCCTGGCCAAGGGCATCATCGAGGACAACGCCCTCAACGGCATGGCCGTGGTCATGGACGTCAAGACGGGCCAGATCCTCTCCATGGCCAACCTGGTCGCCACCCACCCGGCCGCCCTGGGCGCCACCACCACCCCAGCGACCACCGCCACCACCGCCAAGGGCGTCGTGCCCATCGGACCCAAGGACGCCGTCAACGAGGCTTCCAGCAACCTGGCCCTGACCCAGGACTACGAGCCGGGCTCGGTCTTCAAGCTGGTCACCTTCTCGGCCGCGCTCCAGGACGGGCTCATCAACCCCGACACCGTCTTCACCGTGCCCGACCAGATCAGCCTCGACGGCTCGATCTTCCACGACGCCGACCCGCACCCCACCGAGCAGCTGACCGCCACCGAGATCCTGGCCCAGTCCTCCAACATCGGCACCTCCGAGATCGCCCAGTCCCTCGGTGAGCAGCGCCTCCTGGCCCAGGTGCAGAACCTCGGCTTCGGGCAGCCCACCGGTCTGGACTTCCCTGGTGAGTCGGCCGGGTTGCTGGCCACCGCGGCCCAGTGGGAGCCGACCGACTACGTCTCGCTCCCCATCGGCCAGGTCGACGCGGTCAACGCCATGCAGGTGCTCGGCGCCTACAACGCGGTGGCCAACGGCGGCGAGTACGTGGCCCCCAAACTGATCGAAGCCACCGTCAGCCCCAGCGGCACGGTGACCAAGACGGCAGCTTCGGCCAGCCACCAGGCCTTCTCCCCGTCAGTGGACAGCCAGCTCAACGCCATGCTGCAGCAGGTGGTCAAGGTCGGCACCGGCACCAGCGCGGTGGTGCCCGGCTACACCGTGGCCGGGAAGACCGGCACGGCCCAGATCCCCACCCCGGGCCAGGACTCCTACGAGGCCGGTGCCTACATGGCCTCCTTCGTCGGCTTCGCCCCGGCTGACAACCCGACCTTCTCCATGATCGTGGTCCTCGACCGCCCGACACCCATCTTCGGTGGCACGGTGGCCGCGCCGGTGTTCTCCCAGATCATGAGCTACGCCCTGCACCGTTACGACGTCCCCACCACGCCGGGCGCCGCCACCAAACCCACCACGGGCTCGACGCCCGATGCCGGGAGTGACCAGACCCAGGACATCACATGATCCGGGTCCCCGGCGGGACCTGGGAGGGGACACGCCGGGGTCGCCGGCGTGCCAACCTGTCCGGGCCACCATGCGGACCGTGCCAATGAACCTCCTCTTCGATGACATCGAAGTCCTCGAGTCCGTCGGCGACCCGGCCCTGGTCGACATCGCCGGCATCACCCACGACAGCCGCCGGGTCGTCCCCGGCGACCTCTTCTGCTGTATTCCCGGCGAGCTGAGCGACGGCCACGCCTACGCCGCCGAGGCGGTCGAACGGGGCGCCGTCGGCCTCCTGTGCGAGCGCTTGCTCCCCGAGCTCGAGGTGGTGCAGAGCCGCATCGCCCCCGGCACCATCCGTCCGGTCATGGCCCACCTGGCCGCCGCCTTCTACGGCTTCCCCTCGCGTGACCTGATGATGATCGGGGTGACCGGCACCAACGGGAAGACCACGGTGACGCACGTCCTCGGAGACCTGCTGGGGGCGACTGGATACCCCACCAACGTGCTGGGCACCCTCTCGGGGGCGAGGACCACTCCGGAAGCCACCGAAGTCCAGCGGATCCTGGCCGGGGTGCGTGACCGCCAGCGTTCCGACGGCCGCCACCACGCCGTGGCCATGGAGGTCTCGAGCCACGCGCTGACCCAGGCCCGCGTCGAGGGTGTGCACTTCGACGTGGCCGTCTTCACCAACCTCAGTCACGACCACCTCGACTACCACGGCACCATGGAGGCCTACTTCGAGGCCAAGAGCCGACTGTTCGGCGCCGATCATGCCGTGCGCGCCGTCATCAACGCCGACGACCCGTGGGGCCAGCGCCTGCTCGACCAGGTCCGCATTCCCGCGGTGGCCGTGCACCACAGCGACGCCACTGAGATCGTGTTGCGTCCCGGTCACACCCGCTTCACCTGGCGCGGCCTGCCGGTGGAGACCTCCCTCACCGGGGGTGTCAACGTCGACAACGTGCTGCTGGCCGCCGAAGCCGCGGTGGCCGCCGGACTCGAGCCGGCTGACGTAGCCCGTGCCCTGTCCGCCACCGCGCCGGTCCCGGGCCGGCTCCAGGTCATCGCCACCCCCGGCGCCCATGCCGAATCCGGTTCGGCGCCGCCCTTCACCGTGATCGTCGACTATGCCCACACCCCGGCCGGTCTCGAGGTCGTGCTGGCCGAATGCCGCGGCCTGGTCGACCCCGGGGGCCGGGTCCTCTGCGTGTTCGGGTGTGGTGGCAACCGGGACCGGTCCAAGCGACCGCTGATGGGCCAGGCCGCCGCCGGCCTGAGCGACGTGGCCTACCTCACCTCGGACAACCCGCGCGACGAGGATCCAGCCGCCATCATCAACGACGTGCTCACCGGCCCACTCGAAGGTCCCGACGACCGCTCGTCGATCATCGTCGAGGCCGATCGCCACCAGGCCATCCGGCGCGCCCTCGATGCCGCCGCCCCCGGTGACGTGGTCCTCATCGCCGGCAAGGGGCACGAGACCTACCAGGAGATCGGTGGTCAGCGCCTTCCGTTCGACGACGCCCTCGAGGCTCGTCACGCCCTGTCCGTTCACTACTCGGCCGGCCCTGACACCTGGTTGCCCCAGGTCAGCACCAGCGAGAGCCGGTAGCCGATGATCGCCTTGCTGGTGGCCGGGAGCGTCGCGCTCTGGTTTTCCATCCTGACCACTCCGGTCCTCATGCGGTACTTCCGCACCCGCAACATCGGCCAGCACATCCGCGAGGACGGTCCGGCCACCCACCTGGCCAAGGCGGGGACCCCCACCATGGGCGGCATCGCCATCGTGGGCGCCGTGGTCTTCGGCTACGCGCTCGGTCACCTCGAGACGCAGGTCAACTTCTCGCGAACCGGCTACCTGGTCGTCGGTGTCGTGGTCGCCTTCGGCGGCGTCGGCTTCCTCGACGACTGGATCAAGGTCACCCGCCAGCGCAGCCTGGGGTTGAACAAGCGGGGCAAGTTCATCGCGCAGCTGATCTTCGCGCTGGCCTTCGCCTGGCTGGCCCTGCACTGGGCGCACACCACGACGGCGCTGTCCTTCACCCGCTACAACCTCCCAGGGGTGAACCTCGGGCAGTGGGGCTGGATCGCCTTCGCCACCTTCGTCATGCTCGCCACCACCAACGCCGTGAACTTCGCCGACGGGCTCGACGGATTGGCCAGCGGTTCAGGCATCTTCTGCTTCGCCGTCCTCGCCGTCATGGGCTACTGGATCTTCCGGCACTACTCGATCTACGACGTGCCCAAGCCCGCCGCCATCGACTTGGCTCTGACGGCCGTGGCCCTGACCGGCGCGCTGTGTGGCTTTCTCTGGTGGAACGCGGCCCCGGCCAAGATCATCATGGGCGACACCGGTGCCTTGGCCATCGGCGCCGGCCTGGCCGGCCTGTGCCTGATGCTGAACCTCGACCTGTTGCTGCCCATCATCGGCGGCCTCTTCGTGATGGAGATGGTCACGGTGATCATGCAGGTGGTCAGCTTCCGCGTCTTCGGGCGACGGATCTTCCGGATGGCACCCATCCACCATCACTTCGAGATGAAGGACTGGCCCGAGACCACGATCATCGTCCGCTTCTGGCTCCTCGGTGGCCTCTTTGCCGCGTTGGGCCTCGGCATCTTCTACGGCGACTTCCTGACCGTGGCGAAAATCACGTGAATGCGACCCTCCGCCACTTGGCGGGCGCGGTGGGGAAGAATTGGTCCATGACCCGGGTGTCGGACCGGCAGGTGTGGCGCGTCAGCGCGTCAGGGGCGCGATGACCGCGACCTCTACCACGCCGGGCGTTCGACGGACCCGCCCCACCCGGAGGTCCGCTCCGTCCCCGCGGGCGGCGCAGAACGCCATGGGCGTCCGCTTGTTCGGCCGCACGGTGTCGACCTCCACCGTCCTCTTCGCGCTGGTCGTCCTGCTCTGCGTGCTCGGCATCGTGATGGTGGGGATCGCCTCGTCGGTGGTCTCCATCGACACCTACGGATCGCCCTGGCAGATCCTCATCCGCGAGGGGATGTGGATGGCCGTGGGTGCCGTCGTCTTCGGTGTCCTTCTGAAGATCGACTACCGCAAGATCCGCCGCCTGAGCGGCGCCCTCCTGGTCGCCACCTTCGTGATGCTCTTCGCGGTGCTGGTCCCCGGCCTCGGGGTGCACGTGATGGGGTCGAGCCGCTGGATCGGCTTCGGGCAGTTCCGGATCCAGCCTTCGGAGGTCATGAAGTTGGCGCTGGTGCTCTTCGCCGCCGACTTCATCGCCAAGCGTCTCGATGAGGACGCCACCGATCGCCGCATCATGGGCCCGTTGCTCTTGGTGACGGGCGTCTCCGGGGTGCTGATCCTGGCTCAGCCCGACATGGGCACGGCCATGGTCATGGCCTGCATCGCCCTGACCATGCTCTTCGTCTCGGGGGTCAAGCTCGGCCCGGTCTTCAAGGTCATCGGTGCCATGGCGGCGCTCGCCCTCATCGTGGCCGTCGCCTCTCCCTACCGGCGCGAGCGGCTCTTGTCCTTCCTCGACCCTTCGGCTCACGGCAGCAGCTCGGGCTACCAGGTGGTGCAGGGTCTCATCGGGCTCGGTTCGGGACACCTCTTCGGGTTGGGCCTCGGTGGGGGGCAGCAGCAGTGGGGCTTCCTCCCCAACGCCCACACCGACTTCATCTTCTCGGTCATCGGCGAGGACCTCGGCATCGTGGGCGCCCTGGCCGTGCTGGCCCTGCTCGGTGCCTTCATGTGGTTGGGCATCAAGACGGCCACGCATGCAGCCGACCGCTTCGGGGGCCTGCTGGCGGTGGGATTGGTGGCCTGGATCGGGGCCGAGACCCTCATCAACATCGGCGCCGTCCTGGGCGTGCTGCCGGTGACCGGCATCCCGCTGCCCTTCATCTCCTATGGCGGATCCTCATTGGTCATCACCCTGGTGGCGGCCGGCATCCTGATCAACATCGCCCGGCAGGCCGAAGCCGCGCCCAGCACCTCCAAGTCGCTGCTGCACCGGGAGTCCGGCCGACGAGATGCCGCCGATCGCCGGCATGGCGCACGCCGCTTGGCCGCCGTGTCGGCCCGCGGCCAAGGTCGGTGAGCGGAGGCCGCGGCACAGTGATCGCCGGCGGCGGGACAGGTGGTCACGTCGTACCCTCCCTCCAGATCGCGCGGGCCCTGGTCGAAGAGGGACATACTGCGGATTCCATCGAGCTCTACGGCTCCCGCCGTGGTCAAGAGGCAACGGTGTGGCCCCCTCTCGAGTTTCCCTACACGCTGCTCCCGGGCCGCGGCATCCGCCGCAGCCTGAAGCCCGATGCCATCTGGGCCAACCTCGGCGCCGTGATCGGGCTGGCCTGGGCCTGCCTGCGGGCGGTTGCTTCTTTCCTGCGTCACCGGCCCCGGGTGGTCGTGGTGGTGGGCGGGTACGCCAGCTTCCCGGCCGGCCTGGCCGCCGTGGTGACCCGGACACCGATGGTCCTGGTGACCACCGATGCCGTCCCCGGTGCGGTCAACGCCGCGCTGGCGCGTTTCGCCGCGGCCAGTGCGGTGGCCTTTCCCGGCACGGATATGCCGCGGGCCCACGTGACCGGCACGCCGGTCAAGCCCGAGTTCAACGCCCTCGAGCGCACGCCGTCAGCCCGGGCCAAGGCCCGGACTGCACTGGATCTTCCGCCGGGACGCCAGACGGTGGCCGCCTTCGGCGGCTCCCTGGGTGCGCTCCGCATCAACCGGGCCGTGGCCGAACTGGCCCAAAGGTGGTCGTCGCAGAAGGAGCGGTCGCTGTACCAGGTGACCGGCCGACGGGACTATGAGCAGTTTGCCCGCCTCACCGATGGGACGTCGGCCGATGCGGTTTCCCGATCCAGCAATGCCGCCTCCCATCTCCACTACGACGTCGTGCCCTTCGAGGACCGCATGCCCACCCTCTACGGCGCGGCTGACCTCTGCGTGTCGAGGGCCGGCGCCATGTCGGTCGGTGAGTTGGTGGTGGCGGGGATGCCGGCGATCTTGGTGCCGCTGCCCGGAGCGCCCAAGGACCACCAGACCAAGAACGCCCAGGCTCTGGTCGACGCCGGGGCCGCCGTGCTGGTGCCCGACGCCGAATGCACCAGCGAGCGGCTCGATCGGGAGTTGACCGCATTGCTCAACGATCCGGACCGCCTCGAGTCGATGGCGGCGGCGGCCAAGTCCCTCGGCCATCCCGACGCGGCCCAGCAAGTGGCCCGGTTGGTGGACGCCCATGCCCGCTGAATTGGATCTGCGCCAGCCCGGGCGGATCCACATCGTGGGGATCGGGGGCGCCGGTATGAGCGCCATCGCCCTGGTGCTCTCCGCCATGGGCCACACGGTGAGCGGATCGGATCTGAAGGACTCGCCGGTGGCCGAGCGGCTGCGCTCGCACGGGATTCACGTGGCGGTCGGGCATCGGGCCGAGAACGTGGGCCAGGTCGACGTCGTGACCTATTCGCCCGCGGTGGCGCTGAGTAATCCCGAGATTCGGGCGGCCGGGGCCCGGGGCGCCCTGGTGGTGCCCCGCTCGGGCACGCTGGCCGCCATCTGCGCCACCCGCCGCTGCCTGGCCGTGGCGGGCACGCACGGCAAGACGAGTACGGCCTCGATGCTCTCGCTGATCCTGGTGGAGGCCGGTCTGCGCCCGTCCTTCCTGATCGGAAGCGATGTCAACGAGATCGGCACCAACGCAGTGTGGGACCAGGGGGAGTACCTGGTGGTGGAGGCGGACGAGAGCTATGGCACCTTCCAGGCCATCCGTCCGGACTTGGCCGTCCTGACCAACGTCGAGCCCGATCACCTCGATTACTACGGCACCTTCGAGCGGCTGCAGGACGCCTTCAGCGAGTTCGTCGGGAGCGCCACCGAGGGCTCCATCGTCTCGGCGGACGATGCGCAAGCCTCGGCCATCGGTCGCACGCATGGCTCGACCAGTGTCGGGAGGGCGATCGACGCGCGGTATGTGATCGGCGATATTGAGGAAGAGCGCAGTGCCATCGCCTTCACCCTGAACGGTCCCGATGGCGTCCTGGGCGAGATCCGCCTCGGGGTCCCCGGACTGTGGAATGCCAGCAACGCCGCGCTGGCCACGGTGGCCGCGCTACGGGTCGGTGCGCCGTTCAGCGCGGCCCAGTCGGCCTTGGCCCGCTTCGTCGGAGTCTCCCGGCGCTTCGAGTTCCGGGGCGAAGCTCACGGCGTGACCTTCGTCGACGACTACGCCCACCTACCCGGCGAGGTGCGCGCCGTGCTGGCCACGGCCAAGGCCGGCGGTTGGGACCGCATCGTGGCGGTGTTCCAACCCCACCGCTTCGGTCGCACCGCCCAGCTGGCGCCCGACTTCGGGACCGCCTTCGCTGATGCCGACGTGCTGGTGGTCACCGACATCTACAGCGCCGGCGAGGCGCCGGTGCCGGGCGTGTCAGGCCGGCTGGTGGTCGATGCCGTCCGCGAGCGGGACCCCCGCCTCGAAGTGCATTACGTCCCGGGCTGGGAGGAGCTGCGGCGATCGGTGGGCGAGCTGCTGCGACCGGGGGACCTGTGCTTCACCCTGGGTGCGGGCGACCTCACGCTCTTGCCGGACCAGCTGATCGAGTCGCCCCAGTGGTGAGAACCGCCGAGCTGGAGGCCGTCGCCGCCGCCCTGGGGGATCTGGCCGAGCGGGACCGGCCGCTCGGACCACTCACCACCTACGGGGTGGGCGGGCCGGCGCGGCTCTACGTCGAGGTCGAGGACCAGTCGGCCCTGGAGCAAGTCCGTCAGGCCCTGCGGGGCCGGGATGTGGCCACGCTCGTTATCGGGCGCGGCTCGAACCTTTTGGTGGCTGACGAGGGGTTCGACGGGCTGGCGCTGCGGTTGGGGCGCGGCTTCGGCGGGATCGAGTGGCCGGCTGCCGATTCCGATTCCAATTCCGATTCCGATTCCAATTCAGCAAAGCCGAGCCTGGTGACCGCCGGCGCCGCTGTGGCCTTGCCGGTGTTGGCCCGCCAGGCGGCTGAAGCCGGATGGTCGGGCCTGGCTTGGGCGGTCGGCGTGCCCGGATCGGTGGGGGGCGCGGTGCGGATGAACGCCGGAGGCCACGGCTCCGACATGGCCGCGGTGGTGCGGTCCTACACCTGGGTCGATCTGCTGGGGGAGTCGGGCGGGCAGGACGGGGGAGCACGACTCGAGTACCGGTACCGCCACTCCAGCGTCGGATCGGCTGAATTGGTGCTGGCGGCACAACTAGAGGTCACGCCGGGATCGGTCGAGCAGGAGAAGGCGGCGGTCTCCCAGATCGTCAAGTGGCGGCGTCAGCACCAGCCCGGCGGTTCGAATGCCGGCTCGGTCTTCACCAATCCGGCCGACGATTCGGCCGGGCGGCTGATTGAGGCGGCCGGGTTGAAGGGTTACCGGCTGGGCACGGCGCAGGTGTCGGAGAAGCATGCCAACTTCATCCAGGCCGACCAGGGGGGTCGGGCCGACGACGTGCGGGCCCTCATCGAGCACGTGCGCGCCGTGGTGGCCGAGCACTCCGGAGTGTCGCTCTCGACGGAGGTCCGCCTCTTGGGCTTTGGAGGTTGGGAGACTGGTGCCATGCCGTCGAGCGCCCAGGGGTCTGGATCGTGACCCCGACTTCGACCGCAACGCGAACACGGCCGAGCCCGGGGACGTCCAGACGAGGTTCCGGCGGGAGCGGACGCGGCGGAAACGGATCAGGCCGTGGCGGCAGGAGCGGCGGCGGCAGTGGTGGTGGGGATGACGGTAACGACGGGCGGCGTCGGGGGCGGGTCGATCCTCGCATGGCGCGGCGGCGGACCGAGGTCACGCGCGAGGCCGGACGGCGACGGTTGCGCGTCCTGTTGGTCGGGCTCATCGGGACAGCGGTGGTCGTCAGCATCTGGCTGGTGCTCACGCAGACCCCGATCTTCGGTGCCCGCGCCGTGACCGTGGTCGGTGCCACTCACGAGACGGGCGCGCAAGTGGCGGCAGCAGCCGGCCTGGCCCACCATCCGCCCCTGCTCAATCTCAATACGGGCAGTGCGGCCCGCGGTGTCGAGCGGCTGCCGTGGGTCCGTTCGGCCTCGGTGTCCGTGCACTGGCCCGACGGGGTGAGGATCGTGGTGCAAGAGGAAGTGCCGCGCCTGGTCATGGCCGAGAGCGGCAATCACTACGCCGAGATCTCGACCGATGGCCGGGTGCTCGCCACCTCCACCACTCGGCCCGCGGGCCTGCTGGCCTTCGGGGGGCCGGCGCTGCCCGGCCCCGCCGGGTCCTCGCTCGGAGCCAAGGACGAGATCGGATTGGCCGTGGCCAGCACCCTGCCTGCCTCTTTTTCGGGGCAGGTGACCGGCGTCACGGTGGAGCCCGGTGGTTGGGTGCAATTGGCCCTGACCACGCCTGTTGTGGTCGATATCGGGTCCGATACCCAGCTCCAGGCCAAATATGAGGACGTTTCGGCCATCTTGGCCGGGGCCACCCTCCACGATGGTGACATCATTGATGTAAGTGTCCCTGACGCGCCAACGGTGACAGGTCCGTGACCTGGGGATGCTTGACCTGCGAGAATGCCCCCTCGTATGGTGGTTCAACGTTTCCGCACTGTGAACGTCAACCTTCTCTTCAGGTTCAGAGAACAAACGGGGGGTGGCCGCGGTGACAGCAGGCGGTACTAACCGGAGTGCGATCGGTCGGCGATCGTCCCAGAGTCGAGGGAGTTCATGACCGTTCCATCCCAGAGCAACTACCTGGCCGTGATCAAGGTGGTCGGGGTCGGTGGCGGTGGCGTCAACGCCGTCAACCGCATGATCGACTCGGGGTTGCGCAACGTCGAATTCATTGCGGCCAACACCGACGCCCAGGCCTTGCTGATGAGCGATGCCGACCTCAAGCTCGACATCGGCCGGCAGCTCACGCGCGGGCTCGGGGCGGGCAGTGACCCCGAGGTCGGCCGCCAGGCCGCCGAGGAGCACCGGGCCGACATCGAAGAGGCCCTGCAGGGTTCAGACATGGTCTTCATCACCGCCGGCAAGGGCGGGGGCACCGGCACCGGCGCCGCGCCCGTGGTGGCCGAGGTGGCCAAGTCGCTCGGCGCGCTGACCATCGGCGTGGTGACGCGGCCGTTCACCTTCGAGGGCCGGCGTCGTGCCATGCAGGCCGAGAAGGGGATCCAGATCCTCAAGGAAAAGGTCGACACGCTCATCGTGATTCCGAACGACCGCTTGCTGACCGTGTCCAACGACAAGACGAGCATGGTCAACGCCTTCCGGATGGCCGACGAGGTGCTGCTCCAAGGCGTGCGCGGCATCACCGATCTCATCACGGTGCCCGGCCTGATCAACACCGACTTCGCCGACGTGAAGATGGTGATGACCAACGCCGGGACGGCCATCATGGGCATCGGCTCGTCCATCGGTGAGGGCCGGGCGGCCAATGCGGCCCGGGCCGCCATCACCTCGCCGCTGCTGGAGGCGTCGATCGAAGGCGCCCGGGGCATCCTGCTGAACATCGCGGGTGGCTCGGACCTCGGCCTGTTCGAGGTGAACGAGGCCGCCGAGATCATCCACGGCGTGGCCCATCCCGACGCCAACATCATCTTCGGAGCGGTCATCGACGACAACATGGGCGACGAGGTCCGGGTCACGGTGATCGCCGCCGGCTTCGAACGCTGGGAAGAGGGCGGCGGCAAGCCCGAGCGCACGCCGCTCTTCGGTGGCGGCGGCGAAGGCCCGGTCGACATCTTCGGCGACACGCCCGGCGGTACCGGCAGCACGGACAACGAGTTCGATCTGGGCGACGACGATTTCGACGTCCCCTCCTTCCTCCGCTAGTCCCGAAGGCATTACCGGCGAGCTGGTCTCGGCGCGCCTCGATCAGGTGCGCCGGGAGATCACGGCCGCCGGGGGCGATCCGTCCCGGGTTCGGGTCCTGGCCGTCACCAAGGGCTTCGGCCCCGAGGCGGTGGCGGCGGCCCGAGCGGCCGGGCTGGCCGACCTGGGGGAGAACTACGCCAACGAGTTGTTGGCCAAGGCGCCCGGTCCTGAGGGCACCCGCTGGCATTTTCTCGGGGCCATCCAGCGCAACAAGATCCGGGCCCTGGCCCCAACCGTCACCTTGTGGCAGAGCGTGAGCCGGGACGTCGAGGGGGAGAAGATCGCCCAAGCCGCCCCCGGGGCGGCCGTCCTGGTCCAGGTGGACTTCACGGAAGGGGCGCAGCGCAACGGCCGCCCTCCCGAGGAGGTGGCCCCGCTGGTCGAGCGGCTGCGGGCGCTCGGGCTGGACGTCCGCGGTCTCATGACGGTGGCGCCGCAGGGGGGCACTGCGATTGCAGCCGAGGCATTTGGGCAATTGGTAGATCTGGCCAACGGGCTGGGCCTCGAGGAGCGCTCTATGGGCATGTCGGACGATCTGGCGGTGGCCGTGGCGGCCGGGTCGACCATGGTGCGCATCGGGCGCGGCCTCTTCGGACCCCGCCCACCCCAAGGCCACTGAAACCGGGGCTGAACGCGTCCTCGCAGCCCTCACCAGGATTGATACGCACTACGCTGTCCCGGGACAGGAGAAGGCATGGCACCCTCGTTCATGAAGAAAACCATGGTGTATCTCGGCTTGCTCGATGACGAGTACGACGAGTACGACGACCTCGATGACCGCGCCCCGCGCGGCTTCTCCGGGGCCACCAGGGTGTCGGCCCAACCGGTGCAGTACGACGAGCCCGAGGAATACAACGGGGGAATGAGCCGTATCCGGACCATCCCGCGTGAGTCCGCCGTCCCCTCCGCACCCCGGGCCCAGGTCAGTGGCGCCGTCTCGTCGCCCCGTCCTCAGGCTTCCCTCCGCCCCATGGCGGTCGACCCCTCGATGAACCCGACGACCGCTGCGTCAGCCCGGGTGCACGTGGTGGCGCCGGCCCGCTTCGGCGACGCCAAGGAGATCGCCGATCGCCTGAAGGACAACCGGCCGGTCATCGTGAACCTGCAGATGGCCGATCGGGACCTGCAGCGCAGGATGATCGACTTCTGCAGCGGTGTCACCTACGCGCTGAGCGGCGAGATGGAGAAGGTGGCCGACCAGGTCTTCCTGCTGGCACCCAGCAACGTGAAGGTGTCGGACGAGGAGCGCCTCCGGCTGGCCGAGCGCGGCTTCGGCCGGGACTAACGCGCGGCTAAAGCTTGAGGTAGAGCTACTACTCTCAAACTGGTAATGCACTACATCGGGCTGCTTATTCTGCTGTACCTCTGGCTGATCATGTTTCCTATGGCCATCCTCAGCTGGTTCCGTATCGACTCCGGCACCTCGATGGCCCGGGTGCGCTACTTCCTGTTCCGCGCCACCGAACCCATATTGCGGCCGGTACGCAGTCTGATTCACCCCATCGGCGGCATCGACATCTCGTTCATCATCGTGTTCTTCGGCCTGCAGATCGTGGCCTACAAGGTGTTCTCGGCCTAGGTTTCCGGCCGGTCCCGCCACTCGCCTTGCCAGCGGTGGGGGACCCGAGGCCATCGGGTTTCAATCTCCCTGGTGCTCGGGTTGGTCATGGGTAGACTCGCCGCCCATGGACAATTCGCAGACCTCCTCCTCCATCCTCGACACGCTGCGTACGGTCGAGTTCCGCCTCGGCCTGAAGGGCTACAACGTCGACGAAGTCGACGAGTATCTGGACCGGGCGGCGCAGGAAGCCGAAGCCCTGCAGGAGCATGTGCGCCAGCTCAACGACCGGCTGCGCCAGGCCAGCGACCGGATCGTGGCCCTGGAGCGGGATCGCCGCACCGGTGAGCCCGAGGAGGCCGCTGCCGCGGTTGCCCCGGCGGCCAGCGGGACCGTCGCCGATCTGGGGATCACCGACGAGACGTTGCAGCGCACGCTCTTGCTGGCCCAGAAGTTCGTCGACCAGACCAAGCGCGAGAGCGAGGCCGAGGCAGCCGATATCGTGGCCCGGGCCGAGGAGACGGCCCGAGCGGCCGTCGAGGCCGCCGAGCAGACTGCGGCCAAATTGCAGGCCGAGGCGCAGGAGAAGCTGCGCCAAGAGGTGAACCGCCTCGAGAACCGTCGCACTGAGTTGGCCACCGACGTCGAGAGCATGGCTCGCCATCTCGAGGCCGAGCGCAACCGCCTGCGCGACGCGCTGTCCGACATCCTCAAGTGGGTCGACGAGAACGTGCAGCCGGCCAACTCGCTCATGGGAGTGCGGCCCAAGGCCGCCGTCTCCACCCGTCCCGGAGGGCTGAGCGATGAGGCGGCTGACGGTGCCGCCGACGAGTCAGTGCACGAAGACGGTCCACCGACCCTTAATCTGCAGCCCGCTCCGAACGGCTCTGCCCCAGGAGCGCCCCGCTCCTTCTGACCAGAAGGCCCGGGGTTCGGTATTGCCCCGGTTCATGACGTCCGCTATCGTCACCCGCTCCCTTGGCGCGGGTCGGTGCCGGGGGACCGGTCGCACTCGCGGCCGTTAAGGAGGAGATGATGACGCCAGCGAGTAAGGGCGCCACTGCCAAGAAGACCCCCGCATCGCGCACCGCCGTCGCCAAGAAGGGCACGGCGGCCAAGAAGGCTGCCCCGGCCCGGAGCTCGGCGATCGCTGCCAAGCGCCCGACGGCCACCAAGAAGACGGCGACGGCGCCAGTGAAGAAGGCTGCTCCGAAGAAGGCGATGGCATCGGCTCCGGCCAAGAAGGCCGCGCCCGCCACGGCGAAGAAGGCCGCGGCGTCGGCTCCGGCTCCGGCTCCGGCCAAGAAGGCGGCTCCAACCGCCGCCAAGAAGGCCGCGCCCGCCACCGCGAAGAAGGCCGCGGCGTCGGCGTCGGCTCCGGCTCCGGCCAAGAAGGCGGCTCCGGCTGCGGCTCCGGCCAAGAAGGCCGCGGCCGCTGCGGCCGAGGCCCCAGCTGTCGTTGCCCCGCCCAGGACCACCTTCACCCCCAAGCCCAAGCCTCCACCGCCCGTCCGGCCCAAGGTCGGCCCCTACGGCAAGGACCAGCCTTTCCTCGATGAGGTGAAGATCATCCTCATCGAAGAGCGTGCGGTCTACCAGGAGCAGGCGACCTCGCTGCGGGCCGAGGCCGATTCCCTCGCTCTCGAGCGTGAGCCGGGTGACGTCCAGTTCGACGAGGAGTCCGGCGAGGGTGGCACCGTCACCGTCGACCGGGAGCGCAACCTGGCCCTGTCCGGTCAGGCGCTGCTGGCGGTCGAGGAGATCGACGACGCCCTGAAGCGGATCGTCGACAAGACCTACGGCTACTGCGAGCGCTGCTTTCAGCCCATCCCCAAGCCGCGACTACGGGCCCTGCCGTACGCCCGCCTCTGCGTGGCATGCAAGAGCGGAGGACTGTCTCGTCGTTGACCAGGACCGCGGCGGTGCCGTTGGCCTTTGGCCTCGCCGCTGCTGTCCTGGTGGCCGACCGGGTCACCACCACGCTTGCGCTGCACCACGTCCACGGCACCCAGCACGTGTGGGGGCCCTTCGGACTGTCCCTCGACTACAACTCAGGCTTCGCCTTCAGCCTCTTTGCCGGTCGGGCCGCGGTGGTGTCGGTACTGCTCTGTATCGGTGTCGTCATCCTGGGCGGGGTGGTCGCACTGGTGCGAACCTGGCCCGAGGCGATCGGCGCCGGCTTGGTGTTCGGCGGCGCCATCGGCAACATCAGCGAGCGCCTCGTGAGCGATGGACATCCCGGGCAGGTGCCCGACTTCATCACGCTGAGCCACTGGCCCACCTTCAACGTGGCTGATGCCGCGGTGACCGTTGGCGTGATCGTGGTGGCCTGGTCGTTGCTGTTCGGATCACGGACTCAGGCCACCACCCCGGCCGCCGACGCTCGCACTTCAACCCCGACCAAGAACCCCGACCCCTCATGAGCCACGACGATTCCGAGAACGAACTCACCATCGAGGTGCCCGCCAGCCTCGATGGGGTCCGGGTCGACCGTGCCGTCGCCATGGTGGCCGACGTGTCCCGGGCGGCCGCCGCCCGCATCCTCGAGCAGGGCCGGGTCAAGGTCGACGGCCAGCCCATCGCCATCGCCCGCATCACTCTCAAAGAGGGCTCGTCCCTCAGCATCGACGTGCCCGAGGTGGCCAGCGAGCACGTGGCCGCCGAAGAGGACATCGCCTTCGACGTGGTCCACGAGGACGCCGACATCGCCGTCGTGGACAAGCCCGCCGGCCTGGTGGTCCACCCCGGCGCCGGCCATCACGAAGGCACGCTGGTCGGTGGCCTGCTGGCCCGCTTCCCCGAACTCGCGGCACTGGTCGACGCCGGCTTCTGCGCACCCGACCGCCCCGGCATCGTGCACCGCCTCGACAAGGGCACCTCGGGGCTCCTGGCTGTCGCCCGCACGCCCGAGGCCTACACCTCACTGGTCTCCCAGCTGGCCGACCGCAGCATGGGGCGCCGCTACCTCGCTTTGGTCGAAGGCGAGATGGCCGATGCCAGGGGTGAGATCGACGCCCCCATCGGCCGTTCCATGCGCACGCCGACCAAGATGGCCGTCACCGCCGGCGGCAAACCAGCCATCACCCGCTACGCCATGCGGCAGTACTTCCCCGGCCCGCCACCGCGCACCTTGCTCGAGCTCGCGCTCCAGAGCGGGCGCACCCATCAGATCCGCGTCCACATGGCGGCCATCGGCCACCCGGTGGTCGGCGACCCTCGCTACGGCGCGCCGGACAAGCGCCTAGGCCGCGGCCGCTTCTTCCTGCACGCTTACGAGTTGAGCCTCACCCACCCGGTGTCGGGGGAGCGCCTGCAGTTCTCGTCACCGCTGCCCGCCGACCTGGCCGGCTACCTCGAGGGGGGATGAGGGAGCCAGCGAGGTCGGACGGGACTTAGGCGGCTTGGTGAACGCCGACGATGTCGACGTTGGAGGACAGCGCAGCCAGCGCCTCCTCCTCGGCCCGACGGACCCGGCGCACGCCGATGCCCAGCCGCTCGGCCGTGGACTGCAACGAGGCGGGGGAGTCGCCGTCGAAGCCGAAGCGCAGGCGCAGCACGTCTCGCTGCAGCCCGGGCAACTTCTCGACCGCGTTACGGACCTGGTCGAAGACCATGGTCTGCTCGACGTCGCCTACGAAGTCCTGATTGTCGGGTGCCACCAGCTCACCGAGTGTGGTGGCCGATTCCGAGGCAGCCGGCTGATCCAGCGAGGCGGTGACCCGAGCCACATCCTCGAGCGAGCGCCGCTGCTCGGTGCTCATGCCGGTGGCTTCGGTCAGCTCCTCATCGGTGGGCGTACGGCCCAGCGAGGTGGCCAGCTCTGACTTGGTCAGCTCCAGCCGCTGGATCTGCTCACCCACTTCGAGCGGGATGCGGATGGTGCGCCCGTGCTGCTGCACGGCACGCTGCAGCGCCTGGCGGATCCACCAGGTGGCATAGGTGGAGAAGCGGAAACCGCGCTCCCAGTCGAACTTGTCCACGGCGCGCATCAGGCCGAAAGTGCCTTCCTGCACCAGATCGGCCATGTCCACGCCACGATCCTGGTAGCGGCGGGCCCAGTGCACGACCAGCCGAAGGTTGGCCGCCACCATCTGCTTGCGGGCGGCGTCGTCGCCCGCGGCGACGCGCTTGGCCAGCTCGACCTGCTGCTCGTGGTCGGGCATGGGGTACTGATCAAGATCACGCAACATCAATCCGAGAGTGTCCGACGTGCTCACCGCGCTCTTCATTCCAAACCAACCCTTATGCTCTCTGATAGCTCTTATTTCGTCTGTTCGCTCTACGGATTCCGCTACCTGGGAGATTTCCCAAGAAGAATCCGCCGTGTACAACACCGGTCTGAGATGGATCATTCCATCGGGGTGTCCGGGTTACCCAAGTGTCCGTTGAGAGTCCGCCGTGAGTACCGCACCGGCTCCCGCACACCCTGGTCAGGCGGTTGGATCCCCTCATACCCAGACTGAAACCCCGCTAAGCGTTCCCAGGGCTCAACGAGCACAGGGTTTGCACCGGGCCTCGGCGGCATGGTGACCTTCCCCATGCCCTCACGCGCGATCCTGCTCCGCCACGGCGCGACGGAGTGGTCGATCAGCGGTCAGCACACCGGGCGGACCGACATGCCCCTGCTGGACAGCGGCCGGGAACAGGCCGAGGCCGTCGGCAGGCTGCTGGCCGGGCTGACCTTCGCCCAGGTGCTGGTCAGCCCCCTCCTGCGGGCCACCGAGACGGCCAAGCTGGCCGGTTTCGACGGGGATCTCGAGCCTGACCTGATGGAGTGGGACTACGGCGCTTACGAGGGCCGCACCTCAGCCGACATCGGCACCGAGCACCCGAACTGGAATCTGTGGTCAGACGGCGTGCCCGAGGGCGAGCGGGCGGCCGATGTCGGCCGCCGGGCCGACCGGGTCATCGAGCGGATCCGCCGGGTCGACGGCGACACCCTCTGCGTGGCCCACGGCCACATTCTCCGGGTATTGACCGCCCGTTGGCTCGGCCTCCCGCCGGTCGCCGGCCGCCTATTCGCCCTCGATCCGGCCTGCCTGGGCCTGCTCGACTGGGAGCACGAGTACCCGATCATCCGGGGCTGGAATATCGGAACCCAGCTGGTCGAGAGTCCGACTCAGGACGAGGATTGAATTCCGGCCGGGAGTTGACTTCAGACGCCGACGGCGGATACCGCAGTGCCCCGGGCCCGCACCACCATGTCGGCCAGCGTGTAGGACTGCAGGTGCAGGCGGATGACCTCACCGACGTCGGCCCAGACGGCGAGCAGGATGCACTGCCCTTCGTGGTCACAGGCCCCGTTTTCGTGGGGCTCTCCGAAGTCACCGGCTGCGATGGGTCCGTCCACGGCGGACACGATCTGGGCCAGAGTGATCTCTTCGGGGGGCCGGGCCAGCACGTAGCCCCCACCGACTCCTCGCTTGGAGCGGACCAGTCCGGCTCCCTTGAGGGCAAGGAGGATCTGCTCGAGATAGGGCTGCGGCAGGGCGGTGCGCTCGGCGATGTCCCGCACCGACGTCGGGGTCTCGGCGCCGTGCAGTGCCAAGGACAGCAACGCCCGGCTGGCGTAGTCACCGCGTGTCGACACCCTCACAAACCACGATCCTACCGGGGCCTAGGCACTCCACGGTGGGTCCGGGGCCTCTTCGGCGCCGAGATGTTGCTTCTCGTGTGGGCGTCGTAGGGTAGGGCGCCGTGACTGATGTCGCCGCCGGCACCGCGCCTGAACCACTTTTGCCCGACTTCGGCGGCCCCTGCCTGACCGGGGTGGTCCCGGCCCTCCTCCAGCAGGTCTCGGGCGCTGCCTCCAGCACCGGGGCCCTCCCAGCTTGGATCCCGACCCCGGTCATCGATGCTGCCCAGATCGTCCTGTTGGTACTGGACGGCCTGGGGGCCCGCCAGCTCGAGGCCCGTGCGCCACTGGCCCCAGTGCTCTCGAGCGGGCTGGGCGGCACCATCCGCTCGGTGGCGCCCAGTACGACGGCATGCGCCTTGACCTCACTGGCCACCGGCTGCCCACCGGCCAAGCACGGGATCATCGGTTACCGCATTGCGGTCGACGGCGAGATCATGAACGTGCTGTCGTGGACCCTGAACGGCCGGGACGCCCGCATGAAGTTGCCGGCCCAGGAGTTCCAGCAGTGCCCGACCTTCCCGGGTGCCACCCAACCGGTTTCGGTGGTGACCCGCTACGACTACGGGCCGACCGGTTTCACGGCTGCGCACCTCGGAGAGGTCGCACTGTCGCGCTGGTACACGCCGGCCGGTCTGATCAGCGGCGTGCGCACTGCACTGGGCCAGGGGGCACCCTTCGTCTACGCCTACTACGAAGGCATCGACAAGGTGGCCCATGCCCACGGCCTCGACGACTACTACGACGACGAGCTGCGCGCGGTCGATCGCCTGGTCGGAGATGTCCGTTCGGTGTTGCCGCCGGGCGCCGTCCTGGTGGTGACGGCCGACCACGGCCAGGTGCATGTGGGCGGAGCGGTGGAGGTGCTCGAAGGCGAGATCATGGAATCGGTCACGCTGCTCAGCGGCGAGGGACGGTTCCGTTGGTTGCACGTCCGCGAAGGCGCCATCCGCGACGTGGTGGCGGCCGCCACGCAGACCTACTCCGACATCGCCTGGGTCCGCACCCGGGAGCAGGTGATCGACGAAGGCTGGCTGGGTCCCGCGCCGTCCAAGCAGGTGGCCTCGCGCCTGGGTGACATCGTGCTGGTCCCCTTCGAGCCGACGGCCTTCATGGATCCAGCGGACACCGGTGAGCTTCGTCTGGCCGCCCGGCACGGCTCGTTGACGCCAGAAGAGATGTTGATTCCACTGCTGAGCTGGCCAGCCGAATAGCGACGGGGCGAACCAGATCCGTCGATCGGATTGAGCCGACGGGTCGTTGAGCGGACGGCACCTCGAGCCGACGAGACTCCGGCTGGACAACAGACTCCGAAAGACAACTTTGGGTACAGGACTGATGGAGGGTGACATGACAACAGAGGGCGAAATGACTTCCGAGGCCATTGCACCGGACGAGATCCTCCAGGCCGGCGCCGCGGCGGCCACGGTGGGCGAGACCGAGGGAACCGAGGTGGCGGCAACCGAGTCGGTATCCGAGCCCGGCAAGGTCATGAGGATCGGCTCCATGGTCAAGACCCTGCTCGACGAGGTGCGCCAGGCCCCGCTGGACGAGAAGAGCCGAGTCCGCTTGCGCGAGATCCACGAGCAGTCCATTCGGGATCTGTCCGAAGGACTCTCACCCGACCTGGTGGCTGAACTGAATCGCCTCACCCTGCCCTTCGACGAGAAGGCGCCGAGCGAGTCGGAGCTTCGGATAGCCCAAGCGCAGTTGGTGGGCTGGCTCGAAGGCCTGTTCCACGGGATCCAGGCCACGTTGATGTCGCAACAGCTGGCGGCACGAGCCCAGCTCGAAGAGATGCGCCAGCGCTCCTTGCCCCAAGGCGGGGAGACCGCCCGGCCCGGCACGTATCTGTAGCCGGACCGTTCTCCCTGAGGGATCTCTCCGAGGTTTCCAGGAGGGGTCGTGGCCTTCTCCCTGCTGGTGGTCCATACCCGTATCGGCCGCGGCGGTCTGTCAGGATGCTGGCGAGGCCGTCCGCCCGGCGGGGATCGACCGGCGACGACAAGCGACGAGCGCAGCAGTGACGGAGTGCGACGTCACAGAAGAGGTGACCATGTCCGATGACGTAACGGAAACCGGCAGCGCTGACCCTGCGGGGACTCCACCATCGGCACCACCCCCGCCGCCGTCGTTCCCGGGCAACGCACCACCTCCTTCGGGACCACCATCGGCACCACCCCCGCCACCGTCGTTCCCGGGCAACGCACCGCCGCCGCCTCCCGCACCGCCAGGCGGTTTGCCGAGTTATCCGCCGCCGGGCTCGTCTGCGTCCAATCCGGGCGCCTTTCCGCCTCCCTCGGCGACGCAGTGGGACCAACCAGGGACACAGCCCTACGCCAGTTGGGGCCTCCGGGTCGGCGGCGCGCTGATCGACGGGGTCATCTTCGTCGTGGTGGCCATCGTGCTGGGACTCATCTTCCACTCGACCCACACCTTGCAATTTCGGATGATGGCGGCTCGAGGCCACCGCGGCCGTGAGTTCAGTGGGCTGTCCCTGTTGATCAGCTCGCTCGCCTTTCTCTCCTACGCCACCATCCTGATCGGGGGGCCCGGAGGCGCCACGGTCGGCATGCGGGCGGTCGGGCTGCGCGCGGTGAACGACAGGGGGGGCGGACCGCTGGGGTATCCAAAGGCGCTCGGGCGGGCCATCGTCGGTCAGATTCCCGGACTCCTGACCCTGCTCATCGCCATTCTCGGCCTTATCGTGACGCTGCTCGACGTCCTCTGGCCGCTGTGGGACAGCAAGCGCCAGACCCTCCACGACAAGGTCGTGGGCACGGTCGTCATCCGCACCAGGCCGTAGTCAACCGCGCCCTTTCCGGGGCGGTACAGTCGGCAGTCCAGGAGAATCACATACGTGTAGTTCGGTCCCCGGCCCTGGTGCCGGCGGCCGGATGTAGAGCCAGAAGTCGTCGAAAGGAGGGCCGGTGTCGGGGCGGTCGTTTACGCATCTGCACACCCACACCGAGTTCTCGATGCTCGATGGGGCGGCTCGGGTCAAGGACCTGGTGAAAGCCGCGTCCGAGGACGGCCAGCCCGCATTGGGCATCACCGACCACGGCAACATGTACGGGGTCCTGGACTTCTACAAGGCCTGCCGGGACGCCGGCATCACCCCGGTCATCGGGACCGAGGCCTACATGGCCGGGGAGTCCCGCCACGAGCGCCCGGTCCGACGGGGGAAGCTCGACGACACCGGTGGTGACGTCGAAGGAGGCCAGAAGCTCTACTACCACCTGACGCTGCTGGCCGAGAATCTGGCTGGCTACAAGAACCTGATGAAGCTGTCCTCGGCCGCCTACCTCGAGGGCTACTACTACAAGCCCCGTCTGGACTGGGAACTCCTCGAGCAATTCCACGACGGCCTCATCGCCACCACCGGCTGCCTGGGCGGCGTCGTCCTGCAGGCTCTGCTGGCCGGCAACGAGGAGGAGGCGCTCAAGCGGGCGGCCCGGCTGCAGGACATCTTCGGGAAGGACAACCTCTTTGTCGAACTACAGGACCACGGCCTGGCCGAGCAGAACCGGACCAACCCCAAGCTGATCGAGATCGCCCGGAACCTGGGGGCGCCGCTGCTGGCCACCAACGACAGCCATTACACCCACCGCGACGACGCGGTGGCCCATGACGCCTTGCTCTGCGTGCAGACCGGTGCCCTGTTGAGCGACACCAACCGTTTCAAGTTCGATGGCACCGAGCACTACCTCAAGTCGGCGTCCGAGATGCGCGACCTCTTCTCGGACCTGCCCGAAGCCTGCGACAACACCTTGCTCATCGCCGAGCGGGCCGATGTGCAGATCGAGCTGGGCAAGCCGAAACTGCCCGAGTTCCCGGTCCCGGACCACTTCAAGGGCGAAACCTACGAGGAGCGGGCGCTGGCCTACCTGCGCGACCTCTGCATGGAAGGCGCCAAGGAGAGATACGGAGCACCGGTTCTCTCCGCCGTGGTGGATCGGTTGGAATATGAGCTCGGCGTCATCGGCAGCATGGGCTTCGCCGCCTACTTCCTGGTGGTGTGGGACCTGATCCGTTACGCCCGGGACAGCAACATCCGGGTCGGCCCCGGCCGCGGCTCGGCCGCCGGCTGCTGTGTGGCCTACTGCCTCAAGATCGTGGACATCGACCCCATCCGCTACGACCTCCTCTTCGAGCGGTTCCTCAACCCGGGCCGGCGGCAGATGCCCGATATCGACATGGACTTCGACGAGCGTTACCGGGGCGACGTCATGAAGTACGCGGCGCAGCGCTACGGCAGCGACAAGGTGGCACAGGTCGTCACGTTCTCGACGATCAAGGCTCGGGCGGCCGTGCGCGATGCGGCCCGGGTGCTGGGCAAGCCCTACATCGTGGGCGACAAGATCGCCAAGGCGATGCCGCCACTGATCATGGGCCGCGACACGCCGCTGCGCGCCTGCCTCACCAAGATCGAGGGGCACGAGGACGGCTTCGCCTCGGCCGGCGAGCTGCGGGCCATGCACGAGACGGATCCCGAGGCCAAGGAGGTCATCGACGTTGCCATGGGCCTCGAAGGCCTGCGGCGCCAGGACGGCATCCATGCCGCGGCGGTCGTCATCTCGCGCGACCCCCTGACCGAGTACCTGCCCATCCAGCGCAAGCCCGATGCCGGCGGAAACCCCGAGTCCGCGCCCATCGTCACGCAGTACGAGATGCACGGGGTCGAGGAGCTCGGCCTGCTGAAGATGGACTTCCTCGGGCTGCGCAACCTCTCGGTGATCGAGCGGGCCCTCGACCTCATCGAGGCGGCGACGGGGGAGCGGGCCGACATCGACAACGTCGATCTGGCCGACGAGCCGACGCTCGAGATGCTGCGGCGGGCCGAGTCCATCGGCGTCTTCCAGCTCGAAGGCGGCGCCATGCGTCAGACCCTGCGCGCGCTCGCTCCCACGAGCTTCGACGACGTGGCCGCGCTGGTCGCCCTCTACCGGCCGGGCCCGATGGCGGCCAACATGCACCGCGACTACCCCGAACTCAAGAACGGGCGCAAGGAGCTCACGTACCTGCACGCGGACATCGAGCCGATCCTCAAAGACACCTACGGGCTCATGCTGTACCAGGAATCCGTGATGCGGGTGGCGCAGAAGTTCGCCGGCTACTCGCTCGAGGAAGCGGACAACCTGCGCAAGGCATGCGGCAAGAAGATCCGGGCGCTGATCGCCGCCGAGCGCGAGAAGTTCGTCGCCGGCTGCGCGCGGGAGGGCTACGGCGAGGACCTCGGCACAAAGCTCTTCGACATCATCGAGCCCTTCGCCGACTACGCCTTCAACAAGTCGCACTCCTACGGCTACGGCCTCGTCGCCTACCAGACCGCCTGGCTCAAGGCGCACTACCCGGTGGAGTACATGTCGGCGTTGCTCACGTCGGTCAAGGACAACAAGGACAAGACGGCGGTGTATCTGGCCGAGTGCCGCTCCATGGGCATCGACGTGCTGGTGCCCGACGTGAACCGCTCGGTGGCCGAGTTCGCGCCCGACCGGAGCGTGGAGGACGGGAAGTCGATCGTCTTCGGCCTGGCCGCCGTGCGCAACGTGGGCGAGAGCCTCGTCGAGCGCATCGTGGCCGAACGCAACGCCGCCGGGCCGTTCGTCGACGTCTTCGACTTCTGCGCCCGTGTCGACCCGGTCGTTCTCAACAAGCGGACGATGGAGTCGCTGGTCAAGGGCGGGGCCTTCGACTCGTTCGAGCATCCGCGCCAAGGCCTGTGCCTGGTGCTCGAGGAGGTCGTCGACCGCACGCTGGAGCGACGGCGAGAGCA
>DASXFC010000001.1:0-117951 GCA_036489775.1 Acidimicrobiales bacterium | reverse complement strand
CGGAAGATCTTCCCCTCGCCGAAGCCCCCGGCCAGTTCCTCCACCAGCTCAACCATCGGCCCGAGCACGAGTTGGTCGTACACAGCCCGGTGCGCGGTCCAGTACGTCTTGCTGTTATCAGCGGCCAATCCGTCGTAGAAGTCCAGCGCTTCCGCCGGCCATCCGCTGAACGCCATCGCCCTGGATCCTCTCCCCCGCGGCCATGACAGTTGTCATGGCTCCCTCGTGACAGCCATCGGTTGGGACGACCGTACGCCGATGCCACGATAGGCGGCATGACAGTCACCAACATGTCGGACGAACGGGGGCACGGGGCGGCTGGGACAGGCCAGCCGCCCGCCATCGCCCTGCGTGGAGTGCGCAAGAACTTCGGGTCGGTCCAGGCGGTGCGGGGCATCGACCTGGACATCTCGTCGGGGGAAGTCGTCGCCTTCCTCGGCCCCAACGGGGCCGGCAAGACCTCGACCATGCGCATGATCGCGTGCATCAGCCCGGTCACCGAGGGGACGCTGCGTGTCCTGGGCCAGGACCCGGGCCACGATGGCTCGGCCATCCGGGCCCGCATGGGGGTGGTGCCCCAGGAGGACTCGCTCGACCTCGAGCTGACCGTGCTCGACAACCTCATGATCTATGGGCGCTACTTCGACCTGCCTCGCAAGGTCATTCGCCAGCGGGCCGACCAGTTGCTCGAGTTCGCCCAGCTGACCGAGCGGGCGCATGATCGGGTGGATCCCCTTTCCGGCGGCATGAAGCGCCGTCTCACCATCGCCCGCGCCCTGATCAGCGACCCCGACCTGCTGATCCTCGACGAACCCACCACCGGTTTGGACCCCCAGGCCCGCCACCTGCTGTGGGACCGCCTCTACCGCCTCAAGCAGGACGGGGTCACCTTGATCATCACCACGCACTACATGGATGAGGCCGAGCAGCTCTGTGACCGCTTGGTCGTCATGGACAAGGGCCGCTTCGCCGCTGAGGGCACGCCGCGCCAACTCATCGAACAACACTCGACCAAGGAAGTGCTCGAGCTGCGCTTCCTGCCCGGCCAGCACGAGGCGGTGGCACCCGACCTGGCCGAGTTGGCCCAGCGCGCCGAAGTCCTCCCCGACCGCATCCTGCTCTACACCGAGGACGGGGACGAGACGCTGAACATGGTCACGGCCAAGGGCTACAAGCCCCAGAGCGCGCTGGTCCGCCGCTCCACCCTCGAAGATGTCTTCCTGCGGTTGACCGGCCGCAGCCTCATCGACTGACTCGGATCGGCGGGGGGAACCGGTGACCACCACGATCGACCGCGTCGGCGGACCGATGTTCCGTCACGGCGAGGTACTGCCCACGCGCCGATTCGCCACGCCCATGTGGCTGCGGGTGAGCGCGTACTTCGCCTACCAGTACAAGCGGACCTGGCGCAGCTCCATGACCACCAGCTTCCTCATCCCGGTGCTTTACCTCACCTCTATGGGTGTGGCACTGGGCTCGCTCATCAACAAGCACTCCCACGGTGTCGCCGGTGTCAGCTACATCTCCTTCCTGGCACCCGGCCTGCTGGCCAGCACCTGCATGCAGATCGCCATGAACGACACCAGCTGGCCCGTCCTCGGTGCCATCAAGTGGATGCGGACCTACCACGCCATGCTGGCTACGCCGGTCAGCGTGCGCGATGTCCAGCGCGGGCACCTGGCCTGGGTGGCCGCCCGCATCGGCATCGTGGTGACCATCTACCTGGCGGTGATGGCGGCCTTCAACACCATCCATTCGCTCTTCGCCATCGTGGCGCTGCCGGCCGCCATCATGACCGGCCTGGCCTTTGGGGCACCGATGGCCGCCTTCGCCGCCACCCGTGACAAGGACACGCCGTTCATCACCATCTACCGCTTCGTCGTCGTTCCCCTGTTCTTGTTCTCGGGCACCTTCTTCCCCATCTCGCAGCTGCCCAAGGTGCTGCAATGGATCGCCTACGCCACGCCGCTGTACCACGGGGTGGCCCTATGCCGCGATCTGACGTTGGGCACCATCACCGGGTGGCCCGATGTCGGTCACGCCGCCTACCTGGCGCTCTGGATCATCGTCGGCTTGGTGGTGGGCGCGCGCACCTACGCCAAGCGGTTGGTCGTATGACGGTCGTCGAGACTCCCGGTCGCAGCGGGCGGTTCGAGAGCGCCGTGGTGGCCCTGCGCATCACGCCGCTGGCCCTGATCGGCGGCCGCCACGCCACCCGGGTGCTCGAGCGCAACATCCTGGTGTACCGGCGCCAGTGGATCTACCTGGTCTCGGGCTTCCTCGAGCCCCTCTTCTACCTGTTCTCCATCGGGGTCGGCCTGAGCCACCTGGTCGGACCGGTCAGGGTGTCGGGCCGCCTCATCGCCTACACCTCGTTCGTGGCGCCTGGCCTGCTGGCCGCCTCCGCCATGAACGGCGCCATGATCGACGCCACCTTCCAGGTCTTCCACAAACTCAAGATCGCCAAGACCTACGACGCCATGCTGGCCACCCCGCTCCAGGTCGGGGACGTGGCCACCGGCGAGCTGGGCTGGTGCGTCTTGCGGGGCACGCTCTACTCCGCGGCCTTCGTCTGCATCATGTCGGGCCTGGGTTACATCGTCTCGCCCTGGGTGGTCCTGTGCTGGCCCGTCGCCATCATCACCAGCTTCGCCTTCGGCTCGGCCGCCATGTCCGGCACCACCTACATGCGGAGCTGGCAGGACATGGACACGGTGTCCTTGGTCTTCATCCCCCTGTTCTTGTTCTCGGGCACCTTCTACCCGTTGACCGTGTTCCCTGGGTGGCTCCAGGCCATCGTCCGCTGCACGCCGCTGTACCAGAGCGTCGCCCTCATGCGCGGGGCCGACCTGGGCATCTTCGGGTGGGTGCTGCTGGGTCACCTGGCCTATCTCCTGGCCATGGGGATCGGGGGGATCGTCATCACCCGGCGCCGGCTGGGCCGACTCCTCCTTCCTTAGAAATGCCGGGCGCGCGCCCGGTACCGTAGGGCCGACATCCGAGCCGACAGAGGGTCAGACCAGATGAACATCGTGGTGAGCAACGTCAAGGGTGGGGTGGGTAAGACGACTACCTCCGTGTACCTGGCCGCAGTGGCGGCGGAGAAGCGACAGCCAGTCACCCTCGTGGACGCCGATCCGCAGGGAGCGACGGCCGAGTGGTACGACGCCCGGCCGATCGAGGGGGTCGAGCTGGTCGAGGGGCCATCAGCGCGCACGGTGACCAAAGCCATGGGGGCCGAGGGGTTCGTGATCGTGGACACCCCACCGGGCGAGGGGAGCCTGGTCCAAGCGGCGCTGAGTGCGGCCGACGCCGTGGTCATCCCGACCCGGGCCGGTGGGGTCGAGCCCAATCGGGTGGTCGCCACCCTGGCCATGACGCCGCGTGACACCCCGGTGGGTGTGGTCGTCTGCTCAGCCCGTATCGGGACCAACGACCTCGAAGCGACGATCGAGTGGTGGTTCGAACTCAAGATCCCGGTCTGGGGCGTGATCCCCGAGCGGGTGTCGATCGCGGCCGGGCCGAGCGCCCGCCTGGCGCCCGAGGGTCTGGAGGCCTACGCCAAGGTCTTCAAGAAGGCCATCGCCAAACGCTGATCGTCAGGCTGGTGTGGTCACCCGCTCCTGGAAGCGACTCTCAGTCCAGGGCACCGGCGCCAGGCCCCGTAGCTGCCCGATGAGCTCGGAGAGGAACCAGTGCCGCACGGCCACGCTGGCTGACGAGGCTGGGAGGGACAGCAGCCGAGCTGACAGCCCGAATTCGTCGGCTTCGTCGAGCATGGCGTCGTAGAACTCGCAGGCTGGCAGCGCTGATTGCGGTAGCTCGAGCTGCCAGTCGTAGGAGGTGACCTGATGGTCGACCAGGTCCTGCCACACCTCGTCCATGCCTGGACCGAGTCCGTGGAATCGAGTGCCGATCTCCGAGAGCAAGACGGAGAGGCGTTCGGGCAGTGCCGATGACCCGTCGGACTCTTCTTTCATCAGTCGCAGCTCGCGGAACAACCCTTCGTACTCTTCGCTGGCCTTCTGCAGGAGGGAGACTGGGATGTCGATGAGACGGATGGTCACGACCGGGTCCTCGTCCAGCTGGAGGTGGCGGTCGGTCTGTGCGATCCCAACTAGATCAAAGCGGAAAGTGCCGTCGGAGACACCGGCCGGCATCACCGGGTAGTCGACCGGAAGCTCGAACCACACGATCTTCCCCCCGTCGACCGGCTGAATGCCCCAGTCCGAAGCCAGCGTGTTGAACAAGGTCAGGCCGCGACCAGTGGCCGCCTCGGCGCCGTAGTCCTTGACCGAGGGCAGGACCGGGTTCCCGTCGGCCACGTCGACTCGGATCCGGTCGGCCATCACGTGCAAGGTCACCGACAGCGGCGTGCCGGCGTGGAGCACGGCGTTAGTGACGAGCTCGGAGGTCAGTAAGGCGGCGCACTCGGCCGCCTCGGTCGGGATGTCTCCCAGGTGCGCGTTGATCCAGTGCCGTGCCATCGGAGTGCTCTGCACCACCGGTTCAAGGCGGAGGGTCCACATACCGTCTGTTGCTCTACCCACGGTGGGGTCTTCCGTACCGCTGCCAGGCACACCCACGAAGTTCAGGCACAGAACGACGACATCGTCCGTCTGTTCGTCATCGCTCAGGCGCGAGGCGAGGGCAGCCGCCGGGCGGGCTGGCCATCCGTCGCGACCGATTGTGCTGGCCACCTTGGACAGTCGGGACATACCAACCGAGAGCAGCTCGCCTCGCCGCTCCACCAGCCCGTCGGAGAACGTGACGATGGCATCGCCTGTGTGCAGTGTCAGCTGCTGCATCGGGCGAGGCGTGTGTCGGAGACCGGCCGCGATCAACAACGACCCAGTGGTGGTGGTGTACTCGTCGGTCCCATTGGCTCGAAGCAGCAATGGGGGCGGGTGGCCGGCATTGGCCAGCAGGATCACCCCTGTGTGCGGATTGACGCTGCCGACAACCGCAGTGACGACCCGGTCTTCGACGAGGGTGTCAAAGAGGTGGTCCAGTGAGGACAGGATCTGCGTCGGACTCTGTCCGGCCACCGCGTAGGCACGGATGGCCGTGCGAGCCTGTCCCATCAGTGCGGCGGCTGGGGCGCCCTTCCCCATGACGTCGCCGACGCTGAAGATCACGGTGTGGTCGTCGAGCTCGAAGACGTCGTACCAGTCGCCGCCGACGTAGGTGCCCGCCACCCCGGCCCGGTACTCGGCATCGAGGAGGAGGCCTGCGACTTGGGGCAATGAGTCGGGCAGCACGGCCCGCTGGAGGACCTCGGCCACGTCGTGCTCGCGTTGGAAACGTGTGGCGTTGGCGAGCGCCACACCGGTGCGGCTGGCCACTTCGACCGCCAGCGACACGTCGTCGGGTAGGAACTTGCGGTTCGGCCCGTCGATGAAGGTCATGACGCCGGTCACCTCACCATTGGCGACCAGCGGTACCGACAGGACCGATTCCTCGCCGCCGTCACCCAGGGCTCCGGCTGGGGCCAGGTGGGCCCGACCGGTGCGGAAGGCGATGGCGGCCGGCACGTCGGAGTCGAAAGGGATGGACCCCTCAGTGTCGTTGGTCTCGCCTGCGACGATCCCGGGATCGGTGGCCCGGACATCGAGCCGCTCGAGGGCGTTCTCGCCGGGCACCAGGACGGTGCAGACGTCGGCCAACCGTCCCTCGACCAAGCGCATCGTCCGCAGCATCACCGTGGTTGGATCGAGGCTGGAGCTCAACAGCTTGGTCACTTCGGACAGCAGCGAGAGCCGCTCGCGGCCCGATTCGGCGTCGCGCAGAGCTTGGCGCTCCTGCTCGAAGACCTGCGCCCGTTCGAGCGCCTGGGCGGTGAGCCCGGCCAAGGTGGAGAGGAAGCGCAACTCCGTTTCGCTCGGCACCACTTGGGCCACGAAGGCCAGGGAGAGGACGCCGAGCGGCCCGACGCTGCCGATCAACGGCTCGGTGACGATGGTCACCGGTTCGGACAGTTCGTTCACGGCACGCGCCACCACCTCGGTGATCACGTCGTCCCCGAGTGCTTCGCCCACGCCCAAAGTGGTGATGGTCGTGTGGCCCCGAGAAAAGCACGACCCCGACAGGGTGCCGTCGACCGGGACGTCGCCCCGGGACAGCAGGGCGGGATGGCCGCTGCTGGCCAGGCAGGTCAGGGCCCGCTCACCGGGCGCCGGGACCCGGCATACCGCCGATTGCGCGGAGAGTGACCGACGGGCCGAAGCGATGGCGGCCCGAGCCACGTCGATGGGGGTGGTGGCGGCGGCCAGCAACGAACTCAGGTCATGCAGGTGCAGGCTGCGTTCGAGTGAGTCGAACTCCATCAGGGTGAGCCGTGCCCGTTCGACGGCTTGGGCCGCGGCACCGGTGATGGCGAAGAGGAAGTTCTGGTCAGCTGGAGTGATCTCCCGGGCCTTGAGCCATTGGACGACTACGACACCCACGGCTCGATCCGAGACCACCAGCGGCACGATGGCCAACGACGCGAAGGGTAGGGGGGCGAGGGTCGCTGCCAACGACGGCCACTCGCCCTCGAGCTCGTCCATCGATCCGGCAAAGAGGGCGACGCTGCGTTGGAGGATGTGGCCGATCGCCCCGTCGGGCTCCATGGCAGCCAGAAGCGGGTCACCCATTTCCAGAGGCACGTGACCAAAGCGGCGGTGGGCCTGGAGCACGCCCCGCTCGGTCGTAGTGGCGAACGTCGCCGCGTCCACCCGCAACTCATCACGCAGCGCAGCGAAGACGGCATCGGCCACCTGGGCTGGGTCGGCCGCCGTGGTCAGGGCCCGGGCCATCCCCTGTAGCCGCTGCGCCGTCTCGGCCGTCACCCGTCGGCGCCGCTCGTTGCGGGTCTCGGTCCGCGCATTCCAGAGCTGTACGCGGCGCTGAGTCCGCAGATGGGAGATCCAGACGGCAACGCCACCGTCAACCACCATGGTGATGACCCGCAAGACGTGGTTCAGCTGGCCGTATTCACGAGGCGGGGTGCTCAGGACGACGGCGAAGACGATGGCCAGGACGCTGACCAGGGCGGTGCGGGGCCATCGGGCGAATGGGGCGGCCAGAAATGGTCCGATAAAGAGGAAGCCGAAGAGGCCGAACTTGCCGCCGAAGACCTGATCGACAACGGCGACTGCCGAGAGGAAGACGAGCGCGGCGAGGGTTGCCACCACCTCCGAGCGGTCAGCACGGGGGTGTTGGGCACTCGGCTGATCGTCGAAGGGTTGGTCGAGCAAAAGGATCCCTCTCCCCCCGGGGCACCCTGCCCGGGCCTGGCGATGCCCCCACGCTATTGCCTTTGGCGAGGTGGTTCCTACAGGCGTATGACCGGCCGATCGAAGTCGGCCTAGGTTTCACCAGGAGAGAGACGGGATATACACACGGGGTCACATCGCCATTGCAGCGCGCCCGCTGCCATGTCGACTCAGCGCCTGGAGGATGGGAGCATGGAACAGGAGTTCCGGATTGAGGAGCGCGAGGGTGGAAGCGCGCCCGTCGTCGCGGTGGCCGGTGAGATCGATGTGGCGACTGCACCGCAGCTGAGGGACTGCCTGCACCGGGTCATTACTGACGGGCACGCCACCATCGTGCTCGATCTGCTCGACGTCACTTTCCTTGATTCCACCGCCCTTGGCGTTTTGGTGGGCGCGCTCAAGCGGTGCCGGGAGCTCGGGGGTGAGTTGCGCGTCGTCGTCACCGATCCACGGATCATGAAGATCTTCGAGATCACCGGGTTGACCAAGGTGTTTCCCATCGCACCATCGCTTACTGCTGCCGGCGTGGCGTGACGGCTGAGTTGGAGAAGTCACCGGACACCCTCAAGGTGGGCGACCGGGTCGAATTGATCTTCCCGGCCCGGGGCGATCTTGTCGTCCTGGCCCGACTGGTGACCTCGGCGATCTCAGCCCGAGCTGGGTTCGACATCGAAGAGCTCGAGGATCTCCGTCTTGCCGTGGGGGAACTCTGTCTCCTCTCACTCCACGGTAGCCACGACCGAACGGGCGACCTGCATCTCGAGTTCACGGTCTTTGACGACGCCATCGACATCAGCTGCACCCTGATGGGTGCGACCGGCGGTGGCGAGCGTGTTTCGGATCTCCCCGATGACGATCAGTTGAGCGAACAGATTCTGTCCGCCTTGGTGGATGACTACGGTCGCCACCGCGATGACGGCTCCGCCCGGGCCTGGCTGCGCAAGCGGCGAAGCGGGCATGGGGCGTGACGGCGGGCGGGTCATCTAATCCCGCGTTGGTCCCTGAGGAGGCGCCGCCTGAACCGCTGGGCCCGGTTGAGCGGGAGGAGATGATCACGGCCAATCTCGGGTTGGCCCATCAGTTGGCCCGTCGCTTTCTCCACCGCGGCGAACCTCTCGACGACCTGGTGCAGGTGGCCTCGGTCGCCCTGGTCAAGTCGGTGGATCGTTTCGATCCCGGACGCGGCGTCGATTTCGCCGCCTTCGCCACCCGCACAATCATCGGCGAGCTGAAGCGTCACTTCCGCGATAAGGGGTGGGCGGTGCGAGCCAGCCGTCGCGTCCAAGAGCTCTATCTAGAGCTCGGGCACGCCACCTCTGCTCTGGTCCAGGAGCTGGGTCGTAGCCCGACGGTGGCCGAGCTGGCCCAGGCCACCTCGGCCTCGGAAGAAGCGGTCATCGAAGCGATCGAAGCCGGGCAGGGTTACCGGGCCGCTTCGATCGACGCGTCTGAGAACGAGGATGACCCCTTGTCGGCCCGACTGGGCGAAGAAGACACCCACTACGGCGGAGTCGAAGACCGGGCGCTACTGGGACCCGCTTTGGCCACCTTGCCCGCCCGCGAGCAAGCCATTTTGCGCATGCGTTTTCTCGACGGCCTGACCCAATCCGAGATCGCCCGAGCCATCGGAGTGAGCCAGATGCATGTGTCGCGGCTGCTCGCCTCCAGCCTCGACAAGCTGCGCCAAACCATCGGCCACGAAGCCGCCGATGAGATCGCGAGTCGGCCCTAGCCCCTGGTGGGCCGAGACGGTCCAAACATCGCCGACAGCGATCCTGATTCGCTAGGGTGCGCGTCGCCCTTTTGGCGAAAGGAGTCCTGTGGCTGAAACGGCGCCCCCCGTCCCGGTCGACAAGTCGATTGGCGAGAAGGGACTCAAAGGCGGGGCCCTCGGCCTGATCTCCTCGGTCGTCGTGGGTGTGGCTTCCACCGCGCCGGCCTACAGCCTGGCCGCCACGCTGGGTTTCGTCGTTATCGCCATCAACGGGCTCCAGGCGCCCATCATCACCATCCTGGCCTTCGTCCCGATGCTGTTCGTCTCCTACGGCTACAAGGAGATGAACTACGCCGACCCCGACTGTGGCACCACCTTTACCTGGGGAGCCCGAGCCTTCGGGCCGAAGACGGGTTGGATGGGTGGCTGGGGCATCGTGGCGGCCGACCTGCTGGTCATGGCCAGCCTGGCCCAGATCGCCGGCCAGTACGTCTTCCTTCTCTTCGATGCCAACGCCATCGGCCAGAATGCCAGCAGCGTCTGGGTATTGCTGATCGGGATCCTCTGGATCGTGCTGATGACCGCCATCTGTTATGTGGGGATCGAGATCTCGGCCAACTTCCAGAAGGTACTTCTCGGCATCGAGCTGACCATGCTGCTGGTGCTCTCCATTGTGGCCCTGGTCAAGGTCGGCAACGGCTCGGCGCCGGTCGGCCACCTCACGCCGAGCCTGTCGTGGTTCAACCCGTTCGACCATTTCAACTTCTCTGGATTCATGGTCGGTTTCACGCTGATGTTGTTCATCTATTGGGGCTGGGACACCGCGGTGTCGGTGAACGAGGAAACGGCGGAATCGCAAACGACGCCCGGCCGGGCCGCCGTGCTGTCCACCCTCGTGCTCTTGGCCACCTACGCCCTGGTGATTTTGGCCACCCAGTCCTACGCCGGGATCGGAAGTAAGGGGATCGGGCTGTCGAATTCCAACCACACCGGCGATGTGCTCAAGGTACTGGGACACTCGGTCTTCGGGGCGTCTGGTCTCGGCAACGTGCTGAGCCACTTGCTCATCTTGATGGTGCTGAGCTCCGCGGCCGCCTCCACCCAGACCACCATCCTGCCGACCGCCCGGACCACCCTGTCCATGGCCGTCTACAAAGCCATTCCGTCGGCCTTCGCCCGGATTCACAAGAAGTACTTGACCCCCACGGTGTCAACGGTGGCCATGGGCGGTGTGTCCATCGTGCTCTACGTGGCTATGAACTACCTGACCTCTGGTGGTGCGGTGATCGTCGACTCGGTTTCCGCCCTCGGCGTGATGATCGCCTTTTACTACGGCCTGACTGGCTTCTCCTGTACCTGGTACTACCGCAAGACTCTGACTGAAAGCGCGCGCAGTTTGTGGCTCCGTGGGATCATCCCGACCCTCGGCGGTCTCATCCTGTGGTTCTGCATGATCTGGTCTTTCTGGTACTACTGGAACAACGCGAACAGCGATACCAGGTTCACCATTCCGGGCACGCACCGGATCATCGGCGGTGTCTTCATTCTCGATGTCGGGGTCCTGCTGCTCGGGGTGATCCTGATGTACCTCTACAAAGCGTTCCAACCGGCCTACTTCCGGGGCGAGGTGCTCAACCGGGACACCCCCACCCGCGTGCCCGAAGACATCGGCGTCCCCGTCGGCCTGTACGGCATCGACCCCTTCGACAAGGACGAGGAGCAGTGATCCCGACGTCGTCGGCGCTCGGTATCCGCTAAACCGGGACCGTGGCCGCCAGGGGTGCGGCCGGCGACGGAGGAACAATGGCAGAGAGCTTGTCGGGCACGGTCGCCCTCGTCACGGGGGCGAGTAGCGGCATTGGTGAGGCCACCGCGGTGGCCCTGTCGGCCGAGGGGGCGCAGGTCGTCGTGGTGGCTCGGCGGCGCGATCGACTCGAAGCCCTGGCCGAACGGCTCGGTGGATCCGGCCGGGCCCTGGTAGTGGAGTCCGACGTCACCGATCAGGCCCAGGCCGAAGGGGCCGTGAATCGGGCTATCGAGGAGTACGGGCGGCTCGACACCCTGGTGAACAATGCCGGGGTCATGCTTCTCGGCCCCATCGTGGGGGCGCCGATCGAAGAGTGGCAGCGGATGGTCAACCTCAATCTGCTCGGCCTCCTCTATTGCACCCATGCCGCCCTGCCCCACCTCTTGAAGTCGGCCGAAGCCGAACCGCGCTCGGTGGCCGACGTCGTCAACATCAGTTCGGTGGCCGGTCGGATCGCTCGCCTCAACTCGGGTGTCTACAACTCGACCAAGTTTGCGGTGGGGGCCTTCAGCGAGTCACTGCGCCAGGAGGTGACGGCTCGCCACGTCCGGGTCACCATCATCGAGCCCGGCGCCACGGCGACCGAACTGGCCTTTCACAACCGACCCGAGATCCTCGAAGGGATGGCCCAGACCTTCGGTGGCGTCGAGCTCATGACGGCCGAGGACATTGCCAACAGCATTCGCTACGCGGTGACCCAGCCCCGCCGGGTGGTCATCAACGAGATCCTCATCCGCCCGACCGAGCAGGAGCGCTGACATTCAGCGCGTTACCGTCGTCGGCTGCTCGGGGTCAGGCAAGACGACGATCGCCCGCTCCTTGGCCGATGTCCTCGACGCCTCATACGTCGAACTCGACGCCATCTTCCATCAACCGGATTGGATCGACCTCAAACGCGAAGAGTTCCAGCGCCGGGTCAAGGAAGTAGTGCAGGGCGATCGGTGGGTGATCGACGGCAACTATTCGGCCGTGTGGGACATCGTGTGGGGGCGGGCCGACACCGTGGTCTGGCTCGACCCGCCGTACTGGCGCGTCATGACGCGGGTGATCCGCCGTACCCTGCGCCGGGTGATCATGAGGACTGAGTTGTGGAACGGCAACCGGGAGCCGCTCTCCAACCTCTACTCCTTCAACCCGCAGAAATCGATCATTGCCTGGTCAGCCGCCCATTTCGGCACCTACCGCGAGCGCTATGGCTTGGCCCCGCACGACCCGAGATGGTCGGGCTTGCGCTTCGTCCGGTTGGCCACGCGGGCCGAGGCGAGGGACTTTCTGCAGCAGTCGGCCACCAGGCAAGGAGGGCAGTCATGGATCTCGAAATGACAGGCAAGGTGTTCGCCATCACCGGCGGCACCGACGGGCTGGGATTGGCCCTGGCTGAACGCCTGGTGGCCGAAGGGGCGGGGGTCGCCATCTGTGGCCGCAGTGAGGAGCGGCTGGCCCTCGCCGTCAGCCAACTAGCTCGAACGGGTGGCAACGTACTGGGCCAGCAGGCCGATGTGAGCCGGCCGGCTGACGTGACGGCCTTCGTCGCCGCCGTGGAGGAGCGCTGGGGTCGTATCGACGGGGTCGTGCACAACGCCGGGCGCAGCGCCGCCAGCCCGCTCGAACGATCGGATGACGAGGTTTGGCTGGGCGACTGGGAGCTGAAGTTGATGGGGGCACTGCGCTTGACCCGGGCCGCGTTGTCCTCGTTGCGGCTCAGCGGCGGGTCGGTGATCTTCACCCTGGCTATGGCGGCCAAGGCGCCCGGTGCGGCCAGCGGGCCCAGCTCGGTGTCGCGAGCCGCCGGGATGGCGCTCATGAAGTCACTGTCCAAGGAACTGGGTCCAGCCGGCATTCGGGTCAACGCCATTCTGATCGGCCTGATCGAGAGCGGGCAGTGGGTCCGGGCGGCCGACTCGGCCGGTCAGGATCTGGGGGAGTTCTACCGGCGCATGGCCGAGGGTGCCGGTATCCCGCTGGGCCGGGTGGGCCGAGCCGAGGAGTTCGCCGACCTGGCCGCCTACCTGCTCTCGGTCCGCTCCTCCTACCTCACCGGGACGGCCCTCAACCTCGATGGTGGGCTGTCGCCCGCGGTGTAATCAGGCGTTGTAGCCGGTGGTCTCAGTGACATCGCCGGTTACTCCGGGCTCGAGCACGATGGCGTACCCGTCGATGGCATCGAGTTGGGTCAGCGCGTCGACGTGGGGGCGACTGCTACCGCCCCACTTGGCCTTGGCTGCGGCCTTGGCCGACGGCATGTCCTCGGCCACCACGAAAACCACTTCATGGTCCTCGCCCATGCGTCCGGTTGCGAGTTCCCCCCCGAGGAATGCGGCGTAGAGGTGCACGACCGGAGCGTAGCGAGTACGAAGTGGAACATGGAATTGGTCGGAAAGAAGATTGTGATCACTGGCGTCACGGGTCAGGTGGCTCGCCCACTGGCGCTCACCCTGGCGGCGGAGAATGAGGTCTACGGCGCCGCTCGTTTCCACGACCACGCGGCTCGTGATGCATTGACTGCCGGGGGTGTGCGCTGCGTGCCGATCGATCTGCTGGCCGGCGAGGTGGAAGCCCTACCGGCTGACGCCGACTACGTCCTGCACTTCGCCGTGGCCAAGTCCAACGATTGGGAGACCGACGTGCGGGCCAACAGTGGTGGTTTGGCCTACCTGATGGAGCATCACCAGGCCGCTCAGGCTTTCCTGCATTGCTCGACCACCGGCGTGTACAAGCCAGAGGGGCACCGCGTCTTCGATGAAGATGCTCCGCTAGGTGACAACCACGGGGTGTGGCCCTTCCTGCGGACCTACAGCATCTGCAAGATCGCGGCGGAGGGCACGGCGCGTTGGGGGGCCGACCGTTTCGAGCTGCCCACCGTCATCGCGCGGCTGTCGGTGCCCTACGGGGATGGCGGTGGCTGGCCGGCCATCCAACTCCACATGATGCTGTCGGGCCAGGCCGTGCCGGTGCACGTCGACGCGCCGAGCGTGTACCACCCGCTCCATGCCGACGACATCGCGGCCATGGTGCCGCGGCTACTCGAGGTGGCGTCGATCCCGGCGACCACCGTCAACTGGGGCGGTAGCGAGGCGGTGAGCATCGAGGAGTGGTGTACCTACCTGGCCGAACTGGTCGGGATCGAGGCCACCTTCGCACCCACGGCTGACACCATCGACAGCGTCCAGATCGACACCACCCGGATGCACGATCTGATCGGTCGGACGACCGTCCTGTGGCGAGACGGTATGCGCCGCATGGTCGCAGCGCTCCACCCCGACAAGGTGCGATGAGCTCGGTCGAATTCCGGCCGTGCGACCCCGAAGTGGCGCCGGCGAGCGAACTGCTGTCCGAGATGCGGGTCGAGCTGGCCGAGCTCTACGCCGATCCAGCTCGTCTCGATGTTCCGGTACTGAACCCTTCGGACCTGCGCCCGCCCGTTGGGATCTACCTCGTCGGGTTCGACGGTGAATCAGCCATCGCCGGGGGCGGCGTGCGCGGGTTGAGCGAAGGGACCGCCGAGATCAAGCGCATGTTCGTCCGGCCGGTGGCCCGCTCGCGCGGGATGGCCGGACTGCTCCTGACGGCGCTCGAACGGCAGGCCGCCGAGCTCGGTTACGGGGCCGTCCGGCTCGACACCGGGCCCAAGCAGCAGCACGCCCTGCGTCTGTACCGGTCGGCCGGCTACCAGGACATACCGCCCTACAACGACAACCCGTTCGCCTGCTTCTGGGGAGAAAAGCGCCTGGCCGGCTGAGCCAGCAGGTTCAGTCCGTCCCGGCTTTGTCGGGTCGGGCCTGTAGGGCGGCCCAGAACATCGGGAGCTGGAGGGGCAGGCGGCCCCAGGCCACGGCGGGATTGTCGGTCGGACCGGGGTTGCGGCCCGAGCCGGCGTCGAGTGCCATCTGCACATTGGCCGGGAAGACGGCAGCCAGCAGCCCGATGCTGGCGGTCGAGGCCCACCGGGTGCGCCGCACCAGGCCGAAGGCGCAGAGCAGTTCAGCCAAGCCGCTCAGATAGATGAAGGAACGATGGTGCCGCTGGGGGATGGCCCGCGGCATGATCGACTCGAAGGCCTGCGGGCGGACCAGGTGCACCACACCGCTGGTGGCGAAGGCGGCGGCCAGCAGGCGAGGAGCCCGGGACCTGAGACGACTCATGGTGCGGACTGTACTGTCCATCGGTCAGAGGAGGAGATGTGGTTACCGCGATCGGATTGGTGGGAGGGTTCCTGACCACGGCCTGCTGGCTGCCCCAGGTCATCAAGACCATGCGACTGGGGGATGCCGACGAGTTCGCTTGGCTGTATCTCGTCATGCTGATGGTGGGCTTGACCGGTTGGGCCATCTACGGCATCGCCCGCGGTGATCTGCCGATCGCCCTGTACAACGTCATCACCTGGCTGCTGGTGATGGTGGTGGTCGTGATCAAGGTGCGCCGGCCGGCCCTCGAGCACGAGGAAGCGGTCCAGGGAGGGCCCGTACACTGACACGCATGTCAGCGAGCAGGGAGGCGACAGCGTGAGCACGCAGGTCACGATCATCGGTGGCGGTAGCTACCAGTGGGGTCCCGAACTGATGGCCGATCTGTTCGCCACGCCGGCGCTGGCCGGCATGCACCTGGTGCTCGAAGACATCAATCCCGAGCCGCTGCCCAAAATGGAAGCCCTGGCCCACAAGCTGAATGACGCCTTGGGGACCCAGGCCACTGTGGCGAGCACCACCGATCAGAAGAAGGCGCTCGAAGGTGCCGACTTCGTGATCGTCTGTATCTCCACCGGCGCCTTCCGCTCCATGGCGGTCGACCTCGATGTCCCGGCCAAGTACGGCATCACCCAGACGGTGGGGGACAGCGTCGGGCCGGGCGGGATCAACCGGGCCCTGCGCAACATCCCCGTTCTGGTCGGGGTCGGGAAGGACATGGAGCAGGTCTGTCCCGACGCCTGGCTCTTCAACATCACCAACCCGATGACCACGCTCACCCGATCGGTCTGCCGGGAGACGAGCATCAAGACGGTCGGGCTCTGCCACGAGGTGGGCAACTTCTGCATGGATTTGGCCATCGCCCTCGGGCGTCCCATGGAGGCCGTGGTGCCGACGGTGCTCGGGGTCAACCACTTTCCCGTCCTGACCGATCTCCAAGTGGACGGCCAAGACGGGTTCGAGATCCTGCGCCAGCTGGTCGACGAGGTGGGTGGACTGGCTTCTCTCGCCCCGTACCCTGGCCGTCCCGAGGCCGAGGCGTTCTCGAAGCTGGACTTTGCCCAGCGCCACGTGCTCAAGCTCATGCTGCTCGACCGGTGGGGCACGTTCCCGGCCGCCGGCGACCGTCACGTGGCCGAGTTCTTGTCCTTCGCCCTGACCCCGGAGTCCGAGTGGGGTGCCGCCTACAACATCGGGCTCAGTCCGATCTCCAAGCGGGAGAGAATCGCGAGCGAGGACCGGGCCAACGTCGACGGTTGGCTGGACGGCAGCAAGCAGCTGCAGACCTGGCAATCCGGTGAGCTGCCTGCCCCCATGATCCAGGCCATGTTGACCGGCGTGCCGCTGGAGGCCCCGGTCAACATTCCCAATGCCGGACAGGGGCCGCAGCTGCCCAGCGACGTGGTCCTCGAGTCGATCTGCGTGATCGACGGTGACGGCATCCGGGGTCGTGACGTGACCACGTTGCCACCGCCCTACGACGAGATCGTGCGTCGGCACACCGCCACACAGGAGTTGACGGTGGAAGCGGCCCTGCGGGGCGACCGGCGTCTGGCCGCCGAGGCGTTCGCCCTCGACCCGTTGGCCGGGCGGGGCGATCTGGGCCAGATGGAGGCCATGATCGACGAGCTGCTCGCCGGCACGGCCGAGTGGCTGCCGCAGTTCGCCTAAGTTTCGCGACGGACCAGCGCGAGGACGGCAGATGCGGATCGGATTCATCGGGCTCGGCGCCATGGGATTGCCGATGGTGGGACACCTGATCGGTGCCGGACATGAGGTCACGGTGGCGTCGAGAAGCCGTGGACCGATCGACGCCGCGCTGGCCCAGGGAGCCCGCGAGGGAGCGGGCCCGCGCCAGGTGGCCGAGGCCTCGGAGATCGTCATCCTCTGCGTGCCCAACTCGCCCGAGGTGGTCGAGGTGGTCGACGCCATGCTCGGTGCCCTGGGCCCGGGAAAGACGGTGGTCGATTGCTCGACCATCGACCCCGACGTCGAGCGGGCCCAGCACGCGCGGGTGTCCGCCGCCGGCGCCCGCTATCTCGATGCCCCACTCTCGGGCGGCACGGTGGGAGCCCAGAAGGGGACGTTGACTCTCATGGTCGGCGGCGACGCCGCCACGCTGGCCGAGACCGAACCCGCGCTCGATCCCTTCGCCGGGTTGATCGTCCACGTCGGTGGCCCCGGTATGGGTCAAGTGGTCAAGCTCTGCAACAACCTGATCTATGCGGCCCAGATGGCGGCCACGGCCGAGGCAACCGCGCTGGCGGTGAAGTCGGGCGTGGACCTGCACAAGCTGCTCGAGGTGCTGACCCATGCCACCGGCGATTGTGTGGCGGTGCGGACGCGCCTGCCGGTACCGGGCATCATCCCCGACAGCCCCGCTTCCAACGACTGGAAGCCCGGCTTCATGACCGACCTGATGGCCAAGGACCTCGACCTGGCGCTGCACTTCGGGGCGTCGGCCGGCGTACCGATGCTGACGACTTCGGTGGCGCGCCAGCTCCTGGCGGCGGCCAGCACGGCGGGTTATGGCCGGGAGGACTTCTCGGCCTTGGCCAAGGTCGTGCTCGGCCTGGCCGGGGCCGAATGACCAGTCCGGATCGGCTGCCCATCCCCGCGCTGATCTTGGCCGCCGACCATCGCGCCCGGGCCGTCATGACCACCGAGAACTACTCGGACTGGCTGGACGCGCTGGCCAAGGCGATGCCCAGTTGCGACGGGATCCTGGCCACCGCCCAGCCGCTGGGTGATCTGGTCCGGTCCGGACACATCACCGGCCGGCAGCGCACCTACCTCTCGCTCAACCGGACCGGCTTGGCCGGCTCGGCCTTCGAGCTGGACGACCGGTTGGTGGCCAGCGTGGGACGCGCCGCCCAAGACGGCTGGACCGGCATCAAGCACATGACCCGGATCGACCTGGCCGACCAGGTCACCGCGTCCGCCCTCGAGCTGCTGGGCCAGGTCCTCGAGGACTCGGTCGCCGCCGGATTGGAGGCGCTCATCGAACCGCTGGTCTGGCGCGACGGCCGGGTGGCCCGTGACACCGACTCGGTGGTGCTGGCAGCGGTGGTGGCTCACGACATGGGGGCACCGGTCATCAAGGTGCCGGTGCCCGCGGTCACACCGGGCCGCGAGCGGCAACGGGCCGTGGCCCGTGTGGTGGCGAGTGTCGGGGTCCCCGTGCTGTTCTTGGGCGGACCGATCGGTGACGCCGGCCGGTCGCCGGTGCTCGACGAAGTGCGCGACGTCATGGAGGGGGGCGGCAGCGGCATGGCCATGGGCCGCACCATCTATCAGGACGCCGATCCGGGCGAGATGGCCGGCCTGGTGTCGGATCTAGTGCACCAGTGATCATCCTCACGGTCGACTTCGGGACCACCGTCACCAAGGTCGGGCTGTGGTCCGAGGACGGCTTGGTCACCCTGGCCCGCTCTGAGATCACGACCGCCCACCCCGAAGTGGGTTGGGACGAGCAGGATCCGTTGCGCTGGTGGACCTCGATGGTCATCGCCTGCGCCGAGGCCCGGGCTCAGGCGCCGGCTGAATTCGGTCAGGTTGACGTGGTCAGCTGCTCGGGAGCCCGCCAGACCTTTGTTCCGGTGACCCGGGCCGGGGAGCCGCTGGGCCGGGGCATCCTCTGGTCCGACCGGCGCGGCGTCAGCGAGACGCGGGCACTGGCGGCGCGCATGGGTGGCGACGACGTGAACCGGGCCCGCACCGGTATCCCGCTCGATGCCGGAGCGGTGGCGGCCAAGCTGGCCTGGTTGGCCAGGCATCAGCCCGAGCGTCTCGAGGGTTGCGATCTGATCCTCTCGCCGCGCGATCTGGTCTTGCTGCGCATGACGGCCGAAGCGGTCACCGATGCCACCTGCGCTTCGCGCAGCGGGCTCTACGACTTCGACGGGAACGCCGTACGCGAGCTGGCCGGCCCGGTGCTGGGCAAGTTGCCGAGCGTGGTGGCCGCGGGCACGGTCATCGGCCAGCTGCGCGCGGTACCCGGTGCCGAGCTCGGCCTCCGCCCCGCCATCCCGGTGGTCATTGCGGCCGGCGACCGGCAGTGCGAGGTGCTGGGCTCCGGCGCCTCGGAGGACTGTCCCATGGTGAGTTGGGGTACCACGGCCAACGTCTCGGTCCCGGTGCAGGATCGGCCGGTTCCCTCGCCCGCCGGTGCGGTGGTCACCCGAGGGGCCGACGGCGCCTGGCTACTCGAAGGCGGCCTCTCCGCTGCCGGTTCCTTCTTGGCTTGGCTCGGCCGCTTGCTCGACCGACCGGTCGACGAGCTGGCCGCCCGGGCGGCCGAGAGCCCACCCGGGGCTCGCGGCGTGATCGCGGTGCCTTGGCTGGACGGGGCGCGAGCGCCCTGGTGGCGCGACGACGCCCGGGCCGGTTTCGTGGGATTGGGCGCGGCGCACGGCAGCGGCGACCTGTCCCGAGCGGTCATCGAGTCGGTGGCCTGGGACGTGCTGCGCTGCATGGAGGTGGTGACCGCTGGACGGCTGGGTGGCAGCACCGCGCAGAGCGTGGCGCTCGGCGGTGCCGGCACCGGCCTTCCCCTGTGGGTCCACGTCCTGACCTCGATCTTGGGGATTCCGGCCACCAGGCGCCGTTCGGGTGAAGCGGCTTCGGCGGGAGCAGCCCTGTTGGCCGGCCGGGCCCTCGGGCTCGATCTCACGCTCGACGCGTTGGATCCGGTGACCGATGTGATCGTGCCCGACCCCGACGCCGTCGAGCTCTATCGATCGCTGCGGCCCCAGGTGGACCATGTGGCCATCGCGGTGCTCGACGCCACCGAAACCTTCCCCTCCTCCGGGTCGCCGGGCAGCTGACCATGCAGGTGCAGCTGGCCTACGGGCGTAAGGGGATCACCGTCGAGGTGCCAGACGGCGCCTCGGTGATCCTGCCCAACGAACTGCCGGGCCTGCCCGACCAGGCCGGTGCCATCCGGGACCGGATCGGGCCTTTGCTCGACGGGCTGGTCGACCGGGGGAAGACCGTCTCGGTGGTCTTCCCGGATCTCACCCGGCCCATGCCCAACCGGACCGTGCTGCCGCCGCTGCTCGACGAGTTGGCCCGCCGCGGCGTGCCGGTCGATCACGTCACGCTCATCTGCGCCACCGGGACCCATCGCCAGGCCACTCACCAAGAGATGGTCGAGCTGGTGGGGCCAGAGATCGTCGAGCGCTACCGCATCGTCGACCACGACGGGGCGCACGGTGACCACGTGACCGTGGGTGAGGTCGACGGCACGCCGATCCGTCTCCAACGCGAGTATGTCGAGGCCGACGTGCGGATCATCACCGGTTTCGTCGAGCCCCATTTCTTCGCCGGCTTCAGTGGCGGACCCAAGGCGGTCTGCCCGGGTCTGGCCGCCACCGACACCATCCTCGAAGCTCATCACCCGCGCCGCATTGCCGATCCCCGGGCCACCTTCGTCACCCGAATAGGCAATCCGGTCCACGATTTCGTGCGGGCGGCCGTCGCGCTGGCCCCGCCGCAGGTCTCGGTTGATGTGACCATCAACCGGGCCCGCCAGATCACCGCGGTGTTCGCCGGTCCACTGGAGCCGACCCACGACGCGGCGTGCGAGTTCGCCCGAGTGTCGGCCGTCCAGCCGGTCGGTGCCCCCTTCGATGTGGTGGTGTCCACCAACGGGGGCCACCCCCTCGATCGCAACTTGTACCAGACAGTCAAAGGCATGTCGGCGGCCGAGCGGGTAGTGGCCGAGGGCGGAGTCATCGTGATGGCGGCGGCCTGCAGCGACGGGGTGCCCGACGACGGCGCCTTCGCCCGCCTGCTGGCGGCGGCCCGCACGCCAGCCGACCTGATCGGGGCTTCGCACGCGCCCGAACTCGACCTCTGGCAGGCCCAGGTCTTGGGCCGGGTGCTCCAGAAGGCCGAAGTTCACCTCTACAGCGAGGGGCTTTCCGACGACGCGGTGCGGCGGGCCCAGCTGCAGCCGGTGCACGACCTGAGTGAAACTGTGGCCGCGGCGTTGCGCCGCGCCGGCCGTTCGCCCCGCGTGGCCGTGCTGCCTGAAGGTCCGCTCACGGTGGCCACTGTGAGCGTCTGACCAGCCATTCCCTGTTCTCGTTCAGTTACTGACACGGGTGTCACAGATAGCATGCACGCCCAGTGGTCGACGAGCCGTTGTTCGAGTTTGCGGTTCCGGACGATCTGCTGCGCGATGTCGTCGCCAACGTCCGTGATCCCGGTGCCATCGCCGACATCCAGCTCATGCCCGGGACCGGTGAGGGCAAGCCGCCGGCGCTGATCGGGATCCTGCAGAAGTCGGGGTACTCCCCGCTGGTCCTGATGACGGCCGCCGCGTTGATACCGGGCACCTTCGGTTACGGCATCAACCTGATCGGTCACAACCTCGAGGTCTCGTTCCACATGTCCAACGCTGCCCTGGGGGCGGTGACCTTCGTGGCTCAGGTGTCCCAGCTGTTGTGGGCGGTGCCGCTGGCCTTGTGGGCCGACCGGGGCAGCCGCAAGGTGGTGGCAGGGGTCAGCCTCCTGATCTTCGCCGTTTTCGGCGCGTGCATGGCGCTCTCACCCAATGTGTGGGCCTTCGCCTTCTTGTACCTGGCCGCGTCGGTCGGTTCGGGCGTGAACAACACCGTGCACAACTCCTATCTGTCCGATGCCTACTCCACCGAGGGGAGAGGGCGGGTGTTCAGCTGGCACAACCTGTCCGATCCGATCTCCCAGACGGTCGGGATCCTCATTTTCGGTTTCGTGGTGACGGTGGCGCACAGTTGGCGCTACGGGCTGCTGGTCGCCCTGCTGGGCATCCCCATGGGCTTTGCCCTCTTCACCCTGCGGGAGCCGGAGAAGGGGGCCAACGAGAGCAGCCACATCCTCAAGGAGTCGGGGATGGACCTGCACTCCCAGCAGGAGAAGGCACCCCGGGTCCTCCTGGGTTCGGCCGTGACCAGGCTGCTCCGCATCCGATCGCTCTACTACGAGCTGGTGGCCGTGGCCATCCTCGGCTTCGTGGGCACCGGCGCCGGCCTCTTCAGCAATCTCTTCCTGGTCGACAAGTACCACCTCGATACGGCCAGCCGCAGCGAGGTCGGGGCCATCGTCGGACTGGCCGCCTTTCTCGGTCTGCCCTTCGCCTACATCATCGGTGACCGCTACTTCCGGCGCGCCCCCCAGCGACCGTTGATCATCTCGGGCTTCTGTATCTCGGCCTACGGGATCCTCTTCGTCTGCTCGCTGTACGTCCCCAAGTTGTGGATGTACGTGGTGCTGCAACTGGTGGCCACCGCCTGCACGTCGCCGCTGGCCATCTGCATCTTCATGACCCTGGCCGCCACCGCACCGCCGGAGATGAGGACCATCTGCTTTGCCATGTTCGGCGTGTATTCGCTCGTCTTCGGTGGTTTCGCCGGCTCGGTCATCATCGGCGCCGTGTCTGACGCCATCGGCGGCTTGCACGGCATCGTGGTGTCGCTCACCGTCATCGCCCCCGTCTGCATCGTCGGCGGCTTACTGCTCATCCTCGGTTCCCGTAGCGTCAAGCGGGACATCACCATGGTGATCGAGGACGTCATCGAGCGCTACACCGAGGGCCGCCGGCGCCAGTCGGGTGGCGAGATCCCGGCCCTGCAGATCCACAACCTCGATTTCTTCTACGGCACCAACCAGGTGCTGTTCGATGTCAACCTCGAAGTGGCCGAGGGATCCGTGGTGGCCCTGCTCGGCACCAACGGCGCCGGCAAGTCGACGTTGCTGCGGGCCGTCTCGGGACTGTCGCACCCGCACCGGGGCGTCATCCGGATCTACGGGATGAACAGCACCTACCTCGAGCCAGAGCAGATCATCGACGAGAAGGTGGCCCTGCTGGTCGGCGGCAAGATGACGTTCCCCGGCCTTAGCGTGCGCGACAACCTACGCATCGGTGGTCACACCATGCGCAGCCAGAAGGCGGCGGTGGCCGCTGCCATGGACGAGGCCCTCGAACTGTTCCCCGAGTTGGCGGCCCGCCTGGACCAGCCGGCGGGGACGCTCTCGGGCGGGGAGCAGCAGATGCTGGCGCTGTCGCGGGTCATGATGACCAAGCCACGGCTGCTCATGATCGACGAGCTGGCGTTGGGGCTGGCCCCCATGACCGTCGAACGCCTCATGACGATGGTGCGGCGGATCAACCAGGAGGGGGCGACCGTCATTCTGGTTGAGCAGAGCCTGAACCGAGCCTTGAGCCTGGCCGACCGCTGCTTCTTCATGGAGCGCGGCGAGATCCGATTCGACGGACTGACATCCGAACTGATGGAACGGCCCGACCTTCTGAGGCCCGTCTTCTTGGGTACGGCGTCGAGCGGTCTGGCCTAGGTCAGGTTCGCTCCCGTGCTCGCCTTCTCCGCACCGAGTGCCATCGTTCTGCAGGGGCTGATCATCGGCCTGAGTTACGGCCTGCTGGCCGTGGGTTTCGTCCTGGTCTACCGGACCAACCGCGTCCTCAACTTCGCCCAGGGTCAGATCGGTGTCATCTCGGCGGTGTTCCTGGTCAAGCTCACGCTCGACTTCCACTTCGAGTACTGGTTCGCGCTGACGCTCTCGGTGGCGCTGGCCGCGGCGGTGGGCGCGCTGTCCGAGCTGGTCCTGCGCCGACTCTTCTACCGGCCCCGCGTGCTGGTCATGGTGGCCACCATCGGCTTGAGCCAGGTGCTGATCGCCCTGGACGCGCTGCCCTTCATCCGACCCAGCGCCAAGCATCTGTCGTCGTTCGTGCCGGTTCCCTTCAACCTCTCGTTCACGGTCGGCACCATCATCATCAACCCGGGGGAGGTGCTGACCTTGATCGTGGCGCCCTTGGTGGTGTTGATTCTGGTGGCCTGCGTGCGCTGGACCTCTTGGGGCCTGGCCATGCGGGCCATGTCGGAGAACGCCGAGTCGGCCCGGCTCTCGGGGGTGTGGATCCGCCGCACCTCGACGCTGACCTGGACCGTGGCCGGTGTGCTCTCGGCCTTCACCGCCATCCTGACCGTGGTCAGCGCCGACCAGCAGGTCAGCTCGCTGCTGCAGGTGTTGAGTCCCGACCTCCTCTTCTTCGCCCTCACCGCCGCCCTCATCGGCGCCATGATCAACCTGACCACTGCCTTCGTGGCCGGGATCGGGATGGGCCTGCTCACCGAGCTCTTGGAATGGAACGTCTCTCCGGCCAGCCAGTGGTTCTGGCTCTTCCTGGTCGCGCTGGCCGTCCTGCTGGTGCGGGTGCGGGCGCTCAGGAAGGGGACACGGACCGGCGACCGCACCTCGTGGTCCTACGGCGCCGCCACCACCGTGCGCTCGGCGGGCGACACCTTGCGCCGCAACGTGTCGCGCTCGGGGGTCATGGGCATTCTGGCGGTGGCGGTGTTGCTCCCGCTGGTCCTCAGCGTGGGGAACAACTACCTCTACAGCCAGATCTGCATCTATGCCGTCATTGCCCTGTCGCTGACCGTGCTGACCGGGTGGGCCGGCCAAGTATCCCTCGGCCACTTCGGGCTGGTGGCTGTGGGCGCCCTGATCGCGGTGCACCTCGGGTCGTCCTTCCCGCTCCCGCTGGTGTTGCTCTACGCCGCCGGCGGCACCGCACTGGTGGCCGTCATCGTCGGCCTGCCCGCCTTGCGCATGCCCGGTCTGTTCCTGGCCGTGACCACCCTCGCCTTCGCCATCTTCATGCAGAACACGGTGCTGGCCACGCCGTGCATCACCCTGCCGCTGATCCACAAGACGCTGTGTACTGGGCTGCCCAATCCGGCCGGGACTCTGGTCAACTCACCCTCTTTGTTCGGGATCAGCTTGGCGTCCCAGCGGTCCTTCGCTTGGTTCTCGCTCGGGGTGCTGCTGATCTCGATCCTGATGGTGCGGGTCTGGCGGGACAAGGGGATCGCCCGTCGTCTGGTCGCCGTGCGCGACAACGAGCTCGGTGCCGCGGCCATGGGCATCCCGGTGCTGCGGACCAAGCTGCTGGCCTTCGCCCTCTCGGGGGCCATGGTCGGCTACGCCGGTGCCCTTTTCGCCTTCTCGGTCCAACAGCTCAACAACACCGACACCACCTTCGACCCCACCAGCTCGTTGCTGATCATCTCGATGGTGGTCATCGGCGGGCTGGGGTCGATCCCCGGCGCCATTCTGGGCGCCCTCTACCTCGAGGGCATCCCGTCGCTGTTCGGGGCCAATCCGACCATCCAGTTCCTGACCAGCGGGATCGGTCTGATCTGCTTCATCCTCTACCTGCCCGGCGGCCTGGCTCAGCTCATGCACCAGGCTGGTGATGCGGTCACCGTCGGCCTGCGCTCGCTACTCGATCGCCGCCGGCTCGGATCGGGAGGATCGCCCCCGTCGGTCGAACCGACCGAATCGCCGCCGGTGGTCATGGCCGCAGAGGGAGCCGGACCGTGACGGTGCCGACCTTGGCCGCGCCTGACCGTTCCACCGGCCGACGCCCGGCCCATCTCCAGGTCAATGGCCTCGCCATGCAATTCGGAGGGATCCATGCCCTCAACGGGGTGACCTTCGAGGCCAGGCCCGGTTCGATCGTCGGACTGATCGGGGCCAACGGTTCGGGCAAGACCACCACGTTGGACGTGATCTCGGGATTGGTGGTGCCCCAAGGCGGCACGGTGACGCTCGACGGGATCGACATGAGGGAGTACCTACCCGAGGAGCGGCTGCGGGCCGGGATGGTCCGTTCCTTCCAGGACTGCCGGCTCTATCCGGAGCTATCGGTGATGGACGTCTTGTTGCTGTGCGAGGACGCCAAGCAGGAGGTGGCGGTTCTCTCAACCACGTTGCGGTTGCCCTGGGCCCGGCGGACCGAGCGGCGCAAGCTGGCCGCGGTGGACCAGGTCATCGCCGCCTTCGGGCTCGAGCGCTTCCGTCACCACCGCACGGCCGAGCTGTCGACCGGCACCCGACGCGTGGTCGACCTGGCCTCGATCGTGCTGGCCCAGCCCCGCCTGCTGCTGCTCGACGAGCCCACTGCCGGCATCGCCCAGCGCGAGGCCGAGGCGTTCATCCCTCTGCTGCGCCGGCTGCACGAGGTGGCTGACACCACCATCGTGCTGGTCGAGCACGATGTGCCATTGGTCTTCGAACTCTGCACCCAGGTGGTGGTCATGGAGCAGGGGCAGGTGGTGGCGGCCGGGGACCCCGAGGCGGTGCGGGCCGACCCCAAGGCGCTGGCGGCGTACCTTGGTGCGAGCGAGGAGGCCCTCCTGGCCTCGGGGCCGGTGGGAGAGACTCGGTCCGACGGACCTGACGGCGGGGCCGAGGCGAAGTGAACATGGAGGCGAACTTGGAAACGTCTGCGCAGCGCGGCCTGCTCTCCCTCCATCCGCTGGCCCCGGTCGGCCGCACCTGGCGTCGACTGCGGCGCCGGCCCCCGGTCATGCAGATCCGCACCGCGCTCATTGTGGTGGCCGTAGTGGTGGCCCTGGTGGCCTGGATCCTGCTGGCGCCTTCGGGCGCGCCCGGCGGCTCCAACCCGGCCGGGGCAGCCGTGGTCAAGGAATCGACCGTCAAGGCGGCGGCCTTCAAGTCGACGCCGGTGAGCCAGGCCAGCACCAGTACCCGCGGTGTCACGGCCACCCAGATCAACGTGGTCTTCCCGGTGGTGGATATCAACAGCCTGGTCGGTCGTCTCGGGTTCGCCGAGGACAAGGAGTACGGCCAGCAGATCAACGCCATCCACCTCTACGTGAACCAGATCAACCAGGGCGGTGGGATCTACGGGCGCAAGATCAACCCCATCATCGTGCAGTTCGATCCCACCAACGACGCCGAACAGACCGCGCTGTGCCGCCAGTGGACCCAGGGCAGCCCAGCCGTCTTCGCCGTGATCGACGGCATCGGCACCTGGCAGGGGGACAATCAACTCTGCGTGACCGAGCAGGGACACACCCCGCTCATCAGCGCCTGGTCGACGGTCACGGACTGGACCGAGCTGGGTTCGCCCTACCTGTGGTGGACCGGGCCCGACGACGTCCCCGTGCTCGATGCGCTGGTGAAGTGGGGACTGAGCTCGGGGCGCCTCGCTCACACCAAGACGGTGGGCGTGGCCGTTTCGGACCAGGCCGCCGACCAGGCCGCGCTCAACTACTACCTGATGCCGCTCCTCAAGAAGGACGGGATCAAACCGATCGTCGAGACCATTGCCGGGAACATCAACGACACCGCCAGTGCCAACTCTGATGCGCAGCTGGCGGTGGAGCGCTTCAAGTCGGCCGGGGTGCAGTCGGTCATCCCGCTGTTGCCCGAGCCGGCCTTGTTCGCCTACATCGGGCAGGAGACCTCGCAGCAGTACTACCCCCAGCTCTTGCTCAGCGACTACCAGAGCAGTATCGAGTCGGCCCTGGGCCTGATCCCGGCACCGTATGAGGCCGCCCTCAACGGCCAGGAAGGCGTGACCACCGAGACCTTGGGCGGCTTCGACGACAACCGGCCCGAGAGCAAGGGCGGGTATGACGCCGGCGTGCGCTCCTGTTACAACACCTGGCACGCCAAGTACCCGAAGAACATCCCGGGCGCCACCTCGCACTTCATCGAGGAGCAGGGCCCGATCGAAGGCTGGTGCGGGGCCATCCGCCTGTTCGCCCAAGCGGCCAAGGCGGCCGGCAAGGACCTCAACCGGCGCACTTTCGTCGAGGCCATGGCCAAGGTCAGCGACTTCCCGGGCACGCTCTCACCGACCTGGACCTTCGGGTCCAACAAGGCCTACGGCCCCACGGAGTACCAGGTGGTGAAGATTCACAACAACGTGCCGCCCTCGTCGCAATGCCTGCTCAAGACCAACGGCAAACCGCAGGGCACCTGCTGGGTGGTCGAGCAGACCTGGAAGCCGCTGCCGGCGTCCTAGCCGGCGGTTGGGGGGCCCGGCTCAGGCGCGGGGCGGCGCCGGCATGGAGGGTCCGAAGGGCTGATCGCCCCGCAATGTGACGCGGTGGGCGAAGCGGGGGGTGTCCCCGTAGTCGTCCAGGGCGTAGTGCATGGTGGCCCGGTTGTCCCAGAAGGCGACCGAACCGGCCTGCCAGCGGAAGCGCACGGTGTATTCGGGCTGCACGCAATGGCGGTACAGCATCTCGAGGATGGCGTTGCTCTCGTTCTTGGAGAGCCCGAAGAGCGACTGGGTGAACTGGCCGTTGACGAACAGGCCGTTGCGACCAGTCTCGGGGTGGGTGCGGACCACCGGGTGGATGGCCGGCAGCAGCTTGTCGCGCCATTCACCATCCCACTGGTAACCACCGTGGGCGTCCACGTCGGCGGCGAACCAGGGATCGTGGTGGATGGCGATGAGGCTGTCGCACAGCGCGCGCACGCTGGGGTGCAATCCGTCGTAGGCGTCCTGGAGGCTGGCCCACATGGTGTCGCCCCCGACCTCGGGTGCCTCGAGCATGTAGAGGATCGAACCCATGGCCGGTGTTTGCAGGAAGGTCACGTCGGTGTGCCACCAACTGGCCCGGTCGACCTTGCCGTCAATGGCGAGCACCTGGCCGTTCTCGGGGATGGAAGGGAGTACCGGGTGCGCCTCGGTCACCTCACCGAACTGGCTGGCGAAGGCGGCCTGCTGGTCGGCGCTCAGCGCCTGATCCCGGAAGAAGATGACGTGATGGGTGTTGAGCGCGTGGCGGAGCGCGGCCACCACCTCGGGAGCCAGCGGCTCGGAGATGTCGATGTCGTGGATTTCGGCGCCGATCTTGGGCGAGAGCGGGTGCACGCTGAGACGGGTGGCGGCGGACACGGGTCAATTGTGCCCGACTCCCGGCCACGACCTCAATCGCACCTACATTGACTCGATGAGCGACGGACTGGCCGGGCTCGCAGCCCCGGCGCGCAACTACTCCCCGTGGTACCAGTGGATGGTCCGCTTGGCTGCCACCACGCACGAGGATCCGCTACCCGAGGGAGACCCGGCCGCCCTGCCCGGCTGGTTGGAGCGCCGGCGGGCCCGCTTGGTCGAGCTGCTCGGGCCGAGGCCCGACCCGGTGCCCCTTGATCTCGAGACCCTCGAGTCGGTGGAGTGCGATGGCTACCGGCGGGACAAGATCGTCTACGACAGCGAAGACACCATGTCGGTGCCGGCCTACTTGTTGGTACCCGACGGCCGTACCCAACCGGGTCCAGCCGTCCTGGCCTGCCACGGACACGGCCCGGGCAAGGCGCAAGCGGTCGGGCTCGAGTTCACGGCCGCGCCCAACAGCGACTACGCGCTGCAGCTCGTCCGCCAGGGCTTCGTCGTGCTGGCACCAGACCTGCGCTGTTTCGGCGAGCGTCTGGACTGGAACCCCGAGGATCACTACGCCTGCGATACCAACCTGGTCCATGCGGTCATGGCGGGATGGAACCCGCTGGCCCAGAACATCTGGGACCTCCAGCGCAGCCTCGACGTCCTGGCCGACCACCCGCTGGTCGACGCCGGGCGGATCGGGATGGTGGGCCTGTCCTACGGGGGGACGGTCACCCTCTTCACCGCCGCCCTGGACGATCGGGTGGCCGCCGCGGTGGTCAGCGGGTACTTCTCGTCGTGGGCCGAATGCCACAAGGTGCCGTGGAACATGTGCGGCTCGCAGGTGGCCTTCGGCATGCTGGGCCGCCTGGAGCACGAGGACCTCGGTGCCCTCATCGCCCCCCGGCCGTTCCTGGTCGAAACGGGTACCGAGGACTTCCTCTTCCCCCTGGCCGCGGCCACCGAGGCCGTCCGGCGCACCCGCACGGTCTACGAGACCCAGGGAGCGGCCGACCGGGTGGTGCACGACGTCTTCGAGGGCGATCACCAGTGGCACGGGATCGAGGCCATTCCATTCCTGCGCCATTGGTTGGGCCTCGACAGCTAGCCCAGCCGGTTGATCAGAGGAACTTGCGCAGCACGCTCACATAGGGTGCGGCCAGGACCACCCGGCCCTGGGCGTCGCGGGCGGTGGGCACGCTGACCGGGTTCGTGGTCGGCACGCGCATCAACTCGAGCAACGACGACACCGGGGTATTGGGTCCGAGGTAGACGTGTGAGGCGACCTGCTCGAGGAGAGAGGCCGTACCGGTCGGGTCGCTGATGAGTGCGGTGACCGAGAGCTTGCCGGTGGCGAGCCGGCCCAGCTTCGAATCCGCCGGGACGGCGTGCAGATCGACCCCGATGTAGTGCGCCACCGGGATCCCGACCTGGCGCAGCCCGGCGATGATGGCATCGGGCGAATGGATGTCCAGGCTGGAAAGCGGGACGGTGCCGTGTGCCGTCTTGATACCGAGCGAGATGGGGACGAGCAAGACATGGGTCTTGCCGGCGACGGTGTGGAACAGATACGCCTCTTCGCTGTGATGCGGGCCGGTGACCAGGGTCAGCAGATCGTCCTGGCCATGGGCCAGCAAGGAGGCGGGCACCGTCACATGGTGCACGGCGTGGTCGATGCGGTACAGGCTGATCCCGGCATAGGCGGCGGCGACCAGCACCAGGGCGCAACCGGTGACCGCCAGTCCCTTCAGGACCCGTACCAGCCGGGAGCGGCGCCGCCGTCGGACGCTGCGTTCCCCATGAGCCACCGCGTTGACGGTACGGAGCGGCCATTGCCGCCCCGTTGCCTCCCGGGTTCAGGTTGGTTGTCGAGCCACCGGCGCTGGGGCAGGCTGGCCCGATGGTGACGGAGGCGGGGCGCGGTGAGGATGGGCCGGCCCGATGACCGGGCCCCATCGCTACCGCTCGCCTGACGAGGACAGCGGCCGTTGGACCGGCTTTCCGTTCCGGGCGGGCGACATCGTGATCTCGACCCGTTCGAAGTCGGGCACCACCTGGATGCAGATGATCTGCCTCCTCCTGGTCTTCGGGCGGGGCGACCTGCCGGCACCGCTGGCCGAGCTCTCACCGTGGCTGGACTGGCTGGTCCGGCCCCGCCAGGAGGTGGTGGAGTACTTGGAGGCGCAGACGCACCGGCGAGTCATCAAGACCCATACCCCGCTCGACGGGGTGCCGATCGATGGGCGTGCCACCTACATCGTGGTGGGGCGCCACCCGCTGGATCTGGCGGTCTCCCTCTATCACCACGCCGACAACCTCGACCGGGGGCGCATGGCCGAACTGATCGGGGCGCCGATGCCCACCGCCATGCCGCGGCTGCCGCTCCACCAATGGCTAGTGGCCTGGGTCCGGGCCGATCCGGATCCTCGAGAGCGTCTCGATTCGCTGTCCGGTGTGCTCTGGCACACGGCCGACGCGTGGAACCGGCGCCATAGCGACAACGTGATCCTCCTTCACTACCGGGAGCTCTCGACCGACCTCGAGGCGGTCATGCGTCGTCTGGCCGATCGACTGCGCATCGATGTCGACCGGGAACGCTGGCCCGAACTGGTGGAGGCGGCCACCTTCGGGGCCATGCGGGCGGAGGCCGGCCGGTCCGTGCCAGACCGCCAGGGTGTACTCAAGGATCCCCAGGTCTTCTTCCGCCGAGGCTCTTCAGGCGAGGGCCTCGAAGTATTGAGCCAGACTGAACGGGACGAGTACGCGGCGCGGGTGGCGGGACGGATCGATGCCGACGCCTTGGCCTGGCTGCACGGGGAGCACGTGTGAGCGACATGATCGAACCCGACGCCAAGGACTGGACCTGGGTGCTCGAGCGAGCCTGTCCCGTATGTAGTCTCGACGTGTCCTCCCTCGACGTGCACCGGGTCCCCACCCTCTTGCGCCAGAACGCCGCATCGTGGTCCCGGTTGCTCGGCGGGCCATTGGAAGAAGTCCGGTTGCGGACGCATCCTGATCGTTGGTCCGTCCTCGAGTACAGCTGCCACGTGCGCGACGTGTTCGGGCTCTTCGACCAGCGCTTGGCCCTGATGTTGACGATGGATGATCCCCTCTTTGCCAATTGGGATCAGGACGAGACCGCCCTCGCCGAGCGCTACGACCAGCAGGATCCGATGCAGGTCTCAGTGCAGCTGGCCACAGCGGCCGAGACGTTGGCCCGGTCGTTCGAGTCGGTGGACCCGCCACAGTGGGACCGGTCGGGGCGACGGAGTGACGGGGCTGTCTTCACCGTCACGACCTTCGCCCGCTACTTCATCCACGACCCCCTCCACCATCTCTTTGACGTGGGGGAGCGGCCCAGCCTCTGAGCGTCGGGTCAGCTGAGGAGGCTGGCTGACCCGGGGTCGAGGTGGATGGTGACGTGGTCCGCCGTCCGCAGGGCGGAAGCCGGGCACTCGGTCGAGATCGGCCCTTCGAGGGCGTCGCGCACGGGGACAGCCTTGCGATCCTCGGGCACCATGGCCAGCACGTGGCGGGCCCGCAACAGGGCGGGGATGGTGACGGTGATGGCGTGGGTCGGCACGTCGGCCGTCGAAGGGAAGTGGCCTTCGTTGACCTGCTGCTGCCGGCAGGCGGTGTCCAGCTCCACGACCTTGACATCGAGTGGATCGCCGAAGTCGGCGACTGGTGGGTCGTTGAAAGCCAGATGGCCGTTCTCGCCGATGCCGAGGCAGCACAGATCGAGCGAATGGGCCGCCAACAGGTCGCTGTAACGGCCGCACTCGGTCTCGGGATCACCCAGTCCGCCGACGTAGTGGGCAGCTTTGGGCTGCACCAAATCCGCGATGCGCGTGCGGATCCAGTGTTGGAAGCCGGCCGGATGGTCGGGCCCGACGCCGACGTACTCATCCATATGGAAGACAACGGTGTCGGCCCAGGGCACGTCGGATGAGTGCTGGATCAGGGCATCCACGAAGGCCAGTTGCGAGTTCCCGGTGGCGAACATGGCGTGGACCACCCCGCGAGTTTCAAAGGCCTGGCGCATGATCGCGCCGGCCTGATCGGCGGCCGCCCGGGCCATGGCCGCGGTGTCGGCGTGCCGATAGACCGTCGCCTTTCCCGCCGTCTGCGCCACCGCACCCGCGCCCACCGCGCCAGCATGCCAGGTCCCGGCTCGGCCAGACTGGAGTTCATGCGCGCCGTGGCCCTGCCCGAGAGTGCCCAATTCGACGCGGCCTGGACCGAAGTGCGCCGGCATCTGGCGCTGACGCCGGTCGTTCCGGCACCGCAACTCGGGTCGGGTATCTCGGTCAAGGTCGAGACGGTGCAACCGACCGGTTCGTTCAAGGTGCGGGGCGGCCTGGTTGCGGTGGCCGCCACCTTGCGCGCTGACCCCGGGCGCAGTGTCATCGCCTCGTCGGCGGGCAACCACGGATTGGGGCTGGCCTACGCGGCATCCGTCCTGGGGGCACAGGTGACGGTGATCGTGCCCCGTCTGGCTTCCGCGGCCAAGGTGTCGGCCCTCCAGCAATTCGATGTCCGGTTGGTCTTGCACGGGGAGGGCTACAGCGAAGCGGAGGCCCACGCCCTCGACCTGGCCGCGCAGGACGGCAGCCGGTACGTCTCGCCGTACAACGATCCTGACGTCATTGCCGGCCAGGGCACGATTGCCCGTGAACTGCTCGAGCAGTTGCCGGCACTGGGCACGGTGGTCGTCCCCTGCGGTGGCGGGGGCCTGTTGGCCGGGATCAGTCTCGGGCTGGCCGGGACGGGGGTGCGGGTCATCGGCGTGGAGTCCGAAGCCTCGCCCTCCATGTCGGCGGCCCTGGCGGCCGGTCATATCGTGCCCATCACGGTGGAACCGACCTTGGCCGACGGACTGGCGGGCAACCTCGAGGCGGGCGCCGTCACCGTCGGTGTCGCGCTGGCCTCCAAGGTCGAGGTCATCACGGTCAGCGAAGCTGACATCCGCTCGGCCATGGCTTTCGCGGCGCACAAGATGGGCCTCGTCCTCGAGGGAGCCGGTGCAGTGGGGGTGGCCGCGCTACGAGCCGGGAAGATCAGCAGCGGCTCCGATGGGAAAGAAACGGTGGTGCTTTTGACCGGTCGCAACGTGGCGCCGGCTCTGCTCGAAGAGGTGCTCCATTCCTGAGGTCACCACGGGTGAGGTCACGTTGGCCTACCAGGTCGTTGGAGAAGGCGAGCCGGTTCTCCTGATCGCCGGGTGCGGCCAGCCGGCGGCGGCCTGGCACCTCGAGCTGGCGCCCGCCTTGGCCGCGGCTGGATTTGCCGTCGCCACCTTCGATAATCGGGGGGTGGCGCCGTCCTCGTCGCCGCCGGCGCCGTACGACGTCGACACCATGACGCTCGACGCGCTGGCCGTCCTCGACGCACTGGGTTGGACCGACCCGGTCCACGTGGCCGGCCATTCCCTCGGCGGATGGATCGCCGAGACCATGGTGCTCGACCATCCTCAGCGGGTGCGATCGGCCGTGCTCATGGGCAGTGCCAACCGGCCGACGGCCTGGGAGATCGCCATCACCACCGTCGAGCGCGACATCGCCCGCTCTGGGGTGGACCTGCCGAGGCTTTTCTACGCGACGCAGACGCTGCGTTACCTGCCCATCTCCGACATCCAGGACTCAGAGCTGGTCAGTACCTGGCTGGATTTCATCGGCGATCTCGAGGTGTGGCCCAACCCGGGCCGGCTCGGCCAGTACGAGGCGGCGCTGGCCTGGTCCAGCGATCCGGTGCGGACGACCCGCTGGCCCGAGATCGCCACGCCCACGCTGGTGTTCGCGTTCGAGCACGACGTGGACTCGCCCCCGCGCCACGCCCGCGAGGCGGCGGCGCAGATTCCCGGAGCCGAATACGTCGAGGTGGCCGGTGCGGGCCATATCGGTATCGTGACGCACGCCGGCCAGGTCGCCGATCATCTGATCGACTTCCTGCGGCGGCACTGAGCGTCTACCAGTCGGCCCAGCCGGCGGGCGTGACCGATCCGACCACCGTGCGCGGGTCGACCGAGCTGCCGATCTCGGAAGCCTGATACACCGCGAAGCAGAGCTGGAGCACCTTGGTGGCGGCTTCGGGCGTCATGTCGGCCGTGGTCCCGTTGATCAGCGAATCGACGAAGTGCTGCGACGAACGGACGAACCCGGCACCCCAGTCGGCGTCGATCTCGGTGAATTCGGTGGTGGCGCGGGCTTCGGCCGTGCCGGTGAAGAGCACCACCGGCGGCAGATCGAGCATCTCGCCGGTCGCTCGGGTCACCCAGATCTGGCCCTCGTCACCGGTGATCTCGAAGAACTCGTCGGCGCCGTAGTAGCTGGAGCGCAGGTAGAACTTGGGCGCGTACTGCACCTCCATCATGCCCAGCACGTCGGGGTCCTCGTACTCGAAGATCACCGCGCAGGGCTCGAAGAAGAGATCGCGCCGGCGCACCACCGCCTGGACGGCTGTGATGTCGAGGTCGAGCAACCATTCGGCCATGGCGTACTTGTGCACCATGTCGTCGAAGAGGTGTCCGCCGGGGCTGCGCTTGTCGAGGCGCCAGCCGTATCCCTCGGGTCGCAGCCCGGCTTGGAAAGCGGAGTCGGTCTGACCGACCAGGGTGCGGATGCGCAAGGAGGTCGGCTTGCCGATGGCACCGTCGGCCACCAGCTTCTTGGCCAGCTCGAGTGGCGGGTAGTGGGCGAAGCACTCGCTGACGCGGAGGGTCTTGCCGGCTCGCTCGGCCGCCGTGGCCATGGCGAGCGCTTCATCGACCGTGTTGGCGATGGGCTTCTGAATGGAAACGTGCTTGCCTGCTTCGAGTGCGGCGATGGCGTGATCGTGGTGGACGAAGGTCGGGGTCAGGATCTCGACGGCATCGATGTCATCGTTGGCCAGCAAGTCGGCCAGGTGCTGGTAGTAGGTCGCACCACCCCAGTCCGCGGCGGCCTGGCGACCGACGACCTCGTTGGTATCGCAGACGGCGACAACGTCACAGCGGGGATCGAGCAAATACCCCTTGACGTTCATGGCCGCGATGTTCCCGGCCCCGACTATGCCGAGCCGCACTCTTTCCATTGCTGTTCGCGCCTCCCGCAAATCAGCGGCGCGACAGTTCGCGCCGGGCCACTATGCCCCGTCGCCGAAGGCACCCGCATCTCGGGCGGCCGAGATCTGCTCGTCGCCGTAGCCGAGCACGGTGCGCAACACCTCTTCGGTGTGTTGCCCGACGGTGGGTGATTTGGCCGGTCGGGGCAGCTCCTCGTCCACGAAGTGCAGCGGCGTGAAGAGCTGATCGGTCCCCATCTCTTCTTTGGGCAGGAGATGGAAGCGGTCGGCAAATTGGGGATCATCGAGCAGCGTCTTGGGTGTGTTGACCGGGGCGATGGGTGTGTTGACCCGGCCACCGAACTCCAGCCACTCCGCCGCCGTCTTGGTCTTGAAGATGTCGCGCAGTTCATGCTGGAGCTCGCGATTGCCCCGGGCATGGTCGGCGTACTTGGACCCGGGCCAGCGCTCGAAGAGTTCAGGCCGTCCGACCGCCTCGGCGAAGTTCTTCCAGAAGGCCTGCTCGGAGGCCATGAAGAGCACGTGCTGGTGGTCGGCCGTTTCGTAGACCTGGTAGCGCACACCCTCGACCATGCCTCCGGTGCCCGGCGCCCGGCGCTCGTAATCGTCGGCTTTGTTGCCGGTCACCTCGGCCTGTGGGCGCTCGTAGGCGCGCCAGGTCTCTGAACGCAGCCAGTCCATGGCCGCGGCGGCATCACTCTGTGCGATGTCGATGAAGGAACCTTCCCCGGTGCTGCGGGCCCGGATGACGGCAGCCAGGATGCCCAGGGCGCCGAAGAGCGGTCCCGCATGGATGCCGATGGAGGCGTGCTCGGGGATATAGCTGAAGCCCTCGTCATCGGTGGCCACGTTCACGATGCCGGCCCAGGTGTCGTAGGCCACACCGTGACTGGGATAGTCGCGGTACGGGCCGGTCATGCCGTAGCCCGAGATGGTGCAGAAGACGATGCGGGGGTTGATGGCTTTGAGATCCTCGTAGCCGACACCCCGCTTGGCCAGGGCGCCCGGGCGCATGGCCTCCACGACCGCGTCGGCCGAGGCGGCCAGCTCCTTCAAGATGGCCACGCCGGCCTCGGTACGCAGATCGAGCACCAACGAGCGTTTTCCCCGGTTGAGGTGGAGGTGCATCAACGAGACGCCTCCGACGATGGGCCAGGTCATCTCCCTGATGTAGTCACCGGCGGGCGGCTCGACCTTGATGACCTCGGCACCCAGATCGACCAGTGGGGTGGTGATCTGGGCCGGCCCGAGCGACGAGCACTCGATGATCCTCAACCCGTGTAGTGGCGGCGTGGTCGCCATCAAGACCTCCTCGTTGACCGGCGGGATCGTAGCGGTCATCGGGCCTTGGGCACCGTGGGGTCCCGGCCGCCATACTGGGCCGGTGGAGTCCGAAGCCCTTGATGCCGCGTTATCGACGTTCGCGACCACCGCGCCCGAATTCGGGGTCCATGGCCTGTCGAACCACGGACCGATGGCATCTGAGGTCCTCGAGCACCTTGGGCAGGCCGAGGCCATCGGGCCCTGGTCGGCCCGCTACCGCACCCGACTGGACGACGCCCCGCCGCCCGCGTCGCGTCGCCTCGACGATGACGAGTGGCCCGCAGCGCTGGGCCGCTTCGAGCGCTACCCGGAGTGGCTGACCCTCTTCGAGCGAGAACTGGCCGACCAACCAGCCACCGCGGTGGTGGCCGAATGGGTGCCCCGCCTGGTACCCGGAACCATCGGTGCGGCCGGGCACGGGCTCATCCGCACCGCGCACGGCCTGCGAGCGCTCTCGACCGCTGACAGTGCGGCCCGGCGTCTCGAGCTGGCGCACGGCTTAGCCTTTTGGGCCAGCCGCTACCAGGAGCTGCCCGGTCCGCCCCTGCTGATCGGGCATCAAGGTGTGGTTGACGCCCTGGCCGACCTGCCCTACCTGCCCGAGGACACCCCCGAAGAGTTCCTCATCTCCGATCAGGTGGCGCATGTGGCTGAGATATCAGACGAGTTCGAGCAGGCGGTGGCCTCACTGGGTTTCACCGGCTCGAGCAGCGAACTCGTCGATGCCCTGGCGTCGGGTGGGGCCCGGGCTTACCTGCGCAACGCTGACAGTGGCCATGCCATCGCCCTCCTCCATTCCATCACCGGTCCGCTGGCCCTCGAGCTGGTGCTGCCGTGGCTCAACCGGGAGGACCAGGACGCCGCGCTGGGCTACGCCTGGCAAGCGGTGGCCGCCATCCATGTGGCCTACGACATCGACCGGCAACGAGATGACGACGTCGAGATGGAGCCGCCGAGTGCGGACGAGCTGGTGGGGATGGCGCTGGCCTCGGGCGACGAACACGCGTTGAAGTTGACCGAAGCCGCGTTGCGCAGCCATGCCCGCTCGGGCGATCCGGCCTTGCTCCTGGCCGCGGCCGACGCCTGCAAACGACTCTGAGCGATCGCCGGACGGTCTCGCTACCATCCACGTATGAACTACCGCACCCTCGGACGGACCGGCATTCAGGTCAGTCCCCTCTGCCTCGGCGCCATGATGTTCGGCGCCTGGGGAACGCAGGATCACGATGAGTCGGTCCGCATCATCCACGCCGGCCTCGATGCCGGCATCAACTTCGTCGACACCGCCGACGTGTACTCGGCGGGCGAGTCCGAGGAGATCGTCGGCAAGGCGCTGGCCCAGACCAAGCGGGACAAGATCATTCTCGCCACGAAAGTGCACGGCGCCATGGCCAACGATCCCAACGCGCAGGGGAACTCGCGGCGCTGGATTCTGGCCGAGTGTGAGAACAGCTTGCGCCGTCTCGGCACCGACTACATCGACCTCTATCAGATCCACCGACCCTCGCCCGAGACCGACATCGACGAGACACTGGGCGCCCTGACTGATTTGGTCCGGTCCGGCAAGATCCGCTACTTCGGCAGCTCCACCTTCCCGGCGTACGAGATCGTCGAGGCGCAGTGGGTGGCCGAACGCCGAGTCCGCGAGCGCTTCGTCACCGAGCAGCCGCCGTACTCGATTCTGGTCAGGTCGGTCGAGAAGGACGTATTGCCGGTCTGCCAGAAGTACGGGATGGGCGTGCTGTCCTGGAGCCCGCTCGGTGGTGGCTGGCTTTCTGGCGCCTTCGGCGCGGGCAAGGAGAACACCAGCCGGCGCTCGGCGATGTTGCCCGAGCGCTATGACATGACCCAGCCGGGCAATCAGCGCAAGCTCGAGGCGGTGACCGCGCTCACGGCACTGGCCGACGAGGCCGGGATGAGCATCATCGAGCTGGCCCTTGGCTTCGTGCTCGAGCACCCGGCCGTCACTTCGCCCATCATCGGACCGCGCACCATGGAGCACCTCGAATCCCAGCTGCCGGCGCTGGATCTCCGCCTTTCGCGTGATGTGCTCGACCGGATCGACGAGATCGTGCCGCCCGGCACCGATCTGCAGGCCACCGACCTCGGGTGGGTGCCACCAGCGCTGGCCGATCCGTCCTTGCGCCGCCGGCCATCGACCTGAGCGGTGGCTTCGTGGGGAGACCTGGAACGCCAACGGCCTGCAATGGCCGAGGGCGCCCGGTCTCTGCTGTACCAGCACGGCGTCGGTTTGGCCTTTCTGGCCACCGTGCGACCTGATGGTGGTCCCCGCCTGCACCCGTTCTGCCCTGTGCTGAACGGTGACGAGATGTACGGCTTCATCCTTCCTTCGCCCAAACAGGAGGACCTGCGACGCGACGGCCGCTATGCCGTCCACTCCTTTCCGACGCCTGACAACGAGGATGCCTTCATGGTCACTGGACGGGCCTTCATCGTGCCCGACGCCGCGGTCAGATCGACCTTGGCCGCGCGGTTCGTCGAGGAGCGAGTGGCCATCGGGGTGCCGCCTCCCGATGACGAAGACCTGCTGGTCCGGTTCGACCTGGAGCGCGGCTTGTTGACGCGGACGTCGGGGTTCGGGGACTTCGCCCCGCGGCACGAGATCTGGGCGGCTCAGCAGTGAGGCCGCCAACACAAAACCCCGCATATGACCTGACCCGGTAGCGTTTCCTCTGCGGGGCGGGATTCAAAGGGGCGGGCGGGGACAGATGGCGAGGACGGCGTTCAGTCGGCGGAGGTTCCTCCAATTCTCTGCCGCGGCCGTGGCCGGGGGTGCGCTGGTCTCGGGCGCCTCGTGGGAGTCGACGCCGCGGGCCTCCGCCAGCACGCTGCTCGGTCCTCCCGGTCTCGGGTATCCCGAATTTCCCAACCAGGCGGTCATGGGCGCGGAGTTGCAGTACTTCCGGATGAGCCCGAGCGCCATCCCGGCTCGGCTCGCCCTCTGCCAGCAGGCGCACTACGACATCATCCAGACCTACGTGCCGTGGAACGTGCACGAGTTCACCCAGGGTCGCCTGGACTGGACCGGTCAGACCGCGCCCCTGCTGCTTGACGACCATCTCGACGAGTACCAGCTCGAAGATCCGGTCAGCGAGTTGCAGGCGGGCGGGCTGCAGGGGCGCTTCGGCCTCGCGGCCAACACCAACCTGACGCAATACCTCGAACAGTGCCAGGCCGGCGGCTTCAAGATGGTGCTGCGGCCGGGGCCCTTCATCTCCGACGAGTGGGCCAACGGCGGGCTCCCGTACTGGCTGCTGCTCGAGGGTGACCCCAACATGTTCGTCTACGGCCCGGATGGGACATCGATCACCCCGGGCTTCCCCTTCAGCCCTCCGCTCTCCACCCTGACCGGGGGCAGCACGCTGTACTACTTCTCCTCACCCAGCTACGCCTCGGACGAGTACATGAACGCCACCAAGGCCTGGCTGCGCGCGTTCAGCCAGTTCCTCCTCGATGGCAAGTGGCTGGCCACTCAGGGAGGGCCGGTGGCGGCGGTGCAGGTGGACGACGAGTCCTGTTTCTTCTACCGCTTCGGTCCCTTCGAAGTGGACTACAACCCAGCCATGCTGGCCCGTTGGGACCGGTACTCGGATGGGCAACCGGCACCGCGGGCGTGGCCCCCCTACGAGGCCGGCATCGAGTCACTGCGCCCGATCTTCCAATGGCAGAAGTTCAAGGCCGGGCAGGTGGCCACCTACCTGGGGACGCTGGCCGCCGATCTGGTGGCGGCCGGGGTCGACGTGCCGATCAACCACGAGCTCGAGCAACACATGCTGCCGCCGACCGATCTGGCTGATGTGGCCAAGGTGGTCATCCTCAACGGCGAGTACTACGACAGCGGTGCTCCCTGGAACATCCCGATCAACGAGATCAATGCGCAGTCGGTGCGGGCGGCCAGCCGCCAGCAGCAGCCCACCTACGCCACCGAGATGAATACCGGCGATGCCGTCCTCTATGCCCTCTTGGTAGGCGAAGGCGTGCTGGGCGGCCTGCAGTTCACCTATACCGAAGGCGTCTCAGACGGCGATCTGCCGGTCCTCCAGACAGTGGGCCAGACGTTCAAGACCGCCGGCCCCATGTTGGGCCAGGCCTCCCGCCGGGCCGACGTCGCCATCGTGTGGGACCAGACCTTGTGCCGGGCCCCCTTCGGCGCCGACCGCTGGGGCTTCACCCGAGATGTGCGGCGGGTCATCGAGCGTCATGTGCCGGCTCTCTGCACCTTGCTCATCCGAGCCGGCTTCGCCTTCGACCTACTCGATGTGGAGGCGGCGCGGGCCGAGGACCTGGCCCGCTACCCGACCATCTTCATGGCGGCCGCCGACATCTGTCCATCGGGCTTTCAGTCGATGCTGGTCGACTACGTCAATGCCGGGGGCCGTCTGGTCACCTGGCCCTCGCCTCCGACGCTGGACGAGAACCTCAACCCGTGCACCACGCTCTTCGACGAGCTCTATCCCGAGCCCGTCGTCGGGCACGATGCCAGCGATGCCGTCAGCATCACGGTGGGCACGACGGCGACCACGGGCTGGCTCGGCGTCGACACTTACGGTCTCTCCCAAACCAGCACGTCGATCGCCACTTTCGGCGGTGCACCGTGCGGCTATCGCCGTCGGGTGGGACGCGGCACCGCGTTGCTGCTCGGTACCTGGCTGGCCGCCGATTCGGTGCCGGGGCGGGAGGGCACCATCATCGTCTCCGGTGCCATCTCGCCCGGTGCGGCGGCGCCGGTGGTCCTGGCCCAGCTGGCCGCATCGAAGGTGAGCCAGGCGGCGGCCGGGCTGGTGCCCGATGTCCTCCCCGGCGGGGAACCCCAACAGGCGCTGCTCTTCGGCTACACCAACGAACGCCGGGGCGGCGAGACCATCTGTAGCGGGTGCGTGGCCTACTGGGACGGCGAGAACGCCGTCGGCGTGGTGCAGGAGAACACCGACATCAACGAACCCCCGCTCGAGGTCCCGCCGTACCATCCCCTCCTGCCCTCGCACATCGATGCCGTGCACGAGCTGGCCGGGACGTTGCCCCAAGTCCTGGTCAACGACACCCACCTCCAAGCCAGGGTCCTCGACGGTCCGGGCGGCGGCGCCACCGTCGTGTTGTTGAATCGCTGGCCCGATTCCATCGAGGCCCAGGCGGCGACGCGGGTGGGCGGCGTGCAGGTGAACCTGCCCCGTCGGGGCACCTTCGTGATGCCAGGCGGGACGCCCCTGCTCCTCCCCGTTGGCTACCCCCTCGGAGCCGGGCGGACGTTGCTACAGGCCACGGCACAGCTGCTCGAGGTGTCGTCCTCCGCCGGGTCGCTGGCGTTGACCATGCTGGCCCCTGGGGGCGGTGAGGTGGTGCTCGAGCTCGAGGCGGTTCCGGCCTCGGTCAATGTGGCCGGCCAGGCGGTGGCGCCAACCGTGCTGCAGAGCGGCGGGGGCAGTGCGGTGATCAGTGTCGACCTCCCGGCGGGGACGAGCACCGTCGCCTGCGCGATGACGTGAGAGAACGTGAGACCCACAAAGAGAAGGAGCAAAGCGAAATGAAGACGCGGGGGCGGACAGGTCCGTTGGCACTTGGTGCGGTGATGTTGGTGAGCTGGTTGGCCGTCAGCGGATGGTCGGCCAGCGGCGCGTCGGCTGCAACCGAGGCACCGGCGCAGGCAAGCGCGGCGCCGGTACCGCAGTACAGCAACTACGTGGCCCTGGGGGATTCCTACACTGCTGACGTCCTCACCACGTTCCCACCAACAGAGCAGTATGTCCCGCTCGGCTGCGGCCAGTCCTCGACCGACTACCCGCACCAGCTGGCCAAGCTGCTCCACGTGAAGACCTTTTTCGACGCCAGTTGTGGTGGTGCCACCACTTCTCAGATGACACAGCCGCAGAACGTCGTCACCGGGATCAACCCGCCCCAGTTCTCCCACCTCTCGGCGGCCACCGATCTGGTCACCATCGGGATCGGCGGCAATGACGTGGGGTTGGTCGGTGAAGCCGAGTCCTGCTTGAACCTGGTGCCCCTCCCGATCCCCGGCGCCCCCGAGGTTTTCGGCGGGTCATGCGCCGCTCAGGACAACAAGGGCGGGGTGGATCAGATCAACCGGGCCATCCTGCAGGCGGCGCCGAAGATCGCGACCACGCTGGCCCAGATCCGCCAGCTAGCGCCGAACGCCCGCATCCTCTTCGTCAATTACCTCGATGCGGTGCCCGTCGACGGCAAGGGTTGCTGGCCGATAGTGCCGGTGCAGAACGCGGACATGGCCTATTTCACCCAGAAGTTCATCGAGATGAACAACATGCTCGACTGGATGGCGACGATCAGCCATGTCCAGGTGGTCGACGTATACAGCGCCACCATCGGTCATGACGTGTGCCAGGCGCCCACCGTTCGCTACGTCGAGGGTGTGATCCCCTTCTCACTCAACCCGCCGGCGCTCAACTTCCCGCTCCACCCCAATGGAGCTGGAGCCGAAGCCCAGACCCAGACGGTCTATGCCGCCATCATGGACCAGTCGTAGTGGCCAGCAGCTGATCGGTCAGGGGATCGCCTTCGCCTTCGAAGTACGTGGCCAAGACCCGGCTGAACAGAGGCTCGTCGGGTGCGGCGCGATGGAAGAGCGTCATGGAGGAGCGCAGCTTCAGGGCGTCGATGTCTCCGAAGAGGTCCGCGGCGGCCCGCCCTTCCAACCCGGCCACGATGCCGGCGCACTCGAGCAACCGAGGGCCGAGCACGGGGTGCCCGCGATAGGCCCTGGCTTCGTCCAGTGACCGCAGCCCGTAGTAGCGGGCCGTCTCGCTGTGGCCCAGTCCAGCCAGCTGAGGAAAGACGAACCACATCCAGTGGCTCTGCTTGGTCCCGGTACGTAACTCGTCGAGGGCCTGGCCGTAGGTGCCGTGCGCGTCCTGGGCCTTTTGGAAGCGCGCGAGCTCGAAAGGATCTTTCGGGCTCATCAGGTCAGGCCGGCGGGTTCGGAATGGTCAGGCCGCCTGGATCTGCGGCACCTGCGCATCGACGCAGCGGTACAGCACATCGATGAGCTGGCTGGAAAAGCGCGGCGATGAGATGAGGTCGTTGCGGATGAAGCCGACGGCGATACGACGGTCCGGGTCGCAGAAGGCGATCTGGCCGCCCGCCCCATCATGGCCGTAGGCGTGGGGATTGGGCCCGAAGGTCGGTTTCGCTCCAGCCAACGGCGTCGGGTTCATCAAATAGCCCAGCGTTCGCCGGACCGGTTTAAAGGCGAACCGGCGCAGCCAGGCCGGGACGACCTGAGACATCAGCACGTCATCCATGCGGATCTCTTGGGCTGCGAACCTCTTCACGATCTCGGGCGAGACGATGTGCGTCCCGTCGAGTTCGCCGCCCTCGGCCAACATGGAATACAGGCGGGCCACACTGCGGGCGGTTCCGGTGCCGCCGCCCGCAGGAATCTCGGCCGCCAGAGCCGGGCCCCGGTTGAACAGTTCGTCGGCATGGTCGAACAGGTTCTTGCCGTCGCCGTCGGCCAGGAAAGCTTGACCGGGCAGGGTCGTGGGGTCGGCCAGCGCGGCCAGCGAGCGCTTGAAGAACAGCCGGATGATGAACGGGATCCCGTCCTCGATGTGGTTTTGGATCTCCGCCACCCGGGGCCGAACATCGTCGGGGGTCCCGATCCAGATGTCGAGATCAAGCGGGGCTGCCACCTCGTCGTGGAAGAACCGACCGATGGTGCGCCCGGTGATGCGACGGACGATTTCCCCGAGCAGCCAGCCGTAGGTGAGAGCGTGATAGCCGAACTGTGATCCGGGCGGGGTCCACGACGGCACGGACGCGGCCAGGCCGGCGGCGAGGGCGTCGTAGTCATCCCACCCTGATCCGTTCCATTCCAATGGTGGGCGATGGTTTCCGAAGCCGATGACGCCCGACGTGTGGGTGAGGATGTGCCGGACCAGGATCCCCTCCTTGCCGGCCTGCCCGAACTCGGGCCAGTACTTGGTCACCGGGGCATCGACGTCGAGCTGGCCGCGGTCCACCAGGATCTGCGCGCACAGCGTGGCGAATCCTTTGGTCGAGGACATCAGGACGGTGGTGGTCTCTGCGCTCCAGGCCACGCCCGGACGGGCGTACCCACCCCACAGGTCGACCACCGGCTTGCCGTCGACGTAGGCCGCCAGGGCCCCGCCACCGGGACCGAACTCCTTGAGCCCTTTGACGAAGGCCTGCTGCACCGGTTCGAAACCTGGTTGGACCGTGCCGGCGTGCGGCACCGTGTTCATTGCGACAACCCTTGCGCGCTGCTCATCATCGGGACCCCCTCCGAACCGTACGGTACCAAGTACGGCCAGATGGTACCGATGGTGAGCTTCAGAGCAGCTGCTGCTGCTCGGCCGCCGGCGCGATCAGGCTGGGTTCGTTGTTGCGGACATTGCCGACCCCGGAGCCGACGGCGTGGTGTGTGACCGTGCCGGTGGCGCCGGCGTGGAGGAGGCCGGTGAGTTCATCGACGTCGTCATTGCCAGGGTCGAGCCACAGATCGAAGGTGGCGGGATCGAGGATGACGGGCATCCGGTCGTGGATCCCTCCCATGTCGGGGCCGGCCGGCGCCGTGATGATCGTGCACGAGTGCACCCAGGGCGCCTCGCCGGGCACCTTGGGGTTGCGCCACCATTCGGCCAATCCGGCGAAGGCCATCGGTGCCCCATCGGTTCGGGTGAAGAAGTAGGGCTGCTTCGTTCCCTTGCTGAGCGTGCGCCACTCGTAGAAGCCGTCGGCCGGGACGATGATCCGGCGTTTCTCGAAGGCGGTGCGGAACGACGGCTTGGTGGTGACCGACTCGCTGCGAGCGTTGAAGAGGCGGCTGCCACCTGACGGGTCTTTGGCCCAGGAGGGGATCAACCCCCAGCGGAAGCCGCGCAAACGCCGGAGGGGTTCACCGGTCTCCTTGTCGAGCCGCGTCTCGACTCCGACGACCTGATCGGTCGGTGCCACGTTGAAACTCGGGGCCTGCTCGGGCTCGACGGCGTCATCGAGCGTGGCGCCGAAGTAGCGGGCCAGCCGGACCGGTGGCGTGATGAGCGCGAAGCGTCCGCACATGGGCCCACAGTGTGCCTCCGGACCGGCCAATCCGAACCGGAGGCGGGCTGAGCAGGGCATTTGGCGCCCAGTGCGGTGGGATCACCACCTCGATAAGGTACGAACATATGTTCGTTTCTTTCGCCGCCGGCGGATTCACCTCCCCCCGGACCCGGGTCCTGCCGGCCGGGTTGGCCGACCGGATCCGGCCGTCGACGCCGGTGGCCGGGAGGCTCTTGCCCGTCCCCGCCGCCCTGGCCTCGCTCTTCCCGGATGGCGCGCTCCGGCGTGGCAGCACGATCACGGTCTCGGGACAGCCCGGTCACGGGGGGACCACGTTGGCCCTGGCCCTCCTGGCCGCGGCCTCGCAGAGCGGGAGCTGGTGTGCTGCCGTCGGTTTGTCCGATCCCGGGGTGATGGCGGCAGCCGAACTCGGGGTGGATCTGCGCCGGGTCGTCTTCGTGCCGAATACGGGGAACGGCTGGGCCGCGGCGGCAAGCGATCTGCTCGCCGGGGTCGACGTCGTGCTGGTCGCGCCACCGGGACAAGCTCGATCCCGAGCGGCCCGCCATCTGAGCGCCCGGGCCCGTGAGCGGCAGGCCGCGTTGGTGGTGCTGATGGCACAGGCCAGCGCCTGGCCCGAGGTGGGGGACGTGGCCCTCACGGTCGGCGCGGTCGAGTGGGACGGGATCGGTCGCGGCCATGGCCACCTGCAGGGTCGCCGAGCCGAGGTGCGGGTGAGCGGGCGGCGCTCGGCCGAACGCAGCATCGAATGCTCGCTGTGGTTGCCGGCCCGGTCGGGGGCGGTGGCACCGGTGGAGGTGGAGAACGGGTCGGGTGGCGGCGGTCCCGCAGATGGGCCGGAGGCGGCCTAGGTGGAGCAGCAGCAATGGAGATGGAACGGCTGGTCGTGGTCTGGTGTCCCGAACTCCTCGAAGAAGGGGCGCGGGGGGAAGAGGCACGGCGCTTCGTACAGGTGGTGGCCCGCGCCGGCGAGTTGTGCCCGTGGGTCCATCCCATCCGGCTCGGGGTGTGCGCCCTGCCCGCACGCGGGCCGGCCCGCTTCTTCGGCGGAGAGGCGATGGTTGTGTCCCACCTGGGCCAGGCCGTGGGAGAGGACGCCCACATCGGGGTGGCCGACGGGCTCTTCGCGGCGATCCTGGCGGCCCGGGGGCAACTGATCGTCCCAGCCACCCAGAGCGCGGCCTTTCTGGCTCCGTGCTCGGTGGCGGTCCTGGGCCGTCCCGACCTGGCGGTGACCTTGCAGCGCCTGGGCATCACCACGCTCGGGCAGTTCGCCGAACTCCCACCGCACAGCGTGTCGGATCGTTTCGGGGCCGACGCGGCGGCCTGTCACCGGGTAGCCCGCGGCGAGAGCGGCGAGATGGCCGGCGTGCGCGACCGCACCATCGAGCGGCGCCTCCGGGTGGCCCGGGGCGAGGACCCCGAGGACGAACCGCCGCCTTTCCAGCCCGGTTTCTTCGGCGGTGCGTCCGCCGCGGATACTCGGGCGGCTCGCTCCTTCGTCCGGGTACAGGAGCGGCTGGGCATCGAGGCGGTGTTGGTGGGGCGCGTGCAGGGTGGCCGGCATCCAGCCGAGCAGGCCACCCTGGTCCCGTGGGGCAGCCCGGACTCGGGCGTGGCCGCGTTGGTCAGCGCCCCCTGGCCTGGCCGGGTGCCGCCACCAGCCCCGACGCAGGTACTGTCCCCGCCGCGGCGGGCCGAGTTGGTCGATGCGGCCGACCAACCGTTGATGGTGAGCGGCCGGGGTCTGCTCGACCGGCCCCTCGATCGCCTCTCCATCGACGGGGGTCGCTGGCAGGACGTGATGGGATGGGCGGGGCCGTGGCCGGTGAACGAGCGCTGGTGGTCGGGCCGCCGGCGTCGCCGGGCCCGGCTCCAGGTGGTGACGGTCGACGGGGTGGCCCGCCTCTTGTGCACCGAGCGGGGCCAGTGGTGGGTCGAAGCCGTCTATGACTGACGGCCCGGCCTACGCCGAGCTGCACGCCCACTCGGGATTCAGCTTCCTCGATGGCAGCAGCGATCCCGAGGAACTGGTGGCCGAAGCCGACCGGCTCGGGCTGCGCGCCCTGGCCCTGACCGACCATCACGGGTTCTACGGCGTCGTGCGGTTCGCCGAGGCGGCGCGGGCCTGCGGTCTGCCCACCGTCTTCGGAGCCGAGGTCACGCTGGCCCCGGCCGGGCCGCGCACCGGGGAGCCCGACCCGACCGGTGCCCACCTGATCGTGCTGGCCCGCGACCCCGAGGGGTACGCCCGGCTCTCGAGCGTGCTGGCCGAGGCCCATCTCGCCGGAGGTGAGAAGGGCAAACCCATCTTCACCACCGAGGCCCTTTCGGCCGCGGCCGGTGGTCACTGGCTGGTGCTCACCGGCTGCCGGAAGGGGGCGGTGCCCGCCGCGTTGATGGAAGCCGGGCCACGGGCGGCCGCCCGGGAGCTGGGTCGGCTGGTGGACGCCTTCGGCCGCGTCAACGTGGCGGTCGAGCTGTGGGATCACGGCGATCCGATCGACACCGTCCGCAACGACGCCCTGGCCCTGCTGGCGGCCGAGTGGGGTACCGACGCGGTGGCCACCAACAACGTGCACTACGCCACCCCGGCCGGCTTCCGGTTGGCCACCGTGCTCTCGGCCATCCGGGCCCGGCGACCGCTGGCCGAGTTGGAGGGATGGCTGCCCTCGGCGCCCACGGCCTGCCTGCGCGGCGCGGCGGAGCAGACCCGTCGCTTCGCCCGCTGGCCCGGCACGGTCGAGCGAGCGGCCGAGTTGGGGACGGCCTGCGCTTTCGATCTGCGCCTGGTGGCGCCCCGGCTGCCTGATTTCCCGGTTCCCGAGGGCATGGACGAGCAGGGCTACCTGCGCCAGCTGGTGAGCGAAGGTGCGGTGGCCCGCTACGGGCCGCCGCACGACGAGCGGGTGCCCGGCGCCTGGGCGCAGCTCGAGCACGAGCTCGAGGTGATCGGGGCGCTCGGGTTCGCCGGCTACTTCCTGGTGGTCTGGGACATCGCCCAGGTCTGCCGGCGTCTCAACATCTACTGCCAGGGCCGGGGTTCGGCCGCCAACTCGGCTGTCTGTTACGCGCTCGGCGTGACCAACGTCGACGCGGTCGAACTCGGGCTGCTCTTCGAGCGGTTCCTCAGTCCGGCCCGGGACGGCCCGCCGGACATCGACATCGACATCGAGTCGGGGCGGCGCGAAGAGGTCATCCAGTACGTCTACGAGCGTCATGGCCGACGGCATGCCGCGCAGGTGGCCAACGTCATCACCTACCGGCCCCGCTCGGCCCTCCGCGACGTGGGCAAAGCCTTCGGCTTCACCCCCGAACAGGTGGAAGGGTGGGCGGCCGGGATCGACCGGGTCTCGAGGGGCGCCGAGTCGGTGGCCGCGCTGGGTGAGGCGGTGGATGCTGGCGGGGGCGGGACCGGGGTGCCGCCGTTGGTGGCCGAGCTGGCCGCCGCCGTGCTGGACCGGCCGCGCCACCTTGGCATCCACTCGGCCGGCATGGTGCTGTGCGACCGCCCGGTGGTCGAGGTGTGCCCGGTGGAGTGGGGGCGCATGCCGGGCCGCTCGGTGCTGCAGTGGGACAAGGACGACTGCGCCGCCATCGGTCTGGTCAAGTTCGACCTGCTCGGGTTGGGCATGCTCGAGGCGCTGCACCGCATGGTCGATCTGGTGCACGACTTCTTCGGGGTGCCGGTGGATCTGGCGCAGCTCCCGCAGGAGGACGCCGTCTACGACCTGTTGTGCGCGGCCGACACGGTCGGGGTCTTCCAGGTGGAGAGCCGGGCCCAGATGGCGACGCTGCCCCGGGTCCAGCCGCGCACGTTCTACGACCTGGCTATCGAGGTGGCGCTCATCCGCCCCGGTCCGATCCAGGGGCACGCCGTCAACCCCTACATCCGGCGACGGCGCGGCGAGGAGGAGCCCACTTACCTGCACCCGCTGCTCAAGCCGATCCTGGAGCGGACGCTCGGGGTGCCGCTCTTCCAGGAGCAGCTGATGGAGATGGCGGTGGCCATCGCCGGCTTCAGCGCGGCCGACGCCGACGAACTGCGCCAGGCCATGGCGGCCAAGCGCTCGGCGGCGCGCATGGAGAAGATGCGGGCCCGCCTCTACGAGGGGATGGCGGCCCGCGGGGTCGAGGGAGAGGTGGCCGATCAGGTCTTCGCCGCCTTGGCTGCCTTCGCCAACTTCGGCTTTCCCGAGTCGCACTCGGTGTCGTTCGCGCACCTGGTGTACTCGTCGGCCTGGTTGAAGCTGAAGTACCCGGCCGCCTTCACCGCCGGGTTGCTCAACTCGCAGCCGATGGGGTTCTGGTCGCCCCAGTCGCTGGTGGCCGACGCCCGCCGGCACGGGGTGGCGGTGCGCCGCCCCCACGTCAACCGTTCCGAGGTGGGGGCATCGCTCGAGCGCGGGCTCGACGGCGAGGCGGTGCTCCGGCTGGGGCTGGCCGCGGTACGCGGGGTGGGAGAGGCGACGGCCGAGCGGATCGTGGCCGGGCGCCCCTGGCGCGGTGGCGAGGATCTGGTGCGGCGGGCCGAAGTGAGCCGGGTCCAGCTCGAGACCCTGGCCGCGGCCGGTGCGCTCGACCCGGCGGAACGGACCGACCCCGCCTCGCGCCGGCGATGGCTGTGGGCGGCCGGCGCGGCGGCCCAGGGCACGCCCGATCGCCTACCCGGGATCGTGTTGGGGACCGAGGCGCCCGCGCTGCCCGAGGCCTCGCCGCTCGACGCCATCGGGGACGACCTGTGGGCACTCGGCCTGGCTCCCGAGCAGACCGCCATGCACCTGGCCCGCGAGCGGTTGGAGGCCATGGGGGTGAGCACGGCCGGGTCGCTACTCGGCGGGACCGACGGGGCCCGGGTGCTGGTGGCCGGCGTGGTCACGCACCGCCAGCATCCAGAGACGGCGCGCGGCGCGGTCTTCGTCAACCTCGAGGACGAGACCGGCCATGTGAACGTGATCTTTTCGCGAGGGGCCTGGGCCCGCTGGAAGTCGGTGGCCCGGTACGCGCCGGTGCTGCTGATCCGGGGACGACTCGAGTTGGGCCAGGACACGGTCAGCGTGACGGCGGAGCGGGTGGACGCGTTCGAGGTGGGAACCATGGTGCCGGCTAGTCGCGACTTTCGCTGAGCTGCGGTGCGTGCGCATAAGACGTAGTTAAGAAGCAGTCGGGGCGCCCAACAATCGCGCTATGGCGGTCCTAGCGTGACGGGCTCGGGGTCGAAGGGAGGGAACCAACGCCATGGCGCGCCGTTCGGCTGCACGGGTGCTGGGGTTGAGCGCGTTGTCGCTCAGCGGCCTTGGCGCGCTGGTGCTCGGGCTCGCCCTACCGGCGGCCGCTCAGACCACGACGTCGGTGGTGACCAGTGCCAGCGTGAACATGGCGCTCCGCCTGTCTATGCCGGGTCATTCGGTCAGCGACCTCGATGCGTACGGACAGATCGAGTTCACCGGGCACAGCCTGGCGATCGCGGTCGCCCTGCCCGAGACGGCGGGGCGGGCCAAGGGGCAGAAGGCCGCCACCCTCGACCTGCGCGGTGAGTTGATCAACGGGACGGTCTACCTGACGCTGCCGCCCAGTCTGGTGCCGAAGTCCGATTCCCCCAACGTGTACTACGCGGTGTCCGCCAGCACGGCCTCTGACTTTTCGACCGCCCTGTCCCAGACCGCGGTCGCCGTCACCTATGCCCGCATCCTGCTCGACTCCTTGGCCACCAGCCAGGCGCTGCACAAGCTCGGCAGCCGTACCATCGACGGGGTTCGGGTGACCGGGATCCGCACCACCCTCTCGTTGGCGCAACTCTTCAAGGTCATGCCGGCACTGTCCCCGGTGACCCAGGGCGCCTTGACGCCGATGGCCAACACGCCGATCCCGATCACCGCCTGGGTGGACGGCCAGGGTCGCCTGGTCGAGGCCGTACTGACCCAGCCGAAGGGGGTGCGGACCTGGATCGCCGGCACCATCCGCTTCTCGAACTTCAACGCACCGGTCACCGTCAATGCCCCGCCGGCCGCCAGCGAACATCCGATCTCGAAGTCTCAACTCGCCACTTTGACGGCAGCCAATCCTTTCGCGACCGGGGGGTAGGGTCAGCCAGCGGCGAGCACAGGAGGGCAGCGGCATGATCATCGTGGGTGGCATCTTCGAGGTGGATCCGGCGCAACGGGATGTCTTCTTGGCCAGCCGCCACGAGGCCATGCGCACCTCTCGGGCGGAGCACGGGTGCATCGACTACGTCTTTGGCGCCGATCCCATTGAACCAAACCGGGTCGTGCTCTTCGAGCGCTGGGAGACCCAGGCCGACCTCGACGCGCATCTGGCCCGACTGAGGGCAGAGGGGGGCCGGCCCGACGGAGTGCAGCCGCTCTCGGCCTCCGTCGACATGTACACGGCCGAGCCACTGCGACGAGATTGAGCCCGACTCCACCACACAACCCACTGGCGCACGAGCGCTATCCGCGCAGCAACCGCTACGACCCGCAGTGGGTCTTCGACAATCTGATGGGGCCGCACCCGTTGTGGTTGCTCGAGGCACTGTGCGAGCACCTGGTGATCGAGCCCGGCCTGCGAGTGCTCGACCTGGGGTGTGGCACGGCTCTCACCTCCATCTTCATGGCCAAGGAGTTCGGGGTGAAGGTCTGGGCCACCGACCTGTGGATCGCCGCCGAGGAGAACCAGGCTCGCATCGAGGCGGCCGGCGTGGGCGATCTGGTGACGGCAGTGCACGCCGAGGCGCACGCGTTGCCGTTCGAGGACGAGCACTTCGACCTGGTGGTCAGCCTCGATGCGTACCACTATTTCGGCACCGACGACCTCTACATCGGCGCGCTGAGCCGGCTGATCCGTCCGGGTGGGCGGATCGGGATCGTGGTGCCCGGCGTGAAGCAGGAGCTCGAGGCCATACCCGAAGTCCTGGCGCCGTACTGGCAGTGGGATTTCTGCTCCTTCCACTCACCGGCCTGGTGGCGCCGGCACTGGGATAAGACCACCAAGGTGCGGGTCGAGCGGGCCGACCTGGTGCCCGGAGGCCACGAGGACTGGCTGCGCTTCGAGGAGGCGACGGCCATGCACGGTGTGGGCTGGCATCGGGAAGCCGGGGCGCGCGAGGCGGCCATGCTGCGCGCCGATGCGGGGGAGTACCTCGGCTTCGTGCAGATGGTGGCCGTCAAAGCCTGAGGCTCAGTACTTCAGAGCGAGACCAGGCCGCGTCCGGTGATAAGAGGGAGATCGAGCGCGCTGATCAACCCGGGCCGCGCCGCCACCACAGCCGGGATGGCATTGACCAAGCGCATGGCCGTCGCCTTGAGACCGGCGGTGTTGTGGTCGCCGTCGGTCCCCATCAGCTGGAGGTCCAGGGTGTAATTGGGCTCGCCGGTGACCTGCACCCGGTAGCAGCCCTGGCCGGCCGGCTGGGGCCAGCTGGCACCGAGGTCGTCGCGCAGGCGGGTGACGTGCTCGAGGACCACCACCGCCCGGTCGCCCACCATGCCCCGCACTTCGAAGTGCAGGGCGGCCACCGTGCCTTGGTGCACCGTGCCGGCATCGACCTCGAAATCCTCCGGCGCCACCTCACGCTCGTACCATTCCTCGATACCGCTCAGCGTCACCCCCAGGCCGGCCGCGATCTGGCGCACCACGCTGCCCCAGGCCATGGTCAATACGCCGGGCAGCAGCAGCATCGGCACGTCATCGGGTGAGCGGCCGAAACCCATGATGTCGAAGAGGATCATGGGCTGGTTGTAGGTGGCGTAGTTCAGCACCTCCGAACAACGCACCTCCTCGATGCGCTCGCTGATGCCGGTGAGCACCAGCGGCAGGGCGTCGTTGGCGAAACCGGGGTCGATGCCGTTGACGAAGAGGGAGACGCCGGCCGTCTTGGCCGCGGCGTCGAGGGGAGCGGCCATCGGGTCGCCCTCGGCCGGATACTGCAGGAAGACCGGGCTGGACGACACCACGTTGATGCCGGCCCGCAGGAAGCGCTCGAGATCAGCCAGGGCCTCGCCCATGCGGTTGTCGGCCATGGCGGTGTGCACGATGCAGTCGGGGGCCAGGGCCAACAGGGTCTCGGTGTCGTTGCTGCCCTCGATCCCCAGCGACCGTCCCAATCCGGCCAATTCGCCGGCGTCACGTCCCACCTTGGCCGGGTCGGAGACGAAGACACCCACCAGCTCGATGTCGGGATGGGCGTCGAGACCGGCCAGCGCGTGCCGGCCGACGTTGCCTGTGCTCCACTGCACCACTCGATAGGTCATTTAAAGATCCGGCAGGCCGAACTCGAGGTTGGCCTGCTCCAGTCCGCCGTCGACCTGGAGGATCTTCCCGGTGATGAACGAGCCGGCATCGGAGGCCAGGAAGAGGATGGCCGCCGCGATGTCCTCGGGATGACCGATGCGCTTGAGCGGGGTGGCCTCCTCCATCGTCGTGCGCAACTCGTCGCTCGACATCACGATGTCGAGCGCGGAGGTGGCCGTCGAGCCGACCGCCACGGCGTTCACCCTGATCCGCGGCGAGAGGTCGCGGGCGACCAGGCGGGTGTACTGCTCGAGTGCCCCCTTCACGGTGCCGTAGGCCACGTAGCCGCGGGCTCCCACGTGCCCCATCACCGAGGAGATGTTGACGATGGACCCGCCGGGATGATCGCCTTCGAGCATGCGAGGCACAGCCGCCCGCACCAGGGCATGACCGGCGCCCACGTTGAAGTGGAAGGCCTCTTCGAGGAAGCGGGGCGAGGTGTCGAGCAGCGGGCGGGGCATGGCGCCCCCCATGTTGTTGATCACGATGTCGAGGCGGCCCAGTTGCTCGATGGCCGTGGTGGCCAACGACGTCATCAGGTCGTTGTCACTCAGGTCACCGGGGACCACCACGGCCCGGCGACCGGTGGCCTCCACTTGGGTGGCCACCTCACGGAGTTGGTCTTCGGTCCGGGCGGCCAGCACGACGTCGGCTCCGGCTTCGGCCAGGGCGACGGCCGCCGCCGCCCCGATGCCGCGCCCGCTGGCGGTCACGATGGCGACCTGGTCAGTTACTTTGAATCGGTCGAGGATCACCGCCGGACACTAGCCAGACCGGCGTCCTTGACGTCAGAGTGGGCGACGCACCAGGGTGGTCCGATGTCCCGGGCCCTCTCCAACGTCGACCCGGCGCTGCGCCGATGCTGGCACCCGGTGGCCCGTCCGGCCGAGGTGACCGAGCAACCGGTGCGGGTACTGCTGCTCGGTGACCCCTGGATCCTCTACCGGGTCGAGGGCCAGCTGGTGGCTTTCGCCGACCGCTGCCCCCACCGTCGGGCCCCTCTGTCACTCGGGCACTGCGAAGGTGCCACGCTGCAATGCGCCTACCACGGCTGGCGTTTCGACCAGTCGGGTGCCTGCATCGAGATCCCGGCTCTCGGCCCGGAGGCGACGATCCCGCCGGCGGCACAGCTTTCGCCACCGGCCGGGCTGATCGAGTCGCACGGCCTGGTCTTCCTGGCCCCCGAACCCCCGCTGGCCCCACTGGGGCGTATTCCCGAGGCCCAGGATCCGACCTTCGAAGTGGGAGAGCTCCCCACCTTGTCGGCGCGGGCCTCGGCCGGGTTGCTGGCCGACAACTTCTTGGACGTCGCGCACTTTCCCTTCATCCACGCCGGCACCTTCGGCGCAGAGGAGTCAGCCCAGGTGCCGCGCTATGAGGTCGGTCGGGACGGCTGGAGCTTCACCATGCGCTACCAGCACTCGTTCGCCAACCGGGAGGATCCGGCCGTGGCGGCGGGGACGCGGCCGCTGGTGCAGACCAGGCGGCTGGCCTACCGGCTCGATGCCCCGTTCCATCTCCAGCTGCGCATTGACTTCGTCGAAGCCGGTGGCACCAACCTGATCGGATTCTTCATCCAGCCCGAGACGGCCGATCGCTGCCGGCTCTTCACCACCTTGTGGCGGAACGACCTGGCCGGTCTGGCCGGTGGCATGGAAGAAGCGGTGGCCTTCGAGGTGGACGTCCTGCGCGAAGACCTCGCGGTACAGGAGGCCTACGACGAGCTGGTGCTCCCGCTGGATCCCACGGCCGAGGTCCACACCCGGGCCGATCGGACCACCCTCGAGCTCCGGCGCGTGCTGGCCGATCTGGTGGCGGCGACCGACGGCGGACCCCCGTGAGCCCGGTGATCGTGATCGACCACCCGGTGCTGGCCCACCGGGTGGCTGCCCTGCGAGCCGCCGACACCGATCGGGACACCTTCCGCCAGCTGGTGGCCGAGATCTCGGCGTTCTTGGCCTACGAGGCGATGCGCGACCTGGGCACCACCGCGGTCCGGGTGGACACGCCGGTCATGGTGGCGGCACCGGCCCGCCGGGTCACCGAGACGGTGCTGGTGGTCCCCATCTTGCGGGCCGGACTGGGCATGGTCCAGGCCATCGGGGAGGTGGTGCCCTTGACCGAGGTGGCTCACGTCGGCTTGCGCCGGCACGAAGCGACCTTGCAGTCCGAGGTCTACCTGAACCGGCTGCCCCGAGACCTGACCGGGCGCCGGGTCATCGTGTGCGACCCGATGCTGGCCACCGGCGGCTCGCTGGCCAAGGTCTGCACCCTGGTCCTCGAGCGCGGTGCGGCCCAGGTGGTTGCCCTGTGCCTCATCGCCTCGGCCCCCGGAGCCGCCGCCTTCGCCGCCGTCCATCCCCAGATCGACGTGATCTGTGCCGCCCTCGATCCCGAGCTCAACGAGATGGGGTACATCGTCCCGGGCTTGGGGGACGCCGGCGACCGCCTGTTCGGCCCACCCGACTAGGGACCCGGCCGGTTCAGAGCCCGATGTCCTCGTGCCAGAGCTCGGGGTGCTGGGCGATGAAGGAGCCGAGCAGATCGGTGCACTCGGGATCGTCGAGCAGGAGTACTTCGCAGCCGTGCTCGGCCACCCAGTCGTGGCCACCGGTGAAGTTGGTCGTTTCGCCGATCACCACCGCCCCGATGCCGAACTGGCGGATCAGCCCGCTGCAGTACCAGCAGGGCGACAACGTGGTCACCATCACGCACTGGCCGTAATCGCGCCGGCGCCCGGCATGGCGGAAGGCGGCGGTCTCGGCGTGGGTGGAGGCGTCCCCGTCCTGGACGCGGCGGTTGTGACCCCGGCCGAGCAGGGTCCCGTCCCGGTGGAACAGGGCGGCGCCGATCGGGATCCCACCTTCGGCCAGCCCCAGACGCGCTTCTTCGAGAGCCGGGACCAGGAATTGGCGCGCCTCGGTCAGATCGAGGGCCACCCGCTCATTTGCGGACAACGCTCACTCCGGCGAGAGTCATGACCATGGCCGCCGAGCGTACCTACTCGACCACGGTCGGGAGCCAGGCGTTGGAGCTCCCACTGGTCGACCTCTCCGACCAGCTCACCATCGCCCTGCTGATCTGCGTGGACATGGGGGTGAGCTTCGCCGAGACCGCGGGCCGTGAGTTGGCCGCCCTGATGCAGCCGGCCCAGCCCGAGATCGTGGTCTCGGTGGCCACCATGGGAATCCCGCTGGCTATTGAAGCCAGCCGGGCTCTCGGACTCGACGACTACGTGATCTTGCACAAGACGCCGAAGATCCACCTGGGCGAGACCTGGTCCGAGCCGGTGCATTCGATCACCACCGACAAGGAGCAGCGCCTCCGCCTCGATCCGGCCCGGGTCGAGGCGATCCGGGGCAAGCGGGTGGCGGTGGTCGACGACGTCATCTCGACCGGCGCCTCGCTGGGCGCGGCCCTGCGACTGGTCCGTCGGATCGGGGCCGACCCCGTGGTCATCGGCGCCCTCATGACCGAGGGCGGGGCCTGGCGCACCGCCCTGGGGGCCGACGCCGACAACGTCCGCGCCCTGGGGGCCATGCCCCTCTTCCACCCCACCGCGGACGGCGGGCTGGAAGAGGACTGGGGTTAGATCCGCCTCAGGCGACGGGACCGAGCAGCAGGTCCTGCTGGGCCTTCTGGGCGCGCACGCCGCGGCCGCCGAGCACCAGGTAGAGCAGCCCACCGATGATCATGCCGGCGAAGACGCTGAAGTCGGCCCCGAAGTCCTTGGGGTAGTGCGTGGTGTGGAACGTCACCTCATTGAGCCAGTGCGGCAGGGTGAAGGTGGCCGAGAGGCAGGAGATGGCGGCGAACATGCCGACCAGCTGGGCGATGAGCGCCGGCCAGAAAATTCCCCCGCGACGCCAGTACAAGCTGTCGCGGCCGGTCTTCTGCAGGTCGGCGGGGACGTAGCGCGAGCCCCGGAGCCACCAGTCGACAATGAAGATGGCGGCCCAGGGCGCGATCCACACAATGACGACATCGACGAAGTCGCTCAGGTAGGTGGAGAAGGACGAGTTGAAGACCGCGTACATGGTGACGCCCAGGGCGATGATGCAGTCGACGATGACGGCGTGGTACCGCTTCACCGGCAGTCCGATGGCCTGGAGGGTGACGCCCGACGAGTACATGTCGAGGCTGTTGATGCAGAAGAGTTGCAAGCCGGCGAAAATCATGAAGACCACCACGAACCAGGCCGGGATGACGCTCTGGTGGGCCAGCGGCAGGAAGCCTCCGGTGCCCTGGCCGATGCCGACAATGAAGGTGGCCACGACGGCACCCAGGGTCATGACCAGAATCTCGGGGACGGCCGTGCCCAGGAAGACCCAGCCCACGATGGCCTTCTTCGATGTGGTGGGCGGGCAGTAGCGGCTGTAGTCGTTGCCACACTCGGACCAGCCCAACCCGCTCAGGGCGATGGTGAAGGCCAGTCCTTCGAGGTAGGTCTCCCAGTCGGCACTGTGACCCCCGCCCAAATGGGCGTGGGGTATGGCGAAGCCCAGCAGGATGGCGAAGAGGACGAGGAAGGGGATGATCATCGCCCGCAACGACTTGACGATGGTGGCGTGCCCGAGGAAGGGCAGCACGCCCTGGATGAGGACGGCCACCAGCACCAGGATCACCTTGGCCGGATCGCCGAAGGTGAAGCCCGCCTTGGTGATGAGCACCAGGCCCGCACCCACGATCAGGATCAGCCCCTCAACCTCGAAACCGATCTGGGTGATCCAGTTGAAGAACGAGATGGGGCGCGAGCCGTTCGGTCCGTAGGCGGCCCGGTTGATGGCGAACACCGTGGTGCCAGTCTGCGGGCCCTGCAGCGAGAACAGCCCGAGCAAGAAGTAGGACAGGTTGCCGATGATGATGAGCGAAAGGGCCTGAGCGAAGGTGAACCGGAACACGCTCATCAGGATGCAGCCGTAGATGAAGTACTCGATCTGCACGCTGGCGCCCGCCCACATGCTGAAGACGTTGCGGGGCGTAGCCCAGCGTTCGCTCTCCGGGATGAAGTCCACGCCATGTTGCTCGACGTGGAATGCCTCATCGGATTGCGGATCGTGAATGACCGCGATGTCCTCGGCGATGGCCAACGCCCTGCCTCCCTTGTGGTCGCCTCGACGGCCCTTGGCGGGCCGTCATGAACGGGCTGTGCGTGATGGAGGGTGCCGCCATGCTCCCCAGGCAGCCCTCGGTCCCGCGCCTCCCGCTTCAATCGGTTTCGGTGCGATCCCTGGCGTCCGCGACCGAAGGTTGTCGCCCTCACCTTGTTGGCTGGGAGGGGCCACGTCAAGTGTTTCCGATGAACAGCGGGTGAATGCAACCCGCGATAGAACTGGACATGGTCTACGTCCTCGCCGCTTTGGCGGCTCTGGCCAGCGCGGCCGGCGGGGTGCTCCAGCGCATGGGGGTGGAAGCGGCGCCGCCCGAGCACACGATGCGCTTGCGCCTGCTGACTGACGCCCTGCGCCGAGGCATCTGGCTGCTCGGCTTCGCCCTGCTGTTGGTGACTTTCGGATTGCAGGCCTCAGCGTTGCGCTTCGGCGACCTGACCGTGGTCCAACCCCTCCTCACCCTCGACCTGCTCTACGTGATCGTCATTCTCAAGGTGGCGTTTCGCACACCGCTGGGCTGGCGCGAAGGCCTGGGCTCGGCGGCCATCGTCATCGGCTTGGTCGCCTTCATCGTCAGTGCCGCCCCGGCGCTGGGGAAGGGCATTCCCGCCTCTCGACCCCTGGCCGAGACCAGTATCGCGGTCGGGCTGGTGGCCATCGGCTTGGTCGTGGGCGCTCACTTCGGGCCGCGCTGGTGGAGAGCCACCGCGTTCGGGGCCGCCGCGGGCACCCTGTTCGCTTACAACGCCTGCCTGACCAAGGCCACCGCCACTCTGGTCACCGGCGGATGGGGCCATGTCTTTACGCACTGGGAGCCTTACGCCATCGGGATCACCGGAGCCGCCGGGTTCTTCCTCCTCCAGAACGCGCTGCACGCCGGGCCGATCGCCGCATCGAGGGCCACCATGGTCATGGTCAATCCCGTGGTCAGCATCATCATCGGGACCGTCGTCTTTGACGAGCACTTCCGCGGCGGCCCGGGTTTCATCGCGGCCGAAGTGGCCTCGCTGGCCGTCATGCTGGGGGGCGCCTTCCTGCTGGCCCAGTCCCCGTTGGTGGCGGCGTCCACCCTCGAGGGTGAGCGGCTGCGACCCGTCGCGGTGGCCTGAGATGACACCCCGGTGCGGTGCCCTCATGATCTGTGGCACCACATCGGACGCCGGTAAGTCCACCCTGGTCGCCGGGCTCTGCCGGCTGCTGGCCCGTCAAGGGGTGGCGGTGGCCCCGTTCAAGGGTCAGAACATGTCGCTCAACTCCATGGTGACCGCCGAAGGAGCCGAGATCGGCCGGGCCCAGTGGCTGCAAGCTCGGGCCGCCCTGGTGCCGGCCGAAGCAGCCATGAACCCGGTCCTGCTGAAGCCCACCAGTGAGCACTCGTCGCAAGTGGTGCTCATGGGTCGCCCCTTGGGCGTGCAGGAGGCCGCGCCCTACCAGCGCTCCAAGGATCGGTTGATCGACGTGGTCGACGGTGCGCTGGCTTCGCTGCGCGACCGATTCGACGTGGTGATCTGCGAGGGCGCCGGCAGCCCGGCCGAGATCAACCTGCTCGACAACGACATCGTCAACCTCGGCTTGGCCCGACGAGCCGGCATACCGGCCGTGGTGGTCGGCGACATCCACCGCGGTGGCGTATTCGCCCATCTTTACGGCACTGTGGCCATCCTGCCCGAGGACCTCAGGGCCTGCGTCAAGGGCTTCATCATCAACATGTTCCGGGGCGACCAGGCGCTGCTGGGCGATGCCACCGAGCAGCTCGAGCAGCGCTGCGGCGTCCCCACTCTCGGCGTGGTGCCCTACCTGCCCGAGTTGGTGCTCGACGCCGAAGATTCCCTGCATCACCTCCTGCGCACACTCGAGGGCGCCGCATCGTTCGACGGCGAGGGCATCGATGTGGCCGTGATCCGTTTCCCGCGGTTGTCGAACTTCACCGATCTCGACCCCTTGTTGATCGAACCAGGCGTGCGCGTGCGCTTCGTGGGCCATCCCTCGGCGCTGGGACAGCCCGATCTGGTGGTGCTGCCCGGAACCAAGTCAACGGTGGCCGACCTCGAGTGGATGCGCGCCGGCGGGTTGGCTGATGCGTTGGAGGCACTACGGCGCCGCCCCAGGCCACCGGCGATCCTGGGTATCTGCGGCGGTTTCCAAATTCTCGGCCGCCGCATCTGTGATCCCGGCGGGGTCGAGAGCACGCAGCCTGAGGTCGATGGGTTGGGCTGGCTCGATCTGACCGTGACCTTCGCCACCGACAAGGTGACCCGCCTGCGCCAGGCCCGCGACGAGGTCGGGAACCCGGTCGAGGGCTACGAGATCCACCACGGGCTGGCCGCGCCCGGCCCGTCGTGGCAGCGGTGGCTCGATCCCGTGGGCGGCGAGTTCGGTGACGACGTGGCCAGTGGGCGCGCCCCGGGACTCCCGATATTCGGGACGGCCGTGCACGGTGCCTTCGAAGCGGATGGCTTCCGCCACGCCTTCCTGGCCCTGGTGGCGCAGGAGGCGGGCAAGATCTGGCGACCCTCGGGTCGATCCTTCGAAGCGGCTCGTCAGTCCCAGATCGACCGGGTGGCCGATGCCTGTGCCGACGCGCTCGACTTCGACACGCTGTGGCGGATTATTGAGAGTTCAGCGATCCCCGCATAAAGGTGACCGACTTCTCCTGGCTCTCGCGGGCCTGGTGCTCGATGAAACGCTCGACCACCGGCCCCACCCCGAAGATCTTCACCTTCGCCTCGAGAGAGAACGTCTCGATGGTGGTGTCTCCGTCCCGGCGCAGCGCGATGCTGCCGGCGATCTGTGTCTTGTCGCCCATCGTGCCCGGCGTCACCGTGAAGGTCGAGGTCTGGGTGGCCGGGTCGTAGCGGCTCACTTCGGTGCTGATGATCTCCTCGCCGAAGATCCGGCGAACCGGACCCGGGGCATTGGGCTTCTGCCCGTAACGAAGGGTCCGTTCCAACCCGCTGGAGAGGTCGCCGGTCTGGGACACCACCTCCACCGAGGTGGCGTCGAGACCCTCCCGGTAGAGCCGGACCACGAAGTCGGGGTCGTAGTAGAGCTGCCAGAACTCCTGGGGCGTGCACGTCCAGTCGTAGGTCAGGGTCAGCTTCATGGTTGGAGGTCGAAGAGCATGTGGTGGCTGAGGTCTCCCATCAGCTCAATCATGATGTGCATCGAATCGATGCGCCACTGGTCCGCCACGCACGAGTAGGTGTGGCGGTAACGGCCGGCGATCACCGGCTGCAGGGCGAACTCGCCGGGAACAGCTTGGAGGACCAGGAAGGTGGAGCGGCTGGAGGCACTGAGCGCGTCGTCGGCGACGTCCACGATGACGTTCGTCATGATGTGCTTGGTGCGCGGCGTGCCGTTGTCGAAGCGCCTGGTCGTTCGCTCATAGAGCGCCGTGACGGCCTCGGGACCCGAGACGGCCGCATCAAATCCCTCGAAGGTCAAGGTGGCGTGGCCGAGGACCTGGCCGACGCCGTCGAAATCACCCGCATCGATGCGTTCGGCGTAGGTGTAGATCAGGGCGGTGATGGCCTCACCCGGAGTGCGGTGCACGCCGGGCATTGTGCCACTTCACTCTCCCAGCAGGCGTCCCAGGCGGCCGGCCAGACGGCCAGGACGATCCGACCGCGTCTCCCGCCGGTCCGCCCTCTGCATGGTCCACAAGCCGGCATTGACACCGAGCCAGCGCAAGGGCTCGGGCTCCCATGACTTCGAGCGGTGATTGACCCAAGCGAGGTGGGTCAGGTCCGAATCGCTGCCCACGATGAGATCGGCCAGGGTGCGGCCGGCCAGGTTTGACGTGGCCACCCCGTCGCCCACGTAGCCACCGGCCCAGGCCAGACCGGAGCGGTGGTCGAACCCCACCGAGGGATGCCAGTCGCGGGGGATGGCCAGGGGACCACCCCAGGCGTGGGTGAAGCGGACCTCGGAGACCGGTGGGAAGAGTTCGGCCAGGGTCTCTCGCAGCGCGGCATGGACGTGCGGTTCGGAGTCGAAGCTCGCTCGGACGGCCGAGCCGTAGTGGTAGGGCGCGCCCCGCCCGCCGAAGGCGAGACGGTCATCAGCGGTGCGCTGTCCGTAGATGATGGTGTGCCGGAAGTCAGCGAACGTCTCGCGTTGGCGCAGGCCGGTGTCGGCCCAGAACGAGGCCGGCAGTGGCTCGGTGGCCACCATGAGGGAATAGACCGGGACGACGGTGCGGCGCCGGCCCCGCAGCCGGGGCCGCCACGCTTCGACTGCCTCCACCACCACGTCGGCGGTCACGGTGCCTTGCGGCGTCCGCACCCGCGGACCGCGGTCACCCGCCCGGGGCTCGATGGCCAGCGCCGACGTGGTTTCGAACAGCGAGACGCCACGTCTGGTCACGGCGTCGGCCAGCCCCCGGGCCAGGAGGGCGGGCTGCAGGACCGCGCAGTGCGAGGTGAAGGTGGCACCGAGGGCACCCGCCATCCCGATGCGACGCCGGGTCTCATCGGGATCGAGCCAGCACAGGTCCTCTTGGCCCAGCCCCAGTTGGCGAGCGGATGCCAGCTCGTGCTCGGCCCGGGCTTGCTGGCCGGGAGTGCGGGCCACGGTCAGCGTGCCCCCTTTGGTGAAGTGACAGTCGATCCCCTCAGCCGCCGCCGTGGCGCCCACGACATCGACCGTCTCGCGCATGGCCGCTCGCATGGCCAGCATGGCCTCGAATCCATGGCGTCGAGCCAGCGCGGCATCGGATGTGGCGAAGAGCGCCGAGCACCAGCCGCCATTGCGGCCCGATGCGCCGAACCCGGCGACCTCGGCTTCGACGACGGCGACGCGCAGGGTCGGATCGGCGCTGATCAGGCCATGAGCGGTCCACAGCCCGGTGAAGCCGGCGCCCACGATGCACACGTCCGTCTGGAGGTCGCCCCGGAGCGGCGGTCGGACCGGCAGAGGGCTCTCGATGGCGTCCCACCACAGGGAGAGCGACCGGAAGTCCGATGTGCCCTCCGGGTGGCCCCCTACATCCGGCGCCACGCCTCGCTCAACACCTCGCGCAGGGTGGAGGCCATGACGTCGAACTCTGCTTGTTCGCAGATCAAGGGCGGCGACAGCTGCACGACCGGATCGCCCCGGTCGTCAGCGCGGCAGATCAGTCCGGCCTCGAAGAGGGCTCCGGAGAGGTAGCCACGCAAGAGACGCTCTGATTCCTCCGCATTGAACGACTCCCGGGTGTCCTTGTCCTTGACCAGCTCGATCCCGTAGAAGAAGCCGTCGCCGCGCACATTGCCCACGATCGGCAGGTCGTAGAGCGACTCGAGGGTGCGGCGGAAGTCGGCCTCGGTCGAGCGGACATGCTGGAGGATCCCTTCGCCTTCGAAGACATCGAGGTTGGCCAGGGCAACGGCACAACTGACCGGGTGCCCGGCGAAGGTGAAGCCGTGCAGGAACGACACGCCTTCCTGGAGGAAGGGCTCAACCAGGCGATCCGACACGATCATGGCGCCCAGCGGTGCATAGCCCGACGTCAATCCCTTGGCCACCGTGATGATGTCAGGTTGGTAGTCGTAGCGCAGCGATCCGAACCAGTGACCCAGGCGACCGAAGGCGCAGATCACCTCGTCGGAGACGAGCAGCACCCCGTAGCGATGACAGATCTCCCGCACCCGCTCGAAATAGCCAGGCGGCGGGGGGAAGCAGCCGCCGGCGTTCTGCACCGGCTCGAGGAAGACGGCGGCCACCGTGTTGGGGCCCTCGCGCAGGATGGCCCGCTCGATCTCGTCGGCCGCCCAACGGCCGAAGGCGACCTCATCGTCAGCGAAGAGAGGGGCCCGGTAGAAGTTGGTGTTGGCCACCTTGACCGCGCCGGGCACCAGGGGCTCGAAGGGGGTCTTGAGGTCAGGAATGCCGGTGATGGACAGCGCGCCCATGGTCGTGCCGTGATAGGCGATGTAGCGGCTGATGACTTTGGTGCGCTGGGGTTGACCGATCAACCGGAAGTACTGGCGCGCCAGCTTCCAGGCCGACTCGACGGCCTCCGAACCGCCGGACGTGAAGAAGACGCGGTTCAGGTCACCTGGTGTGTAGCTGGCGATTCGCTCGGCCAGCTCGATGGCGCGGGGGTGGGCATAGGTCCACAGCGGGAAGTAGGCCAGGGTCCCGGCCTGCTTGGCCCCGGCTTCGGCCAACTCCATCCGGCCGTGACCAAGCTGCGAAGTGAAGAGGCCGGCCAGCCCGTCGAGGTAGCGCTTGCCGTGCTGGTCCCAGACGTAGGCGCCTTCGCCGCGCACGATGACGGGCACCTCATGGGTCTCGTACGTGGCCAACCGGCTGAAGTGCATCCACAGATGTCTTCGTGCTTGGTCGCTCAGCTGCGAATTCTCAGGGTTGGGGGAGTCCATCGTGCCTCCGTTTTGGTGCAGCCTCTTCCCGGGTGCCCCAGGTGTAGGTCTGTTTGGCCAGTTTCAGGTAGAGAAAGGTTTCGGTCGATCGCACGCCCGGGATGGCCCGGACGCGGTCGTTCAGGAGAGTCAGCAGGCTCTCGTCGTCCTCGCAGACGACTTCGGCCAGAAGATCGAATGAGCCGGCGCACATGACGACGTAGTCGACTTCGGGCAGTACGGAGAGTTGATCGGCCACGTGCCGGATATCACCTTCGACCGAGATCCCCACCATGGCCTGGCGGGTGAACCCGAGCTGGAGCGGATCGGTGACGGCGACGATTTGGATGATGCCGTCCTCGCGGAGCCGCTGCACTCGTCGCCGGACGGCGGCCTCGGACAGGCCGACCGATTCGGCGATGGCGCCGTAGGGCTGGCGCCCATCCCGTTGCAGCGCCTCGATGATGGAGCGGTTCGCTGCGTCGAGTGCGCCATTGCCTGCCCGCTCGCCGTCTTCGGGGCCTGCCTGCTCCCTCTCGGGCATGGTGCTCCTCACGGGCCCGATCCTGCGCCGGGCATCGGCGAAATTGTGTCACAAAATGGCTCAGAGTCAAGCAGATTCGGCGTCTTGAGGACGTTCTGTTGCGAAATCGCTTGTGAATACCCCCTTCCTCTGTGATTCTGTACCAGGAACCCGCGTCGAAGGGAGTGTCGTTGCGCCGCCTGCAGAACTTCGTCGGAGGACGCCCGTGCGATGCCTCGGACGGCCCGCTGATGGAACTGGTCGACCCCAGTACCGGCGAGGTCTTCGCCGAGGCACCCTGCTCGGGCCCGGCCGACGTCGACCACGCTGTGCGGGTTGCGGCCATCGCCTTCACGGGTTGGCGCCGGACGACCCCCTCGGAGCGGTCACTGGCCCTGCTCCGCATCGCCGATGCCATCGAGAGCCGAGCTGAGGAGCTGGTCGCTCTCGAGTCGGAGAACACGGGGAAACCTTTCCAACTGACCATGGAGGAGGAGATCCCGCCCATGGTCGACCAGATCAGGTTCTTCGCCGGCGCGGCCCGCCATCTGCAGGGCCTGGCGGCGACCGAATACCTGGCGGGCCACACCTCGTTCATTCGCCGGGAGCCCATCGGGGTCTGCGGCGCGGTCACCCCATGGAACTACCCGATGATGATGGCCGTCTGGAAGTTCGCCCCGGCCCTGGCGGCCGGCAACACCATGGTGCTCAAGCCGTCGGACACCACGCCCGTCACCACGCTGCGCATGGCCGAGATCATGGCGGAGTTCCTGCCTCCCGGGGTCTTCAATGTCGTCTGCGGGGATCGCGACACCGGGCGGGCTCTGGTGGCGCACGACGTGCCCGCCATGGTGTCGGTGACCGGATCGGTGCGTGCCGGCATGGAGGTGGCTGCGGCCGCCGCGCCGACGCTCAAGCGGGTGCATCTCGAGTTGGGCGGGAAGGCACCGGTGATCGTGTTCGACGACGCCGACGCGCAGGCCGCCGCCGAAGGCATCGCGGTGGCCGGCTATTTCAATGCCGGGCAGGATTGCACGGCGGCCACCCGGGTGTTGGCGGGACCCCGTATGCACGGCGACCTCCTGGCCGCCCTGGTCGAGCAGGCGCAGCAGACCACGGTGGGCGGAACGGACAATCCCGACGCCGACTACGGGCCGCTGAACAACGCCACGCAGCTCGAGCGGGTGCGGGGCTTCCTCGATCGCACTCCCAGCCATGCCGCCGTCCTCACCGGGGGCAGCCCGTCGGGCCAGCGTGGCTATTGCTTCGCGCCGACGGTGGTGGCCGGGCTCCGCCAGGATGACGAGATGATCCAGTCGGAGGTCTTCGGCCCGGTCATCACGGTGCAGGAATTCTCCGACGAGTCCGAAGCGCTCGAGTGGGCCAATGGTGTGCAGTACGGGCTGGCTTCGTCGGTCTGGACGCGTGACCACGGTCGGGCCATGCGCATGGCGCGAGATCTCGACTTCGGCTGTGTCTGGATCAACACCCACATCCCACTGGTCGCCGAGATGCCCCACGGCGGGTTCAAGCGCTCGGGCTATGGCAAAGATCTTTCGGCGTACGGGCTCGAGGATTACACCCGGGTCAAGCACGTCATGAGCAACGTAGAGGAGTAGTCCGATGATTGTCGGGGTCCCCAAGGAAGTGAAGGCCGACGAGTACCGCGTCGCCATGACACCGGCCGGCGCGCGGGAGTTGACATCGGCCGGACATACCGTGCTCATCGAGAAAGGTGCGGGAGACGGTTCGTCCATGCGCGACGCCGACTACGAATACACCGGGGCCAAGATCCTCGAGGACGCCGACGATCTCTGGGCCGAGGCGGATCTGGTCTGCAAGGTCAAGGAGCCGGTCGAATCGGAGTACCACCGCCTGGGAGCCCGGGCCGGACAGACCCTCTTCACCTACCTCCACTTGGCCGCGTCCCGCCCGTGCACCGATGCCCTGGTGGCCGGCGGCAACGTGGCCATCGCCTACGAGACGGTACGGCTGGCCGATGGATCGCTCCCGCTGCTCATTCCCATGAGCGAGGTGGCGGGCCGGATGGCCCCGATGATGGGGGCTCACCACCTCATGCGGCCGGGCGGGGGGCGCGGTGTCCTGGTCTGCGGGGCGCCCGGCGTCCGGACGGCGCGGGTGGTGATCCTCGGTGCCGGGGTGGTCGGAATGGCCGCTGCCACCATGGCAGTGGGCATGCACTCGGAGGTCTTCGTGCTGGACCGCAACCTCGACCGCTTGCGCGAGTTCGATCACCATTTCCGCGGTGACCTCGAGACCATCGCTTCGTCCGCCCACGCCATCGAAGAGGTATGCCTCGAAGCGGACATCGTGATCGGAGCCGTACTGGTGGTGGGGGCCCGGGCGCCTCGTCTGGTGTCCGACGCCCTGGTCGAGCGCATGCGCGAAGGATCGGTGCTGGTCGATATCTCAGTGGACCAGGGCGGGTGCTTCGAGTCGACCAGACCGACCACCCACTCGAACCCGACCTACGAGGTCCACGGATCGATCTTCTACTGCGTGGCCAACATGCCTGGTGCGGTCCCCCACACGTCGACGCATGCGCTCTCCAATGCCACCTTGCCCTACACCTTGGCCATCGCCGCCAAGGGTTGGCGAGGCGCGGCCCGGACCGACGACGCCTTGGCCCAGGGCGTCAACGTGGCTGAAGGTCGGGTGGTCTACCGGCCGGTGGCCGAGGCCCACGACGTCGAGTACGTGCCGTTGGGCCAGCTCATCGATTAACTCAGCCCAATTCGGTGCCGACCACGGACACGAACGACACCATTTCGCCCGGATAGCCACCGAGGTTGTGGGTCAGGGCCAGGCCACGATCGGTCGTGGTGATCTGCCGCTCGGGCGTGGCTTCCCCGCGCATCTGGAGCCAGCACTCGAAGAGCATGCGCAACCCCGAGGCCCCGACCGGATGCCCGAAACTCTTGAGCCCACCGTCGGGGTTGACCGGCAGATCGCCGTGCAAGGTAAAGGTGCCATCGAGCACCTCCTTCCAGGCGGTGCCACGGGCGGCGAATCCGAGGTCCTCCATGAGGACGAGTTCGGTCGGAGTGAAGCAGTCGTGCACTTCGGCCATGGCCAGCTGCCGGCACGGATCGGTGATGCCGGCCTGCTCATAGGCATCGCGCGCCGTCGCTTCGCACTCGGGGAAGTGGGTGTAGTCGTACCCCGGGTCGATCAACCCTGATCCACTCCCGGCGGCAAACGAGAGTGCCTTGATGTACAGCGGCTTGTCCGTGAACTTGGTGGCGTCCTCCGCCCGCACCACAATGGCCGCGGCCGAACCGTCGGCGACGCCGGCGCAGTCGAAGACACCCAGGGTGCCGGCCAGACGCGGTGACGCCTTGGCCGCTTCCGCCGTGATCTCGCGGCGGAACTGCGCCCGCGGGTTACGGGCTCCGTTGAAGTGGTTCTTCACCGCGATGGCGGCCAGGACATCGGACATGGTCTCGTCGTCGACGCCGTACTTCTGCCCGTAAGCCGGGGCCACCATGGAGAACATGGCGGCAGCGGTCAGGGTGCGGGCCGTGCCGTCGCTGGGCGGGTTCATGGCGTTGAGGCCCTGGTACCCACTGTCCTTGACCTTCTCGGCGCCGACGGCCATGGCCACGTCGTAGGCACCCGACGCCACCGCATAGGCGGCGGCGCGCAAGGCCTCGGATCCCGTGGTGCAGTAGTTCTCGACCCGGGTGACCGGCTTGTTGTGGAGCTGTAGCGGCCGGGCCAGCGTGATGCCGCTCATGCCGCTCTGCGCCGTACCGAACCAGTAGGCGTCGATCTCGTCCTTGGTGAGACCGGCCGAAGCGAAGGCGTCGGTGCTGGCTTCGATGATGAGATCGTCGAGACCCTTGTCCCATTGCTCGGCGAAGGGCGTGCAGCCCATGCCGACGATGGCCACCCGATCCCTGATGCCGTGAGATCCCATCAGCTCGCTCCTCCCTGGCGCACCGGGCGTGCCTTCCAGAAGTAGTCATGAATACCGTCGGCACTGAACAGGCGGCGGAAGGTCATCTCCACCCGGCTCCCCACCTTGAGCTCGGTGGGATCGAGGTCGGTCAGCTCGACCGGGTAGCGGCCACCGCCGTCGAAGTCCACGATGGCGAACACGATCGGCGGGCTGGGGGAGTAGGCCAGGCGGTCGATGGTGAAGGTGACCACGGTGCCGATGGCTTCGGCCATGGCCAGCGGCTCCATGTCGTCGAGGGCGCCGCCCTCCATGGAGATGCGTGATGGCGGCAGGTGCACGGCGCCGGTCGAGCGATCGCGCGACCCCACGAAGCCGAACTTCCATTGCTCATTGCGATGAGCGGCCGTGCTCGAGACCCGGGCGGGTTCGGGCCTCCGTGGCGGCTCGGGTTGCAGCTGGCCCCGCCAGGCCAGGAACTTCGAATAGGGGATGGGGGCGCCTTGCTCGACCTGGGTCCGCACGGGACGGGGCGAGTGCCAGATCGCCAGGGCCGGGGTGGTCCGGAAGACGAGGGCATCGGCCCCGTCAGCCAGGTGGAGGAGTACGACAACCGTGCCGGCGGGGGCTTCGGTCATCCCCTCGAGCGCGTGGGTCAGGACGAGCAGCGGATGGGCCGTTCCGGTCTGCCCGATTTCGCCGGTCAGGTCGTCGACCACCACGCCTGCGTCGAGGCCGAGCTGCTTGGTCAGGGCACCGAGGGCCCGGCTGTGCATGCCGGTGATGACGACCCGCCCGACCGCGCCGCCTTCGATGCCGGCGGCCGCCAATGCCCTCGCGTAGGCATCGCGGCCCAGATCCACGTAGCGGTTCTCACCGAACCGCTCCTCCCAGAGCTTGGAGACACGCTCGCCCGGGGCGCGCCAGCGGTCGGTGAACTCGTCGGTGGCCGATGCGCTGCCCACGAATTCAGCCACGACGTCCGAGCCCTGGCCCACCAGCAACGCGGCAGCGCCATCACCGCCGACCGACTCGTCCGCACTGGTGGGCAGGCCGTCACGGAGATCTCCGGTCACCACCAGAGTGGTGCCGGTGCCCTTCACCGCGGCCAGGAGTGCCCCCACGCCAGAGCGCAGGGCCCCGCCGAAATCGAAGGCGCCCACGTCCCCCTCCAGACGGAGCGCGGCCGCGATGGCGGTGGCATTGGTCTTGTCGAGGTAGGCGGGGGAGGCGGTGGCGAACCAGATGGCGTCGGGCGTGGCGCCGGAGGCGGCCCGCAGGGCCAGTCGCGCCGCCTCGACGCCCAGCGTCGTCGAGTCCTCGTCATGGGAGGCCACGGCCCGGCTGCCCTTGCCGCCACCGCTGCCCATGAAAGTGGCGATGTCGGCCCGGGGAAGGCGGCGGTAGGGGACGTAACCGGCTGCACTGAGGATGCCTTGCACGGCGCAGGAGCCTACCGGTGGTCCACCACCCATCTGACGTGGCGTCAGGTCCCTGGTGGTTGATGCGCGCCGGGGCGGAACCGAGCAGACTGACGGCATGGCCCAATGGCCCCAATCGGGGCAACCGTCGCCGGCCGACTCAGGGAGCGAGCTGGCGGAGCGGGTCGCTGACGCCGATCGGGACCGCACCATCCTGCTCTTACGCGAGCACGTGGTCGAAGGTCGCCTGACCCTTGACGAATTCTCCGAGCGGGTCGGCCTGGCGCTCGAGGCGCGCACGCGTGGCGAACTGGACGGCTGCCTGGTCGATCTGCCCGTGGCCGGCAGCGAAGTAGTCAGCGACGTCCCGATCCGCAAAGCCCGCCGTTGGCACGTGGCGGTGATGAGCGGGTCGGACACCAAGGGTCGCTGGCGGATATCGGGCAAGACCAACGCGGTGGCGGTCATGGGCGGTTGTGACCTTGACCTGCGCCGAGCCGCCATCGAAGGGCCCGAAGTGGAGATCTCCGCCTTCTGTTTCTGGGGTGGCATCAAGATCACGGTTCCCGAGGGATTCGACGTGGAGTTGGACGGGTTCTCGCTGATGGGGGGCCGCAGCCTCAAGTTGCGAGATGTGCCCCGGGTTCCCGGATCGCCTCGGATCCTGATCAAGGGCTTCTGTGTCATGGGGGGCATCGATGTGCGCTCCAAGCCGAACCGCACCGGCAAGGAAATCCTCAAATCCGTCCTCGGCGGGGTGCAAGAGGCGCTCCCCGAATACGTCGACGGCAGTGGCGCCATCAATTTCTCGGCGTTGGGCAAGGACATCCGGCGGCAGATCCGCGCCGAGCTGAGCGGGACTGGGTCGTCTCGACCCGAACGGCCGGTGGCGCCGCCCCAGGGACCGTCGGCCCCGCCGATGGTCAACGACGGCACGGTGACCATCCTCTTCAGTGACATGGTCGATTACGCCGGCATGACCGAGCGCCTGGGCGATCACGCCTCGAGGGAGTTGCTACGCCAGCATCACCAGATTGTGCGCTCCATGTTGGATCGGCATGGCGGACGAGAGATCAACGTGCAAGGCGACGGCTTCATGGTGGTCTTCAGTGGAGTGGCCCGCGCGCTGCGCTGCGCCGTCGACCTGCAGCGAGCCTTTCGCACCTACTCACAAGCACACGCCGATCAGCCCATTCAGGTGCATATCGGCATTCACACCGGCGATGCCGTCGAGGAGGATGACGACTATCTGGGCCACACGGTGATCGTGGCCAGCCGTTTGGCCAGTCAAGCCGAAGCCGGTGAAATCGTGGTGTCGACCCTGTCGGCCCAGCTGGTGCAGGGTTCGGGTGAATTCACCTTTGTCGGGCAGCGTGACACCTTCTTGAAGGGGATGAGTCGCCCGCAGGGCATGACCACTCTGTCCTGGGGCGACTGATCTTTCTGCACGCATCCGCTCGAGAGCGGATACCGAGGAGCCCGAGCCTCGCCTGATCGAGACTGGGCTCCCCGGCACCGATCATCAGGCCTGGGCGGGCGCGGTCGGCACCTGACCTTCGACCACCTCGATGATCTCGCTGACCCCGAGGTCCATGACCGGATTGTGCCGCCGGTTTGCCTCAGAAGCAATCCCCTTTGTCATAGTTCACACACCCGAAACGACCAGGGGCGACGCAGACGCAGTTGCTATCCGGAACCGACCAGATCACTTTCGATGACATCGGCTGCCACGAGTTGGGCAAATCGATCGAGGAGCACCGCACGGATGGGGGCCAGCTCGGCCAGAGCCGCCGGCGTCTGGGCCCGGATCTGCTCGCTGCCTCCGGACGTGGCTTCGACGTCTGCGCCGAACGCCTCGAGGAAGCCGGCCACGGCGGCGGCATCCACTTCGATGTGGAACTGCAGGCCCCAGCCCACCGGCCCGATCCGGAAGGCCTGGCTGGGGTAGGTCGCGTTGCCGGCCAGCAGCGTTCCCCCTTCGGGCAATGAGAACGTGTCGCCATGCCATTGCAGAACCCCGAGGGGCGACGGGAGGCCGGCGAAGAGCGGATCGGCATAGCACGCCTCGGTGAGCGCGACCGGGCTCCAACCGATCTCGGGGCCAGCCTCACCCCGACGCACCGAGCCACCGGTGGCCAGGGCCAGCAGCTGGGCGCCCAGACAGACGCCCAAGGTGGGGAGGCCGGCAGCCACGGCCTGGGAGAGAAGGGCCAGCTCGGCCCGCCTCGACCCGAAGCCGTCGTCTGCATTGGCGGACATCGGGCCACCCATGACGACGAGGCCATCCAGGCCCGACAAGCCGGCCGGGACCGGGTCTCCGGCGAAGACCTGGACCGTCTCGACGGCAACCCCGGCGGCGGCCAGAGCCTCCTCGATGGCGAAGGCCTCTTCGGGGGCGACGTGCTGGACCACCAGACAGCGCGGCATCGCGCCACACTAGGTGGGGCTCCCCGACGACAGAAAACCACCCTGGCGACCTGGTGCGTTAACATGCCCGAAACAATCCATCGACGCAGGACGACGCCATGTTCGACCAGATCCTCCTCGCAATCGACGACTCTGCAGCCAGTGAGACGGCGGCGGCCTACGCCGGAGCTCTCGCGGCGCGCAACGGCGGCCGAATTCACGTGTTCCACGTGAACGAGTACCTGGTGACCGGGGGTGGCCGGACCCTCCGCACCCGGGACCAAGCCAGCACATTGGTGACCGACGCCGTGCTGCAATTGCGCGAAACCGGCGTGCGGGTCGGTGGTTCGGCCTGCGTGGCCTCTTATCGCCAGGTGCCGAATCGCATTGCCGCTGCGGCCCTCGAGCACGGAGCGGACGCCATCGTGCTCGGTTCTCGCCGGGCCCGGCGTCTGGGTCGGCTCTTCTCCTTCCAGGTGCGTGAGCGGGTGACCCGCCTCACTGCGCTTCCCGTGCTCACCGCGCCGTCTCCGCTCGGGCGCATCCCGGCCGGCGTGACGTTCGAGGATGCCCTCGACCAGGAATTGGTCCGGCTCCTCACCGCCCCGCGCCCCTGATCCGCACCGAGCGCTGACCGCGCCTGCGGGCCTGGACCCTCTCGGCGGCACGCCTTTCTCGAAGGGGCTCCAGAAGTCGGAACGGGCCCTGATGGATAAGCTGACGGGTCGTCAGATTTGCTGTGTGGGCCAGGCCTCGCTGGCCCCGCACCCGCCCGGAGGTCGCCAACACCATGGACTTTGAGTTCTCGGATGAGCAGCTCGAGTTCGTCAAGGAGGTCGTGGCCTTCCTCGACGCCAACGACGACCCCGACGTCTTCGACCTGACCAGGGAGAACATGGCCCAGATCGTGGACACGCCTAAGCGGCGCCAGTTCATGGCCTCCCTGGGTACCCAGGGTTGGCTCGGGATGACCTGGCCCAAGGAGTACGGCGGTTCCGAGGGCGAGGGCGTCTACGAGTACCTCCTCAACGAGCAGCTGGCCGGCCGCGGCGGCCCCCAGATCGGCAAGGGCGTCGGGATCATTGGCAAGACGTTGATCCGCCATGGCAACGAAACGCTCAAAGAGGAGTTCCTGCCCAAGATCCTGCGGAACGAGGTCGAGTTCGCCGTCGGCTACTCGGAACCCAATGCCGGATCCGACGCCGCCAGCATGCAATTGAAGGCCACCAAAGTTGAGGGCGGCTGGATGCTCAACGGCCAGAAAACCTGGACCACTTCGGCCCATTTTGCCGAGTGGTATTGGGTCGGCGCCCGCACCGACCCGGCGGCGAAGCACGCCGGCATCACCTTGTTCCTGGTGCCGATCAACCAGCCGAACATCACGGTGAACGCCATCTGGACCATGGGAGACGAGCGCACCAACGAGGTCTTCCTCAACGATGTGTTCGTCCCCGACGAGTTCGTCGTGGGACAGCTGAACCACGGCTTCCAGTACATCTCCGAAGCGCTCGATCTTGAACGCTTCACCATGTTCACCTTTTCCCCGATTGCGCAGCGTTTCGAGTTGTTGACCGAGTACGTGCGGACCACCGTGCGGGACGGCCGTCCACTCAAGGACGACCCGGTGATCCGCCAGCGCCTGGCCCAGCTGGCCACCCAACTCGAGGTGGCCCGGGTGATGGGTCTCAAGTTCGTCTTCGAGTCCTCCAAGGGTGGTGCGGCGCCGACGGCCGAGGCTTCGGAGTACAAGCTGTTCGCCACCGAGCTCTCGAAGCGACTGGCCAATGCCGCCATGGACATTGCCGGTCCCGGCAGCCAACTTCGGGTCAAGACCGGGGAAGCGCCGATGGCCGGCCGGTCCGAGTCGACCTACCGCTACACCGTCATCGACACCATCGGCGGTGGCGCCTCGGAGATCCAGAAGAACATCATCGCCCGGCGCAAGCTCGGGTTGCCGAAGAACTTCTGAGCGTGTCATCGATGGCAACGACGGCCGGTCCCCTGAGCGGGATCACGGTGCTCGACCTCTCCACGGTCGGGCCGGCTGCTCGCTGCACGCGCCTGCTGGGCGACTACGGCGCCCGAGTGGTCAAGGTGGGTCCGGTCCCCTCGGCTGATGCCTCGCCCATCGAGCCCCCTTTCTTTGCCTATAGCGGTCACCGCGGCATGCAGCGGGTCCTGCTCGACCTCAAAGAAGATGACGGGCGCGAGGCCTTCCTCACGTTGGCCGCCTCGGCCGATGTGGTGGTGGAGAGCTTCCGGCCCGGAGTGATGGACCGCTTGGGTGTCGGCTACGACGCCGTTGCCGCCCGCCACCCGGGGATCATCTACTGCTCGACCAGCGGATACGGCCAACACGGCCCGTACTCGCAACGGGCCGGTCACGACATCAACTATCTGGCCACCGGCGGGTTCCTCGCCATGAGCACGCCGGGAGTCGAGGGTCGGCCGCCGCTACCGGGTGCCACCGTGGCCGACGCCGCTGCGGGCGGGATGCAGGCCGCGTTGGCCATCTGTGCCGCGCTGGCCGGTCGGGCCGCCTCGGGTACCGGCGCCTACCTCGATGTCGCCGTGGCCGATGGCGTCCTGTGGCTGATGTCTCTGGCCATCGACGAGGATCTGGCTCTGCAGAATGCTCCGGGTCCCGGCCACGACGTCCTCTCGGGCCGCTACGCCTGCTACGGCACCTACCAGGCCAAGGATGGCCGGTGGTTGGCCGTCGGCGCCATCGAGTCCAAGTTCTTCGCCAACCTCTGCCGCGCCCTGGGTTGTGCCGATCTGGCCGGGGCCCAGTTCGACGACGCCGGCCAACCGCAGCTGCGGGCCGCGCTGGCTGATGCCTTCGCCACCAAGGACCGCGACGAGTGGATCGACCTGCTGGCCGACGCTGACACCTGTGTCGCCCCCGTGTATGCGGTGTCGGAGGTCGCGGACGATGCGCAGTTCGCGGCCAGAGGGGTCGTGGCCACGGCGACCCATCCCCAGCGAGGTGCGGTGCGCCAGTTGGCTCCGTTGCTGGCCGGGATGGTGCGAGGGGCCGGTGTCGTCTCGCTTCCTGATACGGGACAGACGCAGACGGCGGAGCTCCTCCATGAGGCCGGCGTCGACGACGGGACGATCAGGACCTGGATCACGCGGCGGGCCGTGGCGTGAGCGAGGACGTCCTCGAACGGGCCCGGTCCCTGATCGGCCAGGAGCAGTACCCCGAGGTCGGTGAGTTCCCGGTGGAGCGGGGCTACATCTGGACTTCGTGCGCCTCGGTGGAGAACGGCAACCCGCTCTTCTGGGACGACCAGGTTGCCGAGGCCCTCACCGGTGGGCCGATTGCCCCTCCGTCCATGGTGTCGGTGTGGTTCCGGCCCCATCACTGGGCACCCGGGCGCACCGAGGTGGCCCTCCCGCTGCAGGTGCACTTCGACCTCAAGGCCCTGCTCGATCTGCCCGAAGCGGTCATGACCGACAACACCATCGAGTTCCACGCGCCGGTACGCCTGGGCGATGTGCTGCGGACCCACCAGGTCCTGCGCTCGGTGAGCGAGGAGAAGACGACCAAATTGGGCACCGGGCGCTTCTGGGTGATCGACGTGATCTACGCCAACCAGTCGGGCGACCTCGTCGCGGTGGAGTCCTACACGGGCTTCGGGTACCGAAGGCAGGCCCAGTGACCGCTCTGGCTCCGCGCCTGCTGCACTCGAGCGTGGTGGTCGGCGACGAGTTGCCCGAGCTCGTCTACCCCGTCTCGGCCACCACCGTCGTTCTCGGCGCGCTGGCCACCCGCGACTGGCGGCCGATGCATCACGACAAGGACTTCGCGGTCAACCGGAACGGCACCCAGGACATCTTCTTGAACACGCCCAACCAGGCCGCCTGGTTCGAGCGGTACCTGACCGATTGGACCGGCCCCCACGGCCGGCTCGGCCGGGTCACCTTCCGCATGAAGGGTTCGGTCTTCCCCGGCGACACCATGGTCTTGCGCGGGCGGGTCGTCGGCACCGAGGTGGACGACACCGGATGCGGATTTCTCACCGTGGACGTGACCCTCAGCGTGCATGATGACGTCAAGACCACCTGCACCGCCCGACTCGCTCTGCCTCGAAACGAAGGCGACAACCCCTGGCAGCGCCGGGGCGACCAGTGGCATCCCTCACCCGTTTCGGCGTGAGACCTTTCCCCCAACGGATCCGGAGGTAACCCGACGTGTTGGACCTCGATTTCAGCCAAGAGCAAGAGATGTTGCGCCAGACCGTGCGCGACGTCCTTGACCGCCACTGCCCGCTGTCAGTCGTGCGCCAGATGGAGGACGATCCGGTCGGCTACCCGACGGCACTGTGGGATCAGTTCGGCGAGCTCGACCTCATCGGGCTGCTGCTGCCCGAAGAGCACGGTGGTTCGGGTATGACCCTCATTGAGGGCGTGGCGCTCTATCAGGAGCTGGGTCGCTCCTTGGCGCCGGTGCCGCACCTGGTCAGTGCCGTGCTCTGTGGTGGCGTGCTGGCTACGGCCGGCAATGAGGCCCAGAAAGAGGAATGGCTCCGTCCGATCGCCAGCGGCGAGACCATCGTCACCCCGGCTTGGCTCGAACCCGAGAATGGCTATTCGCCCTGGGGCGTCGAACTGCGGGCGCAGGAGGCCGACGGTGGTTGGCGGCTGCACGGCGTCAAGCGCCATGCCCTGTTCGCCCAGGCGGCGCAGCGCCTGCTCGTATTGGCCCGGAGCGGCGACGCCGAAGGGGACATTGATCTCTTCCTGGTCGACCCGATGGCCCAGGGAGTGACCCTGCGCCAACAGTTCAGTGTCGCCTCGGACACCCAGTACGAGGTCACCTTTGACCAGGTTGCCGTGACCGTGGCCGACCGGGTCGGCCCGGCGCAGAGCGGCTGGTCCACCTGGCAGTCAGTGCTCGAGGGTGCGCTGGTGCTGCTCGGGGCGCAAGCGGTCGGCGGCGCTCGCTACGCGCTCGAGATCACCACCCAGTACGCCAAGGACCGGCAGCAGTTCGACAAGCCCCTCGGTGCCTTCCAAGCCCTGGCCCACAACCTGGCCGACGCCATCACCGCCTTGGACGGGGCCGAACAGCTGGTCCACGAAGCGGCCTGGGCGGGAGCCACGGGGCGGTCGCTCACCCGGTTGGCGCCCATGGCCAAGCTGTTCGCCTGCAGCACCTTTCGGGACATCACCGCCATGGCCCAGCAGCTCTTCGGCGGCATCGGCTTCACCCTTGACTTCGACATCCAGCTGTATTTCAGGCGGGCCAAGACGCAGCAACTGATGTGGGCCAACGACCGCACGTTGGAAGACGCGGTGGCGGCGGCACTGCTGGACTGAGGGCATCGTGCTGATCCGGATCGCTCATGCCGACGATCTGGCCGCCATCTTGGGTATCGACGAGTTGGCCTCGTCGGACGAACAGCACCGGCAGACCTATCTGCGCCGTCGGGTCGAACGGGGCGAGTGTCTGGTTTCGGTGGAGGAGGCCGGCCTTGCCGGCTATGTCGTAGCCCGGCCCCGGCACTTCTTCGGGCGGGGTTTCGTCGATCTGTTGCTCGTCGCCCCCCGCTACCGGCGCCGAGGGGTCGCCCGTTCACTGATGGCAGCGGCCATCGGGCATCTGGCCGGGACTTCCGACTTCGATCGTGTGTTCACGTCGACCAACCGGTCCAACCAACCCATGCAGCAGTTGCTGGCCGCGGATGGTTGGCAGTTCAGCGGCGAGCTGGAAGGCCTTGACCCCGGCGACCCAGAACTCGTGTACTTCTTGGATCAGGCGCCGGCGTAGCGAGTCGCAATCTCCTCGAAGACCCGTCGCGAACCCCGGTACGGTCCTGTTTGCTCGGGGTGATGGATCACCACCTGGGTGAAGCCCAGCGCCTCGTAAGGACCGAAGAGGTCGTCGAACTGCTGGACCGAATCGAACACCGTCTCGGTCGGTGTCCACAGCAGCACCTTGCCCAGAGACGCGAGGTCCCGGCCGGCCTGGGCGCAGGCCGCGGCGAGGTCCTGGCACTGGCGGGTGGCCGCGCCGAAGACAGCGGCTGGCGTGCGTGGCCCGGCACCGGTCGGGCCGATGGTGACCCAGTGCGCGCCGTAGTGGACCGCCAGCGCCAGGCCCCGGGCGCCGCCGGCCGCAATGGTGAGCGGCAGCGCCTGCTGCAATGCTCCCGGGGTGCTGGGCGCCGCGTCGGCCGCGTAGTGCTCAGTGGCGACCGTGGTGCGGTGGCCCGGCTGGCCGTGCACGATCGGTTCGAGCACCTGGAGGAACTGGTCGAAGCGGTCCAGGCGCTCTGTGGCTGACCAGGGCTGCTGGCCCAGAGCCGTGGCATCCGGACCGCCGCTTCCCGGTCCCAGCCCGAGGTCGAGCCGACCGCCGCTCAGGTCATCGAGGGCCAGCGCATCGCGGGCGAGTGGCACCGGATGGCGGAAGTTCGGGGTGGCCACCAGGGTGCCGAGTCGCACCCGCTGCGTCACTGCAGCAGCCGCGGCCAGGACGGGAATGGCGGCGTGCCACGGTCCTTCCGGCATGCCGCCCCAGCGGATGTGGTCATAGGTCCAGGCCGTCGCGAACCCGGCCGCGTCGGCCCATTCCCACTGCTGCCTGGCCTCGGCCCACCGATCGGTGGGGAGGATGACCAGGCCGACCTGCACGGACAAAAGCTAATGGCGTTACCGTCTGCTCAGCTGCTGGGACCGGGGACAGCCCGGTCCCGCCCGTGGACGGAGGAGCCGAGTGGCCGGATACAGCGACACGCCGCTCTTGCGAAAGCTGGGCATCACCGACGACGACATCGTGGCGCTCATCGGCGCACCGCAAGGCGTGATCCCGTTGCCGGCCACCGTGCCCGTCCGGACCACCGCCCGCGGTTCAGCTGATGTCGTGGTGGCCTTCTTCGCGCAGCGATCGGACTTGGAACGCCGGGTACGGGCTCTGGGGCGGATGATCTTCCCGGCGGGCGGCCTCTGGGTGGCCTGGCCCAAGCGGTCGTCGGGAATGCCCACGGACATCACCGACGAAGTCGTTCGGCAGGTGGCGCTGCCGCTCGGGTTGGTCGACAACAAAGTCTGTGCCATCGACGACACCTGGTCCGGCTTGCGCGTGGTTTGGCGCAAGGAGCGGCGGGACCGGCTGCCTGTCTAGAAGAAGTGGATTCTGGTGATCGGCCAGATCCGGAAATCCACCTGGCCCACGATGGTCGATGTCTTGATCGGACCCCAATAGCGGCTGTCGCATGAGTCGGTCCGGTTGTCACCCATCACGAAGACATCGCCGGCCGGCACCTTGAAAGGAAGGTTGAGTGAGTAGGGCGCGTTCGACGGTCCGGGGACGGTTTCGTGCTGCACCGCGCTGGAAAGCCATGGCTCGTGGAGCAGCTTGCCGTTGATGTACACCTGGCCCTTGGCCAGCGAAATGGTCTGGCCCGACAGGGCCACGACGCGCTTGACCAGATCGGCCACCGGTGGACCGGCGCAGTGCTCATCGGGCGGGGTCGAGAACACGATGATGTTGCCGGTGCCGATGCCGTGGAGCTCGTAGCTCAGCTTGTCGACCAGAATGCGGTCATTGATCATCAGTGTCGGCTCCATCGAACCCGATGGAATCGAGTAGGTCGCTACCACGAAGGTGCGGAGGAGCACGGCGATCACCACGGCGATCACCACCACGATGGCGGTCTCGGTGATCCAGCGCCGCCCCCTCGATTGCGGTGCGGCATGCCGTCCCCGACCGGCGCTGCTCTCTGGCACCGGTCGCACCGGCATGTCGACCTCCACGCTCAGAGTATTGCCTGGTGAAGCGAGGAATCCGTGTCGCCCTGTGCCAAACTCCCGTCGTGCAGCCCGACCAGCAGCGAGCGCACACGCTCGACGCCTATGAGCGTCTGGCCGGCGTCTGGGACGACACCGACGACAACCTGTGGAACGAGGCGCTGGAACGGGCCTCGGTGCGGCGATTGCTTCCGATCCAGCTTGGGGGACTCCGGGTCCTCGATGCCGGCTGCGCCTCGGGTGCGCACGCGGCGTGGTTGGCTCAACACGGGTGTGCGGTCGTTGCTCTCGACCGCAGCCCGTTGATGGTGACTCAGGCCAGGGCCCGGCTGGGTGGGGGTGCCGGCGTGGTGGCCGACCTGGGCCAGTTGCCCTTCGCCCCGCGTGCCTTTGACGGCATCGTCTGCTCCCTGGCCCTGCACTATCTCGAGGACATGGCCACCGCTCTGGCCTGGTTCGCCCAGATACTCCGTCCTGGTGGATGGCTGGTCCTCACCCTCGATCATCCCTTCGGGCCGGTGAGCAGTGACACCGAGCCCGACTACTTCGCCACCAGACTGGTGACCGACACCTGGGAGAAACGCGGTGTGGTGGTGACGCAGGCCTTCTACCGGCGGCCGCTCAGCGCCGTCACCGACGATCTGGCCGATGCGGGCTTCGTCATCGAGCGCATCGACGAACCAAAGGTGGGCCAGGCCGACGTGGAGCGCTTTGGTGCCGAAGCAGCCGAGGTGCAGGGACGGCCAACCTTCATCGCCTACCTGGCCCGACGGACATCCTGAGCCAGTGGTGCAGGCGGTGCTGTTCGACTTCTACGGGACATTGGCCCGCTGGCGAGACCTTCAGCGCTCCAGCTATGCCGGCGTGTTCGCGCGGTACGGCTACGCCATTCCCGAGGACGTGATGATGGCGTACACCGACCGTTACGACGGCATCGAGCATCCAGAACATTCCACCGATGCCGCCACCTACGACGCATGGGTGCGTTTCCGCCTGCGGCAGTTGGCCGCCGAATGTGGGATCGCGTCCGGCCATGTGCAGCAGGTGATCGATGATCTGCGGGCGGCCGACCACGGCGAGATGTGCGCGTACCCGGAGGTGGTCGCCACCCTGGACGCGCTGCGCCAGCGGGGCTACACCATCGGTGTCTGCTCCAACTGGGGCTGGGACCTCGACGCCGCGCTGGACCGAGCCGGATTGAGCGAACTGGTGGATACCGCGGTGACTTCAGCGCAGGCCGGAGCCCGCAAGCCGCACCCCAAGATGTACCAGGTGACGTTGGCGCAGCTCGGGGTTCCCGCGCCTGAGGTGCTGTTCGTGGGCGATTCCTGGGGTCCCGACGTGCTTGGTCCGCAGACGGTTGGCATGGCCGCGGTGCATGTGTGGCGCCCAGCGGAACGCGACGGTCAGGTGGCTCCCGAGCTCGAGGGCCCGACCCGCCGGATCGCCGATCTCTCTGAGTTGCTCGCGCTGCTCAGCTGAGCGCGCCCACCGGCGGTCGGCCGTGTTCCTCGAGGCCCTGGGCCAGCAGCTCCCGGTCGGCCTCGGTGAGCAGCACCAGCTCGTTGGTGGTGCTGTCGAGGGGGCGCCACCACACCGCGTCGTCCGTAATCCACCCTTCCTCTCGAAGGCCGACCTTGGTCACCTTGCCGGTGGCGGTCTGGGGGAGCGCGGCCGAGATCCGGACGAACCGGGGCCACCATTTGGTCCCCATGTCGGGCTGTTCGTCCAGCCAGGCGCTGAAGCTATCCGGGTCGAACTCGACGCCGGGCACCATCTCGAGGGCCACCATGACCTGGTCGCCGGCGCCCGATCGGGTGTCGGGCACGGGGTAGACCGCCGTCACGGCCAGTTCGGCATTGCGGCTCAGCACGGTCTCGACCGGACCGGCCGCAAAGTTCTCCGAATCGACCCGGAGCCAGTCGCCGCTGCGCCCGGCGAAATAGAAGAAGCCCTCGGCGTCGACGTAGCCGAGATCACCGGTCCAGTACCAGCCGTTGCGCAGACGCTCCTCCTCGGCGCTGGCGTGGCGGTAGTAGCCCTCGAACTTGCCCCGGCCGCTCCGGTTGACGATCTCGCCGATGGCTTCCCCGGCATTGAGCATGCGGCCGTGTTCGTCGAACTCGGCCGGAGGACACTCCTCGCCGGTCGCCGCTTTCATGACGACCAGGTCGACCCCACCGACCGACTTACCGAGCGCGCCTTTGGGCATGCCCAGGACGGGGTTGATGGCAGCGCCGCCCTCGCTCTGCCCGTAGCCCTCAATGAGGTAGCACCCGAACCGTTTGCGGAACCGATCGCGGTCGCGGACCGATGCCTCGGTGCCGAAGGCACTCTTGAGTGTGTTCTGGGCGTCGTCGGGCCGTTCGGGCGTGGCCAGGATGTAGGCGATGGCCTTGCCCACGTAGCTGAACTTGGTGGCTCCGAAACGACGGACGTCGTCGAGGAAGGCCGAGGCGCTGAAACGAGGGCGGACCGCGATGGATGCGCCGACATTGACCGCCGGGCCCCACAGGGCCATCAGGGCGTTACCGTGGAACAAAGGCATCGGGCAGTAACAGACGTCATCCGCGCTGTAGCCATAGCCGGGGGCCGCAATTTCGGCAATGCCGGCCAGCCGGCCCTGGGTGCAGCGCACCGCTTTGGGGGATCCGGTGGTACCCGAAGTGAAGATGAGAAGGAACAGGGAGTCTTCGTCCACCTGGTCGCTCTGGGCCAGCAAGGCGCGCGCGGGTGCACCTTCTTCGCCCGCCTCGGGGTCGAAACCGGCCACCAGCTGTGTGTAACGCGCACTGCCCACGGTGAGGATGTGCTCTTCGGCCACCCCGAGGTCCAGGCCGGCCAGCAGTGCCGCCCCCTCGTGGTCGGTCACGATGACCGAGCAGTCGGTGGCGCGGATGTCGGCGGCCAGGGCGTCGCCGCGTCGAGTGGGATTGATGCCGACGATGGCGGCGCCGGCCAACGCGGCGCCGTTGAGCCAGAACAGGTACTCGGGCCCGTTCGGGAGCAACAGGCCGACGTGGGGTGCTTGGTCGCCGTAGAAGGAGCGTGCCAGGGCACCTCGGGCCGCGCCGGCGGCCACGGCCTGGCGCCACGACCACTGGCCGCTGGCATCGAGAACCCCCGGCCGATCATCGGTGGACCGGGCCACCACCATCGATGCGATCGTGGTCATGCCAACCTCTCGGGGATCTCGCGACCGGGCACCCGGGAGATCAGCGCTCGCGTCACCTGATCGACGTCGGCGGCACCACACAAGGCCATCGTGCGGCGCATCTCCCATTCGTACCACTGCAAGAGCCGAGTCACCCCGGCTCTTCCACCGGTGGCCAGTGCCCAGAGCGAGGGCCGGCCCACCAGGACGGCCCGGGCCCCCAGGGCCAGCGCCTTGACGACGTCGGGTCCGCGCCGGACGCCGCCGTCCACGTACACCTCGGCCCGGCCGCCCACGGCGTCGACGATCTCGGGCAGGATCTGCGCCGTCGGTGGCGCATCGGCCAGCTGGCGGGCGCCGTGGTTGGAGACCACGATGGCCGCCGCCCCGGCTTCGATGCAGCGGATCGCATCGTCGGCCCGCTGCACCCCCTTGGCCACGATGGGCAGTTTGCTGAGGCCGGCCAGCCACCCGATGTCGTCGGGGGTAAGGGCCGGTTCGAACTCGTGAGTGACGACCGCCATGAACCCCCCGGCCCGGGCGCTGTCGGTGCTGTCGCCGGCCAGATTGGGCAGGGCCAGGTTGTCGGGCAGGTGGACCTCGGCCCGCAGTTCACGGAGGCGCAGACCCGACACCGGCGCGTCGACGGTCAGCACCAGGGCGCGGTACCCGGCCGCCGCGGCCCGGCTGACCAGTTCGGCCGTCCGGCTGCGCTGGCGCAGGATGTAGATCTGCATCCATCGGGCCGCCTCGGGTGCCGCCGCCGCCACATCCTCGAGCGATCGAGTGGCCAGTGAGGAGAGGATGGTGAGCGCACCGGCATCGGCCGCGCCGGCCAGCGTGGCTGCTTCGCCCTCCGGATGGGCCAGACCCTGGATGGCCGTGGGTGCAATGGCCACCGGCATGCTCACACGGGTCCCGAGCAGCGTGGTTTCGGTCGACACCTGAGCCAGGCCGGCCAGCACGTGCGGGTGGAGCTGCCAGTCGGCCCAGGCCGCCACGTTTCCCTCCAGCAAGCGTTCGTCATCGGCGCCGCCCGAGTAGTAGGCGTAGGCCATCTCGCCGATCACCTGGCGGGCCTCGTGCTCGAGATCGTGCAGCGAGAGGTCGATGGCCAGCCCCTGGGCTGGGTTGCCCACGGTTGCGTCAGTGCTGGCAGGATGAGCGGCCACGGGCCGCATGGTAGGCGGCACCAACAGTGGCAACCCATGGACAGCCGGAGGTGCGGTGCGTTTTTCCTATGCCGAATCGATGACCGATCCCACGTATTACCTGCCCCTGGCCCAAGCGGCCGAGGCGGCGGGGTTCGATTCCATGGTGGTGCCCGACAGCATCTGCTACCCCAAGGAGTCCGACACCACGTACCCGTTCAATCCGGACGGCACCCGGGAATTCCTCGACGGCAAGCCGTTCCTCGAGCCCTTCTCACTCATCCCGGCCATGGGGGCCGTGACCAGTTCGCTGCGCTTCGTTACGTTCGTGATCAAGCTACCCATCCGCCAACCGGTGCTGATGGCCAAGCAGGTGAGCTCGACGGCGGTCCTGACCAACAACCGCCTCCTCCTCGGCGTCGGCACCAGCCCCTGGCCCGAGGATTACGCCATCTGCGGCGTGCCCTGGGAACGGAGGGGCAAGCGCATGGACGAGATGATCGACGTCATGCGGGGCCTGTTCGGCGGCGACTTCTTCGAGTACCACGGCGAGATCTTCGACATCCCGGCCATCAAGATGTCGCCGTCACCGTCCCAGCCGGTGCCCATTCTGATCGGTGGACACCACGAGGCTGCGCTGCGCCGGGCCGCGGTCAGCGGCGACGGCTGGCTGCACGGCGGCGGCGATCCGGCCGATCTGCCCGGACTCTTGAGCCGCCTGGCTGAGCTGCGGGCCGAGCACGGGACGGCGGACAAGCCCTTCGAGGTGCACGTCATTTCCCTCGATGCGTACAGTCCCGACGGCGTCAAGCGGCTGGAGGAGTTGGGGGTGACCGACGTCATCGTCGGCTTCCGCTGGCCGTACACCACCGAGCACGACACCGAGAGCCTGCAGGTCAAGATCGACAATCTGCAACATTTCGCCGACAGCGTCATCGCCAAGGTGCGATGAATCGATGGCAACGGCCAGGGGGCAACAGTGAGTGACGAAGTCTTGAACACACGGGAGCTGGGGATCCGCTCGCGGGCGGCGGTCAGCGCCGGGGACCGCGACGGCTGGCTGGCCTTGTTCGCCGCCGACGCAGTCGTGCAGGATCCCATCGGTCCGTCCCCTTTCGACCCCGAAGGGAAGGGCCACCACGGGATCGAGGCGATCACCGCCTTCTACGACACGGTCATCGCCTCCAGTGAGTCGATCAGCTTCGAGATCGAGCAGTCCTACCTCTGCGGCGACGAGTGCGCCGACGTCGGGGTTATCCGGACCACCCTGGCCGGCGGGACCCACCAAGCCGTCGTGCGCGGGGTGTACACCTACAAGAGCAACGGTGCCGGCCGGATCGCCTCGCTGCGCGCGTTCTGGGAAGTCGACGCGCTCGAACTGGTCGAGCTCTAAGCGGCGTCACGGTGAGCACTCGCCGCCCTGTCCGTCCCGGTTTGTTCGCCGACCAGCCGTCGGCCGCCTTGCTCGGGAGCCGTTGTCGGTCCTGTGGGGCCCACCACTTCCCGCGCCACGACACCTGCCCCTACTGCGCGGCTGAGGATCCCGAACCGACCGAGTTGTCCGACCACGGGCAGCTGTGGGCCTGGACCGCGGTGACGGCGCCACCGCCTGGTTACCTGGGTGGCGTGCCCTACGGCATCGGGGTGGTCGAACTGCCCGAAGGGATCCGCATCATCGCCCGGCTGACCGAGAGCGACCCCGCCGCGCTCCAGCTGGGCCAGCCCATGTCGTTGCGGATCGTGACCCTGCACACCACCGAGGAGGGCGACGAGGTCATCAGCTACGCCTTCGCACCGGCGCCGTCATGAGCGATGTCGTCATCACCGGGGTCGGCCTGCACCCTTTCGGACGGTTCGACGGTGTCTCCACCACCGACCTGGGTGTCCACGCCGTGCGAGCGGCCCTCAAGGAGGCCGGCATCGGCAAGGGCGGCTTTCAGGCCGCCTTCTGCGGCACGGCCTACGGCGGGGTGGCCACCGGGCACAAGGTGCTGAGCCGGCTGGGCATGACCGGCATGCCCATCGTGGACGTGGAGGCGGGGTGTGCCAGTGGCGGCGCCGCCTTGATGCTGGCCGCTGGCGCCATCCGGGCCGGCCAGTACGACACCGTGCTGGTCTTCGGGACCGAGAAAATGCCCAAGGGGATCATCCGCTCCTCTTTCTTCGAGCCCTGGCAGGAGGAGGCCGGCTTGGCCGCCACGCCGGCCTTCTTCGGTCTGCGGGCCCATCGTCTCTCCATCACCTCAGGCGTGACCAAGGACCACCTGGCCCAGGTGGTGGTCAAGAACCGGCGCCACGGCGCGGCCAATCCCGACGCCATGTTCCAAAAGGAGGTGTCGGCCGACGAGGTCCTCGGGTCCCGAGTCGTCTGCGATCCCTTGCACCTCTTCATGCTGTGCTCGCCCAACGAGGGGGCAGCCGCGGTGATCCTGACCACGGCCGCCCGGGCGGCCCAGAGCGCGGCCGCACCGATCACGCTGGCCGGCGCCGTTCTGCGTTCCCATCTGCCCGGCGCCGTGCTCAGCGAATCCACGCCTCTGTCGGGTCTGCTCGATGACAGCGTGCCGCCGCCGAGCACCCTGGCGGCCACCGCGGCCTACGAGGAGGCGGGTCTGGGCCCGAGCGACCTCGACGTCGTGGAATGTCAGGACACCGACGCCGCTCGGGAGTTGCTGTCCTATGAGGAGCTCGGGCTGTGCGCCCGCGGTGCCTCGGCCCAGCTGCTGGATTCGGGGGACACCGCGCTGGGCGGGCGCCTGCCGGTCAACCCGAGCGGCGGCCTGCTCTCCAAGGGTGAACCGCTGGGAGCCTCGGCGCTGGGCCAGGTGGTCGAACTGGTGCGCCAGCTGCGCGGCGAGTGTGGACCGCGGCAGGTCGATGGCGCGCGCGCCGCGCTCTCACACACGGTTGGCCGCGGGGCCAATGCCGGAGTGGTCATCCTGACCCGATAGAGATCGTTCAGGGCCATGGATGCACCGGATCTTGAACAACGGGTGCGCGCCACCGGGTCCGTGCCGAAGCCACCGTCTTGGCGGAGCGGCTCGAGTAATTCCCTACCAGGCGCGCAACACCTCGGGCAGCTGCGCCAAGGAGGTGATGACGGCGTCGGGCTCCTCGTGACAACCATCGGGACAGACGTAGGCCCCATCACCTTCACGATCGACCCAGACGGCTCGCCAACCCGAGCGTTTCGCTCCCACCACGTCGTTGAGGGGGTGATCACCGACCAGGACGCAATGTTCGGGATCGACGTTCAGCCGTTGCTCCACCACTTGGAACAGACCGCGGTCCGGTTTGGCCACCTGATGGTCCTGGGCGAACACCACGGTCTCGAAGTAATGGGCCAGGCCGATGGTCTGCGGCAACCGGCTGCCATTGGAGAGGAGACCCAGGCGGTACTGCGCCATCAATATGTCGAGGCAGGGGAGCGTGTCCTCGAAGAGGGCGGGATCGAGGTCCCGATGGTGGAAGTACGTCGCAGTCAACTGATCGGCCAGGGGCCCGATGCCGTCGGGGTCGTCGGGGACGAGACGCTCCAAGGTGCGGGCAAAGCCGAGCTGGCGCAGCCTGCTCAGGTTGAACTCGATGCCCGCCAGCTCCTGGGCCACGGCGTCGCGGTCAGCCCCAAAATCGGCGATGGTCATGGCGGCGGTGACGGCGCCGGGTCGAGCCGTTCGCAGTTCCTCGAGGGCGGCTTCCAGCGCGAAGGTCATCACGCGCCGGAAGTCCCACAGCGTCTGGTCGCCGTCGAAGAGGACCGCGCCGATCACCCCTAAGTCACCAGCACGATCTTGCCCAGCTTGGAGCCGGCGGCGAATTGCTCGTAGGCGGCCTCGGCCTCGGCCATGGGCACGGTTCCGCAGACCGGCACCGAGATACGCCCGGACTCGAGCAGGGGCAGGACGTGTCTGGCCACGGCGGCCGCGACGTCAGCCTTTTCCTCCAGCCGGCGGGAGCGCAGGGTGGAGCCGCCGATGCGGGCGCGGGTCGACATCAAGGAGAAGAGGTTGAGCGAGATGGTGGAGCCGGCCCCCACGCCGATCACCACGACCCGGGCGCCGGTGGCCAGGTGGGGTAGCACCGCTTCGAGGCTGGGCGCCCCCACCAGCTCGAGCACGACGTCATAGGGCCCGTGGTCCGCCACCTCACCGGGGTCGATGACGTGGGTGGCGCCCAGCGCGGCCACGGCGGATCGACGGTCGGGGTCCCGCACGGTGGCGACGACCACGGCGCCGGTGGCCGCCGCCAGCTGCAGCCCGGCGGTGCCCACGCCCCCGGCCGCCCCGCTCACCAGGACCCGCTCGCCCATGGCCAGCTGACCCTGGGTGAACAGCGCATCGTGCGCGGTCGAGAAAACCTCGGGGAATCCGCCCGCCTCGGGCCAGCCCAGTTGCGCCGGCACCGGCAGGGCGTGGACTTCATCGACCAGGGCCAGCGTGGCTTGGGCGCCACCGCCCACCACCGCCATCACGCGGTCGCCGATGTCGTGGCGCGTGACCTTCGGTCCTTTGCCCACGACCTCACCGGCGAACTCCATTCCCGGGATGTCGGCCGGCCACCCCGGGGGCGCCGGGTAGAAGCCGAGCCGCTGCACCAGATCGGCTCCGTTGAGGCCGGCCGCCTTGACGGCGACCAGCAGTTCGGTGTCACCGGGCACCGGGTCCGCCCGCTCGGTCCACACCAACTTGCCGTCGCCGATCACCACTGCGTGCATCGGGCCACCATAGGCAGCCCCGGCACGATCCCGACCGGCGCCGGTAGTGTCCGGCCATGGCCCTCTACGACATCCCCATTCACACGCTGACCGGCGAGGACGCTTCGCTGGGCGACTTCACCGGCAAGACGTTGCTCCTCGTCAACGTGGCCTCGAAGTGCGGCCTGACCCCGCAGTACGAAGGCTTGGAGCGGCTGCAGAAGACCTACGGGGACCGTGGCTTCTCGGTGGTGGGCTTCCCGTGCAACCAGTTCCTGGGTCAGGAGCCGGGCAGCGCCGAGGAGATCCAGCAGTTCTGCTCGACCACCTACGGCGTCACCTTCCCGCTGATGGAGAAGATCGACGTCAACGGCGAGGATCGCCACCCCATCTATGCCGAGCTGACCGAGACCAAGGACGCCGAGGGGAACGCCGGGGACATCACCTGGAACTTCGAGAAGTTCTTGGTGTCGGATTCGGGCGAGATCCTGGACCGCTTCCGCCCGCAGGTCGAGCCCGAGGATGCGACCATCGTGGGCGCCATCGAGGCTGCGCTGCCCGCTTGAGCCAGGCGCCGCCCGCTCCGTCGGGCTTTACGGCCTCCATCTTCGACATGGACGGCCTCCTGCTCGACTCGGAGATCCTCTGGCACCAGGCCGAGATCGAGATCCTCGGCGATCTCGGCGTGCCGCTCGAGGTCGAGGGCTGTCGCAGCACCAAGGGCATGTTCGTCCACGAGGTCACCGAGTACTGGCACGCCCGCTATCCGTGGTCGACACCGAGTCCGGGTGACGTGGCCACCACCATCGTGGACCGGGTCATCGACCTCATCGTCACCATCGGCACGCTCAAGGCGGGAGCCGAACACGCCATCGCCTTGTGCGAGCAGCGTGGCCTACCCATGGCCGTCGCCTCTTCTTCGCAGTACCGCCTGATCGACGCCGCCCTGGCCCACTTCGATCTGCGGCGCCACTTCGCGCTGATCCACTCGGCCGAGGACGAGGACTTCGGCAAGCCGCACCCTGCCGTCTTCATCACCGCGGCGGCCAAACTCGGTTCGCCCCCGCGCCGCTGCCTGGTGTGGGAGGACGCGCCGGCTGGCGTCCTGGCGGCCAAGGCGGCTTCGATGGCCTGCATCGCCGTTCCCGAGATGGGCGAGGAGGGTCATCCGGCCTTCGGCTTGGCTGACCTGGTGCTCGGTTCGCTGCTCGAGATGGACGACGCCCGGTGGGCCGAACTCGAGGCCCGGGTTTTTCCGACTTCCTGAGTTACAGCGCGCAGATGAAGATGGCGGCCGGATTGCCTTCGCTCCAGCCTGGATACGGATCGATCGTGTCGATCTGCACGAAGCGCTTGCTCCAGAAGGCACGGGTGGCCTCATAGGGCGTATACCCCGCGCCGGCGTCCAACGTCTTGACCTCGACCAGCTCGACGCCGTCCTGGCCCAACGCGGCCAAGACGTGTTCGAGCAGAGCGGTGCCGACTCCGCTACCGCGCCGAGCCGGCCGCACCGCCATCCAGAGAATTTCGGCGACCGCTGCCGAGCGCCGTTCCACCACCGCAAAGCCCAGCAGGCAGTCGTCGTCCACCGTCACCCATCCTTGGTGCAGGCCGAGATCGTGCCTGACCTCGCCGGGCACGTTGTCGGTGAAGAAGTCAGGCAGCTCTTCGACGATGGCCACGCAGGCTTCGACATCACCTTCGTTGGCGGGACGAGTCGGCAACGTCACGGTGTGGTCGGCGGGCGTCCGCTCACAGCAATTGTTCGAGTCGGGCCGCCACCTCGCGGTAACGGCTGACCGGGATGAGGTGGACGCCGTCGAAGGCGCCGCTGGCCCGGATGTCGGTGACCAACTGGCACACGGCCTCGACCCCGGCCAAGCGGTCTTCGTTCACCTTGGCCACCAACTCGGCCGGGATGTCGATGTCGGGAATGGAGGCGGCCAGGGAGCGGGCCATCCCCGGACCGTTCAGGGCCATCACGCCGGCGTAGACCGGAGCGGACACGTCCACCTGGTCCCGCCAGCGCAGCAGCGGCTCGAGGGTGAAGCCGATCTGGACGAAGAGGAAGTCCACCTGGCGCTTCCACTCCGGCAGCGGGCGCAGGCCGGTGGCCGCCCCGAAGCGCATGGGGTGCCACCTGGGCCGGCCGGGACTCGGCAAAATGCCGGCCCTCTTCGACCATGGCCCGGACGGTCAGCTCGCTGGTGCGCCCACCGGCCTGGGGCTTGTCGCCGTAGACCAGCAGGAACTGGTCCACCCCGTAGGCGGCCGCGGTGAGGAGGTCGCGCCGGTAGCCCAGCAGGTTGCGGTCCCGCGCGTTGAGGCAGGCGATGGAGCGCCCGCCCATGGCCTCCACCTCGTGGGCCACCGCCACGCTCGAGACGGTGGCCCGGCCGATGTGGTTGTCGGGGATGAGGAAGGCACTGGCCACCGGGGCCAGCACGCCGATCTGGTGGCGGACGTGGGTCAGGTCGGGCTGGGTGGCCGGCTCGATCTCGCAGATCACTTCGAAGGGCTGCGTTGGCATCCCCCCAGGGTAGGCCCGGGGTTGTCCGGTCTTGGCCGCCGAAACGTTGTGAGCAGCACCGATGCGGTCACCCTCTATCCTTGGCGTTTCACCGGCGGTGCTCGACCACCGGTGTCACCGAATGAAATCGATCCGTGTTCACACCTGTCCCCCCTGACACCGACTTCGTCGCCCTCGAGCAGGCCGAGCTGGCGCGCTGGTCGGCCCACCGCGTCTTCGAGCGCTCCATCGAGCAGCGGGCCGGGGCCGAGCCCTGGGTCTTCTACGAAGGGCCGCCCACCGCCAACGGGATGCCGGGTCTGCACCACGTCTGGGCCCGCGTCTACAAGGATCTCTTCTGCCGCTTCCACGCCATGGACGGGTCCTACGTGGCCCGGCGCGCCGGGTGGGACACCCACGGCCTGCCGGTCGAGGTCGAGGTGGAGAAGAAGCTCGGCATCACCTCCAAGACGCAGATCGAGGAGGAGGTCGGTATCGCCGAGTTCACCCGGCTCTGCCGCGAGTCCGTCTACACCTACGTCGGCGAGTTCGCCCGGCTGACCACCCGCATCGGTTACTGGGTCGACATGGACGCCGCCTACTGGACGCTGTCCCCGGCCTACATCGAGTCGGTGTGGTGGCTGCTGCAGCAGCTTTTCGATCAGGGGCTGCTCTACGAAGACCTCAAGGTGGTGCCCTACTGCCCGCGCTGTGGCACGGCCCTGTCCAGCCACGAACTGGGACAGCCCGGCGTCTACACCGACGAAGAGGACGAGTCGGCCTACGTGCGGTTCCCCATCGTCGACCCCGACGCCTCGGTACTCGGTGGGGCGCACTCGCTGGCCGTGTGGACCACGACGCCGTGGACGCTGCTGTCCAATACCGGCGTGGCCGTGAATCCTGGGCTGACCTACGCCGTGGTGGATGGCCTGGTCATCGCCGAGGATCTGGTCGACGCCGTCCTGGGCGAGGGCGCCAAGGACCGCATCAGCGCGCGCCTGGCCGGTGACGCGCTGGTCGGGGTGCACTACCGGCGCCCCTTCGACGACCTCGATGTGCCGCACGGGGCCGACGGCTGGCGGGTGGTCCCGGCTGACTACGTCACCATCGAGGAGGGCACCGGTCTGGTCCACCTGGCCCCGGCCTTCGGCGAGATCGACCGCCAGATCGGCCGCGAGCAGGGCTTGCCCTCGCTCAACCCGGTGGGGCCCGACGGGCGCTTCACCGACGACATCGGCTGGCTGGCCGGCCAAGAGGTGCGGGCGGCCAACACCGCCATCAACGACCGCCTCGAAGCCGAGGACCTGCTCATCCGCCGCTTCCCCTACGTGCACTCGTACCCGCACTGCTGGCGCTGCCGCACGCCGCTCATCTACTGGGGCAAGCCCAGCTGGTACATCGCCACCTCGACCCGCAAGGACGACCTCCTGGCCGCCAACGAGACGGTGGACTGGCACCCGGGCCATATCAAGGAGGGGCGCTTCGGCGAGTGGCTCTCCAACAACGTGGACTGGGCGCTGTCGCGCGACCGCTACTGGGGCACGCCGCTGCCGATCTGGCGCTGTGGCCGCGGGCACCTGCGCTGCATCGGCTCGCTGGCCGAGCTTTCCGACGCCACCGGTCGTGATGTCACCGGGATCGATCCGCACCGGCCCACCATCGACGAGGTCACCTTCGCCTGCACCACCTGCGCCGAGGACGGGTTGGCGGGGGAGGAGGCCGTGAGCCGGCGGGTCGAACCGGTCATCGACGCCTGGTTCGACTCGGGCTCCATGCCGGCGGCCCAGGTCGGTTACCCGCACCAGGAGGGTTCGGCCGAAGCCTTCACCTTCCCGGCCGACTTCATCTCCGAGGCCATCGACCAGACGCGGGGCTGGTTCTATTCGCTGCTGGCCGTCAACACCTTGGTCTTCGGCCAGTCGCCCTACCGCCACGTGGTCTGCCTGGGCCACATCATCGACGCCGAGGGCCGCAAGATGTCCAAGTCGATCGGCAACATCATCGACCCCTGGTCCATCCTCGACACCCGGGGCGCCGACGCCATGCGCTGGTGGATGTTCTCCCAGGGCTCCCCGTGGACGCCGACCCGGGCCAGCATGGCCGCCATCGACACGGCCATGCGCGACATGTTGCTGACCTGGTGGAACACCTTCAGCTTCTTCTCGACCTACGCCTCTTTGAACGAGTTCGATCCGGCCGATCCGGCCATCCCGACCCCGGCCGAGCGCGGTCCGCTGGACCGCTGGATCCTGTCGCGCCTGGCCAGCACCACGGCCACGGTGACCACCGCCCTGGCCTCTTACGAGCCCCTCGACGCGGCCGACGCGTTGGGCAGCCTGGTCGACGACCTGTCCAACTGGTACGTGCGGCGCAGCCGCCGCCGCTTCTGGCGCACCGACCCCGGCGCGCCGGCGGGGGACACCCTGGCCGCCCAGGCCACCCTGCACGAGGTGCTGACCACGCTGACCCTGCTGCTGGCGCCCATGTGCCCCTTCGTGTCCGACACCATGTGGCGGGCCCTGACCGGGGCGGGCCAGGACGACTCGGTGCACCTGCAGGACTGGCCGGCGGTCGACACCGCCCTGCTGGACCCGGCGCTCGAAGCCCAGATGGCCCTGGCCCGCCGCCTGACTTCGCTGGGCCGGGCGGCCCGGGGCGAGGCCGGGGTCAAGGTGCGCCAGCCGCTGGCCCGGGCGCTGGTCTTCTTGCCCTCGGGGGCACCGGACATCCTGCGCGAGATCGTGGCCGACGAGCTCAACGTCGACGAGATCGACGAGGCGGACGAGCTGGGCGACGTCATCGAGTTCGAGCTGGTGGCCAACTTCCGGGCGCTCGGCCCGCGGCTCAAGGATCGGGTCAAGGACCTCAAACCGGCGCTGGCCGCGCTCGATGGTGCGGCGGCGGCGGCATCGTTGGAGAACGGCGAGTCGATCACGGTGGTGATCGGCGGTGTGGAAGAGGCGCTCGGTCCGGATGACGTGCAGTTGCGGGTGCGGGGCCAGGAGGGGTTCGCCGTCTCCCGCGAAGGTGGCGAGGTGGTGGCGCTCGATCTGGCCCTCAACGAGGACCTGCGCCACCGCGGCCTGGCCCGCGAGGTGGTGCGCCTGGTCCAGGACCTGCGCAAGGCCAGCGGCCTCGACGTGTCCGACCGCATCACGCTGCACGTCACCGGCCTCGATGCCATCGCCGGCCTGTTCGACTACATAGGGCGCGAGGTGTTGGCGGTCGAGATCGTCGTCGGTGCGGGCGAGGGCGAGGGCACGGTGCTGGACCTCGACCTCGATGAGGCGGACCGCGACGGCAGCACCCCGGTCACCGTCTGGTTGCGCAAGGCGCCCCCGGCCTGAGCCTCGCGGGCTACCCCTGAGCCAGGTTCAGCAGAGCCCGCCGCTGCCGTCGGTGCCGCGGGCCAGCTTGCCCAGCGCAGTGGACAGGGCCTGCCGGTCGGCCGCTGACAGGGGTGCGATGAGGTGACGATCGATCCCGTCGATGTGGGCCGCGATGGCGGCGCGCAAGGTGGCATGTCCCTCGGGTGTGAGCACGACGTGCACGCTGCGGCGGTCGCTGGGGCAGGCCGAGCGGGCCACCAGGCCGGCCTCGACCATGCGGTCGACCAGCCTGGTCACCCCACCGGTGGTGAGGGAGACATCGGCGCTGAGCTGGCTCATGGTCACGCGGCCCGCGGGCGCGGCGGCCACGTGGGTGAGGACGTTGAAAAAGACCAGCGGGATGCCGACGGTCTCCTCGAGCTCACGCCCCAGTACGTCGGTCAGCCGCCGTTGCGACCGCATCAGCAGGCCCATGAGCTGGAGCCGCGGGTCGTCGATCTGATCGAGGACACCGCCGCACGTCCCCACCTCCTCGCTGACGGTCTGCAACTGCGGCATCACCGTGTCCATCGTGCTCCCTCGATCCTCCACCACGCTATCAGGGTGGCAACGGTTGTCTGATTGACAAGTATCTGTATACTCAGATACTATCTACTCAAGCAACTGAGTCAAGCATCCATCAAGGAGGAAGCATCATGAGCACCACCGCCACCACCCCAAAGACCGGGACCTACAACATCGACCCCGCCCACACCGAGGTCGGCTTCGTGGCCCGCCACCTGATCGGCACCAAGGTCCGGGGCCGCTTTACCGAGGTCTCGGGCACTTTTACCGTGGCCGAGCCCATCGAGGACTCGACCCTGGAGGCCACCGTGCAGGCCGCCAGCATCCACACCAACCAGTCGATGCGTGACGACCACCTGCGCACCAACGACTTCCTCGACATCGAGAACCACCCGACGCTGACCCTCAAGAGCACCGGGATCAAGCAGGTGGACGGGAACGAGTACACGCTCACCACCGACCTGACCATCCGTGGCGTCACCAAGTCGGTCGACTTCGAGTTGGAGTTCCTGGGCGAGGGCCCGGCCATGGCCGAGGGCAAGACCGTGGTCGCCTTCTCGGCCAAGGGCGAGATCGACCGCCGCGACTTCGGGGTCAACTTCAACCACTCGTTGCTCGACGGCAGCGTCGTCGTGGGCAACAAGGTAGTCATCGAGCTGGAGGTCGAGGCCGGCCTGGCCGAGTAATCCCCGGGCACCGGGCCGGTGACGGCGCGGGGACGGTGGCTACGCTTCTGCGCCGTGCCATCCCCCGCCGCACCGACCCTGCCCGCGGTTGCCGCGACCGAGCTGCGCCCCCTCGACGGGGTCAACCCCGATCAGGCCTACGTCCTGGCGGTCGACCTGGGCACCGGCGGCCCCAAGGTCGCCGTGATGTTGGCCCAGGGTCCGCTGGCCGCCCACGCCTTCGAGAAGGTGGGCATTGCGCTGACCACGGACGGTGGGGCCGAACAGCATCCTGACGACTGGTGGGGCGCCATCGTCACGTCGGCCCGACGCGCCATCGCGCAGAGCGGTGTCGACCCGGCCCAGATCGTGGGCGTCGGCTGCACCGCGCAGTGGTCGGGCACCGTTCCCATCGGGGCCGACGGCCTGGCCATCGATCCGGCCATCTCGTGGATGGACTCCCGCGGCGCCTCCGCCGTGCGCGAGACCGTGCGCGGTGCGTTGAACATCCAGGGCTACGGCGCCTCCAAGGCGGCCAAGTGGGTGCGCCGCACCGGCGGCATCCCGAGCCTCTCGGGCAAGGACCCGGTGGGGCACATCCATTTCCTGCGCACGCAACGCCCCGACGTCTATGCCGCCACCGCGGTGTTCCTCGAGCCGGTGGACTATCTCAACCTGCGGCTGACCGGCCTGGCCCGGGCCTCGCACGATTCGATCACGCTGCACTGGGTGACCGACAACCGCGACATCAACGCCATCGCCTACGACGACGCGTTGTTCGAGCTGGCCGGGTTGGACCGGGCCCGCTTGCCCCAACTGGTGCCGACCGGATCGGTGCTGGGCGGGCTGGCCCCGGCGGCCGCCCAAGAGCTGGGCCTCTTGGCGGGCACGCCCGTGGTGGCCGGGGCGGGCGACCTGCACACGGCCGCCGTCGGCTCTGGTGCGGTGGGCGACTTCGCCGGCCATCTCTACATCGGCACCTCCAGCTGGATCAGCTGCCACGTGCCCTTCAAGAAGACCGATGCACTCACCAACATCGCCTCCATCCCCTCGGGCATCCCCGGCCGTTATTTGGTGGCCGACGAGCACGAGACGGGCGGAGCCTGCCTGACCTGGTTGCGCGACACCTTGCTCTACCCGGGCGACGCCCTCGGACCGGGTGAGGCCGACGTGCCCGACGACCTCTTCCCCCGCCTGAACGAGATGGCGGCCTCGGTGCCGGCCGGCAGCCACGGCGTGCTGTTCACCCCCTGGCTCAATGGTGAACGGTCCCCGGTGGACGACCACACCATCCGGGGCGGCTTCCACAACCTGTCCCTCTCGAGCACCCGTCCTGACATGGTGCGGGCCGTCTTCGAAGGGGTGGCGCTCAACTCGGGCTGGCTGCTGGGCGCGGTCGAGAAGTACTGCAAGCGGCCCTTCGACTCATTGGCCTTCGTCGGCGGTGGGGCCAACTCGGACCTGTGGTCCCAGATGCACGCTGACGCGCTGGATCGCACGATCCGCCAGGTGGCTGATCCGGTGCTGGCCAACGTGCGCGGTGCCGGCATGCTGACCTTGCTGGCACTGGGCCGGACCACCTTGTCCGATCTGCCGGCCATGGTGCAGATCAAGGCCACCTACCAGCCCGAGCCGAAGGCGGTCGCCCTCTACGGCGAACTCCAGACCGAGTTCGTCAATCTCTACAAGGAGACCAAGGGCATTCACAAGCGTTTGAACGGTCGACGGCTGGGGCAAGGCCCGCATTAGGGGCAGCTGAAGGTCAGTTGGTGACGCAGTGGCGGGGTTGTGGGTCCATTCGGGACCTCTGGGCGGAGTCCCGGTTTGGGGTGGTCATGCGGATCGTTGGGGGTTCTGGGTCGACTCGGCTGCCGCGGGCCACCCTGGCACTGTGTGCCGCTCTCTTGTCGCTGTCGGGAGCGCTGGTGCTATCGAGCACGCAGGTCGGCGCCGCCACATCGAGGTCGTCAGGCGGCGCCGTGGCCGCACAGGTCCGACCGCACTACTTCGGGGGGTACCCGGGCTACTGGATGTTCGGCAAAGACGGCCGGGTCTATCCCGAGGGCGGGGCCATCTCGTATGGAGACCTGGGTGGCAAGACACTGAATGCGCCGATCGTCGCCGGCAGCTCCGATGCCTTCGGTGACGGGTACTACGAAGTCGGGGCGGACGGTGGTGTCTTCACCTTCGGTGGTGCGCCGTACTTCGGGTCGACCGGGGGTCTCAAGCTGAACAGTCCCATTGTGGGCATGACCGTGGCCGCCGACGACGGGGGGTATTGGTTGGTGGCAGCCGACGGCGGGGTGTTCGCCTTCGGGCCCGAGGCCGGGTTCTACGGCTCGGTGCCCGGAATCCTCAAGCCGGGCCAGCCGCTGAACAGTCCCATCGTCGGCGTCGAGAGTTCCCCGGACGGTCTGGGCTACTGGCTAGTGGCGGCCGATGGCGGCATCTTCTCCTTCGGCGATGCGCCGTTCTTGGGTTCGACCGGCGGCACCCACCTCAACAAGCCCATTGTCGGCATGGTGGAGTCCGAGTCTGGCAATGGCATCGGGTACTACCTGGTGGCGGCGGACGGCGGCGTGTTCTCCTTTGGAGTTGACGCGCCGTTCTTGGGTTCGACCGGGAGCCTGAAGTTGGACAGCCCGATTGTCGGCATCGCCACCAATCCGTTCAGTCCTCAGCCGGGCTACTGGCTGGTGGCGGCCGATGGCGGCATCTTCGCCTTCGGCAGCGCGCCTTTCCTCGGTTCATGGGGCGGCAAACCCATCGCAGCGCCGATGGTGGCGATGACGCCGGTGTTCCCGCCGTTCGATGAGGTGTCGGCGATGGCGGTGACCAGCAACGACCAGGGATACATCCTCACCGGTATCGGTGGTGATGTGGCGCCCTCCGGCAACGCGCCGTCCTTGGGGGACGAATCCAACGTGAATCTGGCTGATCCGGTGGTCGGCGCCGCCATGACCGCCGACGACAAGGGGTATTGGCTGGTGGGGGCCGGCGGCGAGCTGTACACCTTTGGCGATGCGGTGAACTACGGCACCATCTCAGCCGCCGATCTCGACGGCTCCGTGGTGGGCATTATCGCCACGTCTGACGGCAAGGGCTACTGGGAGTTCACCGATGAGGGTCAGGTGGCGCCCTTTGGCGATGCTGTGTTCTACGGCGACACTTCCAATGACGCCCTCAACGAACCGGTCTATGCCATGGCGGTCCTACCCAACGGGAAGGGATATGACCTCCTCGCCGCTGATGGCGGTCTCTTCGCCTTTGGTGCCGCAAACTTCTACGGCAATGCCGTGACCGACATCAACGATGCCGACACCGATCCCGCCGTCGGGATGGCCTGGGATGCCGCCGGCACGGGCTACTGGATCGTCGATGCTGATGGTCGAGTCTTCCCGTTCGGCACCGCTACCGCCCTCGCCGGACCAACGATCCCACCGGACATCGCCGGTGCCGGCGCCGTGGCCGGCATCGTGGCCACACCAGACCACGGGGGGTACTGGCTGTTCGACACCGTGGGAGATGTCTATGCCTACGGCGATGCCGAGGACTAACGCCGAGGACTCACAACTCACCCGGGTCTCGACCCTGAGCGGGATCAGCCCCGCCGCAGCCTGAGCAGGCCGCGCCGGCCGGTGCCCTTCTCGATGATCAGAGCCACCGACGTGGTGACGTACTGGCCCAGCATGGTGCGCAGGTGCGTGTTGGTGTACGGCGGAGTGTCGACGTGGATGTCCTCGGGCGTGGTGCCCTCGGTGTAATCCATCTCGATGAGGTGGCCGACCCGGCGCAGCCGGCGTACCAGCGCCTCGATGTCGCGCCGCCGGTACAGCACAGTGGCACCCTCGCTGATGGTGTCCTGGTTGGAGGACACGGTGTACTCGGTGGTGTGCACGCCGATGCCGCCCGGCCGGAGGCATTCGAGTTGATTGACCACGAAGTCGGTACCGGCCTCGAGCGAACCAAGATGTTCGAAGGCGCAGGACGACCAGGTGAAGTCGAAGGCGCGCAGGTCGGCCGGGATGAGGTTCATGTCGACCGGGCGGAAGCGGACGTGGCGCTCGAAGTCCTCGGGGGGGCAGAGGCCGTCCTCGTTCAGCCCGTCGAGACCGCCCGACCATTCGATCTCCGAATCGGTCCACCCCGAGGCCACCGCCTGCTCGGCCGGCTGGTCGCTGGCCACGATGTCGCAGCCGTAGGAGGCCAGCAACGACACCAACGGCTCCTGACCGACTCCGAAGCCCAGACCCCGCCGGCCCGGGTGGAGCATGTCGCGCTCGGCCAGAGCCTGGGCGATGAAGAGCCACTCCCACATCTTTCGGTGTAACATGAAGGGCCGCGGGTCCTCGCCCTTGGGGTTCCACATCGGCCGCAGGCGGTCGGCCCAGGTTCGAAGCTCGGGCGACGCCAGCGATTCTTGCGAGCAGAGCTGCGAGACGAGCAACTAGATCCGCTCGAAGTTCCGGGCCAGTTCCCAGTCCGAGACGTGGCGGTTGAAGGCCTCCCACTCCTGCACCGCGGTGTTCAGCAGATGGTGGTGGACCTCGGGCCCGAAGGCCTCGGCGGCCACGGTCGAGCCGCGGAGCAGGTCGATGGCATCGACCAGCGTTGCCGGGATCCGGGGCACGTCCTCGGCCAGGTAGGCGTTGGTCGGGAACGGGTCACCCAGTTCGAGGCCGTGGTCGAGGCCGTAGAGCCCGGCCGCGATGGCGCCGGCGATGGCCAGGTACGGGTTGACGTCGGCCCCGGGCACCCGGCTCTCGACCCGGCGGTCCTTGTCGTGGCCCACGATTCGGAAGCCACAGGTCCGGTTGTCCTCCCCCCACACCACCGCGGTGGGAGCCCAGCTGCCCGGGACGTAGCGCCGGTAGGAGTTGACGGTCGGCGCAGCCAACCAGGCCAGCTCGCGGGCGGCGTGGAGCTGGCCGGCCAGGAACTGGCGGCCGATGACCGACAGCCCGCTCGGGTGGCTGTCGTCACCCATCACCGCCTGCCCGCTGGTGGCGTCGGTCAGGCTGACGTGCAGGTGGCACGACGATCCCACGTCGTCCATGGTCCACTTGGCCATGAAGGTGGCGGCCCGCCCCTCTTGTGCGGCGATCTCCTTGATCCCGTTCTTGAAGACCAGGTGGCGGTCGGCCGAATCGAGCGCGGTCGAGTAGGTGACGTTGACCTCGTGCTGACCCCGGCCCGCTTCTCCCTTGGAGAACTCGACCGGGATCTCGGCGGCCACCATCTCGTTGCGGATCCGGCGCAGGATGTACTCCTCGCGCGCCGTTTGCAGCAGCTGGTAGTCCTCGATGGTGGCGGTGTGCGGGACCAGTTCACGCCAGGCCTTGGCCTGCGCCTCCTCGTAGCTGTCCTTGAAGAGGAAGAACTCGAGCTCGGTGGCGGCATGGACCACCAGGCCGTGGGCGGCGGCCCGGGCGATCTGGTCGCGCAGGATCTGGCGCGGCGACACTTCGACCGGGGTGCCGTCGGCATTGGTCAGATCGCAGATCACCATGGCGGTGCCTTCGAGCCAGGGGATGCGCCGGGCCGTGGCGTAGTCGGGCCGGGCCACCATGTCGCCGTAGCCGCGGTCCCAGTTGGCGAAGCGGTAGCCCGGGAGCGGGTTCATGTCGACGTCGACGGCCAGCAGGTAGTCGCACGCCTCGATCCCGTGCTGGGCCACGTGCTGAGCGAAGAAGTCGGCAGTGACCCGCTTGCCGACGGGGCGACCGTGCATATCGGGGAAGGCGAGGACCACCGTGTCGATGGACCCGTCCGCGATACCGGCAGTGATCATCTCGAGTCCAGGCATGCGCCATGTTGGCGTTCCCGAGCGGGTGCCGTCCAGCCGCTCTGTGCTTTGTACGCTGGGCCGATGGTCCCGCTCATCGGCATCACCACCTACGTGGCCGACGTGGCGTGGTCCTCCTGGGAGCGCCACGCGGCCGTCCTGCCCGCCTCCTACTTCGAGCTGGTGGCGGCGGCGGGCGGTCGCCCGGTGCTGCTGCCCCCGCTCAGCCAGGCCCCCCGGGGGCCGGGCGCCGGCGCGGCCGAGGTGGTGTCCGCCCTCGACGGCCTGGTGCTGACCGGTGGGGGCGATGTCGACCCGGTCGCCTACGGGCAGGAGCCCGAAGCCACGGTGGGCGGGGTGAGTCCGGTGCGCGACGCCAGCGAGCGGGCCCTGCTGGCCGCCGCGCTGGTCATCGATCTGCCTGTCCTGGCCATCTGTCGCGGCATCCAGGTGCTGAACGTGGAACTGGGGGGCACCCTGCACCAGCACGTGCCCGACGTGGTGGGGAACGAGGGCCACCGCACCGCTCCGCTGGTGTTCGGGGACATGGCGGTCACCACCACGCCGGGGTCGGCGGCGGACGAGGTCTTCGGAGCGGCGCCGATCGTGCTGTGCTCGCACCACCAGTCCATCGACCAGCTCGGTCGCGGTCTCGAAGTCACCGCCCGGGCCGGCGATGGCGTGATCGAGGCGGTCGAACTCCCCACCGCCCGCTTCGTCCTGGGCGTGCAGTGGCACCCCGAGGAGGGGAGTGACCAGCGTCCCTTCGACGCCCTGGTCGCCGCGGCCGCCGGCTACCGCCAGTCCCGGGACTCGGTGGTCGCCGGTCGGTGAGCGCCGCCGAGGCGAAGAGCACGACGGCGCCGCCCGAAGTCTCGGGCAAGGTCGCCGTCATCACCGGAGCCAGCCGGGGTCTCGGTGCGGGCTTGGCCAGCCACTTCGCAGCCGCTGGCCTGCACCTCGGCTTGTGCGCCACCCATCGGCCCAGCCTGGTGATGGCCACCCGGCCCACCGCCCGGGGCGGGCAGGTGATCTCGGCCGAACCGCCGCTCTGTGCCGCCGTCGACGTCACCGATTACGCCGCGTTGGATGACTTCGCCCACCAGGTAGTCGAGCGCTTCGGCGGTATCCACCTATGGATCAACAACGCCGGGGTGCTTGCTCCCATCGGTCCGCTGTCCGCCGCCGACCCTTCGCAGGTGGCGCGCAACATCGACGTCAATGTGACCGGGGTGCTGCACGGATCGGCCATCTTCGCCCGCCACGTCCGTCGCCGGCCCGGGACCGGTGTCCTCATCAACATCTCCTCGGGGGCCGGGACCCGTCCCTATTTCGGCTGGGCGGCCTATTGCGCGGCCAAAGCCGCGGTCGACCAGCTGACCCGGGTGGTGGCCCTCGAAGAAGGTGGACACGGCCTCTCGGCCTACGCGGTGGCGCCCGGGGTGGTCGATACCGACATGCAGGCGGCCGTCCGGGGCTCGAGGGCCGCCGACTTCCCCGACGTCGAGCGGTTCGTGGCTCTGGCCCAGAGCGGGGATTTCAACTCTCCGGGCTGGGTGGCCGACCACCTCTTGGCCATGGCCTTCGGCCCGGAGGCGGCCCGACCGACCCAGGTGACCGTCCGGATCCCGGCCCAGCCGGTCGCCGGATGCTCCGGGTAGTGTCTGACCCCATGCCACAGTCCGGCGCCCGCAAAGTCGTCAAGCCTGCTGCCGCCGCCGTCGGCATCCTGGGCACCATGGCCAGCATCTGGTGGTTCGCCCTCAAGCCCCGGCGCAAAGCCAAGGCGGAGAAGGCGAAGCAGTCCTAGGTCGTCGGCTCCGCGAGCGGCTGGCCCCCGGGCCGCCGCTGCGCTCTGCTGCCGTGCTGGCGGTCGGGCTCGGTGCCCTGGCGCTGATCGAAACCCTGCGCGACGGCGGATTCTGGTCCGCTGACGCACTGGCCATCACCGTGGTGGCCGCCCTGGCCTGCCTCATCCTGTGGGCCACTGGCGCAGTGGCCGCGAGGGGTTCCGAGCGCCTGGTCATCGCCGGCGCGCTGGCCTTGGCCGCCTGGTGGGCCATACGGGCCGGTACCACTGGTGAACTCGGCCGCTTCGACCCGTTGGGGGCCAGCCTGGTCGGTTTTGCCGCGGCTTTCGCCGCCGTGCGGGCCCTGCCGGCGGCGCGGCGACCCCACGTGGTGTGGGCCGTCGGCGCGCTGGGCTCGGTGGTGGCGCTGACCGGGTTCGCCGGCCTGGTGGCCCGGCGCTTTCCCTTGGCCATCCGCTCCCAGGGCACCGTGCGCCTGGCCTCGACCATCACCTACTCGGACTGCGCCGGCCTGGTGCTCGCCGTCTGCCTGCTGGTGGTGTTGGCGGCCGAAGTCGACGAGTTCCCATGGCTGCCTCGCTTGGCCGTCTTCGCCTGCAGCGCCGGGTTGTTGGCCACGCAGAGCCGCGCCGATGTACTGGCCGCCGTCCTGGCCGCCCTCCTGGTGCCCTTCCGTCTGGTCGTCCGCCACGCCCTGCCGCTGCTCTGCGGTCTGGTCCTGGGCACCGTGGCGGTGGCTACCTCCCCCTCCCATCACGCCGTGCCCTGGCTCGCTGGGGCCGGCATCGGCTGCGCCGCGCTGGCCGCCTGGGCGCCGCCCCTGCGCTGGGAGGCCCGCTCGGGTTGGTCCACCACCACGAGGCTGGGCGCGGTGGCCGGCACCCTGGCGGTGGCGGCGCTGGCCTTGGTGTTGGTGCACCACGAGATCGGCCTGCGGGCGCTGGCGCCGAGCGATGGGGACCGCTGGGCCGAGTGGCAGGCGGCCTGGCACCAGTTCCTCAGCGCGCCCTGGCTGGGCGTCGGCCCCGATCGCCTGCTGCTCGTGCACGCGGCCGATGGGAATGCGGCCAACTTCGTCCACAACGAGTACCTCCAGGTGCTGGCGGGCGGCGGGGTGATCGGCCTCGGGCTGCTGGCCCTCACCATGGTGGCGCTGGTCCGCTCGGTCCGCCGCCACGACCCGCTGGCCGCCGGCGCGGTGGCGGGTCTGGTTTGCCTGGCCCTGGTGGGAGCAGTCGACTTCGACTGGCACGTGCCGGTGGTCGGGTTGCTGGCCGGCGCGGTGGCCGGACTGGCGGTGCCGCTAACCGACCGGCCGCAAACCCTGCACCAGGTCGCTCAGCGCGTCGCTCAGTGAGCCGAAGACCAGGACGTCGGCGTAGGCATCGAGTTCGGTGGGACCGCCGTTCATGATCACGATGTCGGCACCGCTGCGAGCGGCGATGGGCACCAGACCGGCCGCTGGATACACCCCGAGCGTCGAGCCCACCGTCAGGAGCAAGTCGCAGTCACGGGCGGCCAATTCAGCTCGTCGCAGGTCCTCGACCACGAGGTCCTGACCGAAGCTGATGACGGCCGACTTGAGGATGCCCCCGCAGGCCTCGCCCGCGCCGCCCACCAGCTCGAGGCAATGCGGATCGTGCTCGCCGGACCGGACCCGGTCGTGCACCGGCTGGGCCGGCTGGCGGTGGCCGCAGCGCAGGCAGACCACGTCACGGGCCGTGCCGTGGATCTCGATGATGCGGGCCGGGTCGTGGCCGGCCCGCTGGTGCAGGCCGTCGATGTTCTGGGTGACCAGGGTGTCCAGGCGCCCCGAGCGTTCCAGTTCGAAGAGGGCGGTGTGGCCGGGGTTGGGTTCGGCCTGATCGATGGTCGAGGTGAGCCGGCGCTGCCAGGCCGCCTGGCGGGCCTCGCTGCTCGAGAGGTAGTGCTCGATGGTGGCCAGCTTCTCGGCCGCTGGGTCCTTGGTCCAGATCCCCTGGGGGCCACGGAAGTCGGCGATGCCCGAGTCGGTCGAGATGCCGGCACCGGTCAGCACCACGATCCGGCGCGAGCGCTCAACCAGCTCCCTGGCCCGGGCGAGTGCGGAGCGGTCGATCAGGCTCATCGGCCGGCCATCGTCGCACGGCGGGCCACCGGGCTTCACCAAGCCCAGCTCAGCGCGGCTGTACTCACTCATATGCTCGATCTGTGCCGGCGTCCTCCGTCGAACTCCTCACTGGGGCCGACGCCGAGATCCGCCAGCGCCGCGCCGCCGGGGCCCTGCTGGCCCGGGGCTGCCGGACTGGCGACCGGGTCGCCTTCGCCCTGGGCTCCTCGGCCGACCTGATCTGCGCCGTGCTCGGAGCGGCCCGGGTCGGGCTCATCCCGGTCCTGCTCAACGCCACCCTGACCGAATCCGAGCGCACCGCTCTGGTGGCCGACGCCGCCCCGCAGGTCGAGATCCTTGACCGGGCCGCGCTCGGAGCCCTGGCCGAGGGCGTACCGGCCGAGCTCTCGCCCTACCCGCTGACCCGGCCCGTGCACTACACCTCGGGCACCACCGGGCGGCCGAAGGGCGTGACCACCGGTAACTGGGACGAGGAGAACGCCCGGGCCGTCTTCGAGGACGAGGCCGCGGTCTGGCACTTCGATCCCTCCGACTGCCACCTGGTCTGCTCGCCGATGTACCACACCGTCTCGATCCGCTTCTCGGCCGGGACACTGTTATCGGGCGGGTCGCTGCTGATCCTGGACCACTTCGATGCCTCGACCGCCCTCGATACCTTGCGCCGTCACCGGCCCACCACCGCCTTCATGGTGCCGACCCATCTCCAGCGCCTGCTGGCGCTCGAGCAGCTCGGGAGCGACGAGCGCTTCGACTCCCTGCGCCTGCTCGCCCACGCCGGTGCCCCCTGCCCGCCGTCCCTCAAGCGAGCCGTGATGGAGCGGGTGGCGCCGGATGCCTGCTGGGAGTTCTACGGCTCGACCGAGGCGCAGTTCACCGTGTGCAGCCCGGGCGAGTGGCTGACCCATCCCGGGTCGGTCGGTCGAGCGCGGGTGGGGCGCCAACTCCGCATCGAGCCGCTGGAGGAGGGCGCAGGCGGGGCGGCCACCGGTTTCGACGGCTACTCGGACGGCGGCGGCGACTCCGCCGAGGGCACCATCTGGTGCACCATGCCCGAGTTCGCTCGCTTCAGCTACTGGGGCGACGCCGTGGCCACGGCCAAGGCATGGCGGGACGATGCCTGCACGGTGGGCGATGTCGGGCATCTCGACGCCGACGGCTTCCTCTACCTGACCGGACGGCGCAGCGACCTCATCATCAGCGGCGGGGTCAACGTCTACCCGGCCGAGGTCGAGGCGGTGCTCTCGGCCGTGCCCGGCGTGGCCGAGGTGGCGGTCTTCGGCCTCGACGACGAGCGCTGGGGCCAGCAGGTCTGCGCCGCCTTCGTGGCCGCCTCCGGGGTGGGTGAGGCGGACCTCCGGTCGGCCGCCTCGGCCCACCTGGCCCCGTACAAGCGGCCCAAGTCGTACTTCATCACCACCGAGTTGCCGCACACCGCCACCGGCAAACTGCTGCGCCGTCAGGTGGCCGAGCACCTTGGCTTGGGTTCGGGCCCCTCCGGAGGGTCCGGCGGCAGAAGCGGGTAGAAAGCAACCATGCCATTCGCCACCGTCAATCCCGCCACCGGCCTGACCGAGCAGACGTTCGAGGCGCACACGCCTGAAGAGGTGGAGGCCAAAGTGGCCCGGGCCTATGCCACCTACCTCGAGTACCGCCGCACCTCCTTCGCCGAACGCTCCCGCCTGCTCATCACGGCGGCCGAGCTGATGGAGGCCGAGGTACCCGACATGGCGCGCATCTTGACCACCGAGATGGGCAAGACCTTCGCCGCCGCCAAAGGCGAGGTGTCCAAGTGCGCCATGTCCATGCGCTGGTTCGCCGACAATGCCGAGGCGCTGCTGGCCGACGAGGTGGTGGCCAGCGCGGCGAAGAAGTCGTACTTGCGCTTCGAGCCTCTCGGCGTGGTGCTGGCCGTCATGCCGTGGAACTTCCCGCTCTGGCAGGTGATCCGTTTCGCCGCGCCGGCCCTCATGCTGGGCAACACCGGGCTGCTCAAGCACGCATCCAACGTGCCGCAGTCGGCCCTCCTGCTCGAGGATGTCTTCCGGCGGGCCGGCTTTCCCGAGGGCGTCTTCACCACGTTGCTCATCGAGGCCAAGGACGTGGCCCCGCTCATCGAGGACCCCCGCATCGCCGCCGTGACCCTGACCGGCAGTGAGGGTGCCGGCATGGCGGTGGCTTCGGCGGCCGGCCACGCGCTGAAGAAGAGCGTGATGGAGCTGGGTGGCTCCGACGCCTTCGTGGTGCTCGAGTCGGCCGACCTGGCCGCCACTGCTCGGGCCGCGGCCAGTGCCCGCACCATCAACAACGGGCAGTCGTGCATCGCGGCCAAGCGCTTCATCGTGGTGGAGCCGGTGGCCGAGGAGTTCACCCGCCTCTTCGTCGAGGCCATGTCCTCGTTGGTGGTGGGCGATCCCTTCGACCCGGCCACCAACGTGGGACCGATCGTCAGCGAGGCCCAGCGCCAGGAGCTGCTCCACCAGATCGAGGAGGCCAAGCAGGAGGGCGCGGTGGTGGCCTGCGGTGGCACCGTGCCGGACCGTCCCGGCTGGTACCTCGACCCCACCGTGCTCACCAACATCAAGCCCGACATGGAAGTGGCTCAGCAGGAGCTGTTCGGCCCGGTGGCCTTGGTGTTGGAAGTGCCCGACCTCGACGCTGCCATCGCCGCGGCCAACTCGACCACCTTCGGTCTGGGTTCGAGCGTGTGGGGGACCGACCAGACTCAGCTCGACCGCTGCGTCCGCGAGATCGAAGCGGGCAGTGTCTTCGTGAACGCCGCGGTGGCCTCCAACCCCGAGCTGCCCTTCGGCGGGATCAAGCGCTCCGGCTTCGGCCGCGAGCTCTCAGAGGTGGGTTTGAAGGAGTTCTGCAACGTCAAGACGGTGTGGATCAGCTGATGCCCTACCACCGGTGAGCGAGGCAACGGGAACCCTCACCTACCTCGACCACGCCGCCACCACACCCTTACGAACCGAGGTGGCCGAGGCGATGGCCGCAGTCCACGCCGAGCCGCTGGGCAACCCGACCGGGACGCACCCGTTGGGACAGCGGGCCCGGCGCCTGCTCGAAGAGGCGCGCGACGAGGTGGCCGCCTTCGCCGGGTGTGAACCGGGAGAGGTGATCTTCACCTCGGGCGGGACGGAGTCGGCCAACCTGGCCGTGTTCGGCACTCTGGGTGCACTGGCCCAAGCCGGCGCTGGAGGCCCGGGGCGCCCGGTGCTGCTGCCCTCGGCGGTCGAGCACCCGGCCGTCCTCGAGTCGTGCCGGGCCGCGGCGCGCGCCGGGCTGGCTGAGGTGCACGAACTGGCGGTCGACGAGACGGGCTGCCTCACGGCGGCCACGGTGCGCCAGGCGCTGGATCGCCACGTTGGCGTCGGTTTGGTCGCGCTGATGCTGGCCAACAACGAGACCGGGGTGCTCGAACCAGTGACCGAGGTGGTGAGCCTGGTGGCCGAGATGGCACCCGGCGCCGTCGTCTTCACCGACGCCGTGCAAGGGGCGGCGTTCCTCGATCTCGGAGTGGCCACAGCGCACGCCGGGCTGGTCGGGTTGAGCGCCCACAAGGTGGGCGGGCCGGTCGGCACCGGCGCGCTGGTCGTGCGGGCGCCGGCCACCGTGGCCGCCGCGCTGCACGGCGGCGGGCAGGAGCGTGAGCGCCGGAGCGGCACCCAGGACGTGGCCGGGGCGGTGGGGTTGGCCACCGCCTTGCGTCTGGCCCAGGCCGAGCGATCCGACGCGGCGATTCGGGTGGCGGTCCTGCGTGATCGCCTGGCCGACGGTCTGCTCTCGTCGGTCTCTCTGGCCTGCCGCACCGTGCCCGCGGGCACGCCGGTGCTGCCGGGACATCTGCACCTCTGCCTCGAGGGCATCGAGCGCGAGGAGCTCCTGGTGGCCCTGGGCCGGGTCGGCATCTGCGCCTCGGCCGGTTCCTCGTGTGCCAGCGGAGCCCTCGAGCCCAGCCACGTGCTCAGCGCCATGGCGGTACCCGACACGCTGGCCGCGGGCGCCGTGCGCTTCACCTTGGGCCCGGGGACCAGTGAGGCCGATGTGGCCCGGGCCCTCGAGTTGGTCCCCTTGACGGTCTCGGATCTGCTGGGAAATTGCTGAGGGAATCTGGGCCTTAAAAAACCATAAGTAGACGGTTGACGTGCGAAGACAATGAGAGTTATATAGAAAGGTCCACGAAATCGTGGATGGCGGGGGCGAGTGGGGGGCGGGAGCGCCAGCTTGGCGCTACCTCTTCGCATGCGCACTCCATCATGAAAGGAGAGTGCTTGTGTTTCGTAAGTTTCTGACCGGTGGCGTCGCTGCCGCATGCCTGGGTGGGCTCGGGTTGTTGGGTGGCCTGGGCGGTGGAGCGGCTGGCGCCAGCACGGCATCGGCCGCTGCAACCACCTGCCCCAACGGGACCATCAGCATCCCGATCGGTATCGGTACCATCGTGCTCGAGGCTGGCGGGGCTCCCGACCCCTTCATCGGTGCCTTTGCCTGCGCGTCGAGCGCCGAGATCGGCCTCTACTACTCGCTATCGAGCGGCTACATCGTGGCCATAGCCGGCGGTCAGGCGACGACCATCCCATTGCCCTAGTTGGCACGCGGTGATCCGTCGACGCGGCCCAACGCGGTCGCGTCGACGGGCACCACATCTGAGGATTGGTCGACCGATCCCACGGCCGAGATGGGGGGCATCGTGGTTCGACAGGCGAGTGTCGTGCAGCTGCCGGGCTACCGGTCCCCGCTCGAGCCGTCCCGCGCCCTGAAGGCGGGGACTTCGCTACGGCCACGCGAATTCGTTAGTGAGGTCCAGCGTGACCGTCTGATTGACGCCTTCGTCCAGGTGGTGGTCGAACAAGGCTTTGAGTCAGCATGGATCAAGACGATCTGCCGTCGAGCTGGCGTAGCGTTCAACACCTTTTACGAGCTGTACCGCTCGAAGGAAGAACTTCTCCTGACGGCCTACGACGCCGGCGTCGCTGTGCTCTTCAATGTGACGAGCGCCGCCTATTTTTCCGACGACGTGCCGTGGCGCCGCCGGGTGGAAGTTGGGCTCGGGACGTTCCTGCAGACGTTGGCCGACAATCCGATCTTTGCCCGCTTCTTTGCCATCGAGATCCACAAGGCGGGCCCGCACGGGCAAGCTCGAGTCGACCAGTCGATTGAGGCGGCCTCGGCCATGTTCACCAATGTCGAAGCAGCACCAGGGTTGGCGATTCCGGCGACCGAACTGGTGCCGTTGGTTGTCGGCTCGATCTACGAGCAGATCTACTTTTACATCCGATCCGGCCGAATCAGCGAACTGCCGAGCCTCAACCCGACCCTGACGACGTTCGCCGCGCACATGTTCACCAACGCCGACTTCGGTGTCGGACCGTCCGCGCTTGGTTAGTGGCGACAATCTCAGGGCATACACGGTGACAACGAGCTGAGCGCTTATGGCTTCCGATCGGGGATGCAGCCCGACGTGACTGGCCCCGATACTCCAGAAACTAGGATTGCAGACTTGTCCGCGCCTGCAGGGATCGTTCGGCCGCGCGTGACAGATGACCCGGAGTCTGAATTCACCATGACGAGCACCAGAGGCGAAGGGAAGATCCAGTTGCCAGGGTCGCGTTCGCCGCGGGACCCCGAGCGGCTTCTGCGATTCGGCGTCCAGCACCACTCTCGGGCTCACGTGGCCGCCATGCAGCAGGAGCGCCTGATTGATGCCTTCGTCCAGCTGGTGGCCGAGTATGGCTACGAAGCGGTCGGGATCAAGCGCCTGTGCCAGGAAGCCGGCGTGGCGTTCAACACCTTCTATGAGCACTACCGATCGAAGGAGCAACTCTTCCTGGCGGCCTACGACATGGGCGTGGAGGTGCTCTTCGATGTCGCAGGTGAGGCCTACCTGGCAGGAGACGTGCCGTGGAGAGACCGGGTCGAGGCCGGTCTGCTGTCCTTCCTTCAGGTCCTGGCCGACAACCCGGCGTTCGCCCGGTTTTTCGCACTCGAGGTGCACAAAGCGGGGCCCGAGGCGCGTGGTCGCATCGACGGCGCGTTCGAGGCGGCGTTCGGGATGTTCCTCAACGCCACGCCCACCCGCGGGCTCGCCCTCCCGGTCGAGGAGCTCGGTCCCCTCGTCATCGGCGGCGTTTACAGCCGCATCTATACCTACATCAGGACCGGACGGGTGCGCGACCTCCCGAGCTTGTGCCCTGTTCTGGTCGAATTCGCATTGGCCGTATTCGGAGTCGAACCCTCCGAATCTCAGACGGCGCTCGAGAGGCAAACGTTCGGCTGAGCTCGTGACGCGCCGATCGGCGGGCCGGCCGGCGCGTCAAAAGGGGTTCCGCACCCTTCTGACAGACTGAAACGATGCGCGTGCTGGTGGCCATGTCCGGGGGGGTCGACTCGTCGGTGGCGGCGGCTCTGCTGGTGGAGGCCGGTCACGAGGTCGTCGGGGCCACGCTCAAGCTCTGGGGCGGCGAGTCCGACTCGGGCTGCTGCTCGGTGGCCGATGTCGACGACGCCCGTCGCGTGGCGCAACAGCTGGGCATCGAGCACCACGTCTTCAACCTGACCGAGGACTTCGAGACGCACGTCGTCGCCCCCTATGTGGAGGCCCATGCCCAGGGCCGCACCCCCAATCCGTGTATCGAGTGCAACCGCAGCATCAAGTTCGATCGCCTGCTGGCCCGCAGTGACCGGCTCGGGTTCGACCGCCTGGCCACCGGCCACCATGCCCGGGTGACTCACCACGGCAGCTGGCGGCTTCGCCGCGGTGCCGATCAGGCCAAGGACCAGTCCTACGTGCTGTCGATGCTCGACCAGCGTGCCCTGTCCCGGGTCCTGCTGCCGGTGGGCGAGATGACCAAGGAGGCCGTGCGCCACCATGCGGTTCGCCTGGGCCTGCGCACCGCCAACAAGCCTGACAGCCAGGATGTCTGCTTCATCAACCGGGTCCAGGGCCGCCAGGGTTTTCTCGGTGAGCGCATGGCCTTCCACCCCGGAGAGGTGGTCGACACGGCGGGGCGCCCGGCCGGAGAGGTCGATGCGGTCGAGCTGGTCACCCTGGGGCAGCGACGCGGCATGGGTCATGGCAGCAATGGAGCCCGCCGCTACGTGGTGGCCGTGGACGTGCCTTCGCGTCGGGTCACCGTGGGCAGTGCGGTCGAGGCGCTGTGCGACACCGTGACCCTGGCCGGCTCCACCCTGACCTGGGTGGATCAGCCGATCACGTCCGGGGCCCGGGCGGTGGCCCAGGTCAGTGCCCATGGCCGGCCGGCACCTTGCCTGGTGGAGCAGGCAACGCGTGGTCTCTGTCTGCGTTTCGACGTGCCGCAGCGCCCGGTGGCGCCCGGCCAGACCGTGGCGCTCTACGACGCCAGCGAGATGGACTCGGTGGTCGGCGCGGGCATCGCCATCTGACCATGGCGAAGACCGATGCGGCGGCGCGCGCCGCTGAGTTGCGCCAGCAGATCGCCTACAACAACGAGTTGTACCACACCCTCGACGCACCCGAGATCCCCGACGCCGAGTTCGACCTGCTCGTCCGCGAACTGCGCCAACTAGAGGCCGACCATCCCGAGCTGGTGACCGAGGACTCACCCACCCAGACGGTGGGATCGGCGCCGCTGGGACTGTTCCAGCCGGTCCGGCACCGGGTGCCCATGATGAGCCTCGACAACTCCTTCAGCGAGGAGGAGCTGCGGGCCTGGGCCGACCGATTGCGCCGGCAGCTGCCCGACCTCGATCTCGACACGCTGGCCTTCTCGAGCGAGCCAAAGGTGGATGGGGTGGCCATGTCGCTCACTTACGAGCAGGGCCGCTTCCTGCAGGCCGCCACCCGCGGCGACGGGGTGACCGGTGAAGACGTCACCGCCAACGTGGCCACGGTGGGTGACGTGCCGCACCAACTCGATCCCGCCGCCGGGCCCTTTCCGGCCCGCCTCGAGATCCGGGGCGAGATCTACATGCGCCTGGCCGAGTTCAAGGCCATGAACGAACGGCAGGAAGCAGCCGGGCTGCGCGCCTTCGTCAATCCGCGCAACGCCGCGGCCGGCGCGCTGCGCCAGAAGGACCCCAGCATCACGGCCAGCCGTCCCCTTTTCTTCTGGGCCTATCAGGTGGGGTTGGTCGAGGACGCGCCGAGCGGTTGCCCGTGGCCGGCCGCCACCCAGACGGGCACGCTGGCCCTGCTGGCCCAGGCTGGACTTCCGGTCAGCCCCGACGCCCGCAAGGTCGTCGGCATCGGCGCCGTCATCGCGCGCTGCGAGGAACTGGCGGCGGCCCGCCACACCTTGCCCTATGAGATCGACGGTGTCGTGAGCAAAGTGGATGACCTCGAACTGCACGGCCGCCTGGGTGCCACCTCGCGCGCCCCGCGCTGGGCCATCGCCTTCAAGTTCCCGCCGGAAGAACGCACGACGCGGCTCAAGAGCATCGAGGTGTCGATCGGGCGCACCGGGCGGGCCACGCCCTTCGCCATGCTCGAGCCGGTCTTCGTCGGCGGCTCCACCGTCGGCGTGGCCACGCTGCACAACCAGGACCAGGTGGCGCTCAAGGACGTCCGCCCGGGCGACCTGGTGATCGTGCGCAAGGCCGGGGATGTGATCCCCGAAGTGGTGGGGCCGGTCAAGAGCGGACCCGGGGTGCCGTCGCGGCGCAAGCCCAAGTGGGTCTTCCCGACCAACTGCCCGTCCTGCGGTGCGCCGCTGGTGCGGCTGGCCGGTGAGAGCGACACCTACTGCACCAATATCGAGTGCCCGGCCCAGCGGGTGCAGCGCATCGCCCACTTCGCATCGCGCTCGGCCATGGACATCGAAGGGCTGGGGGAGGAGCGGGTCGTCCAGCTGGTGAACGCCGGGCTGGTGCAAGATCCGGCGGACCTCTACAGCCTCAGCGTCGAGCAGCTCACCGCACTGGAGCGCTTCGCCGCCATCAGCGCCGCCAATCTGGTCAGCGCCATAGCCGCCTCGACCCAGCAACCGCTCAGCCGGTTGCTGGTGGCGCTGGGCATCCGGCATCTGGGCCCCACCGGCGCCCGAGCCGTGGCCCGGGCCATGGGATCGCTCGAGGCCATCGAAGGGGCCAGCGAAGCCGAGCTGGCCGCGGTCGACGGCATCGGCGGCGTGATCGCGGCCAGCGTGGCCGAGTTCGTCGCCGCCCCGGCAAACGTGGCGGTGATCGAGCGCCTGCGCGCCGCCGGCGTGGCCACCGAAGAGCCCGGAGCGACGGGTGAATCTGCCGCGCCGGACGTGGCCCAGACGTTGGCCGGCAAGGCGGTGGTGGTGACCGGCGCCGTGCCGGGCTACACCCGTGAAGAGGCCGAAGGGGCCATCGAGGGCAGGGGCGGCACCTCGCCGGGCAGCGTGTCGAAGAAGACGTTTGCCGTCGTGGTGGGCGACGCACCAGGCGCCAGCAAGACCAAGAAGGCCGAGGACCTGGGCACGCCGGTCGTGGCGGCGGCTGATTTCGAGCGTTTGCTGGAGACCGGCGACATCCCCAATTGAGGCAGGGTGTCCACCGACCGCCACGCAGCGGTCGGTAGCCTACGAGTGCCCCGATGCCCCTAATTTCTGACTCCATCGGCCGGGTCCTGGGGAAGCGCTATCGGCTGCTCTCCGCCCTGGGCACCGGCGCTTCTGCCCATGTCTTCCTCGCCGAGGACGTGTCGCTCCAGCGCTACGTAGCCGTCAAAGTGCTTCAACCCGGGTTGGCCAGTGACGAATCGTTCCTGAGGCGATTCGGGGCCGAGGCGCGCTCAGTGGCCTCGCTCAACCATCCCCACGTCTTGCGGGTCTTCGACTGGGGTGAGGACGCCGACGGTCCCTACCTGGTGCTCGAGTATCTCGGTGGCGGCTCCTTGCGCGACATGTTCGACCGGGGCACCCGGCTCAGCCACGCCCAGGCGGCCAAGCTCGGCACCGAGGTGGCCGAGGGATTGGCCTATGCCCACGCCCGCGGCCTGGTCCACCGCGACATCAAGCCGGCCAACCTCCTCTTCGACGGGGAGGGGCGGTTGCACGTCGCCGACTTCGGCCTGGCCCGGGCGGTGGCGGAGTCCTCCTTCACCGTCCCGTCCGGTGCCGTCGTCGGCACGGCCAGGTACGCGGCCCCGGAGACGGCCATGAGCCGCCCGGCCGACATCAAGGCCGATGTCTACTCCCTGGCCCTCGTGCTGACCGAGGCGACCACGAACGTGGTTCCCTTCGCCGCCGACACCTGGCAGGCGACCCTGATGGCGAGGACCCACGGCCCGCTCCAGGTCCCCGCCGCGGCCGGGCCGCTCGTGCCCATCC
>DASXFC010000059.1:0-36123 GCA_036489775.1 Acidimicrobiales bacterium | reverse complement strand
ACCGACTACGCAGCCACACCCCGGCCTCGTCCTGCCGCGCCGGGCCGTCTGATCAAACCCTTCGGGGTCGCGCCTTGCCCTGCTTTCGAACGTTGCCTTGCCTCAAGAAGTGCAGGTCACATGAGGGGCTGAATGTTTACGACGGATTCGAGCCCCTTATGGTTCGAACTGATTTCAGGATACTGTATTGTACAGTTTCAGCGGTTGTACTCGAGAGAAGCGGAGAGGCGATGAGTCTGGATACCCCTACAAAGGGCGCTTACGAGCCGGGCGAAGTTGAGGTGATTGTCCGGGAATGGTTTCGCACCTATTCAGAGAAAGACTTCGATGCGCACAATGCCTTGATTCACCCCGAAGTGGTCGTTGTCTACCCGGAAATGTGCTTCGTTGATCCAGGCATGAGCGCGGGTAGAGCCTTCCTCGAAAAGACCCTCGAGAAGGACGGCGAAAACTTCCTTGACCTAAAGCAGGAGATCAACGACCTATGGGTCATCGGAAATACAGCATTCGTTGATGGCTACTTCGTTGGCAGCACGCTCGGAGGCACCATCGTGGACGAAGCGAAGGGCTCTGAGATGAGGCTCAGGTTTCTAGACCGAATCGAGATCGAGGACAGGAAAATCAAGTTGATCCACGCCTTCTACGACACAGCGCTCCTTTACCAGATCCAACTTGGATTAGAGGGCCCAACCAAGGCCAATCCCGTGCCCCCTTGGATGATGGCGATGGCGTGACGATCAAAAGCTGGTTGTTGGTCCCGTCGTTGGTGAGACTCCCTTATTCGTTGCCATCCTGATCAACCCCAACTCGGGGACGCCGCTTCCGGATGTCGACCCAGGCCACTCGGCCTGACGTCAGCCATCCCGCCAAGAGGACGAGAGTTAAGAGCGCAGCGAGAATCAACTGCAGCGCCACGATACCGCCGGGAACCGATGCTTCCAGGGAGGCGAAAACCGAACCCACGCCTGTCGATCCGGCTGGCTCTTGCGATGGCGCGGCTATTGATGGAATGGTCACGCTCGGTGCCCTGCTCGGCAGCGAGGCGGTCGGGAAACCGGCGTCCGATGATGCCGAGGTCGAAAGGGCAGGAAGTGACGTCGATATTGACGGTGTAACTGCTGGCAGCGTCAACGTCAGGGGTGGGGGTGGGGCCGGGGCCGGGGTAGTCGTCACAATTGCTGAGCAATCCAATGGCTTCTCAAGCGCCGCAGATGGCGGCAGACCGAGCTCCTTGAGACCGGCATTGATCGCGTCGACGGCATCCCCTACGAGGTTGGGAGCGGGGAGGCCTTCCGTGGCCAGACTCGATGGCCAAATACCAGCAATCTGCCCATCGAGCTGGCACCGCGTTTGGGAGGGCGAAGGCAGCACGCCGCAAACCACGTAGACCGGACCGAGCGCCTTAAGGATGAGGTCCCCGAGGTTGATAGACATTGGGAGGTTGAGCTTCGAAGTGACCACCCCGCCCAATATTGGAACCAATAATGATGCTGAGCCCGCATCGCTACATGCCGGCAACGCAACTGGGCTCACAATGGCAAGAATGCCATTCAAAGTCGTACTCGATGGGGCGGTGGTAGTCGTCGTTGTTGTTGGTGGTGCAGTAGCAGCGGCCACGGAGGTCTTGGGCGGCGTCATCAAAGCGGCTCCCCCGAGCAGCATCATGCAGGCACCCACTCCGGCTGCCACACGCCGACAGCAACGGCGTTGTCGACGAGACCACCTCACGGCTGAGTCACCTGCGTCGTCGTCGGCGTGAAAGAAGGAGCTAAGGGCGTCCCGCTGCTCTTGTGTGCGTTCGGTAAGCCGGTAAGTGTGAGAAGGAGGGCAAGAAGTAAGGCAATCAGGACGGTGTAGAGCTGGCCCTCGGTCATCCGGATCCGAGCGGCCAACACCCCCATAAGCGAGACTCCAGCGAGGGGATCCTGGGGATCAGACTTGCCCATGGGCGACTCCTTTCTTTCCAGAGGGTTGTGCCGTCGCCGCGAGAACACGGGCGCCGCTGCGAGCCACGGCCCTCTCGTCGGTGCCCAGATAGCTGGCGATGACGCGCGGATCGTCGCGTACGGCCGACGGGGCACCTTCAGCGATCACCTCACCGGCCTCGAGGCAGTAGAGGCGATCACTGATCTTGGTGACCAAAGGAACGTCATGCTCTATGACCAACATTGCAGCACCAAGTTCCTTGCGGACGGCCAGGAGCAGAGATCCGAATGCTTCGCTTTCGCTTTGGGCGATTCCCGCCATGGGCTCATCGAGCAGGACCACCTTGGGGCGCAGCGCAAGCAGGCATGCGAACTCAACCACCCGGCGCGTCCCCGTCGAAAGCGTGCCAGCACGTTGCTCCCCCCAATTCCCGAGTCCTAGGAGGTCGAGCAGGTCGTCGGCGGCGCGACGACTCCACTTCTCGTTCCGGATGGACGGAGGAAGTGCCAAGAGCGAAGGAATTACCTCCGAGCGTCTCTGCGACTCGAGTGCGACCTGGATACATTCTCGGGTCGTCAGACGCGGATACAGGGTGGCGGCCTGGAATGAACGGCCAAGACCCTTTCTGGCGCGCTCGGCTGGCGAATGGTGGTCGATGGACCTGCCCTCGAGGGTAACTCCACCTTCGTATGAGAGGAAACCGCCAATAGCGTTCATGAGCGTGGACTTCCCCGCTCCATTGGCGCCGATCAGACCCACCATCTCGTCGTGATCAACGAACAGGCCAACATGGGACAAGATGAGACGGCTCCCGATGTCGACGGTAAGGTCGTCGACGACTAGGGCCGGCCCGCGGTTTGATCCGCCGATTTCACTTAACTTCTCAAGAGCCAATAGTTCGGTGGTTGCCTGCTCGACTAGACGCATGGCAAGCGGGACAGCCAGAGACACCTCAACATCATGAATCTCCTCCGGTTCAAATGGGGCCAAGGAGAACCGTCGAACGAGCCAGTCCCGAACCCAGTGCCATATGCCAATCAGACCTTGCGGCTGAAATCTCAGAATGATGAGAAGCCCGATGCCGCTAGTTGCCAGCTGCACGGTCAACGAGTTGCCAAACAGGTCGGGAAGTCCAATGAGATAGATAGCTCCGATCACTGCGCCAGCGATCGATCCGATCCCGCCCACGACACTCATGGCCAGGACCTGCAGTGACTGTTCTGGAGAGAAAGTGCTGGCGTCGAACGTTCGAGTCACGATGGCGAACAGACCGCCGGCGAAGGTCGCAATGCCACCGGCAATGGCAAAGGTGGCCAGCTTGACCGCGGCAGGCGAGACGGTCATCGCTGCAAGTGAGTTTTCATTACTTTCGACCGCGATCATGGTGCGCCCCAGACCAGTCGTGCGTATCCGTCGCGCCATATAGATCGCCGCGACGAGACAGACGAGGCATAAGTAGTAGTCGAGGCGATACGACCCGAAATCAATGGGACCGAGTTTGCCCGGGATGATTTCTGCCACCTGGAGATTGGAGCTTTGGAAGATGCTGAGATTCAGGAGGTAGGAGCTGGCAGCAACGGCAAAGCCCAACGTTGTCACGGTAAGAAGGAGTCCCCGGAGCCTGAGAGCCGGCCCTCCGATGACAAACGCCAAAAGCACTCCAACCACGGTGGTGTATCCCAGGGCGGCCCCCACCGGCACGCCACGGCTGTTCAAAGCGGCAGTGCCCATGGCCCCAACACCGACGAAAGCGATTTGTCCGAGGCTTAGCTGGCCAGCCCAACCAGTCAACATGACAACTGATACGCCGATGATGCCGTAGATCGGCACCTGGGTGAGCAGATAAAGGCGCGCCGCACTCGAGAAGACGAATGGTGCGACCACGGCCGCAACGGAAGCGATCAATACTCCTGATCGTCGAATCCGAACGACGGTGGGGTGCCGACGGATCCTGTCAGGCAGCGGCGTTGGGTCGACGCCGAAGCTCGTGACATCACCGGGTTCAGACTTGTCACGCCGCTGGAAGAGGAGCAGCGCGACGATAAATACGAAGAGGACGAGGTCGACGATCCCGAGCGAAGTCGGGTAGCTGGCATACAGCACGGCCTCGGCGACACCGATAGAGATTCCGGCAATCACAGTCGCCGTAAGGTTCGTCATCCGCCCGACCAGTCCTGCCGCCAGCGCACGCAAGAGCAGGCTGGGACCAAGAATTGGTCCGAGGGCAGCGCCAGTTCCTCCACCTGCCGCAGAGAGGGGCAGCGTCAGTATGGCGGCCACTGCTGCGAGTGCCCCCGCGATGACCCACACGAGCGAGGACACTCGCTCCACGCCAATGCCGGCGAGTTGTGCGGCCTCTCGGTTGTCGGCCACACCGCGGATCGCCAGCCCGTAGCGCGTCCGGGTCATCAGGAGGCCGAAGACCAGCAGAATTCCCGGCCCCAAGATGAGCAGCGTGAACTGCGGTCCACGAAATTCGAGTCCCCATAGTCGGGCCGACCAATTAAACGACGTAGGGAATCCCATGCTGATGACGTTGGGCAGCTTGGCTTGGGCTACCAACAACACATCTGTAACCCCAATCGTCGCTACGACCACTGCCAAAATGGAGCGATTCGCCAGCGGGCGAACAAGGGTGCATTCAACCAACCAGCCGATCGCAGCCCCCGACACCAATGCCACTGGCAACGAGGCGAAATAGGGAAGACCTGCGTCATGGACGAGCACTGTAAGGAGGGCAGCGCTAAAGGCACCGATCTGGCCGTGAGCCAGGTTGATCACCTTGGTCGCCCTGTAGACCAGAACAAGCCCGGCCGCGAGGATTGCGTAGCCAAGCCCCGCCATGGCGCCTAGCGCGATGATGTCGAATCGGATGGCAATAGTCCCGAGCATCATGGCCGGGTCTCTCCCCCCAAGAAGACGGCTCGCACCAAGTCGCCGTTCTCGGCCAACTCAACCGGATCACCGCTGAACTGCACCTCGCCGCGCTCCATGAACACAGCGCGATCTGCAAAGTTCAGCGCAACGTTCAACGACTGTTCTACGATCAACATGGTTAGGCCATTGCGCTTGAGATCGTCGATGATTTGCAACAAATGCTCCGTCACAATGGGCGCGAGACCGAGCGTTAGCTCGTCGATGATCAGCAGACGCGGCTCAAGAAGCATGGCCTTGGCCAGCGCAACCATCTGCTGCTCGCCCCCCGACATCGTTCCGACCCGTTGGTCTAATCGCGCCGCGAGTACTGGAAAGACGTCAAGGGTCTTATCGATACGATCAGTCAGATAACGGCGTTTGCGGATCAATGTGTAGCCGCCGAGGCGTAGGTTGTCCCGGACAGACAAGCTCGGGAAGACACCTGCGCCGCCGCGCACCTGGACGATTCCATCGGCGACGCGCTCATGGGTGGGTGTCGACGAGATGTCGGTGCCGTCAAAGGTGATGCGTCCACTCGACGGCCGCAACAACCCGGAAATGGCCTTGAGAGCAGTCGATTTGCCGGCTCCGTTTGTCCCAAGCAACGCCAGAGTCTCTCCGGCCATTACTTGTAGGTCCACCCCGAAGAGCACCTGAACCGAACCGTAGGAGACGTCGATTCTCTGCACGTCCAAGAAGGTGGACGCAAGAGGGGTCTCGTTCTCCGACTTGGGGCTAGGAGTCTGCACCGGTCTACGACAGCTGTCGCTCGGGAGTTGGGGCTCCGCTCAGGAGTTGCCAGCACGTACACGACGACTTCCAGATGACCTCTTGCTCGTAGTCGTCGAAGTCGTGCTTCGCGCCGTTGATCGAACCGCCTTGAGTGTTGGGGAGCGGAGAGCTGCCTATGGTGTTCATACCCGCTAACCACGAACTCAGAGTGAGTCCTTGACCCGCTCCTTTAATGCCGTCCATGAGGAGATCAAAGATGGCGCACTCCCCCATGGCGACCGGGAAGGCGGCGTTCGACGTTGGCAGCACCGTTGGGTCCGCAGGATCGACGATGTTCACGCAGGCCTGGTCGGCGGGACTTAACGCAACACCGCTGGCGTTGTCGATGAGTTGGGTCTGACTCAGCCCGATTGTTCCATTGAACGACGCGGGGAAGTATCCCTGGGTTGCAGGATTGATCTGATTGTTGAAGTCGGAAATGGCGTACTCGGGGTTGTACCCGGCCTGCGACGCAGATTGGGCAAAGGGCCCTGACAGAACAACGTTGTCCGCCATGATGACCAAGTTGACGCCGGCAGCCTGGAGATTGGAGATGGCAATGGGCTCCTCCTGAACGGCGGCTGTGCTGTCCGGCACGATCTCGATGTCTTTGACCGAGAACCCCAGCTTTTTGAGTGCCGGCATAAGCGTGTTGTCCACTGCGAGTTCATCGCTTCCATCACCAGACACAATGCCGATCGTTTTGCCGGTGAGCATTCCACTCGATGCCAAGAAATCGGCTTGGTCTTGCAAGGTCCGGTTGTCGGAAGCGAGGGTGGTGAACAGCAAGTTGTTGCCGTAGTAGGACTGTTCTGTCCCTTGGGTCGTGATGAGCGGCGTTTCAGCCTGGAGGATGCATACTTCCGCTGCAATAGGGAACTGTGATTCGACCAGAACGGCGAACACGTGGTCCGTCTGAGTCCAGTCGATGCAGGCCGCCTGAGATGAAGCCGTCGGATCAGTCACGTCGAACGACTCGTAATACGGAATGATCTTGCGGCCATCCACGCCGCCAGTGTTGTTAATGGTGTTGATGAGAGCCTGATAACGAGCTTGCTCGTTCCCGATATTGAAGTTGTAGCCAAACTGAGCCGCTCCGCCGACATTGATGAGGCCGATGCCAATCTTGATCTGAGTCGCGGTGACGCCATTGACCGGCTGATTTGTGGCTGCCGACTGGCCTGACCCTATCGACTGTGTCTGTGAGCCCGACGCAGACGCTCCCCCGCTTTGCGCGACCCCGCCATTGGTCGGAGCGGTCCCTTCACCCGCCGTAGATGATGCGACCGTCGTCGTCGTGCCGCCGGAGCTGGCAGCGACCGGTGCAGATGGTGGAGTAACGCGTGTGGTACCCGCTGTCGTTACCGCCGTGCTTGTCTCGCTTCGCACAAAGGGCACGAAGAGACCAGCAAGAACGATCCCCATGGCCACGCCAATGAGTAGGACGTAGGTCGACCCGCCGCGAGCCCACATCCTGCGAATCACGGGATGCTGGCCGACGCTTCTAGGGAGCCCTTGACAACGGTCCTGACCGGCATGCCACCCCCAGCCACTGCACCCCCAAGTCCAGCGTTATTTAGGGCACTCTATCGAGGGAGGGGAGTGGCGTCAATCGGAACGATTGCGGGGGCTCGTCGGGTTCGGGCTGGCCGTACCAGCGCACCTCACACGGCTGCCGTTAACACCAAGCGGATTGGGTTCTTCGGATCCCCAAATGAGCAACACTTCCGTCACCTGAAGTAGGAAATTGTCTCGGCCAAGTCGGACGTTGGCGTCTCAGATGCCGCCAGCCGGAATCCAGCCCGTCGGGCCGCTGCCTCAAGGCCACGGTCATGGGGGTCGTCTGAAAGGTACGGCGAAACAGCGATCACCTCGAGGCGCTTCGAAAGATCCTCCGGACGATCGTCCACGAAGACACCGGAGACGCACGCGGTCGGCAAGTGGTCGGTGCGATAACAACCGTCGGCATCCCGCTCACGCTTGGCGAAGAAGCCCGAGATGAAGTGCTCGAACGAGAACTGCCGAGCCCGTTCCTGAGCGTACGTATCGCCGCCGGCACTCCACACCATCACCTGCACCGAGTTCTCATGGAGATGAGCCAACAGGAGGCGGGCACCCGGCCGCAAGGAGGTCCCAGTGAGCGAATCGACCAGGCAGCCGTCAACATCGAAGACCCACCAAGCATCCTGCGGTCCGCCTCGGACCGATGAAACCGGTTCACTACTGAGGCGCTCTGAATTCATTATCGGTATACTCTATTCCGTATGAAGCATGCCTGGGACCAGCGGCTCGGATTCTGGTGGATCGCCGAGGAGCATCCTGACCAACTGGCTGTCGCAGCGTCGCCCTCCGGCGTGCACCTCAGCTACTCCGAACTGGCGGCCCGTTCCCATCAACTGGTACACGCGCTCCGATCGTCCGGTCTGACGGTGGGAGACATCATCGCCTACGCCCTGCCGAATGACGTTGACATGTTGTATTGGCAGCTGGCCGCGCAGGAAGGCGGCTTCCAGACCATCGCCCTGAACCCGGCGCTTTCGGGAGGTGAAATCCGTCGCATCGTGGACCACTCTGGTGCAGCCGCCATCGTCCTTCATACCCAGTTTGCGGACCGGGTCGAACAGATGGTTGGTACGGGGAGCATCCATCTGCGAGTGTCAGTCGGAGGCGCCATTCCCGACTGGACCAACGTCGAGGACCTGATGGCGGGTCAGCCGGTCGCCGAACCGGGCGACCGGGCTGTCGGGATGCCCATCAGTTACTCCTCGGGCACTACCGGTCAGCCCAAGGCCATCGCCCGTCCCCAAATGCTCGGGGTCGACCCATCGGTCATGACGGACCGAATGAAGACCTTTGGTCATGCGTTCCGATTCCAGCCTCTGGCCGGGGCGCACCTGGTGTCTGCCGGTATGCATCACGGTGGATGTCAGTCCTTCTACCTGGGAGCCCTCAACGTGGGACAGGCCCTGGTCATTCTGGGCAAGTTCGACGCTGAACAGACTCTCCAGGCCATCACACAGCACTGCGTTACCACGGGCTACATGGTCCCCACCCAATTCGTGCGCCTGTTGCGCCTCCCGAAGGAGGTCAAGGACCGCTACGACGTCTCCAGTCTCGAAGTCGTCGTCCACTCGGCCGCACCGTGCCCCCTTGAAGTCAAGAAGGAAATGATGGAGTGGTGGGGACCTGTGATCTGGGAGACCTATGGCGGCATGGAGGGTGCAGCCACCATTGCCAAGCCCTATCGCTGGTTGGAGAAGCCCGGCACTGTTGGACGGGCTGTCGCCGGCATGAAAGTAAGGATCCTGGATGACGACGGCCTCGAACTTGCCCCCGGCGAAGTCGGCAGCGTCTATCTCGAATCTGAGGTCGATACCTTCGAGTACCGCAATGACCCCGAACTCACTGCCTCAGTACGGCGTGGAAGAGCTTTTACTCTCGGCGACATGGGATATCTCGACCCCGATGGCTATCTCTTCCTCCGTGATCGAGCTAAGGACATGATCATTAGCGGCGGTGTGAACATCTATCCCGCCGAAGTGGAGGGCGTACTGTCGTCGCACCCCTCCGTTGGTGATGTCGCCGTTATCGGCGTCCCCGACGCTGAATGGGGAGAACAGGTCAAGGCGGTGGTGGAATTGGTAGCAGGCATTGTTCCATCCGACCAACTAGGTGCCGAACTCATTGCCTTCTGCCGGGAGCGAATCGGCAGCTACAAGTGTCCACGTAGCGTGGATTTCGCTGACGAACTCCCCCGCACCGACGGCGGCAAGCTGTACAAACGGCTACTTCGCGACCGCTACGCGAACGCCGTAGAGGACAGGGTGTGAGGCACACTCCGGAGAGGCGAGAGGGCAACTGAACAATGGACTTCGGGTTCGGGGAGGATCACGACCTCCTACGAAACACCACACGCCGGTTCCTGTCCGAGCATCAGGCCTTGACCGAGGTACGGCGTCATATAGAAGAGCCCGACCTGTTCGATGCCGCAACATGGCGGCGGGGAGCCGAGTTGGGTTGGACTGCGATGCTTATCCCTCCCGAGCACGGCGGCGGCAGCGTGACGGACCAACCGCTGGTCGATCTGATCGTGTTTGCTGAGGAGCTCGGGCGTGAGCTCAATCCGGGTCCACTCGTTCCCTGCGCCGTCGTGGCCGATGCAATCACACGATTCGGGACCGATGTCCAGGCGAAGGAACACCTTCCACCACTTGCCAGTGGTGACACCGTGGCGGCCTGGTGCCTCACTGGTGATGGCTCGCCCGAGGCTGACGCCGTCGAGGTTGGCGCCCGCAACGGGGACGACGGGTTGCGCCTCGACGGTGTGGCACGCTTCGTCCACGGCGCCCGCGACGCCTCGTTGTTTCTGGTCGTGGCGCACCAGGACCATGAGACCCTCAATGTCCTTGTGCCCGCCACGGTTGGTGGGATCACCGTGACCAACCACCGCGGACTTGACCTGACCCGGCGGTTCGCTGAGGTTCGTTTCGACGAAGTCGTTGTCCCCGCCTCTGCCATCGTGCCTGGTGGGTGGTCGGTGGTCGAACGAGGACTCGCGGTGGCGACCGTGCTCCACGCCGCTGAATCGGTCGGGGCCGCTGACCGTCTCTTCAACTCGACCATTGACTACGCCAAGAAACGTGTGCAGTTCGGTCGCACCATCGGTAGCTTCCAGGCGCTTAAGCACCGGATGGCCGACATGCTCATCGAGCTCGAGGGGATGCGGGCTGCCACGTACTATGCCGCCCTGGCCCTGAGTGACTCGCTGGACGACGCCTCCGAGGCAGTAGCCACGGCCGGAGCGTACGTATTCGACGGCTTTGCCCATCTCTGTGGCGAGGCCTTGCAGCTACATGGCGGCATCGGCTTCACGTGGGAGCATGACACACATCTCTTCGTGCGCCGAGCCAAGGTCAATCAGGTGATGTATGGCGATGGGTCGTGGCACCGCGAGCGACTTTTCCGTCACCTTGAGCAGGCCAAGGCCCCAGAGAAGGTTTGAACGAATGGATGTGATCGTTCCTGACATCCCCGCCACCTACAACGCTTACCGCCAAGAACTTCGCCGATGCATCGCCGAGCACCGCCCGACGTTGGTATGGAAGCAACGGACGGGCATCCGGGTTCCCGAACTGGAAAGCGATGTGGAGCTGCTCCGTGGCTTTACCAGGGCCATCTTCGACGCCGGCTACGTGCTGGATCGATTCTCCGCGACACCAGGCGATCGCAATGAGCAACGGATCCTCGAACAGGAGCTTGGCCGCGCCAGGGTGCCCACGGTCCTGGGCAACCCATTGGTGTCCGGCGCGCTGAAGCACTTCGGTACCGACGAGCAGCGAACCACCTACCTGCCCCCAATGGCTCGGGGCGACCATATATGGACCCAGCTCTTCAGCGAGCCCGATGCCGGCAGCGACCTGACCTCGCTCCAGACACGGGGACACCTCGACGGTGAGAACTATGTCATCGTCGGCCAGAAGGTCTGGAGTACCTGGGCCCAGTGGTCGGACTTCGGCTACTTGCTGGCCCGGACCGAACCGTTCGACGGGTCTTCGGGTATCACCGCCTTCATCCTCGACATGAGGACCCCAGGTATCGAGATCCGCCCCCTGCGGGAGATGACCGGCACGACCGATTTCAACGAGGTGTTCTTCGATGAGGTTCGAATCCCCACCGCCAATGTCATTGGAGCACCTGGAGAGGGATGGAAAGTCGCCGGCGCCAGCCTGGCTGAAGAGCGCACCAGTGTCGGCGGCGCTGGCGGCTCGAGCGATCCAGCGAGGTGGCTGATCGACTTGGCTCGTCATCACAAAATCGGCGGACGCGCTGCACTTGACAGCGACGCGGTCAGGCAGGAGATTGGCGGCCTGGCAGTCCGCTGGCGTATTCAGCGCCATCTCGGACAACGCATGGCGACCAAGGCGGCTAAGGGACAGTTCACCGCTTGGGACGCCCCGTTGTCGAAGATCTGGTTCAGCGAGCTGAACCTCGAAATCGCCGAACAGGCGCTGGCACTCCAAGGTCCCCGTTCAATGGTCACCGAGGGCGACGACTTGTCATATGAGGACGGTCAATGGCAGGACGTATTTCTCTACGCTCGAGCCTGGACCATCGCCGGCGGCTCGAACGAGATCATGCGCAATCTCATCGCCGAGCGTGGGCTGGGCCTTCCACGCGAACCGAGGGGCTAGCAGAGCGGCCACATACAACCCGGGCCAGCCACGGGTTAGTCGGATGCGGATACCCCCAGCGCCCGCAGGCAGAAGGATCGAACCTGACTCAGAGCCTCCGCCCTCGAGATCGGCTTGTCACGCATTGGGTTGAGCCCTGCCGCCGTCCAGACTACCGACTGAATGAGGGGCGCATCGGCCGGATCAGCCGCCGGGAACGTGCCGTCACGAGCCCCGGCTGCCAGCAGATCCTCCAAAGGCGCGATGAGCAGCTTGGCTCCGTGGCGCGTCTCCTCGGCATAACCCTCGGCCTTCATGGCGCCGGGTGACCCCAGGACAGCGGCCCGGGCCGCCTTGGTTCTGTGGTGGCCAAAACTGAGGATTTCCTCAATCCAGGCATCGAGCGCGTCCAATGGAGTGTCGGCCGCGTCGACCTTGGCCCTCAGACGCTCGGCCGCGCTCTCTGCCTCCCGTCGGTAAATCGCGCAGAGGAGCTGGTCCTTGGACCCGAAGTGCCGGTAGAACGAGCGGGTTGACAGGTTTGCCTCATCCAAGATCTCTGCCACCGCAGCGTCTTGATATCCATTGCGAGCCATAACGACCAGCGCCGCGTCGAAGAGGATCTTCAGCTCGTCTTCGGACTCGAATCGCCGTGGCCGTCCGGCGCGGGTCACGGGAGTCGACACTAGTGCTCGTCTACGCCGAGAGACGTGCCCGCGGCATGGCATAGGTATCGCTGATCCGGTCGAACCAGATCTCGACCTTGTCGCCGATCTTGACTGTCTCAGGATCGCAGCCCGTGATGTTGAGCAGCAGTCGGGCCCCGGCGCCCTGGGTTCCGTCAAGTTCGATCACGCCGGACACGTACGGCACCACGTCAGCCAGCGATGGGGCTAACGGATGGCGCACAACTGTGTAGGTGTAGATGGTCCCAGTCCTCGGGAGATCCACCCATTCGAAGGCCTGGCTCTGGCAGGTGAAACAGAAGGGCTGTGGGGGGAGCACGAATGTTCCGCACTCGGTGCACCGAGGCGCGATCAGTTGCCCCTCGAGAGCGGCGTCCCAGAAGGGCTGCGTCGTGGCGTCAGCGAAGGGATCTTGAATCATTGATGGATAGGTACCTTGTACATGCTCAGTCATGATCGCCTCTAGTTGTGAAGGAGTGTGCCGCTCACGGGAAGGCCGGAGGGACCGCCGGTGACCAACGCCACCTCGGCCCCCTGGACCTGGTTCACTGCCACGCCACGCAATTGCTCGACTGCTTCGCGGACGTGGGTCATACCGATGATGTAGGCCTCAGAAAGGTGACCCCCATGTGTGTTGACCGGGATCGACCCTCCTTCAAACCGAATATTGCCGTCGGCCACGAACGGCCCTCCCTCTCCGATGGGACAGAATCCATAGTCCTCGAGCTGCATGATGACGAGAGGTGAGAAATGGTCATACAGAAGGGCCACATCGACATCCTCGGGCCCCATGCCTGCCATTTCGTAGACCCGCTTGGCAATCGGGCGATTGCCTGAAGAGGCAAAGTAGTCATCGGGCATCTGGAAATAAGTGAAGATGGCCGAGCCCCAGCGACCCATGCCGCCGTGGGCTGAGCCACCGATGTACACCGGCGGGTGCCGAAGATCCTTGGCTCGGTCGGCTGAAGTGATGACCGCCGCTACCGCTCCGTCGCTCTCCATCGTGTAATCGAATAGGCATAGTGGGTCCGAAATCATTCGGGCGTCGAAGTACTCGTCGAGGGTGAGGGGTTCCTTCCGAATAGAGGTAGGCCGACGGATGGCGTTTTCCCGCTGCGAGATCGCCACCTCGGCCAGATGCTCTCGTTTGGTCCCGTAGAGCTCCATGTGTCGTTTGGTCAGCAAGGCGAAACTGTGGCCCGGTGCCATAAGACCGGCTCCCATGATGAAGGCCGCGTAGTTGGGGACACCTCCACCGCCGTAGGGGCTGCCGCCACCTGATAGGCCGGGCCCGCCACCGCCTACTGCTGAACCACCGAGCCGCCGTGCTGCCTGTTGCAAGGTCATGACGGACACGCACACCTCCGCCTGCCCCGACACGATGGCAGCTGCACCCAGACCTAGCGAGCCGGCCGATCCCCCGCCGCCTGAGGTCAGGGTGGCTGCGAATCTCACTTCAGGTACGCCCAGGACGGACGCAACCTGGGCGGGATCGCAGGAACTCGAATAGATGGCAAAGCCGTCTAGGTCGTTGATGGTGAGACCGGCATCGTCAAGCGCGGCGAGGATCGCCTTACAAGCCAGCTCCAATTCGGTCTGGGGTAGAGACTCGCCGCGCCGGTAATAGGGCGTGGCGCCAATCCCAACCACAGCCGTCTTGTCCTTCAATGTCATGTGAATCCCTTCGCATGCGTGTCGACTAGTTCGATCATGATGTTGGCAACAAGTCCGCGATGACCGGCACCTCGGCCAGCGACCGCAATGCGTCGTTGAGGTGCGTGCAGCAATCAGTGCCACGCAATTGCACCAGTACTTCTTGGCGCAACTCGCGAAGTTTGGTGCCGATCAGCCACACGGCATTGGGGGCCGCCAACGGGCACTCCAGATATGGCAGGACGCGCGGTTCCGCTGTAATCGATAACAATGTGCCCGTGTCACGGGGCGCCGTGGCCGTGATCTGGTATTCGTGCACCGCAACTTCGGTTCCATCGGGTTCCCAACAGCTGTCACGGAACATGGCGTCGATCCCGAGAGTTCCGTCGATATCCCACACATCGATGCGCCGGGCGCGCCGCAGGGCCATGGGCGGGTGGACGTCAAGTTCGTGCCAACCCATCGGGTCATCCGGATCGACCAAAGGGGGCACCTCAGGCACGTTCTGACTATGGCCGGCCATTGTCCCATCGCTGAGCAGAGAACTGGCCCCGCCTCGAAAACCCGAACAGATGTCACGCATGTAGCGAGGTGGGGCTTGCCTCATTCGCTCCCTGAAGCCCACCAGGTGATCCGCCCATCTGACGTAGGCGAATCCGGCGATGAGGGTCGAGCCTGCGAGATCATCGAGCAAGAGGAGCGGCGGCGTTCCGGCGTCGGAATGATCGGGAAGCTCTTGGCCAATTGATACCCGAAGGTTGCCACCGGCCCGACGGCCCAACAGGCGATCGAGGCCCGGCGTGGCCGGCGTGGAAGTAATGCTGACAATTTCCCGCTCGCTGCCGGTCAGTGCATCTATCTCGGCCTGACGAATCACCGTGAGCGAACCGTTCCTTGAGGTCAGGAGATCCCGGCAACGACCCTGGAGCCGCAACCCTGATCCCACCCCGTTGGGCCATGTCATCAGCACCGTCGACGTACGAAGTACTGATGCGGGCCGGCGCATCGGCGGGACCAGCACCGGGCTGCTCGGGGGAGATGTCAGCAGAGACACCCACATCCTCCGCTTTCGCAAATCATGTTTTCATTATACCTATGCCGGTCAAATAAGGAACAGTTTCGGGTCACTCTTTTGCCGAACAACGAGGTGAGGGGCGTAGTCGCGATGAGTGGCCCAGTAGGATCTCGGCATGGCGACTGTGACGAGGCGTGACGTGTCACCTCGTCCCGTGGCCGATGCCAATACCAAGCGGGCCGCGAAGGTAGCCGACCTGATTGTCGAGGACGTCATGGCTCTCGGCTGGCCGGTTGGGGATGTCCTCGGCTCTGAAAGCGAACTACTCGAACGCTATGAGGTGAGTCGCGCCGTCTTCCGAGAAGCGGTACGCCTGGTCGAACACCTTCAGGTCGCCCGGACCCGTCGGGGCCCCGGCGGTGGACTTGTCGTGACCGAACCGACGGTGTCAGCGGTCATCGATGCTGTCGTCCTCTATCTACACCGAGTCGATGCGCCACTTGACGAGCTCTTCGAGGCTCGAGTCGTCCTCGAGGAGATCGCCAGCCAGCTGGCCTCCGAGCGCAGCGATGAAGAGGACATGGCCCAGTTGCGCATCTTCGTCGAAGCCGACCGGGTTTCCGCCGACAGTGATCCGCGGGCTCTGCACGCGCTCGTCGCTTCGATCAGCCGGAATCCGGCTCTCGAGCTCTTTGTCGAGGTACTCAATCAAGCAGCCCAGCTCTACACGTCAGATTGGCGACATCTCGGCAATGAGGTGGGCAAAGAGACCTTGCGGGCTCACTCCAAGATCGCTGAGGCCATTATTGCTGGGGATCCTGGCCTGGCTCGGGTGCGCATGCGAAAACACCTGCGGGCCGAAGCTGACTTCTTGAACCGCCGGCGATCCACTCGCCGGCTACTGCCCGACCAGGTGGTCCTGACCCCTTCGGACAATGAAAAAGGGGCGGAGGCCGTCGCCCGCAACATCACCTTGGCCATCGTTGGTGAAGGAATGCAGCCGGGCGACCTGGTGGGAACCGAAGCTGAGCTCATCGAGCGCGAGGGGGTGAGCCGCGCTCTCCTGCGCGAGGCGGTGCGCCTGTTGGAGCACCATCAGACAGCACGCATGCGCCGTGGGCCAGGTGGCGGACTGTTCGTCATGGCCCCAAGCGCCAATGCGGTGACTGACGTGGCCGCCATCTACCTCGCTCGCCGAGGTCTGCGTCCGGTGGAGCTCACCGAGCTGCGTACGGGGGTCGAAGTGGCCATCGTCGACTTGGCCGCCACGAGGATCGACGCCGAAGGAAGACTCGGGATCGAGGAGGCGCTGGCCAGGGAGTTGACCGCAACCGATGCCGAGCGAGCCGAGGCCGTCCATGACCTCCATGCGGCGATAGCCAACGCCGCCCACAACCGCGTGCTCGACCTGGTTGCGCTGGTGTTGATCAGGTTGAGCCGTCTGCACCAGATTGAGCGCCTCGCCGAAAAAGCGCGCAAGCAGATCCAGGTTGAGGTGCACCGCACGCATCAGGGCATCGCCGACGCCGTGATGGGGGGTGACCGCGAACTTGCCCGGCACCGAATGCGGCGCCACCTCGAGGCGCTGGCCAACTTCATGCGCTGAAATTGAGGCCACCCAACTTCGCCTTGCGCTTGACAACGGGGGAGTATGAGAACATCATTTGCATATTGAGCTGGCCCCGTCACGCCGGCGTATTGGAGGAACCATGACCGGCATGACGCAGGAGAAGATCTGGGCCAACTCGGGCGATTCCCACCTCATGGAACCGCTCGACCTCTTTGATTCCTTGCCCGATGACATCAAGGAGAGGATGCCGCGCAGCGTCAAGGACCCAAGTGGCGACTTCGAGACCATTTACATCGATGGGCAGGAGTTCAGGCGCGACCTGCCCAAGAGCTCATCGAAGCCCAAGGGATCGCTGGGCATCAATGCCCGGCCGACCGATTCGAAGGAAGAGGATTTCATCACCCGCGTTCTCGGTGGCAATGACCCCGACGCCCGGATCAAGGACCTGGACAATGAGGGCGTCTGGGGCGAGGTGATGTATCCCTCGCTCGGAATCTGGACCTTCAATATCCGCACACCGAAGGTGGTCAAAGAGGGAGCACGGGCGCTCAACGACTGGGCCCTCGAATTTCAGCAGCACTCCCCCCGCTTCGTGTGCGTGGCTTCAATCCCATTGCTCGATGTCGATGACGCGGTGGCCGAGCTCAAGCGGGCCCACAACAGCGGCTTTCTGTGCGGATTCCTGCCCACGCGCCCACCGATTGGCCGCCCAGAGTGGAATGACGAGGAGTGGGACCCGTTGTGGGCTGCCTTCGCCGAGACAGGCATGGTCATCGGATTCCACATCGGGACCGAACCCCACGACCCGACAGAGCGCACCGGGGTCTACTACCGCGGTCGGGGTGGTGCCGTCCTCAACTACGTGGAAACCACGTATGGGGGGCAACGTGCGGTGACACAGCTCATCGCCTGCGGAGCACTTGATCGTCACCCCGAGCTGCGAGTGCTCGTCTCAGAAGGTGGCGCCACATGGGGCCCCTTCATCGCCGACCGCATGGATGAGGGTTACCGCCAGCACGGGGCCGCCGTGCGCCCAGTCCTGTCCAAGCTACCGAGCCGGTACTTATTCGAGCAGGTCTACGCATCCTTCCAGCACGACATCTCGGCTGTGGCCGCCAATTCAGCCATGGGCTGGCAGAACGTCATGTGGGGCAGCGACTACCCCCACTTCGAAGGGACCTTCGGTCACACGCAAAAAACCCTGCACGAATTGTTCGACGGCGTCGACCCATCCGTGAGTCAACGGATCCGACTGGGCGCCTTTCGAGAACTCTTCCCGAGCGTGCCAGCCCCTCCGGAGGGCTGAGTTCACGCAATCGAGTAGCCCTGCTGGGAAGGCTATCAGTATACTCTTTCCAGTGGGCACGAGCCCTGAACGTGCCGACAGGGGGAGCAATGGCGACCACATCTTCTGAGTTCGAGAAGGCCACCGACTTCCAGTTCAAAGAAGAGGACATCGAGCGGGCCAAGGCGCTCGTCAGAGTGTGGTCGCCGTCACCGGCGCGAGAGTTCCTCACCACGGCCACCCACGATGCCATGCGGAACTTCGCCCGTGGCTATGGCGACGACAATCCGCTGTACACCTCGGAAGATTATGGAACCTCCACCCGGTGGGGCGGCCAGATCGCTCCCCCCATGATCCCGATCGGGCTAAATCGTCCGCTGTACGCCGATCCGCCCGCTGTACGCGTGAAGCGGCCCTCGTTTCGGGGCATTCACGTTTTCGTGTCAGGCAGCACCTGGAAGTGGTACCGACCGCTTATGGAGGGTGATCAGCTCTACAGCTTCGGCGGTACCGAGTCGGTGGTCGAGAAGAAGTCCGAATTCGCTGAGCGATCTGTGCTCGTGACCTACACGTCGGTCAAGATGAACCAGCGGGCCGAGATCGTCGCCATCTCGCGCACATTGGCCATTCATACCGAACGTAAGACAGCTCGTGAGAAGGGGAAGTACGCGGCCATTGAGCCGGCCCGTTACTCAGATGACGACATTGCCGAACTCGACGCTGTCTACGGCGCGGAAGAAGTCCAAGGAGGCAAGACTCGCTGGTGGGATGACATCAGTGTTGGCGAAGTCCTGACCCCCATGGCCAAAGGCCCTCTGACCACGACCGACATGATCGTCTTCCACGCTGGCGGTTACGGCTTCGTCCCCTACGCACCCTGCGCCAACCGGCTCGCCTACGACAACCGCCAGCGCATCGCTCCGTTCTACGTGAAGAATGAATACGGAGTGCCCGACGTGGCTCAACGCGTGCATTGGGATTCTGCCTGGGCCCAGGCCATCGGGAACCCCATGGCCTACGACTACGGGGTGATGCGCGACTGCTGGCTTTCGCACTACATGACCGACTGGATGGGAGACGATGGTTGGCTCGTTTCTCAGAGCAGTGAGATCCGCAAGTTCAACTACGTCGGTGACAGCCACATCCTGACCGGAGAAGTGGTCGACAAGCGCGTCGAGAATGGACAGAGCCTCATCGACATTGAAATGCGAGGAACCAACCAGCGCGGCGTGGTGACGTGCCCAGGGAAGGCATCCATTGCCCTGCCGAGTCGCCAGCATGGACCGGTCCGGCTTCCTGAACCTCCGGCCGACCTGCAGGCTCAAGCCATGAGCATGCTCGAACGGCACCATGAACTGTTCAAAGAGCGCAAGGAGCAGGGTAGGGAGTGAGCGACCTGGGCGCCCTCGCGGTCGAGGTCAAGACATGGGTGGACGCCAACTGGGACCTCGGCGTCACCGTCCGCGAATGGTGGCACCGCCTCGCCAACGCCGGTTACGCCTTTCCGTCACTGCCGACGGGCCTTGGTGGGTCGGGAGCCTCAGCGAGGGAGGCTGCAATCGTCTTGAAGGTGTTAGCCGAGAACCACGTCATCGGGCCTCCCTTCGGCGGCGTGGCCTCCCGATTGGCGACTCCCACCATCTTGGAACATGGCGATCCCGACCAGATCGCGACATTTGTGCGCGATATCGCCTATGGCGAGGCCTCGTGGTGCCAACTGTTCAGCGAGCCCGGTTCAGGTTCGGACTTAGCCAGCGTCGGGACAAGTGCCGTGCGCGACGGCGATGAATGGGTGGTCAACGGACAGAAAGTCTGGAACTCCTCAGCCGACTCGGCCGACTTCGGAATGCTGATGGCGCGTACTGATGCCAACCAACCGAAGCACCGCGGGATCAGCTATTTCGCGATCGACATGCACCAGTCGGGTATCGAGGTGCGCCCGCTTCGTCAGATGAACGGCTCCACCTCATTTTGCGAGGTGTTCCTGACCGATGCCCGTGTGCCATCGGACCGCATCCTCGGCCAACTCAATGGAGGTTGGGCTGTAGCCCAGACCACGCTCCGTCACGAGCGAAACTCCGTTGCTGGCGGCGGAGCGGTTGGGCTCGCCTACGCCCAATCTGGAAGTCGTGGCGATCTCGAACGCACCGTTGGCGACGTGCTGGCACGGCTGCGGGGCCTCACCCGCACCCGTCGGAGTCAGATCAGATCAGGGGCCGTGCCGGCCAATGTGATGATCAACCTGGCGCAAGACTATGGCGTTGCACAGGACGCCATCGTGCGCCAAGTGTTGGCCCGCTACGTTTCGCAGATACGCGTCAATGGCTGGCTTATGCGCCGCATCGCGGCATCGGGTGGTCGTCTCACCGGGGCCGACGGGTCCATGGCCAAGCTGTCTACCTCGCGCATCTGTCAAGACTCACGTGACCTCTCCTATCAAATCGTTGGTGCGCACGGCTTACTTAGTGGGGCCGAGTCGCCGCTCCACGGTGACCTGCAAATGGTGAACCTGGGTAGTCCGGGTACCCGGATCGGCGGCGGTACGGACGAGATCCAGCTCAACGTGTTGGGCGAACGGGCACTTGGCCTGCCACGCGAGCCCTCCGACCGGGAAGTGCCGTACCGGGACCTTCTGGTCGGCACGCAACGCTGAGGGTCAGGGCTCTTCCGCTGCCGCAGCCTTCGCTTGCACGCGTTCCATCATGTTCTTGGCCGCTGTGATTTGGCTTTCCGTCTCGTGGGCAAAGAGCCAGCGGCGCCGTTCCATTTCGTCCTCAGCCGCGTTCAGATTCTCTTTGACCAGGGCCAGCAGCACGGCCGGCGTCTGCGCCAATCTGTTCGCGACCTCGTAGGTGTAATCACGCAGTTCCGACGGGGACAAGACAGCGTGAACCATCCCCAACTCGAGCGCCCTGTCCGCCCGGATCTTCTCGTTGAGGAAGTACAGCTGACGGGCTCTCGCCGTACCGACAATTCGGGTCCACAGAAACGATCCGCCGTAGTCACCAGAGAGGCCATTGGGAGTGAAATTGGTGGCAAACACGGCGTCAGTTGAGGCAAACCGAAAGTCGCAGGCAGCCGCCAGGCTGCAACCGGCGCCCACTGCTGGACCGCCGACCATGGCAATCGTCGGCTTGGGCATGAGGTGCAACAACATGGCCGCATGAAAGTCGTGACGAGAAAGATCACCCGAAAGTGCATCGGGCGGAACTCCCTTCTCGCTTCCCGGCGAGCCCCTCCCCCCGCCCTTGACATCGCCACCTGAGCAGAACCCACCACTCCCACCCAGAGGGGCCGCTCCGGTCAGGACCACGATCTTCACTTCGTCATCGGCAGCCATGGTGCGAGTGGCTGCATCGAGGGCGGCCATGAGCTCGCCGTTGAGCGCGTTCCGTCGGTCGGGTCGGTTAAGGGTGATGGTCCCGATGCGTTCCTTGACCTCACTCAGGATGACGCTCGGGGCGTCGTCGGCGGGCCCTTCGGTATCACCTGGCACGGCTGCGCTCTCCTCTGGCTGTGACTGGATTGAGTATACTCATCCCTGCAAAGTGTCAGCGGCTGCGGGGGTACACGAATGACTGATCCGATCAACGATCCAACCAAACTTCCGTTGTCTGGGCTGCGGGTGGTCGACTTCTCGAGCACCCCGGCCGGAGCGCAAGCGAGCCAGACATTGGCTGACTTCGGGGCAGAGGTGGTCCATGTCGAGCCACCCGGCGGAAGCCCCCTCCGACGGTCTCCAGGTTATCCATTCATGGGCCGGGGCAAGAAGAGTATCGAGCTCAATCTGCACAACGCCGACGATGCGGCCACTGCGCTGACGCTGATACGTGGCGCCGACATCCTGATCGAGACCTTTCGGCCTGGCGTCATGGAGCGGTTGGGCCTGGGCTATGCGACCGCGTCGGCCAGCAACCCAGGCCTGATCTACGGGTCCGTCACCGCCTTCGGTCGTTGCGGACCTTACGCCCAGACGAAGGGGTACGAGGCTCTCGTCATGGCGAGACTCGGTGCGCTCTGGGCCTCCCACAACATGGTGACCAGAGAGGGTCCGGCCCACGTCTCGATGCCGTACTGCAGCTATGGCGCCAGTCAGCAATTGTTGACTGGGCTCCTAGCCGCGGTGCACGAACGAGAGGCGAGCGGACTAGGTCAGCGGGTGGATGCCAGCTTGGTGAAAGGACTGGCCGCTCTCGGAACCTGGAACTGGTACCTGCACATCATCACCTCACAGTTCCCCGACGCCTTCAGTCCGTCGTCACCAATTGGCGCGAGTGGTCTGCCGCTGTCACCGATGATCTTCATGCTCCTTATTGGCTTGACGAAGGATGGTCGTTGGCTGCAGTTCTCCCAGGTCCAGCTGCACCTGTACATGGAGATGCTCAAGGTCATGGAGCTGGACTGGATGCTCAACGACGATGAGTGGAAGGGGGCGGTCTGGGCCGCCGACACTCCCAAGACGGGCGAGTTTTGGGACCGCCTCTTCCAGGCTGTGCAATCCAAATCTCTCGACGAATGGCAGTCCCTCTTCGAAAACGACCACGACGTGTGGGCGGAAACCATGCGTCGGGGCAGCGAGCTCCTGGACCATCCCCAGATGCAACATATGGGAGCAGTGGTAGAAATCGTTGACAGCGGCCACGGTGTCGTGAGGCAGCCCGGGCCGATCGTCCAGCTTTCAGCCACACCAGCCGTGCTCCTGCGAGGAGCCCCGAGCCTGAACGGCGATGGCCCCGACCTGCGGGCCACACCGTGGTCCCAGAAGGTGTCACCTGAGCCATCGGAACACGAAGGGAGTGCCTTGGGTGACATCACACTTCTCGAATTGGGTACGTTCTTCGCCGCGCCGTTCGGGGGCACCGTGCTACGCGAGCTAGGGGCACGTGTCATCAAGGTTGAGCCTCTCGAAGGCGAGCCCATGCGCAATCTGCTCCCCTTTCCTGAGGTAGGCGGAGCCAAGACTATGCAGGGCAAGGAGAGCATCGCCGTCGATCTTTCGACCGAAGAAGGTCGCCAGATCGTCCACGCACTCGCCAAGAGAGCCGATGTCGTCCTGCAGTCCTTTCGCGCCGGGGTCGCCGAGCGCCAAGGCGTGGATAGCACGACCCTTCGGGCACTCAATCCGAACCTGATCTACTTGAATGCTCCGGGCTACGGAATCGACGGGCCGTGCGGGGATCGACCAGCCTTCGCGCCCACCATGGGCGCCGGCTGCGGCATCGTCATGCGCAACATCGGGGCCTCTGTGCCCGAGCGACCTGATCTTTCGTTAGAAGAGATCAGGTCGAATGCCATCCGGCTCGCCGGCGCAGGCACGACCGAGTACGCGCAAGCAGATGGAATCTCGGCCCTCACCGTGGCCTCTGCGCTGGCTCTCGGGGTCGTGGCTCGCGACCGCTCGGGTGAGGCCCAAACCATGTTGACCACCATGCTGAACTCAACCGCCCATTCATTGGCCGACGACATGGTGGAGTATGCCAATCGGCCACCCACGGCGGCAGCCGACGCTGATCTCCTTGGGTACGGACCGCTCTACCGCCTCTACCGCGCCGCCGACGAATGGGTGTACCTGGCTGCGCCAACTGAGCGCGACTGGACCGCACTCACGCTTGCCCTGAAGAACGAGCTGGATCTCGGTGCCGATCTCCGGTTCAAGGATGCGGCGGGGCGCCGTGATAACGCGGCCGCGCTGGCGGAGGCTCTGAGCTCGGTGCTCTCGAACAAGCCGGCGCAGTATTGGGAGGACCACCTGCTGGCAAACGATGTCGGATGCGTCGTGGCCCACCGCGAGCCACCCGAGGCGGTACTTCAATCAGAAACCTTCGCGGTGGCGTCAGACCTCTTGGTCGGGGTTGAGCATCCCACCTTCGGCGAGCACGTCCGGCTGAAGCCCTATATAGAGATGTCGCGCAGCGCGACGGTGGCCGAGCCAGGGTGCCTGGTCGGTCAGCACACCGATCACATCTTGGGGCAACTCGGCTACTCCGTCGACGACATTGCCCGGCTGCGTGAGCAGAAGGTGGTGGCCTGATGGCTGAAGCGGCGTCAGAACCGGTCTTGGTCACCGAACGCCGTGGGGCCGTGCAGATCCTTCGGCTCAATCGACCCCAAGCGCGCAACGCACTAAACCCAGAGTTGATCGCGCAGCTCGGACTCAGTCTTCTCGAAGCTGAGGAGGATGCTGAGGTACGAGCCGTCGTGCTCACCGGCACAGGCGATCGGGCGTTCTGTGCCGGTATGGACCTACGTGGGTTCGCCGAGGGCCAGGGATCGGCCGGGTTGGACCCACGTGGCATGGCGGCCTTCGCACGTTTCACCCGGGGGGAAGTAGCGGTGCCGGTCGTTGGCGCGGCCAACGCGACGGCGGTGGCCGGAGGATTTGAGCTCCTGCTCGGCTGTGACGTCGTTGTGGCTTCCGATACGGCGAACTTTGGATTGCCCGAGGTGAACCGGGGTCTCTTCGCCGCTGGGGGTGGGGTCTTCGTGAGCACCCGCATTCCCTTGGAGGTGGCGCTCGAGTTGACGCTGACCGGCGATTCCATTGACGCCTCCAGGGCAGTGGCTCTGGGGCTGATCAATCAGGTGGTGCCTCCGGAAGAGGTGCTCGAGACTGCGGTGGGTCTGGCGGAGCGGATTGCCCGAAACGGACCTCTGGCCATCAAGGTGACCCGGGAGATCGTCCGTACGGCCTCGACCGACCTCGCAAAGGCACGCACCTTGTCAGCCGAGTGGCAACCCAAAGTGTTCGGCAGTGAAGATGCCAAAGAGGGGGCTACCGCCTTCATCGAGCGGCGGGACCCCGTGTGGACCGGACGGTGACGAACACTCAGTTGATGAGCGGGTCCCGAGGTAGCCCCAGGATCCTTTCGCCGATCTGGTTTCGCTTGATCTCCGAAGTGCCGCCTGCGATCGACAAGCCGCGGTGCATCAGGATCATCATGGCGGAGATAGCAGCTGCTTCGTCGGCGTAGGCAGTCTCCGGTCCGTTGACCGCGGCCAAAATGGCGGCTGCTTCATGGCCGATCTCGGAGAGCACAAGCTTGGTGACGTTCCCTTCAGGTCCTGGCCCGCCGCCAACGACAGCTCGGAGCGCCGTGCGCAGGTTCAGGACTTCGATGGCCTGACCTTGTGAGACATATCGACCGATGCGCCCGGCACCTCCAGCCAACCGTTCGGGGTGCGCGTCGAAGGGACCGATCAGAGCCTGGGGCGGCATCGTACCGCCGCCCTGTCCCCCACCGATGCTGACGCTCTCGTTGCCCAATGTGGCCCGCGCCACCGTCCATCCCCCATTGATCGGACCCACCACGTCATCGTCGGGCACGAACACATCGTTGAAGAAGACCTCGTTGAACTCCGAGTGGCCGGTCACCATCCTGAGCGGCCGGACTTCAACGCCGGGCGCATGCATGTCGATGACCATGGTGGTGATGCCGGCGTGCTTTGGAGCATCGGGATCGGTTCGAACCGTGGCAAACCCGAAGCTGCTCACGTGTGCGCCACTCGTCCAGACTTTCTGACCGTTGACCAGCCACCCACCATCAACCCGAGTGCCGCGGCTCTTCACGCCGGCGGCGTCGCTTCCGGCATCGGGTTCGCTGAACAGCTGACACCAGATCACGTCCTGACGGAGGGCGGGGAGCACCCAGCGGGAAACCTGTTCCTCCGTGGCGTGCTGGATCAGAGTGAGAATGACCCAGCCCGTGATCCCATAACCCGGCCTGGTGACGCCGGCTGCTTTAAATTCCTGCTCGATGACAAGCTGCTCGACAGCCCCCGCACCACGCCCCCATGGTTGGGGCCAGTGCGGCATCCCGTAACCGGTGTCGATCAGTTGGTCTCGACGGGGCAAGTCTTCGAGATTTTTGAGGCGGTCGGCCACGGTCCGGACCTCGTCGCGCATGGGCTCGGCCTCGGGTGGCAGGTCGATGGTGCGCTTGCGACTCACTCCTTGTCGGACGAAGTCACAGGCCTCAATCGCGGCTTGTTCGGCATCGACGAGAGCCCCCAGTGCGGTAGCCCTGCGCAGGTAGAGGTGCGCGTCATGCTCCCAGGTGAACCCGATGCCACCGTGGACCTGGATATTGAGTTGGGCGTCCTCGTCGGCCGCCGGGAGCGCCAGGGTGGCGGCCATGGCGGCCGTGTAGGAGAGCTGGTCCCCACCTTCCTCGGCGGCACGAGCTGCGTCCCACACCACGGCGGTCGCCAACTCGGCCGCAACGAGCATGTTGGCGCAATGGTGTTTGACCGCCTGATAGGTGGCGATAGGTCGACCGAACTGCGTCCGCACCTTGGCGTACTCGCTGGCCTGCTGGGTGCACTCTGTGGCGATGCCGATCGCTTCTGCGCTGATGATCAGACGGGCCAGATCCAGCAGGGTTTGGCCAGCTCCACGAAGCACCTCTCCGTCGACCCCTTCGAGCGTGACGCGAGCGCTACGCCGGGTCGGATCCAGATTGGCACGACTGACCACGCCCACCCCGGGCTCGTCTCGGTCGATCAGAACGACATCATCACCCGCCCTGAGCACCAGGAGATGGGCCAGTTCAGCTCCGAGAACGGCGTACGCCTGGCCATGGATCCGTCCGTCGCGCACGTCGATCTCCGTGTCGAGTGCCAACGCTCCGAACGTCGTCCCCGCAGCCAACCCGGGCAGATGACGCTTCTTGGTCTCCTCGGGTGCGCATGCTGCCACCAGAGCGCTGGCGATCACGGTGGGAACGAAGGGCCCCGGCGCCATCGACCTCCCCAGCTCTTCAACCACAACGACCAATTCAGACATTCCGTACCCAGAGCCGCCGAACGTCTCGGGCAGGTGCAGCCCAAGCCAGCCAAGCCCGGCCAGCTCGGCCCAGAACGCAGGGAGGCTGTCGCTCTCACTTTCGAGGACGGCCCGGGCAGCGGTGCGCGCCTCGTGTTTGGCCAAAAAATCAGCCGCTGTTGCGGCCAGGGCCCGATGGTCTTCTGTGATGGCAATGGACATTAAGAAAGAGTACCCTCTATTTCTCAGTGGGCCAAACGCCCCGATGCGAGGAGCCGAGATGAAGCTAGGGGCCCATGTCGGCATGCAAGACGACCCGGAGAAGTTCGCGGCCTACGCCAAGCGCCTGGAGGACGTTGGGATTGAATACATGTGGGCCGGAGAGGCCTACACCGCTGACTCGGTCTCCACCATGGGCTTTCTGGCCGCCGTCACAACACGAGCGATGATCGGTTCGAGCATTCTGCCCCTGTACACGCGGACACCCACCCTGCTGGCCATGACCGCCGTCGGAATGGACAAGGTCTCGGGGGGGCGGTTCATCCTTGGCTTGGGCGCATCGGGCCCGCAGGTCATTGAAGGGTTTCACGGCGTACCGTACGACGCACCGCTGGCCCGAACTCGCGAGATCATCGAGATCTGCCGCTCTGTCTGGCGCCGTGACCGCCTGGACCACCAGGGCACCAACTACCAGGTGCCACTGGCCGAGGGACAGGGAACCGGCCTGGGCAAGGCCCTCAAGATTATGGATCACCCATTGCGGGACCAGATTCCGATCTTTCTCGCGTCGCTCGGACCCAAGAATGTCGAAATGACGGCTGAGCTGGCTGAAGGCTGGCTCCCGTTGCACTACTGGCCGGAGAGGGCTCGAGACGTGTGGGGTCCGTCGCTCGATGCGGGCAAGTCGAAACGCTCGTCCGAACTGGGTGTCCTCGATGTCGTCGCGGGAGGGTCCCTCGCCATCGGTGACGACGTCAAGCACCTGCGCGATCAAGCCCGCCCGATGCTGGCGCTGTATTTCGGCGGAATGGGCGCACCGGGTCACAACTTCTACAATGAGGTGCTGCAGCGATACGGCTTCGAGAAGGAAGCGCACGAGATCCAAGAGGCCTACCTCGGTGGTGACCGAAAGAGGGCGGCCCATTTGGTGCCCAAGGAGTTGGTGGAGGGCATATCGCTCGTCGGGGATGCCGGCTTCGTTAAGGACCGCATCGCCGCCTACCGGGAGGCCGGTACCACCATCCTCAATGTCCAGCCGATTGGTCCCAACGGTCTGAAGGACGTCGAGACCATCGCATCGTGGATCGGATAGTCAACCACCGCTCTCGAGATTGTCGGCCGGGGAACCCGGCGTGAGGAGGTGTTCCTGATAGAGGGTGGCGCCGAGCCGACCCTCCTGATCTCGCATCGAACCGTGATACGTGCCCCGACCGGCCCGAGCCTTCACGGGCCGCAGATCAACCAGCACCCAATCGTCAGAGCGGACTGGTTCTTGGAACCACATGGAATGGTCGATGCTCGGACCACCTCGGCCAAGCAACTCACGGCCTTGCTGACCGAACCCCGTGCCCAGGTCAGAGAGGTACGTGAGGCCCGCTCGTTGCAGCAGCGGCCTCTCTCCAAGCGCTACGGCAGAGCGGACCCACAGACAGTCAGAAAGCACGCCCCGAGCGAAGTCTGTGGGCGTCACCTCGCGTACGTCGAGCAAAGTGTTCCAGCCTCCCACTGGCGCCGCGTCAGGTCCTGGCACCTTGCGGAGAGGAGCGCCATCGAACACAGATCCATCACCTTCCCGATGGAAAGAGCAGACCATTGAGAAAATGACCTCGCCGTCCTGCACGGCGCTGACGTGGCGGGCCGAGAATGATCGCCCATCACGATCTCGGTCTACTTGGAGGATCAGCGGGACATCCGACCTTCCCGCCCGCAAGAAGTAGCTGTGAAATGAATGCGGGTGTCGATCCGGCTCGACCGTGGCTGCCGCAGCGAGCAGCGACTGGGCGGCCACCTGCCCTCCATACAGTGTGAGTCGCCGCCCGTAGTCAGCGTTGCGACCTCGAAAGATGTTCGTGTCGATTTGCTCAAGGGTCAGCAATGAGGGCAGATCGGGGGCGAAGCCTCCACTCATGAGGGCCCCGACACGCCCACGTCGAGGCAATGAGCCATGTGATTGCGAGGTGTCGGAGGCAACGCCTTACTTAGGGGCGAAGCGCTGGCCGGCATCGAGGCGGATGCACGACCCATTGAGCATGGGGGTTTCGACAATGGCCACGGCGAGTCGCCCGTACTCCTCCGGGCGGCCCATCCTCTTCGGAAATGCCGCGTCCTTCGTGAGCACCTCCGCGAACTCATCAGGGATGCCCTTGGTGATACCGGTGCTGAACAGACTCGGTGCGATGGCCACCACACGGATGCCCAGACTTCCCAGGTCCCGGGCCATGGTAAGCATCATGCCGGCGATGCCGGCTTTGGCCGCGGCGTAGGCCACCTGTCCGATCTGTCCCTCAAAGGCGGCGATGGACGCTGTATCGATGATGACACCGCGCTCACCGTCTTCGGGCTCGTTCGACGACATATGAAAGGCCTGCAGCCGGTTGAGGTTGAAGGTGCCGATCAGGTTGAGCTCGATACACCGACGAAATTCGTCAAGCGGGTGAGGACCGTCCTTGCCGAGGGTCCGCTTGGCTGTGCCGCCACCTGCGGTATTCACCGCAATATCGAGGCCGCCCAGCTCACCAACCGCTTCGGCCAGGGCGCCCTCGACATTATCCTCGTCCATCACGTTGACAGGGTGGAACGATCCGCTCAGTCCCTTCGCTACTTCAGCGCCGGCCGATTGAGGGAGGTCCAGAATGGCAATGGAAGCACCCTTCTGGTGCAGCATCTCGGCTGAAGCCCGTGCCATCCCCGATGCGCCACCAACGACGACGGCCCGCTTCCCTTGAATCTCCACGAATTCGCTTCCCCTTCGTTCGGATGTCTTGCCAATAACATAAAGAGTGTACCATTTTGGCCTTTGGGCCAAAGGGCCAGGAGGAGGAAGTCATGGGATTCGAAGCCATCACATTCGAGGTCGCCGACCACGTGGCCACCATCACGCTGAACCGGCCCGAGGCCCTCAATTCCTTCAATGACGCCATGGCGGCTGACATGACGACAGCCTGGGAAACAATCCGCGAAGATGACGAGATCCACGTCGCCGTTCTCCGGGCGAACGGGGACCGGGCCTTCTGCACCGGCGTCGACATCAAGAGCAGCGATCACTGGTTCGAGAAGGACAATGTCTGGAACAGCTTCGATCCGGGGCTGACCCTCGCGCCCAAGACCCAGCACCGGGTGTGGAAGCCGGTCGTCGCGGCCGTCCACGGCCTGTGCGCCGGAGGAGGGCAGTACTTCATCAACGAATCCGACATCGTCATTTGCTCTGATGACGCGCTGTTCTTCGATCCCCACGCGAACGTGGGGATCGTGTCGGCGCTCGAGCCGATCGGAATGCTCCAGCGGGGCGTACCGCTGGGCGATGTCCTGCGTTGGGCCCTCTTGGGCAACGAAGAGCGCATCACGGCTGAGACCGCGCTTCGAATAGGTCTGGTGACCGAGGTGGTCCCCCGCCAGGATCTCCATGATCGGGCCCGAGAGATCGCCGGGTCGATCGCGCAGCGCAACCCCAAAGCAATCCAGGGGACGATCCGGGCCATCTGGGAGTCCATGGAGATGCCTCGTTCCACCGCGCTCCACAATGGGCTGTCCTACACACAGATCGGCAACTACCCGATATCCCCGCCAAAGCCGCTCGACAAGAAGACTCAATACCGATAGCTCAACTGAGCAGCGGCCGCAGGTCCCGCTTGCGGACCTTTCCTGCGGCCGAGCGTGGGAGGGCATCAACGGTGGCGATCCGGGTCGGGTGCTTGTGCGCCGCCAGTCCCGACGAGGATGCCAGCACTCCGAGCTCTACGAACGTTGGCGCAGCCGCGCCGGGTCGGACAACGATCACGGCACCCACTGCCTCGCCCCACACCTCGTCGGGCGCGGCACAGACCGCCACCTCGGCGACCGAGGGGTGACGAGCCAACACCTCCTCCACCTCACGTGCCGAAATGTTCTCGCCACCCCGGATGATGATGTCCTTCACCCGATCGGTCACGATCAGGTAGCCCTCCTCGTCGAAGCAGCCCAGGTCGCCGGTGCGGAACCAGGTGGAGTGAATGAACGCCTCGGCATCGGCCGCTTCGTCCTGGTAGCCGAGGAATTGCTTGGGACCTCGGGCCAGGATCTCTCCCTCCTCGCCCGCGACCACGTCAGTGCCGGAAGGGTCTAGGAGGCGCACCTCGTTGCCCGGTGTCGGGCGGCCGTCGGTCAGGCGTCGCTTGGCAGGCGGGTCGGCTGGCCCGCCCGAGCAGATCGCCGGATGCTCTGTCGACCCGTAGGTCCGCCAGGTCACGATGCCCGCCGCCTCACTGCGTTCGACGAGTGCGACGGGCACGGCGGCCGCGCCGCACAGGAACCGGTTGAGCGATGAGATATCACGCCCCGTCCGCTCGGCCTCGTCGAGCAGGGTCGACAGAAAGAAGGGGGTACCCGCACTCGAGGTAATCCGGTGCTCCTCAATGAGTTGCGCCGCCGCCCGAGCGCTCCACCGGTCCATGACCACGGTCGTGCCCCCGGAGGTGAGCGGGCGCAGCAGCCCGAGTAACGAGGCCACATGCCCGGCCGGGAAGGTTCCGAGCGAGCGGCTGGTGGCGTCCGCCGGCACGACACCCAGCCCGCACAGCAATGTCTCGTGACTGTGCTGCACGCCCTTCGGCGTGGCGGTCGACCCTGATGTGTACAGCACGCACGTGACGGACGACGGTTCGACCCGTGTCACCGGTGGCAGCGACACGGCGGACAAGCTGGCGAGCGCCAGCGCGCCGTGGGGCGCCTCGTCCCCGAGGACCAGGACAGCGTGCACGCCGAGTTCTCCGATGGTGCCGATGATGGGCGCAACCAGGTCCTGCCCTCGCCAGTGGGGGGCCACGACGACCCAGGACGCGCCGGTCTCCCGTATCGAGTGGACCACCTCGTCGGGCGTGGCGGTCGTAGCGATCGGGACGGCGACGGCACCGAGCAACCAGGTTCCGGCAAGAACCTCGGTGCCGGAGAGATCGGCCGCCGCCTGCACCACGACGGTGTCGCCCGGTTTCACCCCGGCACCGGCCAGGCGGCCCGCGCAGCCGGACGCCCGCTCGAGGAGTTCACCGAGGGTCAGGGCGGAGGAGATCCCGTCCACCTGGGCGAAGACGATCCGGTCCGCCGCGTGTGACCGGCACCCGGCCGCGATCGCCTCGCCGACGGTGAGGTTGGGGTACACCCCGGCCGCCCGCCATGTGGCCCGCAAGGCATCACGCTCCGCGCGGCCGCCCGTAGCTGTCACAACGCAAAGTTGCGGACGAGGTCCGCCAGCACCAATGGTCGGTCGCTCTGTACAGCGTGGCCAGCTTCATCGACCATCACGACGCGCAGTGAGGGGAGGCGGCGCTGCATCTCGTCGATGTCCTCATCCCGCACGAACGGCGACAGGCCGCCCCGTACGAACAGCGCGGGGGCGTTGATGGCGCTCACGTCCTGCCAGAGCGAGGTGAAATCGACCCAACTGCTCGGCTCACCGGTCTCGTCCCCCGGCGAAGGCCCGAAGAGGTCGTAGCGCCACATCCAGCGCCCGTCCTCGAGGCGACGCGCGTTATGCCGCACGCCCCGCCGCACCCCTGAGGCCGCCCGGAACGGGCTCAGGGCGACCGCTGCATCGGCCATCTCCTCAAAGCTGGCATAGACGGGCGGCCCGGCGATCAGGGATACAGTCCCCCGCTCGGCCGTCGTGAGCTGGCGCGCAGGGTCGTTGATCTGCGGGGTGACGTCGACGAAGACAGCGCGCCGGCACAGATCTGGACGGCGGGCAGCGAGCCGGATCGTGGTCGCCCCACCGAGCGACATCCCGACGACACCGCGCGCCGCAGGGGCCACTGACTCCATGAGCGAGGCGACCGCTTCCGCGTTGTGCCAGGGTCCATAGTCGCGGTCGACGCGCCGGTCGGAGTGCCCGTGACCGGGCAGGTCCACGGCCAGTGCAGAAACACCGAGGGCGAGGAGGACCGTGTCCCAGGTGTGGGCGTTCTGGGCACCGCCGTGCAAGAAGACGAGCTCGGGCGGACCCTCGCCCCAGCGCAAATACGACAATCCCTGGCCCGAAAGCAGCTCAAAGCGGCCACGACCCACCACCGGAGGCTCGAACGGGATGTCCCACTCCGCCGCGTTCTCGTGAAGGAGCCCGAACTCGTCGTAATCGTCAGAGTCAAGGGTGTCGGCCAGCGTCGTCACTGTCGCCACCCGCTCCGGCCCATTTGGGGGTCGACCACCGGCGGGGCGTGCTTACACCCGCTCGATGATCACCGCAGGCGCCATGCCTCCCCCGGCGCACATGGTGATCAGGGCGAACTGGGCGTCGCGGCGCTCGAGCTCGTCCAGGGCCGTTCCCACTAGCAGCGAACCGGTGGCCCCGATGGGATGGCCGAGAGCGATGGCGCCACCGTTGACATTGATCTTCTCGCGGTCGATGCCGGTATCCCGGATGAACTTCTCGGGCACTACTGCGAAAGCTTCATTGACCTCGAAAAGGTCGATGTCACTCAGTGACAACCCCGCCTTGGCCAGGACCTTCTTGGCAGCGGGCACCGGAGCATTCAGCATGAGCGTCGGATCGTCGCCCACGTTGGCGGTGGCCACGATCCTGGCCCGCGGCTTCATGCCGTGGGCCGCGGCGTACTCGGGCGACACCAGCAGGAGGGCCGCCGCCCCATCGACGACGCCCGACGAGTTGCCGGCGTGGTGGACGTGAGTGATCTCAAGGTCGGGGAACTTCTGTAGTACGAGCGAGCGGTACGTGGTCCCGTTCTCGTCGAGAGGGATGTCGGCCAGCGCCTCGAAGGAGGGGGGCAGCGAGGCCAGCGAGTCCGCCGTCGTGCCTGGCCGCGGGAACTCCTCGCGGTCCAGAGCCAGCGATCCGTCGAGGTTATGCACGGGAACGAGGGATCTGTCGAAGCGACCCTCCTTGATTGCCACCTCCGCCCGCCGCTGTGACTCTGCTGCTAGCTCGTCGACGGCTTGGCGGTCGATCTTCTCCAGGGTGGCAATGGCATCGGCTGCCAAGCCCTGGTTCGTCTGGGGGTGGATGGCGCGCAAGTGGTCGTTGCCGCTGTCGAGAAACGGCGAGCGCGACTTGGACACGTTGGCGGCGTAGGAGGACATCATCTCGGTGCCGCCGGCCACGACGACGTCCTCCATGCCGGACATGATCGACGCCGCGGCAAAGTTCACGGCCGAAATGCCCGATCCGCAGAAGCGATCCAATGTCACGCCACTGGCGGTGGTGGCGTAGCCCGCATCGAGCGCGGCCATACGACCGAGGTCGCCCCCCTGGGTGCCGACCTGCATGGAGGTACCCCAGACGATGTCGTCGACATCGCCGGTGTCGAGCCCGTTGCGGTTCGCCAGGGCGCGCAGCACGGTGGCACCCAGCACCTGCGGGTGCAGTCCGGCTAGGGCGCCCTTGCCGACCTTTCCAATGCCGCGCGGGGTGCGGCATCCGTCAATGATCCAAGCCTCAGTCACGTCACTCCTTGTATTCGCAGGGGTCCGGCGATCCGGACTCCCGGCCGCCTCCAAAGAGTATCCTGTTCCGCACGTGACACACCGAGTGGTGAGCCACCTCGAGATCTTCGACCCTTGCGCAGCGCTTCTGGGAGCGCCCGGGACAATCGGGACGCCCATGGTTAGAAACCCGGGCGAAGTGTTGCGATACGTTGACGTTGGCAACGGCTAAATGGTATCCTCTTTTTTGGTCCAGTCCCGGGGGGCTCGCTGGCGCCGGTTTCGAGCAGCCTCGCCGCCCCCTGATCCCCAAGGAGGAAGCGTGCTCACATCAGGTTCGACCAGGCGGGAGAGCAGGCGGCCGCGAAGGGCCCTGAGTCGCGGATTCCTGGCCGCTTGCATCTTTACCGCGGCCTCGGTAACTCTGAGCCTGGCTGGGATCACGTCCGCTGCGGCGAGTTCGTCCGGAAAGGACCCAGCCAAGGGAACGCCGGTCACAATTGGCTTGATCTCCGACACCGGCAGTGCCGGCGGTACCACCGGGGCCCTCGTCGAACAGGGCGCGAAGGCGGCAGTCGCCTATGAGAACCAGTATGTCGGCGGCTTGGAGGGCCACAAGATCGACCTCTACGTTTGCGAGAACCAGAACACCCCGGCCGGTGGCCAGACTTGCGCCAATGACATGGTGCAAAAGGGCGTAGTGGCAGTGACGGTTCCCTTCACTGGACAAGGGCAGACCGAGGTGCCAACGATCACCGCGGCCGGCATCCCCTACATCACGCTCAGCGGAGCGTCGACCGCTGAGCTCACTACCTCTGGCGCGTTCGACCTCGAGGGTGGCTTCCCAGCCGACTTGGGCGCCTACGCGTTGAGCGCCAAGGCGCATGGCTACAAACACGTCACGCTCTTGGTCGACAACGTGCCTGCCGCCATTCAGGGCGCACAGCTCCTCGGCGCCCTGGTCTTCAAGGCGGCGGGCGTCGCCTACACCGTGATCCCGGTCGACACGGGCACGGCCGACATGAGCCCGCAGTTGCAGTCGGCCGTCTCCGGCGGAGCCGACGCGGTGGGTATGGTCGGCGACGTGACGTTCTGTAGCTCCTTCCTGCAGGCTTACAACACGCTGGATCTCAAGCTGCCCAGATACGTGCTCTCGACGTGCCTGGACCCGAGCATCCTCGACTCGGCCACGCTCGACAAGGCGCTGACCGGTTCGTACACAGCGACGACGACGAATGCAAACAAGTCCGACCTGGCTCTCTACGCGTCAATCATCAAGAAGTACGCGCCGAAGGTGTCCACGAACCCCAACGTCAGCGCCAACCAGGCGGGGGGCGTTGCCGCGGTCCTGGCACTGGCAGCCATCATGAAGGGCTCGACGCAGCCCGTGACAGCAGCCGGCATCAAGACGCAGATCGAGACGGCCAAGAACGTGGTCATCCCGCTCTCGGGCGGCCTGACCTTCACTTGCAACGGGATGGCTATCCCGCTACTCAAGTCAGTCTGCTCGTCGACGGCGGGTATCGGAGTCATCCAGAGCGGTAAGGTCGGAAAGGTCGCCCACATCAAGGTGTACAACCCGACGCCGCTGTTCTAAATTTACGGGTCATCCGGCTTCCCCGTGGGTAGCTGGGTAAAGCTGTAACCCCCCGCAGTGGAAGAAGATGGCCGTCTTGAAGTGCTCCTTGTTCCGGAAGCCGTAGGCCATCTTCTTGATCGTTTGGATCTTCGAGTTGAGACCCTC
>DASXFC010000054.1:0-5980 GCA_036489775.1 Acidimicrobiales bacterium | reverse complement strand
CCATCGAGCGCCGGGTGACCAAGGCGCAGTGGCGGGTCGACGAAGAGCCCGAGGCGAGCGACGCCGCCGGCCGGGGCGTGGGGAGCGCCTCGGCCGAGGGCACCGGGACCGAGGGCCGGCTGCTCCGCTTCGACATCTCGGCCAACTCCTTCTGCCACCAGATGGTGCGCTCGCTCGTAGGCAGCCTGGTCGAGGTGGGGCGGGGCCGGGAGAACGCGGCGGGCCTGATGCGCCGCCTCCGCGCCGCCTCACGCCACGCCATGCCGGACCCGGCGCCGCCTGAGGGGCTCTGCCTGGTCTCGGTCGCCTACGACGCCTGAGCGGATGGCGAGCCCGCCGAGGGAGTCCGGCGGCCCGGCGCGGCGGCAAGCCCAAAAGCCCGGGAAAGGGCGGCTTGCTGGGCCTTTCCCGAGGCCCTATCCTGGTACGTCGGCCCTGGGGACCCCCCGGGACCACTGAGCCAGCCGGCGACGGCGAGCTCGCCACCCACGCGGAAGCGAAAGATCGGTCTTGTGCGCACATTTTCACCGAAGGTCACCGAGATCCAGCGGACCTGGTACGTCGTCGACGCCGACGGTCTCGTGCTCGGGCGCCTGGCCTCGTCGGTGACGGCCATCCTGCGCGGCAAGCACCGTCCCTACTTCGCCCCCCATGTCGACACCGGCGACCACGTGATCGTGGTCAACGCCGACAAGGTCGTCCTCACCTCGAACAAGGCCGACGCCAAGATGGCCTACCGCCACAGCGGGTACCCAGGCGGCCTGCGCTCGACGAGTTACGCCACCTTGCTCGATGAGAAGCCGGCCGAGCTCGTCCGCCGCTCCGTCCGCGGCATGCTCCCGAAGAACACCCTCGGCCGCCAGCAACTGAGCAAGCTGCAGGTCTACGCCGGCCCCGACCACCCGCACGCAGCCCAGAGGCCCGAGGCGCTCGAGCTGCCCGACGCCCGCCGCGCCGGCTGATCCCGACGCGCCCGCGCCGTATCGCACCAGGAAGGACACGACCCAGACCATGCCCGCACCATTGAGCCAGACCACCGGCCGCCGCAAGCAGGCGGTGGCGCGCGTGCGCTTTCGTCCCGGTCAGGGCGCCATCACCGTCAACAAGCAGCCCATCGAGAAGTACTTCACCTCGGCCACGCACCGCATGCTGTTGACCGAGCCGCTGCGCATCACCAACACGGCGGAGTCCTACGACATCGACGCCACGATCGACGGCGGCGGTATCTCGGGACAGGCCGGTGCCATGCGCCTCGGCATCGCCCGCAGCCTGTGCGAGCTCGACGCCGAACTGCGCGGCGCGCTCAAGCGTGCCGGCCTCCTCACCCGTGACGCCCGGGAGAAGGAGTCCAAGAAGTACGGCCTGAAGAAGGCCCGCAAGGCGCCGCAGTACTCCAAGCGGTAAGGCTGCGGTGTCGCCGGCTCGTTTCGGCACCGACGGAGTTCGAGGAATTGCCAACGAGGAGTTGACGGCCGAACTGGCTCTGGCCCTGGGCCGCGCCGCCGCCCGGGTCCTGCCCACTCAGGCCTTCGTGGTCGGCCGCGACACGCGCCGCTCCGGCCCTTTGCTCCAGGCCGCCCTCTCCGCCGGCTTCGCCACCGAGGGGGCCGACGTCATCGACCTGGGCGTCATCCCTACCCCGGGCGTGGCCCATCTGTGCCAGGTGCGGGGCCGTCCCGGCGCCATGGTGTCGGCCTCGCACAACCCCTTCGCCGACAACGGGATCAAGCTCTTCAGCCTGCTCGGCACCAAGCTGCTGGTTGAGCGCGAAGCCGAGATCGAGCACGAGCTGGCCCTGGTGCTCTCTGATCCCGATCGCCCGCCGCGCCGGCCCACCGGTCACGGCGTCGGCCGCATAATCGGCGACCCCGACGGCGCCGACCTCTACCGCGACCACCTGCGCGCCGCGTCCGAGGGACGCACCCTCGAGGGCCTGCGCATCGTGGTCGACTGCGCCAACGGGGCGGCCAGCGCCTTCGCCCCCGGTGTGCTGCGCGATCTCGGCGCGCAGGTCACCGTGCTGCACGACGCGCCGGACGGCGCCAACATCAACGAGAAGTGCGGGTCGACCAACCCCGAGGAGTTGGCCCGCACGGTGGTCGACCTCGATGCCGACTTGGGCCTGGCCCTCGATGGTGATGCCGACCGCGTCATCGCGGCCGATCACACCGGTGTACTGGTCGACGGCGACACCCTGCTCGCCCTCTTCGCGCTGGACCTGGCCGAGCGGGGCAAGCTGGCCGGCAACGCGGTGGCGGTCACCGTCATGACCAACCTCGGCTTTCGCCTGGCCATGGAGGAGCGCGGCATCGCGGTGCGAGAGACCGACGTGGGAGACCGCCAGATACTGGCTGCCCTCGATGCCGACGGCCTGGCCCTGGGCGGCGAGCAGTCGGGTCACATCATCTTCCGGGCTACCTCGACGACGGGCGACGGCCTGCTGACCGGGTTGCTGCTGGCTGACCTGTTGCGCCGCTCCGGCCGTTCGCTGGCCGACGTAGCCGACGGGCTGGTCGAGCGGGTGCCCCAGGTACTGGTCAATGTGCCCATCCCCCGACCCGAGCGCCTGGCCGACTGCGCCGAGGTGTGGGCCGCGGTGGCCGAGGCCGAGGCCGAACTGGGTCACGAGGGCCGGGTGCTGCTGCGGGCCAGCGGTACCGAACCCCTGGTGCGGGTCATGGTCGAAGCCCGGCGGGCCGCCGAAGCCAACGCGGTGGCGGCTCTGCTCACAGGGGTGGTCGAAGCCGCCCTGGGCCAAGTTTGAAGCTGGCCATCCCAGCCGCGAGCCGATTGCTATAGCTCTTGCAAACAAGTGATTCTGTAGGCCGACTGGGCCTACCCGTGCCAGCCTCATCAGTAAGACGGCAAATCGCCCACCAGGGAAAAGAAGGTCCGAGGTACACCCTCGCGCTACAACGCACAATGGTGTGTAGAGCGAAGGGGTTGGGCTGGTGGCGTCCATGACGGCAACCGTGCAGAAGATAAGTAGCGATCAGTCGTGGCAGGTATTTGACGCCGCCGCTCGCCGCCTCCTGGCTATGACTGGCGAGGACCTCATCCGAGCTTGGGATAGTGGTGAGCTTCGTGACCGCACGACACCGGAGCTAATCCAGGTGCTCATGCTCCGCCCTAGTGGCCGGTAGGACACCAAACGAGGCTGTAAAGGCGTTCGCAAAGCCCATACAAACGGCTCTCACCTGTTTTGCTGATGGTCGCGTCCAGGTCGATAGCTACGACCCTGGGGTAGAAGGTGTTCTGCAGTTCAATGGTGCGGAACCTGTCCGTCTGCGCGGCGCGAGTCGGGTCCATTTACAGGTCGCCATGCGCTACTGCATCATCAACAACGACGAGGCGCAGAAGCCCTGGAAGGTCCACCATTGGCTGGGCCTATTCGCTACTGAATTCAGACAAGGAACTTGTCGTCGACTTCCACTGGCATCTCAGATCACGCCAGACATCCCATTTCCCCACCTTCACGTCTACCCCGAAACGGTGAGAAGGCACTATCCGACGGGCAGAGTTCTCATCGAGGACGTTCTCGGGTTGGCTGTCGAGATGGGAGCAGAACCCCGTGACAAGGAAAAATGGGCGAGAGTCTCGAAGAGAAACATTGAAAACTTCAAGAAGGGTGCGACTTGGGGTCTTCCCGGCTGAGGTTCGCGCCGGGGCGCCACCTGTGAGCAACGAGGAGCGGGGGGTGGGCGGGGCGGCTCGGGCTAGGTCTGACCTCAGACCGCGACCACGTCGACCAGCCCAGCGAGACTTTCGAAATCTTCCGGGTTGCGCGTGTAGATCGGCAACTTGGCGGCGCAGGCCGTTGCGGCAATCAGGAGATCCAAGGCCCGAGGGCCACGCGCCTTCCGTCCGCTCGCCATTTCGGCTGCATAGATCCTCCCGTAGGCGCGAGCAGCTTCTCCGTCGAAGGGGAGTGCATCGAACACCGCTTCGGCCCGTTGCAATCGGTCCTGTCGGCGTGCCCGTTCGTCGGCGTCATCGGTGGCGTGAGGTCCCGCGGCGAGTTCCGCCATGGTGACGGCGCTGACGGCCAACTCGATCGGCAGCTGGTCGGCCCCGAGCTTCTCGAGGTCGATGACCACCGAGGTGTCGATCACCCCCCGTGGGGCCCGTGTCGAATCAGGCACGGGGGCTGGGATCCTGGGACGCCACCGCGTCGAGGTCGGAGCGAAGCCGGTCCAGGTCCACGCTCGGCGCGCCCCCGAATATGGCGATGACGGCGTCGGCACTGACGAATCGGTGGCGGCGAAGCGGCGTGAGCTCTCCGACCGGCACGCCATGTCGGGTCACGACGAATGTTTCGCCCCGGTCCAATCCCCGCATTATTTCCCCGCTGTCGTTCCTGAGCTGGCGTTGGGTGATGTCTCGAGCCACGGAGACAGTGTAGCACCAGGTGCTACATCACGATGATGCGCACGAATGATGAGGGTCTCTGGGACACCAAACGCCGCTCCGGCCCGGGCCGGGAACCCAAGAGTCCCCAGGTACCCTAAAGACCCATGTGCGGCATCATCGGCGTCACCGGCGAACCCGATGCGCTGCCCCTGATCATCGACGCCCTGCACCGCCTCGAGTATCGGGGCTACGACGCGGCCGGCGTCGCCCTGATCGCCAATGGCGAGCTCTGGCGGGCCCGGGCGGCCGAGGGCACCCACTCGGTGGCCGACCTCGAGGCCCTGACCGCCACCGCCCCCACGGGGCACGGGGCGGCCATCGGCCACACCCGCTGGGCCACCCACGGCCACCCGACCGTGCGCAACGCCCACCCCCACCTTGACTGCACCGGGAATGTGGCCCTGATCCACAACGGCATCATCGAGAACCACACCGCGCTGCGGGCCGAACTCGAGGCCGATGGGCACATCTTCACCTCTGAGACCGACACCGAGGTACTGGTCCACCAGGTGGAGCGCTATCTGGCCGCCGGCAACAACCTGGTCGACGCACTCCGGCGCACCATCGCCACCGTGCGCGGCGCCTTCTCCATCGCCGTCATCCACCGCGATGAGCCCGACACCATCGTGGTGGCCAAGCGCAAGACGCCGATGATCATCGGACTCGGTGACGGGGTGGCCCTGTTGGCCTCGGACATCCCGGCCCTCATCGGCCGCACCCGCGAGGTCTTCGCGCTGGCCGACGACGAGCTCGCCGTGCTGACTCCGGGCCACTTCGAGGTCACCACGCTCGACGGCCAACCGGTCGAACCCAAGCCGATCGAGGTGACCTGGGACGTCGAGGCGGCGCAGAAGGGCGGCTACGAGGACTTCATGTCCAAGGAGATCCACGAGCAACCCGAGGCGGTGGCCAACACATTGCTCGATCGCCGCGGCCCCGATGGCGCGCTGGTGCTCGACGAGATGCGCATCAGTGACGACGAGCTGCGCGCCATCGACAAGGTCTTCATCGTGGCCTGCGGCAGCAGCTATCACGCCGCGCTGGTGGCCAAGTACGCCATCGAGCACTGGGTCAAGCTGCCGACCGAGGTCGACATCGCCAGCGAGTTCCGCTACCGCGACCCCGTGCTCAACGAGCGCACCCTCTGCGTGGGCGTGTCCCAGTCGGGCGAAACGCTCGATACGTCAGAGGCCGTCCGCGAGGCGGCCCGCCTGGGCGCCAAGGTGCTGGTCGTCTCCAACGTGGTCGACTCGTCGATGGCGCGGGCGGCCGACGGCGTCCTCTATACCCGGGCTGGCCCCGAGATCGGCGTGGCCTCGACCAAGTGCCACCTGGCCCAGATCGTGGCCCTGGAGATCCTGGGCCTCACCCTGGCCCAGATCCACGGCACTTTGAGCTCGGCCGAGATCTCCGACACGTTGGCCGCCATGGACGAGCTGCCCGGCCTCATTCAGGTGGCGTTGAACCGCTTCGGCGACGTCGACGACGTGGCGGCAAAGTTGACCGACGCCCGCGACTTCTTCTTCCTGGGGCGCAACGTGGGCTATCCCATGGCGCTCGAGGGCGCGCT